>NZ_JPOS01000081.1 GCF_000759025.1 Phaeodactylibacter xiamenensis | reverse complement strand
CTAGTGCGTATCATGTGCACGATACAGCGCTGCACCGTGGCTTGTGGGTATATCCGGTTGATGGCTTCCCCAAAGCCAGCAAGCCCGTCGACGGCAAAGAACAGGACATCCTCGACGCCACGGCGCTTGAGCTGCTCCAGGTACAGCGACCATTGGTGGGCGCCCTCACTGGCACCTATATGGATGGAAAGAATATCACGCTGTCCTTGCGCGTCCACGCCATAAATAGTGTAGATCGCCTTTGTCACCACCTGCCCTTCTTCACGGATTTTGTAGTGTATAGCATCCAAGTAAATAAGCGTGTACAACGTCAATAAAGGCCGCTCCTGCCACGTCTTTATCTCCCCCCACACCCGGTCGGTAACAGCACTGATTGCACCGGTACTCAGCCGGGCACCAAACATCTTTGCTAAATGCAGCCTTATGTCCTCAACGCTATTGCCCATCGCATACAACTCTAGAATCTGGTCTTGAAAGCCTGCTCCTACCTCGCGTTCCCATTTGCCTACCGTCTGAGGGGTAAAATTCCCCAGGCGGTCACGGCTCGTTTCAATCTCTATCTCCCCAACATCGGTGCGCAGTTTCTTCGACCGCCCTCTGCCGTTGCGCTTGTTGGCTATTTCAGAGGCTCTTTGGCTAGCCAAGTGCGCGTCCAGTTCCCCTTCCAAAGAGGCCTCTATCAGGTGCTTGACTAAACGTTTGAGGACACCACCTTCTCCAAATAGCGGCTGGCCTGATTGTAGCCCCGCTATCGCTGACTCTTCAAAGCTGCTGAAGTCGAAAGGCTCTGTCTGTTCTTCTTCTTGGTTGTTCTTTTTCATGTCGTAAATCTCGCATTTTTTACGAGACACACATTTCTAAACACTCTCGCAATTAGAAAACACTTATGAGTCTGAGTAATTCTTTAATACCTACAATCTCATCCTTTGTTTTCCATAAACCCAAATCATCATTCCAATGAGTCTTTTTAAGATAACCGCTATTTCGGCGCTAATCCTATTGAGCATTCAGGTTGCTATTGCTCAGAGTCCCGCGAACCTCGACAGCCTCACCCAAGCCCTAAACACCGCCATCACCGCAGTAGAAACCGCCAAAGAAGTCTATCAGCAAAACTTTGAGGCCGATGCCAGCCGACCCTGGGCGATCAATCTCACTATCGTGGAAACCGACCGTAAAGCCAGGGAAACCACCTACCGCTATGCCTTCAACCTGGGCGACCTGGACCGGTACACGATCAGTATAGAGGACAGTAAGAAGGAACTGCCCCTGGAGGTGAAGACAAAAAATAAGAAAGACCTCATCAAATACTATGAGGAAGGAGAATTCGATGGGTACACCGATGAAATAAAAATCTGGGCAACGGATATTGATGAAGCCCGGGCTATTGAAAAACTGCTGGATGCTGCCATCCCCCCCGCTGAGATCGCCTGGTCCGCTCAGTATGGAGTTGAAGCCATTGATACCGATCTCCGGAAGTGGTTGGTGAGCAACATTAAAGAAACCGCTGTTGACGAAGATGAAGCCATCCGTCAGGCTGCGGAATTTGATGAAAACAGAAAGGATCAAATCCTAATCCACCAAAAGTCGAGCAAGGACGCCACTTCCACCGCCATGCAATTTAGCCTTGCGGACCTTGACCCTAAGTCCCTGCAGTTTGAAATCAAGAATGAGGCCCTGTTTGTGGAGGGACAAACCCGGAAAAAAACCGATTACATCGAGTACTATGAAAATGATGTGCTCGACGATATGAAAGACGAATTCCGCGTTTACCTCCCGGATGTAGACCTGGGCAGGCAAATGGCTTCGGTTTTGGATACCCTTATCCGATTTGGCAGGCAGGAAGTGGAAAATCGCCTACCCGTACCTGCTGATTACGACGATGCTGTCGCCCTTTTTGAAAGCGCATTGAACAGCTTTTCCCGCGGGGCAACCAAAGTAACTCAGGAGATCAAAATAGGCTCCACGACAGATTACACCCTCACGGAGCAGGAAGAAGAGGATGCCGAAAAGCGGGCCTACCGCTTTGATTTTGGGGATTTTGACCCCGCTGAAATTGAGATTGATGTGGATAAAACGGCTATTGCCGTGGAAGTCAAAGTCAAGGGCAACAACAAGTTTATTCAGGTATTTGAGAACGAGGAACCCGACGATTTTGACTCCGACCTCCGGTTCCGGGCTTCTGATGTAGAGAATGCCCGGCAGCTGCAGGCACTGCTCACCTACCTGGCTAAAGAGACGGCAGTACGCCCCGTTCCGGTCAAAGACTGGGCATGGCTAAAGGCAGCTGTAGCTGAAGGAGCGCCCAAAATGCTGGAGCAAAAACTGGCCCTACAGGCTGGTGCAGACAAAGATCCCTGCAAAATCACCTTCACAAGAATAGAAACTGAAAAAGGGGAAGAAGAAATCTTTGAATTCAACCTTTACGATATCAACGGCGAAAAAGCGGATATCGATATCTCCGGCAGCGAAGTGGGGCTGGAACTGGAAACCATCGGAAAAGAGGACATCATCAAATACTACGAAGATGGAGACCCGGGCTTTAAGGATGACTTCACTATCCTGTTTTCAGATCTTGAATCGACTAAAATTGCGCGGGCAACCCTTAAAAGTATCCTGGAGACTTGCCGGTCCGAGGATTAATACGCTGTATTTTGATACTGACCGGAAACAGGCCTTTTACAGTCTGCAAAGAACCCGGAAGCCAAATACCATTACAGCGCCCGGTACTGAGCTACCTTTATCAAAGCGCTGTTACCATGGCACGACTGTTTTACCTGTTACTGGCCTTAATTCCGGGTCTGCTTACCGCTCAATCCTTTCAGGATACGCTCCTAATCGAAGAAAACTTCTCCGACACCTCCGGCTTCACCGATCTTTCCCGCCTCCTGATCTGGGGCGACAATACCGAAGTGGAAAGCGGCTTTCAGCACGATTCCATCGAGGATAGCCGGGGGCTGATCAACCAGGCCATACACATGACGCCCAAAGCCATGGAATATGCAGGCTATCAACCCAATACCATCCGGGCATCGCAGGCGGTGGATTTTCGGTTTCCCACGCCCGTATCCCGGGAAGCAGACACCCTTATCGTGGAATTCGATGCCCTTTGGGATGCACTGAACAGCCCCGGCTGGGGCGAGTCCGGGCGGATAGTGGTGACGCTTTTGCATGATTATCCCGAAAATGGTATTCCGTTTGGCGCCATTGATGACCTGTCGGCGGAAGCCCCCTTTGGACGGCCGGCCTACAATATGCGCCTCCGCAACACCGAGAACACCGGCGCTTTCCAGTCTGGCGGATTGATGCTGTACGGCGGAGGTGAGGATTTGGAAGGGGAGATTGAGCAGGCCTTTGGCTACTGGCTGCCTGGTTTTTCCAGTGAGGCCGGCGGGGGTACACCCGGGCAGGGCGATCCTTATCCTCTGAGCCCCACCCAAAAGAATGAAGGTTTGGCACTGGCCTCCACTACCCACTGGATGCATTATACCTGGGTCATTGCCCCCAACCGCCTGTCCTTTTACCAAAGGGATGCGCTGGCGCCCGAAAGCGATAATGAGCTGGTGATGCTTATGGAAACACCGCGTTCGGATCAGTTTGAGGGGCTCATCGTCGGTCAGCTGAATGAAGCGCATGGCACTGATATCAACGAGCCGCCTGCCTTGTACCACTGGTTTGAACAGGTTGAAGCGCTTCGCCTCTATTTCCGGGGGGGTGGACCAAGCCTACCTGGCCAATCTGGAAGTACATCACCGGTTTGAGGGCGAGCCTGTGGCTGTCCGTTCGCCCGATCAGTCTCTGCCGCTTAAGGTGTTTCCGAATCCGGCAACTTCCGTACTTTACGTAGAGCAGCCCCATCCCGGTACAGCTGCTGTACCTTCGCAGTTATTCAATAATTTTGGACAGGTAGTACACCAGGGGCAACTACTGCAACCGGTGCAACAAATAGACATCGGTCACTTGCCACCCGGCATTTACTACCTGCGGGCTGCCTACGGGCCACAGCAAATACAGAAAATCATCATTCAATAATTTCGAAAAATGCGCCTGTTACTTTTACCCTTCTGCTTTTTATTTTGTAACACGATCACCCTGCAAGCCCAGGAATTAGTCCCGCGCGAGGGCGAGTACTTCTGCCGTGATGCCGAAGACTGGTACAACCGTAAAGCCATTACGACCTACCTCCGGCATATCTACGAAGGAGAACCGGAGAAGGTTTTACCGCTGGCGAATGCCCGGGAGGGCGATGTGGAAGCCGACTTTGTCAGGGCCCTGGCCTACGCCTACATTGGTGAGACCGAAAAGTCACTGGGCTATGTCAAAGCTTCTCTGGAAAAGGAAATGCCGTTTGGCCGCTATCTGGCTAGGCCTTCGAAGTTGATGCAACCGCTGGTGGAGCTACCGGGCTTTAAGGCCCTTGCTGAAAAGCATACCACTCCTCTGGTACATGGCCCCATGGTTGGCAATGTAACTGGCAACAGCGCTACTTTCTGGTGCCGTACAGATCAGCTACGGAAAGTGCAGGTGGAGGTCAGCCGGGACAAATCCTTCCGGAAAGTCAAATCGGCTACCGGGCGCACCCAATCCGCAGACGGGCACACGGCTGAGCTGACCGTCAACGGGTTGAAACCCGGGCTGAGCTATTTCTACCGGCTCTCCGTGGATGGACAACCCACCGAAGGCACCTATCAGTTCACCACCCACCCTAAGGCTGGAAAACCGGGGCAGTTTTCTGTTGTATTCGGAGGCGGGGCAGCTTACATCCCCTGGCAGCATTACATGTGGAGCACCATTCAGTCGCACCGGCCCGATGCGCTCTTCATGCTGGGCGATAATGTGTACATCGACTACCCGGAGCAGCCCTATTTGCAGCAGTACTGTTACCACCGCCGGCAGTCGGAGCCCCACTGGAGAAAGCTGGTAGCCCAAACCCCTACCTACGCCATTTGGGATGACCATGACTTTGGAGACAACGACGAGTATGGTACGCCCGACCCTGATTCCCCCGCCTGGAAACGGCCGGTACTTGAGCTCTTTAAACGGCAGTGGGTCAACCCCGGCTACGGAGATGGAACGAGCAAGCCTGGTGTATTCTTTAAGCATTCAATCGCCGATGTGGACTTCTTCTTCCTGGACTGCCGCTACTACCGCCAACCCAGTGAAGTGGGTGCGGTGCACGAAGAACCGTTGAGTATGCTGGGCGAGGTGCAAAAGGCCTGGCTGAAATCCGCCCTCCTGGAATCTAATGCTAAGGTAAAAGTCCTGATTTCCTCCGTGCCCTGGGCTTTTGATGCCAAGCCGGAAATGGAAGGCCGCATTGACACCTGGGGCGGTTACAAAGAGGAGCGCACCGAGATTTTTGACTTCCTGACGGAAAACAACATCAAAGGCGTTTTTCTACTTTCCGCCGACCGCCACCGATCCGACATTTGGAAGATCGACCGGCCAAATGATTACCCGCTGTACGAATTTGAGAGCTCCAAGCTAACCAATATGCATACGCACAAAATCATGCCGGGCAGCGAATACGGCTACAACGAGAAATGCTCCTTTGGACAGCTCCTTTTTGATACTACCGGAGACATTCCCGAGGTCACTTACCGCATCATTAATATTGATAATGTGGTGGTGAATGAATTTATTTGGCGGTCGGAAGATCAATAAGGCGTATACCTCACGTAGTCAATGTAATACCGCTGAGGGAAAATCGTCGTATCAATCCCCTGCCGGCCGCCCCAATTGCCACCAATGGCCAGATTGAGCTTTAGGGCCTGCGGGCGGTCAAAGGGCCAGCGCTGAAAGTCGGCTTCTGCATCCCGCTCAAAGGAGAAATACCGGGTGGAATCGACGTAAAAGTCAATCCGCTCCGGCGTCCAGTCGATGGCATAAACATGGAAGGCTGTGGAGGCATCCTCAATCCGGATGGAATCCCCTTTGTTCGTCCCCGCCACCCAGTTGTAAGCGCCGGTGTGGACGTTGGCGTAGATCATCCCCGGATTGTACCCTACAAATTCCATGATGTCGATCTCCCCACGGTCGGGCCAGGGCACGTCCCCGCCCATTTTATTGCCCAGTGTCCAGATGGCTGGCCATACCCCACGCCCAGCGGGCAGCTTGGCGCGGACTTCTATTCTGCCGTACAGGAACTCCCGCTTGCCGGCCGTATGCAAAGAGGCGGAGGTGTAGGCTGCGGTTTCCCACTGATCCTGCCATCTGTCGCTTTCGGGATTGTAACGGGCGTTGGAAAAGGGCTCGCGGCGGGCTTCAAGCACCAGGCAACCGTCTTCGATATAGGCATTTTCCGGACGGTTGGTGTAGTACTGCCCTTCGTGATTGCGGATGAAGCCTTCTTCAAAATTCCATAGGTTAGTATCAATGGCTGGGCGGTCGAACTCATCGCTCCAGCCTTTCATGGCAGAGGGGGCAGGCAGCTCAGCTGATTGAGCAAACAGGAAAAAGAACAGGGGCAAAAGGAAGGTACTCATGTTAATTGGTTTTTGGAACAGGTGTAATCAGCCACGTTTGCAAAGATTGTTTGTTGCTAAAAGGGCGTAATACGAAACCATACTGGTATTCTGCCGCATTCAACCGGAATTCCGGATGCGCTTTGGATTCCTTCGACCAGGTATTGTCCCCACCCACGCCCAGTAACTGATGATCAATATTGACGGTCAGGAAGTCTCGTTCGGGCAGTTCCGGAGTGTGCGTCGCGGCTTCCAAATCGGCCATGCTGTAAGGCCAGACGCTCATACTAAGGCTATCCTGAGCCTGCACCAGCAATCCACTGCCACGCCCGGAGGAAAGGGCCATCCAATGCACGCCGGTTCGGTTGCTGCACTCCTGCGGCATAATGTAGCTTTCGAAAAAGCTGTCCACAGGCATGCTGTAACGGCCTAATTGGGCACTCAACAACCGGTCGATGTAATTCTCATGCGGTCCGCGCCCGAGAAACTCAATCTGATCATAGGCATCCGGGATCGCCATTTGCATTCCGATGCGGGGCAGTTCCGGGTAGTCGCCTTCTTTTTTGAAATGGTAATCGACCTTGACCTGCCCGTCCGCGTAGAAGGTGTACACCGTCTTTTGGCTGGCTTTGCCCTCCAGGATGGCGCTTTGCACTTCCACCTGCACGTAGCCGGCCGCTTCCTGTACGCGCACGCCCTGAACTTTGGCTTCTTCAGCCGCCGTTTTCCAGGCCACAGCTTCGCGGTAGATTTTCCAGCCCCGTCGGTCGTTGTCGGTCGGGGCACGCCAGTAGTTGGGCTTCAGGGGGGCTTCCAGCCAACTGATTTTACCGGTGCTATAATCGGAAAGTGCTCCGGTAATTTTATCCACGATTGCTATAAAATCGGCACCTGATATTTTGACTTGCTTTTCATTCTCCTCCAGCGTGAGCTTGCCCTCTGGCACACTAAAGCTTCGGTTATCCGCCACGTCCGGCAGCACAAATTGCGCAGTGGCAATCTCATGACCCGCCGGTGCCCAGGATTGCGCTTCAGGGAGCGTAACACGGAGGTCGAGGGCGTAAACGGCGCCGGGCTTTGGTGCCTTGGGCGACATTTGCCCCAATTGCAGTGGCACAGCAACACCCGCCGGACAATCCGGAAGGGCCATGGATCCGGAACGCAGGGTCGCGCCATTTTCCATAAGCTGCCAGGAAAGCGTATACCCTTCAAGATTGGTAAAATCATACAGGTTGGTCAACGTAAGCTTGCCCTCCTGTGGCACCTGAGTCGTCAGGTGTACCGGTTGGAAGACCTTTTTCCACTCTTTAGCACCGGGCTTCACGCGGCGGTCGGGGTCCACGACGCCATTCAGACAGAAGTTCTCATCATTGATCAGGGTGTCGCCAAAATCACCTCCGTAGGCAAAGTACCTTTCGCCGGTTTCGGTGGTCTTGACCAGCCCCTGATCGACCCAGTCCCATACAAATGCCCCTACGATTTGTGGTTCCGCCTGTATCACATCCCGGAATTTGAACAGATTACCTGTCGAATTGCCCATAGAGTGCGCCATTTCACACCACATGATGGGCAGTTTCAAATCTGACTGACGGCTGAGGTTGACCATCTCGGGGATAGACCAGTACATCCGGCTGTACATGTCCACGTAGCTGGCTTTGGTGTGCGGAAATTCGTGATTGCCCTCGTAGTGCACCAGGCGGGTATCGTCGTACTCGCGTATGAAGCCGGTCATCGCAGCGTGATTGGCTCCGGCACCAGACTCATTGCCCAGTGACCAAAAAATAATGGAGGGATGGTTTTTGTGGCGCTCCACCATACGCACAGCGCGCTCTACAAAACCATTCGACCAGCGTGGGTCTTTAGTCAACAAACTGCCAATGCCGTGGACCTCAAGATTGGCTTCGCAAATGACATACAAACCATGGCGGTCGCAGAGTTCGTAAAAGCGGGGGTCATTGGGATAGTGGGAAGTCCGCACGGCGTTGAAGTTCAGCTGCTTCATCAGGCGGATGTCCTCTTCCATATCCGCTACCGAGACCACTTTGCCCGTAACCGGATGGTGGTCGTGGCGATTGGCTCCGTACAACTCCACCGATTCTCCGTTGATGAGCAGTTCTCCTTCCGGTCCGATTTGGATATTCCGAAAGCCAATGCGGCTGCTTCGGGCCTCTACGGTTTGCCCATTTTCATCCTTAAGGGCAATGACCAGGGTATAACGGTTGGGCGTTTCCGCTGTCCAGGGCTTAATATTGAAAACGGTAGCCGAAAGCACCGTACTTCCCCGTGGGTAAACCCGGAGGTCCTCCTTTATCACTTCACTGACCGTGGCATTGAGGGGCTGCTCCAGCATCGGATGCCCCGAATCGTCGTACACATCAATTTCGTAGGACCAGCCTTCTAAATCGGATAATCGGCTGTGGTTAAGCCGGGGCTTGACCGTAAGATTGCCATAACTGTAGCCCTCGTCCAGGCCTGCCTTGACAAAGAAATCCTGAATGTGTGTCCGGGGCTGCGCCAGCAGCATCACCTCCCGGTGAATACCGCTCAGGCGCCAGTGATCCTGATCTTCCAGATAGCTGCCATCAGACCAGCGGTGTACCTTTACCGCCAGCAGGTTCTTTTCTCCAAATTTCACATAAGGCGTTATGTCAAATTCCGTAGCCACCCGGCTGTCTTCGCTGTAGCCGACCATCTCCCCGTTCACCCACACATAGTACGCGGAGCTCACGCCTCCAAAGTGCAGCACTACTTGCTGATTATCCCAGTCTGAAGGCACCTCAAAGGTGTGGCGGTAGCAGCCGGTGGGGTTGTCCTCATCGGGAACGTATGGCGGGTCTACCGGCACAAAGGGATAGGTGATGTTGGTGTAAATCGCCGTGCCGTAGCCCTGCAATTCCCAGTTGGAAGGCACCGGAATCTGCGCCCATCCTTTGGGTTGAAAATCTGGCAGGTGGAAGTCTTTCGGAGCGGCTTCGGGCACCTCAGCGAAGGCAAACGCCCAGTTTCCATTCAGGCTGAGGTAACGCCCGGAGGCTTCGCGGTCCACCATAAGCGCGGTAGCTTCATCCGGGTAAGAATAGGACGTTGCCCGGGCCGGCATGCGGTTGATCCCGTTGACGGCGGGGTCTTCCCAGGGTTGTATCTGGGCTTGTGCGGCAAAGGCCGTGCTCAAGGTGAGCAACAGTACAACCGCTAAATTGCGGTAAGCATAATAAGATGGCATATCAGTTATTTTTTTCAGGTGCTTAAAACTAAAAAAAATCAGGACACTTCGCCCCCTTTATCGCTTTCAAACCGCTTTGTATTCAAACCAGTCAAAATCAGCGGGCTTACGACTGCCCATCAGATCCTGACAACAAATACCAACCATAGCCCCGGTGAATGCCGACCGGTAACGCCCGCACTGTTCCATGATGTAGTCGTCTGATAGAATGCTCCCGTCCAAAACCGGGCCGGCTTTTTGACAGTCCCCTGCCTCTTCCCGGTAGAAAAACTGAAGCTCGGCATGATTGAAGTGCAACTTGAGCTCCACCCTGCCATCCACCTGTAAATCAATACACTGACTCATGGGGTGAGACATCGCATAATGATCGCAGGCAATCAGATCGAGTATCCGCTTTTGCCGGTGCTCGTTCCCGGTGATGTGCAGATAGTAAAAATGCCCGGTATTGTAGTAGGCGACCAATCCAGCCATCTGCTGAAAAGTTGTTGGCTGAAACTCAAGGGCTGTTGCTGCTGTGGCATCAAAGTGCTGCAACCGCCGGGCCAACAGGCTTTGGTAATGAAAAGAACTCAGCGATTCCCGGCCGTACAGGCGCAGGAAACCGGGGCGCTCCTCCAGGTTAGCCCAATCCGGAGTAACCGGTACGCGCAGGGACTGAAAGTCTTCCGGCAACTCCGTAGTATCAAAATCATGGCGTTCCGTTGGTTGAGGGCAAGGCACCTCTTCACCGGGAATCGAAAATGCCGGGTCTGGCACTTGTTTGCCGTTGGTAAGGTACAGCCAATCATCATCCCTCCACTCCACCGGAGCCAGGCTGCTTTCCCGCCCCAGAGTACAGCGCCCCAGCTTCGACAATGGCCGGCCGCACAGAAAAGCGATGTACCACTGCCCGTCCGGCGCCTCGACCAGGTCGCCGTGCCCGGCTTTTTGCAGGGGCCAGTCCGGGTGCCCTTTGGTGGTCAAAACCGGATTACCGGGGTGGGCTTCGTAGGGGCCGGTGATGTCCCGGGAGCGGGCCAGAATCGCACAGTGGTCGTACTCTGTCCCGCCGGCAGCCATGAGCAGATAGTAATAGCCGTTGCGGTAGTACAGGTGCGGGCCCTCTACATTCTTTATCCCCTCACCTTCAAAAATCATATGCACCGGACCGGTCATTTTACCGGCATCCGGATCAAACTCCTGCAGTACGATGCCCCCAAATAAGCGGTTGTCCCGGTGGTCGGCCAGCATATTGACTACCCATTTCCGACCATCAGGCGCATGGAAAAGAGAAGGATCAAATCCGCTGCTGTTGAGATAAATGGGGTCTGACCATTCGCCCGTAATGTCCTGAGTCGTGACCAGATAGTTATGGACATCTTTCCAGACCCCATCGAAGGAACGCACGTTGCTGTACACCAGGTAGAAAGTCCCTTTGTCGTAGGTTAGACAGGGCGCCCACACCCCGCAGGAGTCGGGATTGCCGGCCATATCCAGTTGAGACAGGCGATTGATGGGGCGGTCAATGAGCCGCCAGTGCTTCAAATCCCGGGAATGATGAATCTGTACGCCCGGGAACCATTCAAAGGTTGAGGTAGCCATGTAGTAATCCTCCCCCACCCGGATAATGGAGGGGTCAGGCTGAAAGCCCGGCAAGACAGGGTTCTCAATTTTAATCATCGGTGATGAGTTCTTTTTCCAGTTCTTCCAATGAGCGGGATTTGGTTTCCGGCAACAAGCGCCAGACCAGCAGAAAGCCGATTGCGGCAAAACCACCGAATAAGCCAAAGGTCAGAGCATTGCCCAGATTCGCCAGCTCCCACGGAAAAAACTGCTGTACCGAAAAGCTCACGACGGAGTTGATAAAACCCACAAAAGAGACGGCTACCGCCCGGATGTAATTGGGGAAAAGCTCCGAAAAGAGCACCCACATGACCGAGCCCAGGGAAACGGCGAAGAAGGCTACGAAGCCCAGGATGCCCGTCAAAATCAAGGTAGGGTTGATATTGGCAGCGGATTGCAGGATGACTGCTTCATTCGCCACATAAACCGTACGGCCTAAGACTGCTTTGAGCGCAGTTTTGAAAGCCAGGTCATCCTCATAAGCCACGTCGGTCACCTGAGCCAGCAAAGACCGGTCAATACTTTCCGGCAGTCCGGCGACAGCCACTGTGGTCAGCTCATAAGTCGCCTGCTGAAACCCATAGCTGACCAGCCCCATACTGAGGGCAATGCCCAATAAGCCCACCAGCAGCAAAGGTTTGCGCCCAATACGGTCAATCAGGCTCATCGCGATGAGGGTGAAGACCACATTGAGCAGCCCAACATAGATCGCTTGGGAAAAAGCCGCGTCTGATCCAATACCGGATTGCTCAAAGATGAAAGGGGCATAAAAGAAAATGGCATTCACGCCAGTCAGCTGCTGCAAAATGCCCACGATGGCAGCCACCCAGAGGACCTTCCGCAGCGTTGGCCGGAACAGCCGCCGTAGTTTCTGCCCCAGCGAATCCCCGGCATCTTTAGCCTGTACACTTTCCTTAATCGCTTGTATTTGAGCCGTGGCTTCCGCTTCGCCCGATAGTTGCCCGATGACCACAGCGGCTTCCTCCTCTCTGCCCTGCATCACCAGCCAGCGGGGGCTCTCCGGTACCGCAAAAAGGGTCCCGAAGTAGGCCAGCGCAGGCAATAGCTCAACGCCCAGCATCCAGCGCCAGGTGTTGGTATCTATGCCCATGCTTTGTACCCATTCCGCGCCCGAGCCACTGGCCTGCAACAGGAAGTAGTTCGAGAAATAGGCCGCCGAAAACCCGATAACGATATTCAGCTGATTGATAGAGACCATGCGCCCGCGCTTTTCCGGAGGGCTCAGCTCTGCGATATACATGGGGGCGATGATCAGGCTTGCGCCTACCGCCAGTCCGCCCAGCATTCGGGCAGCAACCAATATGCCGTAGGTCGGAGCTATGGCGGAAAAGAGGGCTGAGAAAGCATACATGAAAGCAATGATCAGCAGCAGCTTCTTCCGCCCTATCCGGTCACTCAATGGCCCGGCGACCATCATGGCCAGCGTGGAAGTAAAAGTCAGGGACGCCACCACCCAACCCAGAGCCAGGTCAGACAGCCCAAATTCCGGCACCAGAAACCGGATAGCTCCGGAGATTACCGAGGCATCAAAGCCAAAGAGGAAACCGCCCAGAGAAATAATCAGGGCGAGGCGGGTCATCTGCCCACTGCTCGTTTTGTTTTGCATCATCATCGGAGTTTAATGGATTGGGGCCCACTCTTCAGGGTTTGCGATTGCCCTTTCCAGTTTAGGGTGCCTTCCAATCCGGGAGGCAGAGTAACCTTGGCTTCCAAACGCCCATCTGCCTCGCTGTATTCCACCTCAATGGTGCCATTTGGATGCGGCATATTAGCCCGGAGTTCGCTTAGCCCGTTCAGGTGGGGCATAATGCTTACTTTGGAAAAGCCCGGCGCTGCCGGACGGATGCCCGCCACCAGTGACAGGAAGTGGTAGGCCGGCGAAGCACTCCAGGCATGACAATCCGAGCGGGTCTTTCCGGGGGCTTCCACGAAAGTGGTCAGGCCAAGGTCTAGTTGCTCCTCCCACGGGCCGAGATACTCAAAGTAGGTGTCCCCAAGCCCGGTTTTCCATAGCGCCTCTGTGATGTAAAAGGCGTAGTAGTAGGAACAAGGGGCCAAAGTGGTATCCTTCAGCAGCCGCTCCAATAGTGCGGGTTGTTCTGCCTCGGGCAGGGCATCGGTGAGCACCGCCATAGTATTGACGTGCTGACTGAAAGTGGTTTTTGCTGGCGTATCTGCAAATAGCTGACGGTCTTTATCCCAGCAGAGATTACGAAGGCTTTTATTGATGCCCAATGCCCGGGCGCGATACGCTGCTGCCCGCTCCGGCTCGCCGAATTCTTCGTACAAATCAGCCGCCAGTTGCAGATTGTAAGACAACTGCAGACCGATAAGGGCAGAACCTCCTGATTCGGCGCCCGGTGGCACCCCGCTTTTCCAGCCGTCTTCTCCAATCACCCAATCAGCAAAGTTCCACCATTCCATTGGGCCCGGCAAGCCGTTTTCGCCCATCCTGTCTTCATACCACTGTAGAATATCCGCTACGGCAGGCAACATACTGGCAATCCACTCCGGTTCCCCAACATGCATCCAATAGTCATGCAGCATCGCAATCCAAAACAGGGAATAGGGCGGGATAATCTGTTCATCACGGCTGGGATAACGGCTTTGCGTGAGGCCAAAGGGCATGCGGGACTCATAAAAATCAGACACAGCCTTGTGGAACAGCCGGTGGTCGCCCGAGACGTAGTAGGAAATGAGCGCCTGAATACGGGTGTCGCCGACGTACTGTAATTGCTCGTAGTACGGGCAGTCGAAGTAGTTCTCGCCGGCGCATAAGCGTTGCGTACGCCAGCTGACGGACCAGATATCAGACAGCAGTTCCTTATCACTATCAAAAACCGCCCGCTCTTCAAAGGGGTAGGCGGTAAAGCGGCTTTGGGCCTGATCAATGGATACCGGCGCATCTTTCGTTTCAATTTCCACCCGAATATAACGGAAGGTGCGCCACCAGAGGGTAGTCAGATCGTACCTGCCTTCTGCAAGTTTCCAGGCATCATGAAAGCCAAAGAGCGCTTTATGGTTGATGCTGTCCCGGTGCCCTTTATTGAAAGTAGAATCTTTCAGGCTTTCTGCGTAGAACAGGCGCAGGGTTGCTTCTCCTCCGCTCGTGACTTTTAGCTCCGGGTAAGCGGTGGTCAGCGTTCCATGATCAATGAGCACTGATGCTTTGGTATTGGCTGGCACGTATACTACCCCCTCATCGGGCAGCTTGAGGCTGGTCCGGCGGATACGCCCCAGGGGACCAATCTTTTCTTCCATAGCTGGAATACGGCGGGGGACCAACTGATAAGCCGGTACACCACCGTGTGCGAAGGTGCCGCCCGCAGGAATTCCGGGAAATAATGCCTCGGGAGTATGCCAACCTTCCTCTTCAAAACCTGCTGCTTTCCAGCCCCAGGGGTGCGCCTCCACATCCATATATTCTCCGGGGCCAACTACAAAGTACCCCCTCACCTGTTCCCGGTCGATGGAAATGGGCGCATAAGCCGTATCCCGGTGGACCCGCCACTGCCCGGTGCCGGTATTGAGTTGGGCGCTATTGCGGTCCTCCCCCTGAATGATCAGCGCGGTGCCTCTTGAGATTTGCGCGACGGGCTTATATTTTCCAAAATTCCATACCTGTACTGCAATCACATTCGCCCCGGACTGCAAATAAGGACTCAGATCGTACGTCTCAAAGCGCCAGTTCAGAAGGTCGCCCCGGGCAGGCCCTTTGCCGACATATCGGCCGTTCACAAAAAGTTTGTAGCGGTTATCCGCCGAGATCCGGATGGGAAAGGTCTCCGGAACGGTCTCCACATTCATTTCCTGCCGGAACAGGTATACCCCAAACGCCTCTGTATCAGCGATAGGATGGGTGACCCATTGTGCAGGCCAGGGCTGGCCCTCCAGATTAAACTGTTCCTGAGCCTGAGCAATTGCAGGGGAAAGCAACAGGCAAATCAGCGATAACACAGGAAGAAATCGTTGCATACAATCAGTTTTGTTTCTCCCAAAATAATACCACACAAGCATCCGGTGGTAATAACACCCTATTTTCCTGATATTCGGCCCCAGCAAAATCGTAGAGGATTTGCCCTGACCGCAGCTCAGCAAATTCAAGCGCTACCTGTTTTGGATAGTCATTTGTATTGATGAGCATCGTGTACAGCCCGGACTCGGAGACCATCGTTTTCATAGTGACGCCGGGATGATGACCTGTGAAACGCACCTGCGTGGATTCCCCATTTGCCAACCAGGCTTGCAACAGCTGAGCCAGTGGCGTGTTATCCTGTTGCCAGGCTGCCAACCCAATTGGAGATGGAATCCAGAGGGTGCGCCCTTTTCCATATTGATGCAGCAATGCGACAGGCAGGCTATCCTGTGCATAGCTTAGCACCTCACCTTCGTCCACCGCCAGTGTGCCCTGCCAAAGGTGGGCCGGTAACTGCTTCTCGTTGACAGACATCGAAAAAGTATTGCCCATCACCCGGAACTCGCGCACCTGCCCGCCCAGTACTTCCCGAAAAGGAAAACCACCCGTCATGATATTCTGGCCATACTCATCAAAATGAGCAGACAAACCCGTCAACAACAACTGCCCGCCTTCCGCAACAAAGGTTTTTAACCCTTCCCAGTGCCGTCGCGGTATTACAATCTGATGTGGGATGATCACCGCTGCCCCTGCCCTGCCCCTTGCTTTCCAGTCGAAGTCATCCATGCTGCCAATTTCAGGCGTGATGCCCTGCTCGAGCAGTGCCTCGTAGTGCGCCAGAACCGACTTGATGGTAGCTCCGGGCAACCGGCCTTCAAAGTATTGCTCCACTTCTACTGAGCGGACTTCCCGGTCGCGCTGCAGGTACATGGACTCCCGGTTGTAGAGGACGTGGATGTTTGCCGTCTGCGGTCGCGCCTTTGCAAAATCCGGGTGATTTTTCAGCCAATCCGCAATGCCTCCCGCCGTTTCCATCCGGTCCGTTGGCTCGTCCAGAAAATCCAGCAAGCTCCACTCGCCGGCTTCCAACCCGGCTTTCCGGGGATTCAGGCACCAAAAGATGATGCCCTGGGCTCCGCTGAACAGGCTGCCCCACAGCCATTGCTCGATTTCTTCCGCACTTGGTGTCATGGGGTTAAAGCCGCTGTAGCTGTTGTTGCCACCCTGTAATTCGGTGATCCAAAAGGGCTTCTCTCCGGCACCGCTCCGGATGATATCATTGTTCGCGCCCATCGCCACCGGGTACTGATCGCGTTCAAAGTAGCCGAAATGCCAGCTCGGGTGCATGGAGGCAACAAAGGAAGAAAGCAGCTTCCGCCAGGCCGGGAATTCATACTCCGGCAAGGTCACAAAGAGCATGTGGCTGTTAACGTGCAGGTGCCGGCCAGAGTCATACTTTTCAATTTCCGCCGCGATCCAGCTTAGGTAAGCAGTGGTATGCTGCCGAATGAACTCCGGCTCCCGGAAGTCTTCCCGCATGAAGCCATTGGGGTCAGCTGGCAGCGGATTGGAGGCTTCCCATTCCGACCAGGCTTGTTCCGTGTATTCGCCTTTCGGCAAAATCCCACCCACGCCGGGCTCATTCTGCAACACCCATGCAAAAAGCGCCGGATGCTTGCTGAAATGAGGCACCACGGCTCCAATGTAGCGTTCGATGGAAGCCAGGTGAGCCGCATCTTTGGGGAATTTAAAGCCGCCCACGCCCGTGCCGGTATTCGCCGGAAAGAGGGTGGCAAATACCCGGACACCATGCCGCTCAGCTGCGTCGAAGGCCGCATCGTACAGCGTAAAGTCCCAGCTTCCGTTAGCCTGCGCCATATGCGTTTCGTCCATCCGGATGCGGCAAACGGTCATATCATATTTTGCCATGATGGAAAACCAACCTTCAATTTCTTCTGCTGTTTGTCCGGGCTCGATGTACACCTGCGCACCGATGGAAGGCGGAGTCTGCCCCCCAAGCCAAAGCGTCCAGCAGATCAGGCTAAAAATTAATACGTTGCTTTTCATTCTGTTGGCGGTTGAAGTTCCTTCAGTCGAAGCAGGGCTTCCAAAAAGTAGTAGTCGGCGTAGATAATGTGCTCATCAATTTCGCTGTTGCCGGGTTTGTGGCCCGTGGAATGAAGCAGTAAGCCCTGCTGGGGTAATGCTGCCAGGTATTCCGGTGTGGCTAAGGCATTGAGCAGGGCAATGGCTGCGTTGTGGTACCGGTATTGGTCGTCGGCTGCTTCCACCAACTGGGAAAGCTCCAGCAATGCAGAAGCGGCAATAACTGCTGCAGATGCATCCTTCGGCTCGTCGGGAATACCGGGGGCGTCAAAGTCCCAGTAGGGCACCCCATCTTCCGGCAGCCTTTTCAGGAAGATATCCGCTGCGCTTTGTGCCTGCTTCAGGAAATCCGCCCGTCCGGTTTCCCGGGCCGTCAGGGTGAATCCGTAGATGGCCCAGGCCTGCCCCCTTGCCCACATGGAGCTGTCGGCATACCCCTGAAAGGTGACTTTTTCCCGCACGGAACCGCTGAGGGTGTCGTAGTCGAGGACGTGGTAGGTGCTGTAATCGTCCCGGAAGTGATTGTCCATGGTGTGTTCGGCGTGGGAAACGGCTATCGCTTCCATTTCCGCGTCTCCAGTCTGCCGGGCTGCCCAAAACAGCAATTCCAGGTTCATCATATTGTCGATGATCACCGGATACTGCCATTGATCGTGCCAGTCCCAGGAGCGGATAACGCCGGTGACCGGCCGGTAGCGGGTTTTCAGGGTTTTGGCAGCGTCCACAATCACCGGGACATAACTCGAGTCTTTTGTAAAGCGCAGGGCACTGCCAAATGAGTTAAAAATCCGAAAGCCGATATCATGGTCGTAATCGAAAAACTGAACGGAATCCAGCTTCAGCAACTCGGCCTCACCCGCTTCTTTCCACTTTTCATCACCGGTAAGGGCGTAGAGGTGCCAAAGCACACCGGGATAAAAACCACTGACCCAGCTGCCCTTTTTGACGAGGTTCCAGGTGCCATCCGGATGAGCATTGCGGGGAATACGGTTGGTGTCCGGTAAGGTTTCCAGCGTTTTGGCGTACTGCCGGGCGGCAACTTCAGTAAGGCTGTCGAGGTCGAATGCCGGCTCCAACAGCTGCGCGTCTGCCTCCCCGGCAGGTTCCGCACAACTGCCCGCCAACAGGAGGATTAAAAAGAACGGGAAATATTTCATGTGATGAATTTTGACAAAGGTTAACCCAAATAGCGGGGCTCCGGCTGCCCGGTTGTGTTGGTCTGTATTTGCAGGCACACCCCTGCCAGGGGCTGGGCTTTTTTCTGCTCCGGAGATAAGGGGCGCTGTGAGGTTGTGATGAGCAGGTGCTGCATTTCCGGTCCGCCAAAGCAACAGCTTGTGGGGTGAGAAACGGGCAATTCGATATCATCCACTTTATTCCCCTGCGCATCGAAGTGGCTGATCTTGCCTTCCTGCCACATAGCGACCCAGAGGTGGTCGTTGGTATCAACGGTAAGGCCATCGGGGAAGCCTTCGGGGCCAAACTCGATGAAGTTGCGGCGGTTGCTGAGGCGGCCCGTTTCCAAATCATAGTCGTAGGCATAAACAACATGGCGCTCGGTATCTGCGAAAAAGTAGGTTTTCCGGTCTGCAGACCAGCCCATACCGTTGGGGAGCATTAGGTTTTGCTCGTGGCGTTGCACTGCTCCCGCTTCGTTCAGGCAATACAGGTTGCCGACCGGCTCCGTGCCATCGTAAGTCATGGTGGCGGCCCAAAAGCGGCCTTTAGGGTCTACCGCGCCGTCATTGAAACGGGTGGCTTGTACGTCGGCTTCAGTGGGTGATACTTGCTTCAGCTCACGGCTGTGGGTATCGTAGGTAAAGAAGCCATCCCTCAACGCCATGACGACACCGCCCCGTTCACGCAGGGCCAGTACACCAAGCGGCTGCCCAACCACGTGGGTTTCCACCCGGCCAGTTTCCCAGTCGCCAATAAAGAACTGCCCCTGCATGAGGTCGACCCAGTAAAACTGCTGTGCCTGCGGGTCCCAGACCGGCCCTTCGCCGTGGTGGCAACGGACCTCAAAAAGCGGTTGAATAGCGTACTTCATAAGTCAGCGAAATCCTTTATAGTGGAACAAAACCAATTGTGTATTTTATTTTTCGAGAAGCCCTTTGGGAAAGGAGGGCTTGTTCTTTGGCTTGTAATCAAAAGCCGACTGAAGCCTGTCAGGAGTTACGATCTTATCATCCGGCAGGGGTTACAGCTAGGTCCTGCACTGCTCTTTTTCCCAAAGAAGATGATGGTTCGCAAAGACTGTTCAATTGGCAATAGCCCGCTTTTATTGTGTTTGTTCCTGATGTTTTCCAGCTTCTCACTTGGTGCTCAGTCCCCCGTTTTTAATGTACGGGACTTCGGAGCAAGCGGAGATTCCGCTCAATATGCGCAGCCTTATCTGCAAAAAGCTATTAATGCCTGCCATGCCGCGGGCGGCGGACAGGTGCTATTGCCTGCCGGAGCTTATACCACCGGCACCATCGTACTAAAAGATAATGTGGATTTCCACCTGGCACCGGGCGCCACCCTTTTCGCCAGTCAGCGGGAAAAAGACTATGAGAATGACTTCGTGGTCTACAAAAAGAACGACTCCGGTAAATTGCCGGGCGAGGGTACGCCTGTACTGATTTACGCGAAAGGTGCCAAAAACATCAGCATTTCCGGAAAGGGGACGATCCACGGGCAGGCCCGCCGGACGTACGAGCCTCTGAAAAGTGTAGATGGCTTCATCGCGGAGGATACGGAGAACGCCAGAAATTCCGGTGTGGAAATGAAAATGTACTACAAGGTAAAGCCTTACACCTGTATGGTTTTCCTGGAGGACTGCACGGACATCCGGATTCAGGATATTTCTATGATTGAGTCCACCGATTGGACCCTGCACTTTAAATGGTGCGAGCGGGCGTTTGTGGATGGCGTTTATATTTTCTCCAGCCTGGAGCAGGGCGTCAATGCCGATGGGATTGATATTGACGGCAGTAAGGATGTAGTGGTCTCCAACTGCACCATCATTACTGGTGATGATTCCATCGTACTGAAGTCCACGATCACCGGTGAGGATTACCGGGCTTGTGAGAACATTACGGTAACGAACTGTTCCTTAGTCTCCACCTCCACCGGGCTGAAATTAGGTACCGAAAGCCACGGCGACTTCCGCCACATCACCTTTTCCAACTGCGTGATCCGCAACAGCAACCGGGGGTTAAGCATCGTGGTACGGGACGGGGCAACCGTAAGCGATGTGCTGTTTTCCAATATCACCATTGAGTGCGACCGTAAGCACTTCAACTGGTGGGGCAATGGCGATCCGATATGGCTGGTGCTCAAGCGCCGGTTCCCGGATTCCAAACTTGGCAAAATTCAGAATGTGACCTTTCAAAACATTCAGGCACGCGGGCAGGGCACCAGCAAAATCGAAGGCTACCCCGGCGAACAAATGCTGGAAAACATCCGGCTGTACAACGTCCAACTCACCATGGAAGCTGAAGATAAACCCGACAAACGCGCGACCCACGGTTTTGAAGCCCACGATGTGGACGGGCTCGTCCTTTCTGACCTTACCATCAACTGGGATAACTCGAAAGGAACAGAACCCAAATGGGATGCAGCGGTAGCGCTTCAGCGGGTGAAGAACGTGGAGATGGACCGCGTACGGGGCAAACAGGCTGCTAAAGGGAGCGCAATCCGGCTTACGGAAGTACAAAACGCCTACATCACCAACACCTTGCCTCAGCCGGGCACGGCTACGTTATTTGAGGTCTCGGGCGCTGAAAGCCGTAATTTGGTGTTCCGGGATAATGACCCTATGGGCATAGCCGCTCAATTTTTAGCAACCGGCAAAGAGGTTGAAAAGGAGGAAATCAACCTGAAGTAGGCTCTTGGGGGTTAGGGGACGGATGCATGGCTTTAAGCAGGCTGCTACCCAATAAATACCAGTAACAGGATCAGCATCCCGATCAGCAACGCAAAGAAAAAGTATTCCAGTACCACCCAGTGCCAGTAGGGTTTCTCCAGCGTCTTTTTTCGGGCCCAATTGATGATAATATTCCACATAGGCTTCTGATTAGGTGCCTAACATAGGCGCAAACCGGAAAAAGCGTGTGGAATTTCGTTCCAAATGCCCGTTACAAATGTCCTTCTGTGCCCTTATCAGCTGTAGCCTTCTCCTGATTGGCCGACATATAAGCTGTTGGGGTCATGTTGTAGTGTTTTTTGAATTTTTTGCTAAAATACTGTGCATCTGAGAAGCCTACGGAGTAAGCCACTTCCGAAATAGAATCGCATATCCCAAGTTTAAGCATCTCAGCGGCCCGCTTGAGACGGATAATATTGATGAATTCCTTCACCGACTGATCGGTCAGGGCACTGAACTTTCGGTAGAGGACCGACCGGCTCATGCCCAGCGCTTTTGCAAAATCACTGACCCCAAAATCGCTTTCATTGAGGTTATCCTCCACAATCCGGATGGCTTTTTGCAGGAACTGCTCATCCGGGGAAGGTGGCTGATCGGGCTCCGGCTGCAAAATGTTTTGGCTGAACCGCTGCTTAAGCATCTCCCGGTTGTGGATGAGGTTGAAGATGCGGGCTTTCAGCAGGCGGAACTTAAAGGGTTTAGTGATGTAATCATCTGCGCCGGTTTCCAGCCCAATCACCAGTTTCTCCTCACTTTGATTGGCGGTCAGCAAAACGATTGGGATATGGCTTGTCCGGTCGTCGGTTTTCAGGGTTTGACACAGTTCAATGCCGCTCTTTTGAGGCATCATAATGTCGCTGAGAATGAGATCGGGCAGCAAATCCAGTGCTTTAACAATACCTTTCTCACCGTTTTCAGCTTCGGCAATGGTAAAGTAGGGCTCAAAGCTCATCCGCAGGAAGTGGCGGACATCTTCATTGTCCTCCACAATGAGCAAGGTGGGTTTTGTCCCGCTTTTGACCAACTGCTCCGGTAGCGCAACAGCAGGGCTCGGGTGCACTGCTTCGGTCGCTTGTTCCACGCCCCACTCAGGCATTTCCCACTGCTGCTCCCCACAATCCAGGCCCTGTGCATCCAGTGGCAACCAAATGGTAAACCGGCTGCCTTCTCCCACCGTACTTTCCAGTTCCAGGCCGCCCCCGTGCATTTCAATTAACGCTTTGGCGTAAGCCAGCCCAATACCGGTACCCTGGGGCAAATCTTCACGCTTTGGCTCCTCCCCAGGTTGTACCTGGTAAAAGCGTTCAAAAATTCGGTCCTGATGCTGGGGCGAGATACCTGACCCATCATCTTCGATGCTGATCAGCACTACTGGTTTTGGAGATTCCCCAGATTGAACCACCCGCCTATCCTGCCTGATCTGCACCTCCACTCGTTGACGGGTGAATTTAAAGGCATTGGAGAGGAGGTTGTATACGATCTTCTCCATCTTATCCGGATCAAAACAAATGGGGATGCGCTGCAGGGAAGTATTCAGCTGATAGTTGATGCCCCGGTTTTCTGCCAATCCATCGAAAGCCGTTTTTACCCCCTGTACAAAGGAGACCATATCAGAAGACTTTGGAGACAATTGTACCTGATCCTCATCTATTTTCCTGAACTCCAGCAGCTGATTCACCAGCCTTAGCAGACGCTTTGTATTTTGCTGTACGATCTGAAGCTGTCGGGCAGCGCGCCCACCAAATTGCCCGGATTCCAGTAGCTGCTCCACCGGGCCGGAAATCAGGGTAAGCGGGGTCCGGAACTCATGGGAGACATTGGTAAAGAAAGCCAGCTTCAGCCGGTTAACCTCTTCGATTTTCTGACGCTCCAGGTCTTTAAGCCGGAGGTTGTTTTTGAACCGTTCGCGCATGAGCAACGCATGCCGGAAGCCAAAAAGCAGCAGCACAGAAATAAGGATATAGGACGCATAGGCCCAGGGCGTTCTCCAAAAGGGTGGCTTGATGACAATCTTCAGAGCAACCGGCTCGGGATTCCAGACGCCATCGTTGTTGGCCGCCTTGACCTTGAAGGTGTAGGTGCCCGCATTGAGGTTGGTGAAAGACACACTCCGGCGGTCACCGATATAGCTCCACTCCTCCAGGAAGCCTTCGAGTTTATAGGCATACTGATTCTTTTCGCTGGAAGTGTAGCCTAGTGGTCTGTCAAGTGTTAATTTATGGGTTGAGTGGGAGCGAATTTTGAGGCTAATCGAGGCGGATGTTCCCGCGCATAGCAGCGCTACGTAAGGGGTTGTCCAACGAAGAGTAGCCTCAAAATTCGCCGCAGGCAACCCCTAGTTTTAGCCTTGACAGACCACTAGTGCTGTAAATTCCAGTGCAAACAACTGGCTTTGCTGATGGCTTAGTACTAACCGCTCCATCTGGCTAATCGGTTTTTGCAGTGGAGAGTCTTCGTCCTCCGGCGTGGTGTACTGATCGTAGAGCTTAAGCCCGGTCAAAGCCACTTCAGGTGCATGGGGGTTGTCCTGAATCAAACCGGGTTGGAAATAGTTAAAACCGTTAATGCCTCCAAAGTACAGGTGCCCGTCCCGGGTTTGCAGCCCGGCATTGTAGGAAAACTGATTGCTCTGCAATCCATCCTGCTTGCAATAATTTCGGTATCGCAACTCTCCGGATTCGCTTTCCAGCCATACCCTTGAAAGCCCTTTGTTCGTGCTCATCCAAATGGCGCCATCTTCACCTTGGTACAACGTATGAATGGCATTGCTGGGCAGCCCGTCTGACATGGTGAAGTTGCGGATTTCACTTCCATTGGCGGATCGGATAAAAAGCCCACCGCCTTCCGTGCCAACCCACAGACGTCCGGCTGCATCCTCAAGGAAAGCCCTGCTGTCAAACTGATTAAGGGTGCTTCCGGAGGATACCTCAAGTGGGACCAATTCACCTAAATCTTCTGAGATATACCGGACACCCTTACCCCCTACCCAAACCATACCGGAAGGACCACGGTAAAGTGTAGTCACCCGCTCGGCATAGGCTTCCTCTCCTTCCGGGCTGAAGGTAGACCAATGCTCAAAAGAGCCCGTAGCTAAATCCAGACGGTCCAGCCCGGCAAGTGTGCCCACCCAAAGGTGCTGTTCGCCCTGCGGCAGCAAAGCCCAGACATTATCGTTGCGGATGCCCTTCGGATTCCCCGACTGGTATTTGTAGGTTTCCAGGTGACCAGTTTCGGGATTGAACTGCTGCAAACCGCCACGATAGGTACCAATCCAAACTTGGCCGGCGGGGCCCTGGCACAAGCTCGTGACCACTTTACTGCTCAATCCATCGGCCTTAGTGAGTACCCGGAACTGATCGGCACCAGGTGTCCAGATATTCAGCCCACCCCCATCGGTACCTATCCAGATATCCCCGTTCCGGTCTTCCAGAAAGGACAACACAGAGCGATGGCTCAACCCATTACTGTTGACCAGGCTACGGCCGATGTGGTGAAAAGCTTTGTGGTTGGGATTGAAAATACTAACTCCTCCGTCAAACGTACCGACCCAGACCAGGCCTTCCTCATCCCTGAACAGAGCGTAGGCAGCGTCGCTGGCAACAGACTGCGGATCGTAAGGGTTATACCCAAGGTGCTGTGCGGCACCCGTTTGTGGTTCAAAGATTGACAGCCCCCCGCCATCCGTAGCCACCCATAGTTTTCCATGGGGCCCGAAGGCAAGGCTCTTGATCAGATCGTTTTGCAGCCCGGGTGTCCCGGCTGCGCTGTAGTGAGACAGCCCTGACCGGTCGGTACTGATTTTAAACAGGCCCGCTCCCTGCGTGCCTACCCAAAGCTGACCAACCTTATCTTCCTTTATTGTCTTGGCAAGCCCCTGCCCTCCACTTAGCACTTCAATAGGTAAGAAAGCCCAGCCTTCTGAACCCGCTGACTTATAATACAGCCCCGCATGATCAGTCCCTACCCAAATGGTCCCCTGCTTGTCTTCACAAATCGCACTGACATCAGCGACCGGCTGTGAAGCGAACAAGACTGGCTTAAAGCCAACGCTCTCCTTTTCCCTTACGTAAAGCATGCCACTCAGCGTACCTACCCAAATTCGGCCAGACCGGTCCTGCTCAATAGTCCGGATGTACTGATGACCAGGCCCGGAAGAGGGATCAGATGAAAGGTGGACCGGGTCGAACTTACTCTGCTCAGGGTCGTAGGTGCACAAACCACTTGCGGTCCCCACCCACAGCTGCCCCTCTGTATCTTCCAGCAGCGTGAGGATTTTATTGCCTTTTAGAGCGTTGGAATTTGCGTTCTGATGGCGGAATACCTGGAAACTATACCCATTGTACTGGTTCAACCCATCATTGGTACCAATCCAGATGTAGCCCCGTGAATCTTTCAATATGGTATTTACCGTATTCTGAGACAGTCCATCGGCAACATTGAGTTGATCAAACCGGTAATTCTGGGTGGCCACAGCACTCCAGGCGATCAGGAGGATGGTGGTGGCAATTAGGCTTCGCATGTTTTCTGTTTGTCTGAAATTGGAAACGATGTTCACTGCCTATAATTTAACTAAAATTTCATTATACCCTATTTCCACCCAACAAAAATCACCAAAGACAGCTCTCCCCAAAACAAAACAACCCAAAGCAATGACAAAAGTCACTCCTTTGGGTTGAAAACAGGGCTTTTTTCAGACTATTCCCGGTCCTTCACACAGCGTACGCTTAGGCCACTGTTTTTCACCACATGCCCCTGTCCGAGCAGTGGGAAATTATTGACCAGGCGGTAAAAGGCTCTGCCGTCAGCTTGTTGGGTTGCTGTCCAGAACACGGCGTTTTCACCTTCAAAAACCGAGTATCCCCAATTACCAGCCATCAAGGCATCGAAGCCGGAAGGGCTGCCTTCGCCCCGGATCTTATTGGGTACGTTCACCCCCGTTCCGCCCTGTCCGTCTACAGACAGATAGGCATTGAAGGCTTCCCATTCTTCCTTGGTGGGCAGGTGCCATTCGCAGGGGCAAATGCCTTGTACTTCTTCCTCGCCCGCTGCTGATTCAGCACCGTTCATGGCGGCATCCCAGGTGTAATGGGCGCCCATGGCGTTGGTGCAATTAAGGTCCTGGCAAAAGCGGCCCTCTATCGCGACTTCCGGATTTTCAGAAAGGTGTTCGGTGCGCAGGTTTTGCGTGGTCCAGCATTGTCCGCCTATGTCAACGGTTGGGTATTTGTTGCCATCCACATCGGTGATACTGTCGCGGCCACAGACAAATTCCGGCTGCCCAACCAGCACAGAGTCGATAGTAGTTATGGCGGGTTCACCACTATCAGTGACGGTAACGGTGTACCAGCCGGTGGTGAGTTTTTCAATGCGCTCGGTGTCTTCCTCATTGCTCCAAAGGAAGGTGTAGGGGCTTGTGCCTCCGCTGACCGAAACGGTTGCCGTACCGTCGTTGCCACCGAAATAGGTGACTTCTTCCACGGTGAAATTAAGGTCAAGGGGTGTTGCATCAGGTTGCAGCAATTCGAAGGTCTTCGAAGCTACCGTGGACTTGGTGTCGATAATCTTGACGGTATAGCTACCGGCTGGCAATCCGGAAACATCTTCGGTGTCCGGCCCGTGGCTCCAGAAAACCTGATAGGGCGGCGCACCGCCTTCCACGGCTATGTCAATTGCGCCATCAGCTGCACCAAACGCGCTGGGCTGCATGGCTTCACCGGTAATGGTGATGAACGGGATATTGATCGTATCCTTATTGCAGGCCACAGCCATGAACATGACTACCGCAGCCGAAAGGATAAAAAGGGTTGTTTTTCTCATGTTGGTTTTATTTAAAGTCGAGTTCAGACTGTGGTAATTTCCAGTATAAATCAGTGTATGGGTACTCAATCGGTGCAGCCTCCCGGTCACCGGGATAAATCGGCAATTGCAACGCCTGCAGGTAATGGAAACGGTCGCCCTCAAATGCCATTTCCTTAATGCGCTCGTTGTGGATATCCTGCTCCGTAATGCTTGCCAGCGGTTCTAATCCGGCCCGCACCCGCACCTGATTAAGGTCTTCAGCTGCGCCTGTTGCATCACCCGATCTAAAGCGGATGATGGACCGGGTCAGCAACATTTCCGCCAGACGGATCACGGGCACATTCGAACGTTGCCCATCCGTAGCCCGGTAGTATTTGTCGCCCCAGACATGTGGGTCTTTGATGTGCGGGTATTGCATTTCGTATTGCGTGGGGTCAGCCGAGTTGGTGCCCGGATTACCCTCAATGCGCCAGAACAGCTGCTGATAACGCTTGTCTTGCAGCGCCGCTTCTGTAGTACCAAGATTTTCATCCATCCAGCCTACCTGTTTCAGGATGGTATGGCTCATCGGGAACTGATTCCAGGTGCAGCGCTTATGGTATTCGCCCCGTCCGCCGTTGGTCGCCCGGTAGTCGCTCCAGTTCATGCTCGTTGGCACTTTATTGGGGCGGATGATCTCGGGGTCGTGGTTGTTGGTGGCCCAGATGACCTCGGCTCCGTCCTCCGCATAATCCTTGTTGAAGGCCTCTATGGGATCTTCACTCAGCGTGAAAGGGCCACTAATGACGTAGTCCAGCTCCGCCTCAGCCAGTTCGAACTCGCCCATTTGGAAATACACCCTGCCCAGCATCGCAGCAGCAGCGTAGCGTGTTGCCCGGCCCTGCACATAGGAAGGATGGTGAATACCGGCGTCATAGGCTTCCGGCAGTAGCCCCTTTGCAGCTTTCAGATCATCAATGATTTGATTGTAAATGACGTCTGTGGTCACGTACCGGGGGCTATTGGCCTCCTCAGCGGACAATGGGGTTTCCAACCGGAGCGGCAGGATTTCCTCTGTAGAGAAATTAGGTGCTCCGGGCACAGGGCAATGCCTGCGGGTCAGGTAGAAATAAGCGTAGGCGCGCATGAATTGCATCTCACCCTGAATGCGGTCCAGATTGGCCAGGTCGCGCTCCGTAGGATTATCGAATGGCCGGTAGTCATTCTCTATCAAAAAGTCGAGCACGGAGTTGGCATGTGTGATGCATTTATAGCCCAGCGAAAAACCGGAGTTCGCTTTGGTCATTTCCACGCCCGTGGTCCGCAGGTACATCTCCTCAAAGGGGATGTCAGCGGAGGTGTTGGGCAGAAGATATACAGCATCCGACATACAGTCGAAAATCAACCGGTCGTCCCCGAAAAAATTACTCCATGAAGAAGTGAAGGCATAGTTATAAGGCGTCACCACGCCCCGTTCCAGCTCCTCCATGTTCAGCCAGGGGAACTCAGGCGGGTTCTGCAGCTCAAAAAAATCATCGTTATTGCATCCGGCAAATGCCAGTAGTAAACTCAGGGCCAGGATGCGTTGCTTTATGGTATTCATAATTTGGCTCTTTTCAGGTTAGAATTTCACAGTTATCCCTCCGGCGTACATCCGCAGCGGAGGCAGCACACCACCGCCGGACTCGGGGTCCCAGCCATCGTAATGCGGTGCCCACGCCCAGAGGTTCGTACCAGTAAGGTATACCCGCAGGCTTTGCAAACGCCAGCGCTGTACCATTTCATTGGGGAAGGTATAGCCCAACTGCAGGTTTCGCAGCCGAAGGAAGTCCGCCCGGTAGAGGTACTTTGTCCAGTTGACGGTCTCTGTTTTATAGTTACCGGTAGCCTCAGTCCAGTCGCCTTTGCCGGTTGGAGAATCAGGATTTTCCACATCAGGGTCCCAGCCATAGGGGTAAGCGCCCTGCCAGCGCAATTCAGGGTATTTGGCATCCGGATTATCGGGAGTCCAGGTATTGCCAATCATGTCAGAGCGAAGCACAACCTGCCCGTATTGAACATCCGTGGTCCGTTGTTCTTCGTAATCGTAGAGGTAGTCTCCGGCGGAGAAGCTCATGAAAACGGACAGGTCGAAACCCTTATACTTAAAGGTATTGCTGAGCCCTCCAAAGACTGTAGGCACGGCGGTTTTGTCTTTATGGATGATACGGTGGTTTTGTAGGTTGTTCAGGGTAGCCGGTATTTTGCGCCCGGTCTTAATCGTCTCCCCGGTTGCCTCGAAGTGGTCGATATCAATCTCCCAGATCATATTGACCCCGCGTTCGGGATCCACACCAGCATCCTCAGCCATGTAGTAGGCCCACAGGCGGCCACCAGTTTGAGAAACCCGGTTGCCGCTCAATAATCCACGGCCCGAGCGGTCCAGATCAGGTGTCAGCCGGTCCACCCGGTTGCGGTTGGTGGTGATATTGAAATCGGTAGTCCAGGTAAAATCATTACGCCGGATGTTCGTGGAATTCAGCTCCAGTTCAACCCCCCAGTTGGACATATCCCCGATATTGCCCCAGATGTTATTACCCTGCAATCCTGCAGAAGTTGCCAGGGGGGAAGCTAACAATAAATCCGAAACATTCTGCTGATAATAAGCCACTGAACCGGCTACTCTGCCGTCCCACAACCCGAAGTCCACCCCGGCATCGTAGCTACTCGTGGTCTCCCAGGTCAGGGAAGGCACGCCGATATTGGTGATGCGGGTACCTTCCAGAATCACATCCGCCGGGCCGTAGCGCCAGTCGGTGCGGTTGGTATAGGTGGTCACAAAGCGGTTGCTGGGAATGTTCTTGTTGCCCGTTTGCCCGAAGCTGCCCCGCAACTTTACCGTACTAAAGGTCCGGTTGTTCCAGAAAGGCTCATCGCTGATTACCCATCCGGCAGAAACAGCCGGGAAGGTACCCCAGCGGTAGTCCTCGTTGAACTTGGAAGAGCCATCCTGCCGGAAGCTCAGCCCAAGGAAGTAACGGTTCAAAAATTTGTAGTCTGCCCGGCCGAAAAAGGCACGCAGGTATTCTTCATAGGAAAGCCCGCCGGAGAGGGTCAGCAGGTCCTGCGGGTTCCCAATTTCCTTATAGGTGCCCGTGAGGTTCTGCCCTTCCATCAGGCGCAGCTGCTGATTAATGGACTGCGACTCCGTACCGGCGGTAAGACTGATGCCGTGATTGCCAAAGTCGCGGTTGTATTTGGCGTAAACGTTGTAGTTGATGCTTTGGCGCACCCGGCTTTCATCAGAAGCAAAGGAGCCAAACTCCCGCAACGAAGCAGTCACCCAGTTGAGGGTATTGGACTGCAGCAGGTCAAAGGAGCCCTCTGCCCGGAGAGACAGTCCCCGGATCGCCGGTATTTGATACTCCAGCGCCAGCCCGCCCATTCCACGGTAACTCGTCACCTCATCCACCAGCATATCCCGGTCAATGGCGGCTACCAGGTTGTTGCCTGACATGGGGTTCCAGTAGCCTGTGGGGTGGTCGGAATTAAAGATGGGGTACCAGGGCAGCGCATTCCGGTTGGCATTACCCCAGCCGGCGCTGTTGCCACCACTGTTGTTGCCAAGCGCACCGCCCACCTGCTGCTTTACGCGGTCGTTATTCGTATAACTGAAGTTAAGGCGAGTCTCCACGCTCAGGTTTTCGAAAGGATTGAACTGCAGGTTCGAACGCACGGAATAGCGCTCAAGCCCATTATTACGCAGCACGCTGTTGTCGTTGCGATAACCGAAGGAGACATACATATTGCCCCCTTCAAAGCCTTTTGTACCCGAAACGTTGATGTCCTGATAATTACCCTGATCCAGGATCTGATCAAACCAATTGGTGTTGACCGCCAGGGCTTCCTCCCGGCTCAGACGGGCAATGGGGTCGTCCTGGAAAAGGTTCAGGATGGAGTTGGGATCAAACAGTGCCTCCTCTTCTCCGCCAAAGGAGTTGAAACGGGCGGTTTCCACCAGATTGAACCACTCTTCGGTATTCGCAAATCCGATATCGTCTGCCGTTCGGGAAGGCTCCGTGAGGCCCGCCGAATAGTCAACGGTAATGGAACCCTGCCCCTTTTTACCTGATTTGGTGGTAATGATGATCACCCCATTGGAGCCCCGGGAACCGTATATGGCCGTAGCGGCCGCATCCTTCAGCACCTGAATGGATTCGATATCGTTGGGGTTGATCATACTCATCGGGTCCTGTGCGGTAGCACCATTGCTGGCCCCCAGTGAAGAGCCGGTATAAATCGGCATACCGTCCACAATCCATAGCGGGTCGGTGTCGATAGAGATCGAACTGATGCCCCGTATTTTAACGGTGGAAGGCGCACCCGGGACCCCGCTGTTGGAGACCACCTGCACACCGGAAGCCTGCCCCTGCAAGCCATCCACAAATGAAGTGGTCTTCAGTTTTGTGATGTCCTCCGACTTAACGGTGGCCACAGAGCCAATCACATCGCGTTTTTTCTTGGTACCGTAGCCAATAACCACAACTTCGTCCAGAGCTTCCGCATCGGTGGACATTTTGAGGTCAATGCGCGTTTGTGTGCCAATCAGCACTTCTTCGGAAGCATAGCCAATATAGCTGAACACCAGTACTTTCCCATTTTCCGGGACACGCAGGGAATACTGCCCGTCAAAATCCGTAATCGTGCCCACTTCAGTATCCTTCACCAGAATATTTACCCCGATAAGCGGTTCCCCATCCGTATCTGTCACCTGCCCGGTAAGGGTGCGCTGCGCGTAGGTGTGAGCAGACAGCAAGAGCAGGAACAGGAATAAAAAATGCCTCATGGTTGTGTCTTTTTTGGTATGGTAGCACCCGGTCTGCCCGGGCACCGGTTAGGTTGTATCCCCAAATATACTTTCCGGCTATATCGGGCATGTGCAATATCATCCCGATGAACCGGGACAAACGTACCAACCTTTCAAATCTGCTGTGCATAATGCCATTCTGGGACAATTGTCACGGTTGAAAGGGACGATTCTACACAGGAAATTCTGATGAGCTGCCCAACTTGGTGACCAATCAATAATTCTTAACCAAACACCAAAAGGCATGCTATTCAGATACCTGATTTCCGCTGTGTTCCTTTGTCTGTTGTCCCTTAGTCCGATGTGGGGGCAAACCGTATCCAAATACGGGCAGGCGGATGCAGTGGTGATGGAAGCTTTTCCCGACTCCATCATAGATCAATCCAACGTAGGTAATAATATACTCGCGTACAAGCACCGGGAAGGCGACAACCTCTACGCCGTATATTCTTATGTCAAATTTGACATCAGCAACCTCAACGGCACTCAAATCGAAAGTGCCTCCTTGAGCTACCGGGGCAAAACCGGTGAAGCAGACTTCGAAGAGTTATTCGAACTGGAACTGCATAGCCTCAAGAGCGACTTCGACGCCGAGACCCTCACCTGGAGCAACAAACCGCAGAAGGACCAATTGCTTGGCATTTCTGCACTCAATTCCAGCTCCGCCCGCAAAGCCTTTATTAATGAAGGCACCCGTTTTGCGGACTACATCAATGAGGCAGCCCGTAAAGGAGAAAACACTATCGGCTTACTGATCCGCTCCACTGCCAAAGACTCCACCTCCAATATGTGGATTGGCGGTATTGGCAACGGCAACTATGGCCCGGTTCTGGAATACACTATCTCACCGGAAAAGAGCGGCTACGCCCACAGCGATGCAGTCGTTATGGAAGTCCACCCGGATTCCATTATCGACCCGGCCAATATCGGCGGCAATATCCTGGCTTACCGTGAATCCGTGGATGGCGAACTCAAGCGTGTGGAATCTTATGTCAAGTACGACATCAGCCACCTCGCCGGGCAGCAACTCGAAACCGTCAGCCTCAGCTACCGGGGCAAAACCGGGGCGGCTGACTTTGAAGACTTGTTTGAAGTGGAAATCCACAGCCTTAAAAGTGACTTTGATGCCGACAACCTCACCTGGAACAACAAACCTCAGAAAGACAAAAAGCTGGCCACTACAACCCTGAATGCCAGTTCCGCCCGCAAGGCCTTCGTGAATGAAGGCACCCTTTTTGTAGATTATATCAATGAAGAACTGCGGAAAGGCAATACCACAGTAGGCTTATTGCTGCGCTCTGCTGCCAAGGACTCCACCTCCAATATGTGGATTGGTGGGGTGGACAATGGTAACTACGGACCAATCCTGGATTACACCATCGCGCCTAAGGGCAGCCAATATGCCGCTGCGGATGCTGTAGTCATGCAGATGCACCCGGACTCCGTCATTGATCAGTCCAATATCGGCGGCAACATCCTGGCTTACCGCGAATCTGTGGATGGGGGACTGATGCGCGTGCAGTCTTATGTCACTTACGACATCAGCAGTCTGCGCGGCAAGCAGGTGGAAAATGTCAGCTTCAGCTACCGGGGCAAGACCGGTGCAGCTGATTTTGAAGAGCTGTTCGGATTAGAAGCCTTCAGCGTAAAAGCGGCTTATGATGCCAATACCATCACCTGGAACAATAAACCCCAGAATGATAAGAAACTGGCCACGTCCACGCTCAACGCCAGCTCTGCCCGTAAAGCCTTTATTAACGAAGGTACCAACTTCCAGGATTACATTAACGAAGAAATCCGCAAAGGCGCAACGGAGCTGCATATTATGGTACGCTCCACCGCCAAAGACTCTACCTCCAACATGTGGATCGGTGGTGCCGGCAATGGCAACTACGGCCCAATCCTGGAGTACGGTACCAAACCGATGGCCAGCGCCTACGGTATTGGTGATGCAGTAGTGCTCGAAATGCACCCGGACTCCACCCTCGATCAGTCGCAAGTGGGCGGGAATATCCTCGCTTACCGCGAATCTGTAGACGGCGTGCTACAGCGCGTGCAGTCTTATGTGAAGTACGACCTCAGCGGACTAAATGGCGAACAAATTGAAGCCGCTTCCTTCAGCTACCGGGGCAAAACCGGTGCCGCGGACTTTGAAGAAGAATTCGGTCTGGAACTGCAAAGCGTCAAAGCCGACTTCGATCCGGAAGCCGTCACCTGGAACAACCGCCCGGCAAAAGACAAAGTCCTGGCTACTTCTCTGCTCAACAGCAGCTCTGCCCGCAAAGATTTTATCAATACCGAAAGCCGCCTCGTGGAATACATCAATGAAGAAATCCGCAAAGGCGCAACAACGGTCAGCTTCCTGGTACGGTCTGCTGCCAAAGACTCTACCTCCAATATGTGGATCGGTGGTGTGGAGAACGGCAACTATGGCCCGGTACTGGACATTAGCCGCCCGAACCTGTTCCGTTTGGAAAATGACACGCTAACAGTTATTGAAGACGTATTCGTATCCGAAGCAGAAGCGGATACCAACTTTGAGATTGCGGATGCCGATATGCACGTCATCAATGCAGCCTCCACCAACGAGAGCAAGGACATTTACCTGAAGTTCAACATCAGTGCCTCCAAAAATGGCATTGGCACAGCTACGCTTATGCTCCGTGGTGCACAGAAAGACCCGCCTTCACAGGACGAGAATTTCTGGATTGAAATCTACGGCACCGATAGCGATGACTGGTCGGAAGGCACCCTAACCTGGAATACCACCCCGGCTGTCACCACGGAAGCACTGGCCGAGTACAACATCACAGAAAGTGCCACTCACCTCGTTCAGGGAAATGCGCTGACGACTTACGTCAACGAAGCCATTAAGGCGGGCCGTGAAAACCTGACCTTCGTGGTCCGTGGCCGGGACGAGACCGCCTTCCGGGGCTGGATCTCCTCCAAAAACTGGGTACCTGCCCAATTGGCACTCGACTACTCTACACAAGATAAGCGGGTGATTGAAGATTCCTACGTGGCAGAAGGCGCACCGGACGAGAACTACGATGGCACTACCGCCATGCAGGTTGCTATGGATGATGATGCTAATAATGATCGGGAAACACTCGTTAAGTTTGACCTCGATGGTGCGCGCTCCAATGTCGTGACTGCAACGCTGACCCTTAGAGGGGATCAGGAAAACACCGGTATCCCACTTGACAACTTCTGGATTGAAGTGTACGGAACGACCGACAATTCGTGGGATGAAACCACGGTGACCTGGAATAACCGGCCAGAAGACGTTACCGGCCCACTCACAGCCTACAACGTAACCGAAAGCGGTTTTCATGATCTTTCAGGACCTGAGCTGACTGATTTTGTCAAGAACGCCATCAGCCAGGGAAATGAATATGTCTCATTCGTAGTTCGTGGCCGGGACAACACACCGGGCTCCAATGTCTGGATTTCCGATCAAGGCTGGCAGCCTGCCCGCCTGTTCCTCGACTACCGTCAGATTGTGGCAGCACCGGCTATCCTTACTCCTGCCGGAGACTATGTCCCTGAAGTGACTGTGGAAATTGTACCCCAAACGCCGAGGTCCACCATCTACTACACCCTGGATGGCACTGAGCCTACGGAAGAAAGCCTGCTTTACGAAGACGGCATTCTGCTGACTGATACGGCAACCGTTACCGCCCGCGCATTTGCAGATGGGCTCGTAGCGAGTAGTACAGTTTCTGCAACATACAACGTTGCGCCCGTTGGATTACCAGTATTCTCCCCTACTCCATTGGTGGAGTACAACGACGCGGTCAACGTAACAATCGACATACAGCCCGATGATGCCTTCGTTTTCTATTCAGATGAAGGCGGAGACCCACTGACACCCTATCCGGGCGGCGGCATCCTACTGACCGAGACGACGACGATCCGTGCACGCGGCGTAAATTCAGAAGGCACTGCCTTTGGGCCTATCCTTGAAGCAACCTATACGGTTGTCAATACCGTACCTGGTACCGGTACCGGACCTGGTGGTGTGGGCGCTTCCGACAACGCGATTGCCGGACAGCCCGAAAACGCTCTTTGGCTCCGCGCTGATGCCATTGCAGATGTAGCCGATGGCGAACAGGTTTTCACCTGGGAAGACCGTTCAGGAAACGGTAACGATGCTTACAACACCTACGTGGAAGGCGGCAACAACGGTATTCCAAACACCGGCGAAAGCCAGAAGCCTGCTCCTACCTACATAGCCGATGGGCTAAATGGAAAGCCGGTACTTCAATTTGGGCTGGACGACGGTTCCACTCCGCTTAACCGTTCCCTCATCATTGATGATGCGGACAACCTTGACGGCGGTGCGGGCATCTCCATCTTTACCGTGTTCAAGCGGAATCAGTTTTATGCGGACTTCGCAGCAGTCTTCCAAAAGCGGGACATTACTGCCGGTGCCCCCGGACAAGCCTACGTAATTGAATTCAACGGTGGCTCTAATCCGCACACCTTGCAGTTCGTGATTGAGCGGTCGCTCTTCCTGCGCAGTGACTCTGAGTTTAATGACCAGGATTACTACATCGCGAATGCAGAGCTGCAGGGCGACTTTTCACAGGTTATCCTGCGCAGCAATGGTGGCATTGAGAAGATCAACAGCTTCAACGGTATTATTCCGGCGGTAGATGCCCCGGCTATCATTGGTGGCTTCCAGCCGGTCAGCATTCCTGAGCTCGTGGTTTACAAAAAAGGCCTGAATGCCGCTCAGAACCTCATCGTACACAACTACCTGGCCGTCAAGTACGGACTGGAGCTGATGGAAGGCGATACCGACCTGAAGCTGTACACGAACACAGATTATACTGAGGACCTGATCGGTGTAGGTAAGACGCTCTATATCGACGGCACTACCGAGCAGGAACACCGTTCTGCCTCCGGCGCTGGCCTGCAGATTGATGTACGCTCCCCATTTGCGGTAGATGACTTTGTAATGGCTGCCCATAACGGATTGCCGGTCACCACCGCCAACAACTGGGAACGCATCTGGCACGTAGAGGTCATTGGCAACAGCCCGAATGTAGACATGATCTTCGACTTTGAAGCCGCGGGCGTTGATGCACCGGGATCGGTAGACAACCTCAAACTGCTCTACTACGATGGTGAAGAATGGACCGATACCGGCCTGGCACCTGTTGCCGGCGCTGGCACCGTCAAGTTTGCCGTGGATGGCTTACAATCCGGTGAGTACCGCCTGGGTACGCTGACCCGTACAGTTGAAGTGGATCATTCCGATCTGCTCCGCGTATTCCCGAACCCAAACAACGGGGATGCAGTAAACATCCGCATCGACAACGACGCTCAGGGTACTATCCTGATCGGCGTATATGATTACACCGGCAAAGAAGTCCGCGCCATCCGCGTAGACAAAGCCGGCACCGTACTACAGGAAACGTTGAACCTGAACACCCTGCCTAATGGCATGTACACCGTGCGTGTGATGCAGGAAGGCAAGTTCCGGGCGATCCGCAAACTGATTAAGCAGTAACAATAAGTACTTAATCGCAGAAGAAGAAGGGTGTCTTTTCCGTCTTCGGAAGAGCACCCTTCTCTTTTGTGAAATGCTCGTTACCAGCAGTTTTACCTCATTACAATACGCTTCACTGCTTATCCTTTGGTTGACAATCCTGATTTTCAACCTCTTAATTCTCTGGATATGCTTCTGTATTTTCCAAAACGCCTTTGGGGCAATATCCCTATCCCGCTGATCCTGGCATTTTTGCTATGTGGTATGGGCCTCCTGCCTGCTCAGGCCCCAAAACTACCTCCTGATCTGAAGCTGCACGCACGGGTCAATCAGTACGATGCGGAACACTTCAATCTGCTGACAAACCGGTACAGCACACCGCTGCAAGCCGGGAGTAATCCACTTGCCTTACCCGGTAGCGCATGGGCCATTCAGCTAGACCTGGAACCCCTTCCCGGTCAGCCAGATATACTGGAAGGCACCGCCACCTTTATTTGTCAATCCGGGCAAACGCCTTCCGCCTCGGTATCTATCGATTTTGAATTTTCTGACTGGTCCACCGACAACTATGTGCTGATGCCGGGAGCCGTTTACAATGGAAACCGCTTCCCTTACCGGCGCATCCGCTACTCGCCCAAACTTTTGGACCCAAGGGATATTGGCCCCAACATACCCACAATCATCAGCGATGTGCCCAAGCTCAACGTAAGCGACGGGCCCTCGCGCATCCAACAGCGGACGGGCGATATGACCCTGCCCGCTATTGGGTTCCATCACCCGGAAAAACAACAGTGCGTATGGCTGCTGACCCCGCCACAGACCCGGCTTGGCGATTCCGGCATAGACATCACAGAGAACAGGGACCGGGACAAAGCGACCATTAGCCTCACCGCTCCTGTGGTGCGTGAGCAATATAAATACCGGATTACGGATAGCCGCTGGCCCTCCGATGATATACCTGCGGATTTCACTGCGGGGGACACCGTTCAGATTACCTTTCAGTTGCACTTGTTTTCAGCGCCTGAACTGCAAGGGCTATTCGATTACTACACCCATATCCGCAAAAGCTATCTGCCGGCAGGTAAGCACCGGCTAATTCTGCCCTTTTCCGAGGCCTTTCCCGTACAGGAAGCCAAATTTAACCGGCTGAACTGGGAGGACGAGCATGGGTATTATTCGGTCGGCCCCCGCAATATGTTCCTCCAAGACTGGCAGATCGGCTGGACGGGCGGTATGATTTCCACCCTACCCCTGCTGTGGGAAGGGCATGATACCACCCGACAGCGGGTACTCCGGCAATTCGACTGGCTCTTTCCGGACGGGCTTGCCCCCTCCGGGCTGTTCTGGGACTCCGGAGAACATGGTGATCAATGGTACGGCGGCGACATTCGCAAGCCACACACCAAAAACTGGCACCTGATTCGTAAGAGTGGGGATGGGCTCTACTACGTCCTTAAGCAGCTGATGCTGATGGACAGCCTGGGGATTACCCCAAAGCCCAACTGGGTTGCCGGTACGCAGGGCGTAGCCGATGCCCTGGTGAAGATTTGGGACGACCACGGGCAGTTTGGGCACTTCGTAGACAACCCTTCCGGGGAAGTCGTTGTAGGCGGCTCCACGAGCGGGGGCATTATCCCGGCAGCCCTCACCCTGGCCGCATCCTACTTTAACGAACCTGCTTACCTGGAAACAGCGAAAGCGGCCGGCCGCTACTACTACAAAAATTACATACAACGCGGCCTGACCAACGGCGGCCCGGGCGACGCCATGCAGAACCCCGACAGCGAGTCCTGCTATGCCCTGATCGAATCCTACGCCAGTCTCTACGAAGCCACCGGCAATACAGAATGGCTGAAAATGGGTGAAGATATCGCCCGGCAGTTTGCCACATGGGTCATTGCCTACGACTATCCTTTTCCGGAAAACTCCCTGTTCGGCAGGGAAGGGATGCACTCCATGGGCGCAGTCAACGCCAATACCCAAAACAAACACGGCGCACCCGGCATTTGCACCCACTCCGGGCAGGCGCTGCTCAAGCTTTACCGGGCGACCGGCGATGCTTTTTATGCCGAACTGCTGCAGGACATCGCCCGCAATATGCCACAGTACCTTCCCCATCCTCTCAACCCCATCGAAGGGACAAAGGAAGGTTGGATGTGCGAACGGGTCAGCACCACCGACTGGCTGGAAGGCATTGGGGAAATTTCCTACCTCACAACCTGGTCGGAGACGGCGCTTATGCTCACTTACGTGGAAATACCAGGGCTCTACGTGCAGCCCGACCGGGGTATCTGCATACCCTTTGACCACGTGGAAGTCAGGAGCCAAACCGAAACGGCGGAAGCCCTGGAGGTCGTCCTTCACAATCCCACCGAAGGTATAGCCACCGTCAGGATACTGGTGGAAAATGCCGCCGACCGGGCCCGCCCGCTTGGTGAGCTTGCCCTTTGGAATACTTCAACAACAACCCTGAAGCCCGGTGAAAGCCGCACCCTTCAGTTCAAAAAATAAACAACCATGAATAAGTTTCATACACGACGTATTGTTAGAAAGCAGGTGTTCCTGATGGGGTGCCTGCTCTTTTCCACCCTCTTCGCTTTTGCCCAGGATTTTGAACGACAGCCGGTGGATGCGGTAAAAGCAGTGGCGGATAAGACCCTGCGGGAAGTTCCTTTCGCTTTCCGGGCAATCCTTCAAAAACCGGGCACCTACTTCCGGGGTATGAACACGCTCAACCTGGAGCGGACTTTCCCAATGGGCAAACCGGGCGTGGCTTATGCACTGAGCGTTATCAACAGTGAACGCACTTCTACGCTGCCCATGGAAGTCAGCCACAGCGACGGGCTGAAAATCTGGCTCAATGGAAAAGTCGTCTACGAAAAACAGAAGACCGGGCCCGCAGTAGTGCGGGAAGAAGAACGAGATATCTTTCTGGAAAATACAATTCAGCTGCCCATTCAGAAAGGCAGGAATGAGTTGCTCATTAAATCAGAAACAGCAGGCACCGACTGGAAAGTCTTCCTGCGCCCCCGCTTCCCCAAAGTGCCGGAAGGGCAAAAACAGGACAACGAATGGATGAAGCTGTCCATCGGTTACCTGCCGCATATCACCGAAGAGGTGGCAGAGCTGTCCAACTGGCTCGTCATTGGCCCCTTCCCCAACCCGGACCGGGCCGGGTTGAGCACCACTTATCCACCGGAAGAAGGTTTTGTGCTTGGGCGTTTGTACGAATTCGGCGGTCAGGAAATCGCCTGGCAGTTACCAAAAGTGGAAATCCTGGCAGACGTAATTGATGCGGATCCGCTCTGGGGCACGCTCTACGACTGGAATTACCATACGGCGGGCTACGCCTGGGCTATCCGAAACCTGGGCGAGTTTACCGGAGAACAAAAGTATGTGGACTATCTGACCACTTATTGCAATTTCATGTTTGATATCAAGCCGTACATCGGTTACGAGAAGTATACCCTGCACCGGCCGTATTCCCGCCACACTCATCTTTGGAATACGCCCCTGCTGGACTTCACCTCCGCTCCTGCCCTGCCCTTTATTTACCGCTTGCGCAAAGACAATAACTTTGACCGTCAGGAAGAATATGAGGCGCTGGTGGAGGCCACTCAGGATTATCTGATGAAGGAGCAAATCCGCCTGCCCGATGGTACGTTCACAAGGGAAACGCCCTTCAAATACACTACCTGGGTGGATGATATGTTCATGGGCATACCGTTCCTGCTGCAGTCCGCATTGCTTGCCAAAGAGCCCGGAGAGCGGCAACTATATTTCGACGATGCCGCCAATCAGGTGATAGGCTTCCACAAGCGGGTGTACGACCCGGAGATGGACCTCTACATGCACGCACAGTACTCCGAGCGCCCCGAAGTCAAGCTCCCCTACTGGTCCCGTGCCAATGGCTGGGGCATCTGGGCAACTACGGAGGTTCTGCTCTACCTGCCCAAGGACCATCTGAAGTACAAAGACATCCTGAAAATTTACCGTGATCATGTGGACGGGCTGGTCAAGATGCAAGACCCTGTATCCGGCTTTTACCACAACGTCCTCAATCGTCCTGATTCCTTTGAGGAAACTTCCGGCACCGCCATTTTCACTATGGCCATTGCCCGTGGCATCAATCAGGGATGGATCAAGGATAAAGAGTACCGCCCATACGTACTTAAGGGCTGGAAAGCCCTGGATAGCGTCATCGGGGAAGACGGGACCGTGAGCCAAATCTGCATGGGCACCATGTGCACCGAAGACGTGCAGTACTACTACAAGCGCCCGGTGGTAAAAGACGACTCCCATGGCTTGCTGGGGCTCATCTTCGCCGGCATTGAAGTCCAAAAACTACTGAACAACTGATAACTCTGAAAGCCTTAGCCATGAAACCATTAGCCTTAGTCACCATTTTTGGGGTAGCTGCCATTGGATGGCTTAATGCCCAAACCCCAAACCATAACACAACCCATTACGAAGCTGAAATCCAGGCGCTTCTGGATGCCATGACTCTGGAAGAAAAAATCGGACAGCTGACTCAAATCAGCAATCACTTTGACATCACCGGCCCTCCCCCCGATGAAGGGGAAAATAAAATCCGGTACGACTTACTCAGCAAGGGCCTGCTGGGTGCCATGCTGAACATCACCGGAACCGAAAATACCCGGGCCATTCAGGAAATGCACCTGAAAGCCAACCGCCACGGTATCCCCCTGCTCTTTGGGCTGGATGCGCTGCACGGGTACGAGACGTTGTTCCCGGTCCCTATTGCTGAGGCCAGCAGTTGGGATTTGGAAGCCATATCCACTTCTGCCCGCATCACCGCCCGGGAAAGTGCCGCTGCCGGCGTCCACTGGACTTTTGCCCCAATGGTGGATGTCAGCCGGGATGCCCGCTGGGGCCGGATCATGGAAGGTGCCGGGGAAGACCCGTACCTGAATGCGCAGGTAGCCGTTGCCAAAGTGAAAGGTTTTCAGGGCGATGACCTGTCCTCCAATGCGACCATAGCAGCCTGTGCCAAGCACTTTGCCGGGTATGGTTTTGCGGAAGCTGGCCGGGATTACAATACTGTAGACATGAGCCGGCAAACCCTGCATAACGTGGTACTGCCACCTTTTAAAGCCTGCGTGGATGCCGGTGTGGCGACCTTCATGGGTGGGTATCACGAGCTTAATGGCGTGCCGGTGACCACGCATGCCTACCTGCTGCAGGAGGTACTGCGGGAAGACTGGGGCTTTGAAGGCTTTGTCGTCTCCGATTACAACTCGGTGAAGGAAGTAGCGAGTCACGGACAGGCAGCTGATTTATCAGGTTCCGCTGCGCTTTCCCTCCAAGCCGGGAGCGATATGGATATGGGCTCCCTGACCTATCATTACCACTTGCAGGAATTAGTGGCTTCCGGTCAATTGGACGAATCGGTCATCGATCAGGCAGTGGCCCGAATCTTGCGCGTCAAATTTGAGCTGGGGCTCTTTGATGACCCCTATCGCTACTGTGACGCTGAACGGGAAAAACGCTGGCTCTCTGCTCCTGAGCATCAGGAAGCGGCGCGGTCGATCGCCCGTCAGTCCATTGTTTTGCTTAAAAATGAGCAAGAGCTCTTGCCCTTATCCCGGCAAAATCGAATTGCCCTGATCGGCCCGCTGATTAAAGACAAAGACAATCCGCTGGGCAGTTGGCGGGCACGCGGCATAGACAGCTCGGCTGTATCCATTTGGGAAGGGCTGCAGTCGGCCTGGCCGGATACCCGCTGGAGCTACGCCAAAGGCTGTGGCATCACAACGGGTGCCCGTAGCTTCCGCGACCGCCTGACGATCGACTACGACACCTCGGGATTTGCGGAAGCCCGCCGGGTGGCGGCGGAGGCCGACCTGGTGGTGCTGGCACTGGGGGAAGACTGCTTTATGTCGGCAGAAGCCCGCAGCCGGGTGCACCTCGACCTGCCCGGTGTCCAACAGCAGCTGCTGGAAGCGGTTTACGAGGTCAATCCAAACATCGTCCTCGTGCTTATGAATGGTCGCCCGCTTGACCTGAGCTGGATGGACGAGCGCATCCCAGCCATCGTGGAAACCTGGTTTTTAGGCAGTCAGTCCGGGCACGCCATAGCCGATGTACTAACCGGAGCCTATAACCCTTCCGGGAAACTGCCGGTCTGCTTCCCCCGCTCCGTAGGGCAACTGCCGCTTTACTACAGTCAGAAAAACACCGGCCGCCCCGGAGACGAAAATCATCCGCATATTTTCTGGTCGGGCTATATTGATGAGCGCACGGATGCCCTTTATCCCTTTGGATACGGGTTGAGCTATACCGAATTCACAATCAGCGACTTAAAGCTCAACACTTCGACTCTTACACCGGGCGAAATACTGACAGTCAGCCTCACCCTTACGAATACCGGCAACCGGGCGGGACACGAGGTGGTGCAGCTGTACACGCGCGATCATACGGGCAGCAGTACACTTCCGGTGCGGGAGCTGAAGGGGTTTCAGAAGGTCTTCCTGGAGCCCGGGCAGCGCCGCAAGATAACCTTTGAGCTTACGGAGGCTGACCTGGCTTTTTATACGGCTCATGGAAAGTGGGAAGCGGAGCCGGGACGCTTTTCGGTCTTTGCAGGCAACAGCTCTAAGGCGGACCTGGAGGCGGAATTTGAGCTGGCTGCGCCCCGGTAGGGCTTGGGTACTCTAGTGGTCTGTCAAGGCTAAAACTAGGGGTTGCCTGCGGCGACTTTTGAGACTACTCTTCGTTGGACAACCCCTTACGTAGCGCTGCTATGCGCGGGAACATCCGCCTTGATTAGCCTCAAAATTCGCTCCCACTCAACCCATAAATTAACACTTGACAGACCACTAGAGGGAAGTAAACAACATTAAGACAACAGTGCGACTAAGCCGAATTAGTGGTTAGTTTTTTTGCTCCTGAAGCACTTGCAAATACTGCATATTAAATGGTCAGGTATTTACGGCTCAATCAACCAGACTTCTGTAAGTCATAGTTTTACATTCCGTACCTACGGCACGGGATATTAGTGTGATTTTTTTACCCACATCAGACCCCTAACGGGGTCAATTGTAGAATACAAACCCAATGTTCAAATTATTAAAGCCATTACAACGAATACCTATTATGCCTTTTCGCTATTTTGTTTTACCCTTGATGCTGATACTATGTGGCTCCATGTTTGGTCAATCGTCCTACCGGGATTTTGACAGCAGCCTGATGCCCCATGGTAATGCTTTTGAAAGCTGGGAAAGTGAAGCTGAGCCCGACCGAACTTTTTTCGTGGACCAAAATCATCCGAAGGCGAGTGATGACAACCCGGGTACAGAGGCGCGGCCCTGGCGCACTATTGGAAAAGCAGCAGCGGCTTTGCAGCCCGGAGAACGGGTGCTGATCAAAAGCGGTACATACCGGGAAGCGGTACATCCTGCACGGGGTGGAACAAGTCCGGAGAAGATGATCACGTATGCGGCGGCGCCCGGCCACCGGGTAGTGATTAGTGGTGCCTGGGAATTGCCCCTGGAAGGATGGGAACCCGGCAAAGGACGGCGCTATACCGGGCAGCGGCACACCTACGAAGATACTGAGAAACCACCACTACAGATCTGGCAATACGATCTGCCACCGGAATGGTTTATGGGCTACAACCCCTTTGCGCTGCGGAACCTGGGGCAGGATTTGGAATGGGTGGACTATAAGAATATCAATATGCACGCCCACTTTCAGCGCCGGGGTCGGCTGTTTTTGGATGGACAATTGCTTGAGCAGGCGGAGCACCCGGTAGACCTTGCCAAAGCGGAGCAGGGCGCGTACTGGATTGAGCACAACGGGCTACGCTTGCATGTCCGTTTCCCCGGACGTACCGGGCCTAACGATTACAGCTCAATTGAGGCTACGGTGAAAGAGCAGGTTTTTACGCCAAAGGACTACGGCCTGCCCTACATCAAGCTAAAGGGGCTCAACTTTGAGAAGGTCGGCAATGGGTTTGCCATGCCACAGCGCGGCATGGTCTCTGCCCGGCGGGGCAACCACTGGGTCATTGAGGACTGTACCCTGGAATGGGCCAATAGCATCGCCCTCGACCTTGGCAACGAAATGTGGCATACCAATTCCCAGCCCGGGCTGGGCCACCACATCGTGCGCGGGAATACCTTTCGCCACTGCGGCACCGGCGGATTGCAGGCTAATGGTGCCCGTCAACTGCTGGTGGAGGACAACCTCTTTGAGCACATCGGTTGGCACGATGCGGAGCACGGCTGGGAATCCGGTGCGATCAAATTTCACCGCGCCAAAGGGACGCTGATCCGGCGAAATGTATTCCGCCGCATTACCTATGCGCCCGGTATTTGGCTGGACTATCTTTCCAGCGAAAACTGCCGGGTGACGAAGAACATCTTTTCCGATATCACCACTGCCCGGGGTGCCATTTATGTGGAAGTCAGCCGGGGTGCCATAGACGTCGATCACAACGTCTTCCACCAACTGCGCAGCCAATACTGCATCAGCGGCGATTACGGCGCGGGGGCAACGCCTTTTACACGGATGGCTCAGACAGCATCCATTTTCACCACAATCTGGCCATTGACATCGAAAATACCGGCTACGGCTCCTACCTCAATCCGACCCGTATTGTGGCAGGCAGAGGTGGAACAGCCCGCGCGCAAAGCGTAACCGACAATATCTTCATCGACTGCCGCAAGCACGCCATTGAGCTGCCGAATGCCCACAACCATACAGATGGGAACCTCTTCGCTCAAATGCCCAGTGGTTTTTTGAAACTGACCAATCCGCCGCCCGCCCTGCTGCTCGACCTTAAAGCCTGGCAGGAGTATTTTGGTTGGGAAGCTCAGGGTAAAAAAGTGAAAGCCCGTGCGGTCTTACATACCGATGAGCTTCGGCTAGAATGGACCACTAAGCCTGCCTTCGATCGGGATGCAGGCCCGTTCTCGCTTAGAAATGGAGGCCGGGAAATAGATATTGATCCCAGACAGTAGGAATAATCTTACTTAAATGGTTTGGTGTTCTAATTTCCTCTTTGCAGGAAGTACTGCACTCCGATTGATGCCCCTACCCGCAACCCACTGCTGGGCAATGGTCCATCAAAGGAACCATTCCATGGATTAGATCTATTGACATTCGTCCAAATATGGTAATCCAGACCGAGGCCCATGTCAAAAGCTAAATTGGGTGTCAGGAACCAATTAGTCCCCAATCGGCTGCTCACCAGGGAAATCAAACTTTTTCTTTTCGACGAAAATGCTTCTGAGCGTGAACTAGAAAAGAAAAAGCCAGCCTGAGCATACCAACGCCAGTGGCTTTGCTTATTGCCGAAGTAATGGCGCAGATAGGGAGCAATAGATATTCCTTTATCCGTATATTGCACTTCCCGGTTTAAATGTTGCGAAAAATTGGCACTTAGCTCTATGCCTATCAAGGTTTGCTCACTGAGAAAAAGCCCCACCTTAGGCCTAAAGCGCAACCGAATGATGTTACTTTGGACAGAGACCCCGCCCAAATCTGAATCAATCATCAGATCTCCTTTGTTGAAGGCAGATATACCAGACCGCCATTGTGACCTGCCCAACCCATTCATAAAGGGCTGTAAACCAAAAGACAATAACATGATATTTGCCGTTTGTGGCCGGACAGAATAAATGGCCCTCACATTAAACGCAATATGCTCGTTCAGGAATCTGTTGAATCCCAGCCTGAACCCATAGGAAGAATGTGCAGGTTCGTTGATCCCCAATATGTACCTTAGACCAGCATAATAATTATTCTTTTTAGAACGAGGGGTAATATAGTACCGAATTTCTGGCGCGACCTCAGATGGATAAACATTATTACCAAAACCCCTAATCGACACACCCGCACCAACCATCCAATGATCAGTGACCATCAAACCAAATCTTGGAAAAAAATCATAACTGAAGCCAGTCCGGGTCTCCTCTTCTGCAAACAGATAATCCAGTTCAGCTCCCCCCCTTACTGTGACGGAGCCCTTTCCAATCTGCCCGAGGAGCAATGTATTAGCCGCCAGGCAAAGTAAAGAGAGCAGTATTAGTTTTTTCATTTGGTAATCGTTTAAAGCAATAGAGGGCGTTTATCGGCGAAAGATACTGAATCTCCATACAATCAGCAATGCTCAATAAAAGACAGGGTAAATTAGCCAAAATTTCCTGGATAAGCTGGAGCAGAGCGGGAAGCTCTACCCCAGCAGCCATAGCGCTTAAATGCAGAGGGTTGCCCTCGGGATTGATGTTTGTGCAATTTGTTATGCCCTCGAATGGCAGGGCAAACTAACCAAAATTTGAACGCGTCAGGGAGCACCTCCCATTGGGTGGCAATTTCCAAAATTGCATGTTTGACTTTGGTGGTTGTCGCAGGCTGCTCTGAATTGGGCTCAATTGTCTAATTTCCCCGTTGCAGGAAGTACTGCACGCCTATTGATGCCCCTACCTGGAACCCACGGTCAGGCATTTGCTCATCAAATGGACCTGACCTGTCACTGGTCCCCTCCATATTCGCCCAAAGATGATGGCTCAAATCCAGCCCAATATCAAAAGCTAGATTAGGCGTCAGAAACCAATTGGTGCCTAAGCGGCCACTCACAAGAGCAACTGATGAATTCCTTTCAGAAACCGATGACTCGAAGTTTGACCCGGCAAAGAGGAAGCCCACCTGACCATACCAACGCCAGTGGTTTTGCTCCTTACTGAGGTAGTGCCGGAGGTAAGGGGCGATGGATAGCTCGGTAATCGTTGCTGGGTTAAATTCTCTTAAACTGCCAGTAACAGTTAGAAAAGAGGCGTTGAGGTTTACACCTATCAAGGTTTGCTCACTAAGGAACAATCCAAGATCAGGATTGAACATCATCTCTAGGAAACTGCCTCCTCTATAAGAGCCGGAACCAAAACTGGGATTAATCAATAAGTCGCCTTTGTTAAAAGCAGAGGCTGCAGACTTCCATTCGGCTCTGTCTGCTTTGTTTATAAAAGGCTGTAGCCCTATAGACAGCAATAGGGTATGTTCCTCCTCGGGTTGTACCGAATAAACAAGATTGGCATCAAAGGCGACCTGCTCGTTTATAAACCGGTTCAACCCCAACTGGAACTCATAGGTGGAGTAATCGCCCCCTTCGGAATTAAAGCTGTATCTGAATCCACCGTAGTAATTGTTTTTTTCCGAGCCCGGATTGAAATAATACCGCACCTCCGGCGCAGCAAAGTAAACGGCACCACTGCCACCGATTCCAACTACCCCCAGGCTTGTACCCAGCAGCCAATGGTCTGTGAGCATCCATCCAATTCTGGTCCCTAGTTCATAAGTCAGCCCGCTATATTCTTCTTCGGCTGCAGATAAGTATTCCAATCCGGCTGCCCCTCTTAAGGTAAGCGCGCCTTTTTCAATTTGTGCCTGTAGCAATGCGTGAGAAGCCAGACTGAGCAAAGAGAGGAGTAATAATTTTTTCATTTGGTAAAATTTTATAGCATTAGAGATGGTTTGCGCGCTCTATAAATATTCCGGTATTTTTACGGAGATGCACTCTTCTCAACACAAGATAGTAAATTTCAAATCAACTTGCAATGTTGTCGCGAAAAAGAAGTATGAAATGGGCAGACTGGGACTGCATCCTACTCTTTTGGTGCAACTACTTCCTTCGCAAAATTCCATGCCACTCCAAAAATGCGCGACACAAGCCCGAATAGGTTACAAAAGCCCCTTGCAGGCTACCCTCCCAAAGAATGGTCTGTTTTTTTACCACCATTCCAATCAGGATGAATATTTTTAGGAGCACACTCATCAAAACCAACCGGAATATGCGGATCCCATCTTTTTCTTACTTACGCTTTTTTGGGGCCGGACTTGCCCTGAGCCTGCTCAGCAGTTGCGGGGCTGATCAAGCGGCCGGCAACAGCGACGACTATACCATTACAGTTTCCAATCCGGAAACCACCACTTTTAAAGATGCAGGCTTTGAGGCCGCTATCCCGGAAAACAGCAAGCCGGGATGGGCACTCTACGACGCCGGGGCTGAAGCCTGGCTGCCCGCACAACAGGATGATCTGGATGGTGATGGTACGCCGGAAACTTTATTCTTCCTGACCGACCTCAAGGGCAAATCTTCCCGTAGCCTCTCCTATCAGCCAGCCCCAGACTCCTTTGAGGCCTCCCAGCGTTCGCAAATCGTCTTCAAGGTACAGGACCGCCCCTTTGCCCCGGAGACGGCCCGGGAAATGCTCGCGGATTATACCCAACGGGAAGCCCTGACCGTACCCGGTGATCTCACCCCCCAAAACATGTGGGTCATGTTTGAAGGACCCGTTTGGGAGAACGACCTGGTGGCTTACCGCTTTTATATGGACGATCGCTTCCGCACCGATATTTACGGCAAGAAAGTCCGGGACATGGTCATGGATACGGTGGGCTGGGACTACCACGACCTGAAGGACTGGGGCTCTGACATTCTCAAAGTGGGCAACTCTCTGGGTATTGGCAGCCCCGCCATCTGGTACCGGGAAAAAGCCTATGCCCTTTCTAAAACGGCAAAAAAAGATATTGATATTATAGCCAACGGCCCTTTGCGTAGCATACTGCGGGTAAACTTTGAGGGGCTGGAGGTGGACACTTTCCGGCTGGACCTCACGGTGGATTTTGAAATACAGGCCGGCCATCAGTGGACGGAGGTGCGGATGCAATCTAAAACACCCCTGCCGGACGGGATGAAGTTTGCCACCGGCATCGTCAAGCATACCGACCAAATTAATGCCAAGCGGTATGATGGCGTACAGACCTACTACAACTGGGACAATCAGTCCTACCACGGGCAGCAGCTCGGCTTCGCACTAATGGCTAAGGAATCCCAGGAACCCGTACTCTACGATAGCGAACTCGACCACCTAATGATCCTTAATGCCAGCAACGAAGCCGCAACCTATCGTTTTATGGCGGTTTGGGAAGAAGACCCCATGCAAATACGCGGCATCCGGGAATTCCGGGAACACCTGGAGCAGGAAGCAGCACAGTGGGGGACAGCCTTCCGGATGGAAAGCAATAAATAGTGCCTTGAAAACAGCTAAACCGATTCAAATTATGCCAACCGAAATCAACCGAAGACATTTTCTGACCATGCTCAGCAGCCTTTCCGCAGGTACCGCCGTGGCGGGCAGCACCCTTTGGAGCCCTATTCTAAAAGGTGAAAAACTCAAAATTGCCCTCGTGGGCACCGGCATCCGCGGCATCACCTTCTGGGGGCGGAGGCTGGTGGAAAAATATTCCGACATCCTTGAATTTGTGGGGCTTTGCGATATCAACCCGGGCCGGCTGGAGTTTGCCCTGAAGGAAATGCAGGTGAGCTGCCCGACCTACGCCAATTTCGAAAAGATGGTGCAGGAAAGGAAGCCCGACCTGGTGATTGTCACCACCAAAGACTCCAACCACCACGAGTTTATCATTAAGGGGCTCGATATGGGCTGTGATGTGCTAACGGAAAAGCCCATGACTACCGATGAGTTCAAATGCCAGGAGATCATTGATGCCGAGCGCCGGTCCAACAAGAACCTGATCGTTGGCTTCAACTACCGCTGGAGCCCGTACATGACCAAGATCAAGGAACTCCTGATGGAGGAAAAGATCGGCAAGGTCACCTCGGTGGACTTCAACTGGTACCTGAACACCTACCACGGGGCGTCCTACTTCCGGCGCTGGCACGGGCTGCGGCAGGCAGGTGGTACGCTATGGGTGCACAAAGCCACCCACCATTTTGATTTGCTTAACTGGTGGCTCGATTCCGACCCTGAGGAAGTCTTTGCCTACGGCGACCTGGAGCACTACGGAAGCAACGGGCCCTTCCGGGGCAACAATTGCCGCGATTGCGCCCACAAAGACAAATGCGCATTCCACTGGGATATCACCAAAAACGAGTTCCTGACCAACCTCTACACCAAAAACGAGCACCACGACGGGTACATCCGGGACAACTGCCTGTTCCGGGAGGAGATCAACATTTACGATAAAATGTCGGCACAGATCAAATACGCCAACAACGTCTTCGTGAACTACTCCCTGACCACCTACTCCCCCTTCGAAGGCTGGCGCATTGCCTTCAACGGCACCGACGGCCGCCTGGAAGCCTGGCAGGACATCCCCTACGTGGAAGAACAGGATGTGAGTCAGGCAGAGCTGCACGCACAGGAAATGAATCAGAATGCCGGCGAAATCAACTACAAGCCCCTCATCGCGCACAACCTGTGGAATGACTACGAGCGTATCATGGTCGGCTACGAACGTGGCGGCCACGGCGGTGGCGACAAGCGCCTGCACGATAAAATCTTTGTCCACCCGGAAAAAGAAGACCCCTACGAAAGAGCCGCAGGCGTACGCGATGGCGCCATGTCCGTACTCATTGGCGTGGCCGCCCGCAACAGCATTGAATCCGACCGCCCGGTACGGATCGCCGAGCTAACGGACCTGCAGCCGCGGGCAAAGCGGATTTAAAACTTTTTTTGAGCTACAATAACAGCGGGCATCCGAAGGCTTTCGGATGCCCGTTTTGGGTTTGTTTAATAAACGAAGCCCCCTACTCCACCCAAACCGTCACACCACCCGGCTCCAACTGCCGCCCGCCCAACAGCACTTTCGCACCATCCGGCACCGGCGCTTCCACGGCCTTCGAACTGTAGTTGACGGCGATGTAAACCCCATCCCGCCATTCGGTGAAGACGTAAGGGGGTAGATTGAGGATTTTAGCACCAGCCTTACCATAGACTGCCCGCAACACCTCGTATTCCAGCTCCCAGTTGTCCGACCATACGCCGGTGTAGGTCACGCTGCCTGCGCCCAGATCGCGGGAAACAACCGCCGGTGCGCCTTTGTAGTACTCGCTATCGTGACTAGCCAGTACCGTTGTGCCTTCCATCGGAGTCAGTACATCGCCCCAGATGTGCCAGGGGTAGGTCTCGCCATCCATGCTCACCTGTGCGGGGTATTTGGCTGGGAGGTGGTCGTAGTATTCCACCCGGGCACCGATCAAATCCCAGATGGGCTCCTGCAGCAGGGCTTCCCAAATATGGCTGTTGTGGTCTTTCGTACCGGTGCGCACGCTCAGGATCAGTTGGCCGCCTGCCCTTGCATAGTCTTCCCAGATGTTTACCTGCGACGGATCAATCATGTGCGCGGCGGGGACCACCCAAAAAGGATATTCCTCAGGGTCAACCGCTTCGCCGGGGCTAACGAAGGTAACCGGAGCGCCCAGCCGCTTTAGGTTTTGGTAGTAGGTATAGTGGTGGGCCCAGCTGTCCCAGTCGCTGTGGTGGGGCTGATTGCCCAGGCTCCAGAGGTTGTCCTGTTCCCAGTAAAAGGCGGTTTTGCAGGCTTTAAGCGCGGCAGGCATAGTCGCATCGGCTTTCAGGTCGCCGCTTTTCGTAAGCTGTTGCAATTCTTCAATAAACTGTACGTACTCTTTCCCGCCGCGGGCTACCGTCACCCCATCGGTTTCCATGACGCCTTTGTGGGTTTGTTCTCCGCCAAAGAGGGGCTGCCGGAACCGGTAGGTGCATACAAATTCATCGCCCAGCCCAAAGGCGTGCCAGCCCCACATACGCACCGCCCCGGGCAGCGGCTGCGGATTGATGACGCCCCAGTTGATTTGGCCGGGTTGCAACTCCATGATGCCGGTGTAGCCGTTGACCGACGCCGCAAATTCCTGGGAAAAAGCCAGCTCCAGCCCACTCCCCAACCGATGGGCAAGGGGACCGCCCTCATCGCTCAAATATCCGCTTGTCAGGTACATGGTGTGGGCAGCAAAATCAAAGTCCTCCTGATTCAGGGAGGGATCGACAGAAGGCAGGAATTTGAAATAAGCGTAGTTCGTGGTCACCCACTGCCGCTTGTCCACCAACCTTTTGAGCAGATCGGCCTGAAACCTCAGGGCTTCGGCCAGTTCCTCTGCATTGAAGCGCTGAAAATCAAGCAGCGCATGAGGATTCGCGCCCTGTGGCGCCCGGTTCTTATTGGGAATTTCGATTTGTCCAAAATGGTTGTAGGATTGGCTGCAAAAGACAGCGCCCCATGCAGTATTAAGGCTATCGATGCTGCCGTACTTCTCTCTGAGCCAATCCTGAAAAGCCCGCTCGTGCCCTTCGGAATAATCATACAATACGCCATAGTGCGGCTCATTGTCCACCTGCCAGCCCCAGATGCGCTCGTCCTTTCCGTAGCGTTCTGCCAGCTTGCGCACGATGCGCTCCGTGTAGTAGCGGTAAGTGGGATGGTTGTAGGATACGTGCAGGCGGCTCCCGCGGTGCTGCGTCAGACCCTGATCGTTGACCGTCAGGATTTCCGGGTGCTTTTCGGTGAGTCAGGCGGGGGGCATTGGCGTGGGGGTGCACATGATGACTTTTAGCCCGTGCTTGTCCGCAAGCCCTACCGCTTTGTCCAGCCATTCAAAGTCAAACTGCCCTTCCTCCGGTTCCATCATCGCCCAGGCGAATTCTCCGAAGTGGGTAAACTGAAAGCCCAGTTCCGCCATTTTATCCAGGTCACGGTCCCACTGTGCTTCGGGCCAGTGCTCCGGGTAGTAGTAGGCCCCCACGGGCATGGGATGCCCAAAATCATAGGGCTGTGCCGATAGCAGGCTGTAGCCAAAAATCAAACACCATGCAAGGAATAACTTTTTCATGGACCTTAGTCGTTTTTCTCGTTCAGTAATTCGTAAACGGGCTGTCCGTCCCGGAAAAACACCCAGTAGCCTTCGGTGCCGTCTTCCACGTCCATTACACCGTCTTTGACGCGAAGGTAGGGGCTTTCATACACAGCGCCCCCTGCCCAGTTCTCAAAATCCAAAGGCGTGCCATCAATGCGCCCGTAGGCTTTCAGGCGGTCAGGGCGGTAGGTCATTTCCAGCTTTTCGCCTAGTGTGGATTGGTAAGTGAGGGTCTTGTTCTTTTTGAGCCCCTGAGTTTCCAAATCAGCAGTTTTCAGGCTCGCCAGCACGGCGTTCAAATCCGGATGGCCGGCTCCTTCCAGCACCTCCAAAGCGTACCCGGACTGCTGCCCCGTGACGACCAGGACGATGTACTGTTCCAGTACGCTTCACCAGGTTTTGTCCTCCACCTTGGCAATGGCTTCAGCAGAGGCGTCAATCATAAAGTAATCAGTACCTATGGGCCAGACCGCCACCCAGGTATTCGGGGCTTTCCAAATCAGCTGCCGGTCGGTTTCCTTGACCAGCTCCACTTGTTTGGGGATGAGCAGCCAGGAGGCAGCGCTGTATTTCTTTTGCTCCCAAAAGGCTTCCAATTCATCTTCAGCGGGTGGGCTTACCGGTTGTAAGGGCTCCGTGGCGTACTTCCAGCGGTTGGCCAGCTCAAACTCACGGGCCTGTGCGCTATCGGGCAGATGCCAGGGGTTGATCCGCTTATCAGAAATATTAAATTCCGGATGCTGTTTTTCATCCAATTCGGATGGAGCGGACAGGAGAAGGAGGGTGTTTTTGCTGTGCAGGGTCTGCGTGTACGGGCTGTGCCCGGAGGTCGTCAACCGCAGCGGCTGACCACCGGTAAAGCCCAGCGGGTCGTCCTCCCCTTCCACCATGAGGGACCAGACCATCTGCTGATTGGGGTTGTCGACGATGCTCATGTACACATTGCCCAACCCGAAGGTGTTCGACCGGTAGAAGGACTCCTGAAAACCATTTTTACGGTCCATGTGGTAGAACGGGCGGGGCATTCGGGCCTCGTAGGGCAATGCTACTTCTCCTCGTGCAATCTTCGAAATAATGGTATTGGGCCAGTAGCGCGTTGTGGCCTGATGCACGGTGGTCACCGCTTCCGACATATCGCGGCTGACGTCATCAAAATAGCCCCAGAACAGCTTTTCCATTTTGTCGGGCTCGCCTTTCGGCAAATAGCCACGCTTCATCCCACCAGCGATATGCCCGTCTACCAGCTTCAGGGCAGTGGTGGCGAAGTAGTAGTCGAGGGTGAATTTCGCCAATGCCCGGTCCTCCGGCTTTTTGGCAAAATCGTAAAGGTTCATATACCCTTCGATGGAATAGGGGTAATAAATCTGGGAGTCGTACTCTCCGTTACCGGTTTGCAACATGCGTTCGGCGTATTCGGTGAGAAAAGCCCGCACCCTCGTCTCTGCTTCCGGCAAATCGTAACCGGAAATTTTGGCCCCTTCGGGCATCCATTGGCTGTACACCAGGCAGGATGTGCGCCACATGGTTTTGTGGTTTTCCGTCCCTCCTTCAATGGTATTGCCGCCGAGCAAAGTCCCCTCCTCTCCTACCAAATCATGGGGATGGCTCATCGGTGCATACTCCCGGTTGCCATCGGAAGGACGGCGTGTTTCCTCATAGTCCGCTACTGCATCATGGAATCGGGCTTTCCAGTCCTCCCCCATTTCGTCAGCCAGGTACGGATAGAACCGCGCCCAGTTGTTGCAGGCAAAGTGGTACTGCTGCCGGAGATTGCCGGGAATGCTTAGAAATCCGCGGGCAAGTGCATCACCAGGATGGAGCAGCAGCTGCGCCGTAGCCGATTGTAATTCGTATTTCAGGGGGTCGCCACCGAAGGCAGAAATTTCACCCTCTTCATTGCGTGCCTTTGGGCCGAAGTAGCCGGTATCTCCCTGCTGATAGGCCCTGCCGGTATAAGGCGAGTAAATCGTTTCGCCCTTTACCGCCCAGGTTTTTAGCGGCAGCCCGGTGTCCGGGCATTTGGAGTTGGCCAGGCTGCGTTTGGCAAAGCCTTCGGCAGCGATCCGGGGCAGCATAGGGGCCATGCGCATTTGCAGCCCGGGCTCATCGGGGTAGCTGTCTACGGACCAAACGGCGGACTGTGCAGGCAGTAGGCTGCCCACTGCAATTAGCAGGCATAAGCTGAGTAGGATTGATTTCGTCATAATTGTTTAAGGCGTCTTCTGAGCTTCTAAAAATCGTTCGATGAGATAGGCGTAGGGGTAATTTGGATTGTGGCTCGCTTCGGTCAATTGATTCCGGACATCCGCCGGCAGTTTCCGGTCTTCCCAGAAAGACAAATAGGCCTTTAGCTGATTTTGGGTCATCAAATGATACTGGGGCAACAGCCGCGCCCATTTGCCCGGTGGTCCGCATAACACGGGGACTGCCCAGCCCAATGTGAGAACAGCTAAAGCAGCGGCCAGCCATAAACAGGTTGTCTATATTTCTGGAGTACAAACTCCGGTAGGGAATGTAGTACCGGTCGGTCCGGTAAAAAAGAGCTTCGGATAGAAAATCCGGCTTCTCTTCGTCCCTCAGGTTACGCTGATAATGGACGTCTACGGCCCGGTCTTCCATTACCACGGAGTCTGGGAAGGGGGTATTATTGACCACATCCTGAAAAGTGAAAATATGATCGCCCAGCAACCGGCGGGATTCCCGTTTCCCCAGCAGATAGGACACCCAGGTCAGCTGATAGTGGCTGTTTTCCGGGAGTGCCTTGGCATTGGCAAAGGAACCGTAAATGGCTTTCAGCAGGTGATCGCGGATTTCTTCTCCATCTTCGATTTGGTGCAAGTCATTGCGGGAGAATTCCCAGTACCACTCCCCGGCTGTAGCCTTGTGTTCCCGTGCAACGGCAACAGCCCAGGGCTGTTGGGGGAAGTCGGTCGCCTCCTCTCCCTGATGGGTTTGCCAGAGTATGGAAGAGCCCATGACAAAATTGTCAGCTTCTTCCGGGCTCCACAGTTCGCCCCACTCGTCCCATTCTTCACCGTATTTGTTGACGCTTTCCCGTCCGTAGGAATACTCCGCCCCCGCCCAGTAGCCAATCCAGCCATCGCCCGTGGCATCGACAAATAAGGGGGCACCGAATCGCATTCTTTCATTCGTTGCAGTATGCCGGGCGTCCACGTACTGAATGGTGCTGTCTTCGGATACGGCATCATAGGCACGCCAGTTGAGAAAGAGGTCGATATTTTTATAGGCTTTGACGTTTTTGTCCCGCTTCTCCTGATCTTTTTTGGCTTCCGCAGAGCCATTCGGGTAGTGCTCGGTATCCAGCAGGCGAAGTATGCGTTCGAATTTTCCGTAAATCCCGAGGGTGTGCACCCGGATTTCGCTGCTGGCATTTCCACCCAACACGGGGCGATCGTGAATCAGGGCAACTTTTAAACCTTGCTCGGCTGCGCCAATGGCAGCCGCACAACCCGCAATGCCCCCACCGGTTACCACCAGGTCATAGGATTTCTCCCTTTCCGGAGCCAAAGGTTCCTGATGCATTTGGCGGCGCCATTCGGCTAGCTTTTTGCCGTAGTCGGGCGGCGGCACCTCTCCCTGGCTCAGGAATATGGCATCGCAGCGACCGTTGAAGCCGGTCAGGTCGACCAGCTCAAGGTTGGCAGTCCCGGCTTGAAGTTTGGCTTTGCCAGCGTACGCCCAGCCCCAGCCGGGGTTTCTCCCCAGTGTGTCAGGCAGAGCCTCGCCGTTTACTTTTAGAAGGAATTGACCGGGTGGTGCCCAATTGCCAGGCGCCCAATTTTTGGTACCTGCCCAGACATTATAAGTCCCTGCTTTATCGATTTTAACTGCAGTTTTTGCCGGGTCCACCGGCTGCCCCATGCCGTGCGCCATCAGGTAGGGTGAACCCATTTGCTGCACGAACTGGGGGTCGACCACCCAGCCACCGGGGTACAGAAAGCTTTCGGCTTCCAGCAGAATGCCTTCCTGTGCGGTGCTCTGAAACACGCTGCTACATAACAACAATGCAAATATCCAGTATTGGCAAACGTTTTTCATCACTCGGTTTTTAGCTTCGTAATCCTTTCAGCGTCTGCTCATCCACCTCCCGCAGCAGCCCCTGATCACTTGGGCCTACGTTGAGCGGCAGGTTGGCTTTCATCTTTTGGGCCACGCTCAGGTAGTGCAGGATTTTCTCCTTTTCCAGGACGGATTTGTCCCAATCGTGCCAGAACCAGTTGCCGGAAGGGAATTTTTTGTCGCCTTTGGTAGACATCGTGGTCTCAATCTGAAGCGGCAGGTAACGGTCTTTGCCCAGCCAGTTCCAGACTTTCTGGTCATCCGCCACTTCGGTGTACTTCTCGCCGCTGCGGATATCAACCGGATGCAGGGGCACACCGGGATAAGCGGTGGTGGAATTATTCATGACCAGGCAATCCGGCTGCAGGCTTTTGATGAACTGATAGACATGGTCCATCTGCCAGCGGTAGGCACCTTCCATGCGCCAGGCCTCAATGAATTTTTGATTGCGGGCGGCGTTGAAGGCTTCCTTTTCGGCCTCGCCTTCCAGTTCCTTATTTTTCTTTGACCAGCCGGTCTGCTGTTTTTTCCAAAAGCCGTCAAACCACATTTCCACGATGGGCCCGTAGCCGGTCAGTAGTTCTTCCAACTGCCGCTTCATGAAGTCGATGTAGGCCCACTCGTCTGTATCGTGGCTCTTTTCGTGCCGGTCCCAAAGGGAGTAGTAAAAGCCGACCTTCAGCCCGTGTTTTTCGGCGGAATTGACAACTTCTGCCACCAGGTCGCCTTTCCAGGGCGTTGCGCTGACGGAATACTTTGTTTGCTTCGTGGGCCAAAGACAGAAGCCATCGTGGTGCTTGGTGATGAGCACGACGTATTTCATGCCCGCTGCCTTAGCCGTGGCACACCACTGATCGGTATCCAGCTTGGTGGGATTGAACTTCACCTGGTCCAGGGTGCCGTCGCTCCACTCCGTGTCGTAGTAGGTATTGATGCCGAAGTGGATGAATAGCCCGAAGCCCATGTCCATCCAAGCCTGCTGTGCGGCGGTGGGTTGTACTTCCGGATCAGCGGTTGAAAAGGGCAAAGTGCTGTTCGATTGCCCATGCATCCAGGCGGGAAGCGCCATCGCTCCCAATCCGGAGGCGGCTATTTTTTCCAGGAATGATCTTCTTTCCATTGCTTCGTTTTGAAAGGTTAGGTGGTTACTGCAAAGCTTTTTTGAGCAGCAGCAACGCTACAGGCCCATCGCTTTGACCAATCAGCAAGCCTGTTTTGCCCTGATACTGCAAAGGAGCCAGTGCTTTGACATCGCCGGGCAGGAAAATGCCGCTTTCGGATATAGACTGTGACTCAAAATGCCCCTGCCCGTCCCCCAGCATCAGCAAACCGTTGCCGGCATCGGCGCGAGCGGTCCGGTACTCAAAGCCGTACAGGTTGCCTGCTATGATTATGTCCATCGAACCATCCCCATTGTAATCGTCTATAGCCATATCCATTATCGGGCTCACCTGTGCGGGGCGGGGCAAAGGGCGGGCTTCAAACTGCCCGTTGCCTTTGTTTTCGAGGTAAAGGCTGGCAAAGGTTTGGGCTTCTGCTTTTTGGGCTTTCGCCAATGCCGGGGCCGTGAAGATGTCCTGCACCGTGGCACGGGCGTAGTCGGTATAGGATGGATAGGCTTTTTTCACGCTGACCAGCTGATCCTGCATCACGCTCCGCCCGTAGAGGGGGTATTCTTTACCTTCGTAATAGTAGGTTGGAACCATGTCCAAGGTGCCATTCTCATCAAAATCAGCAGCGTAGATGGCAAAGGGGGCTTCAGGCGTGGCTTTGAAGCGGTGGTTGAGCCCGAGGTTGCCCAAGACATAGTCGGTATCGCCATCCCCATCAAAGTCGGCACCATCCAAACTAAAGTACCAGCCGCTGATATTCTCCAGCCCGGTGGAAGCGATCACCTCTTTGAAAGCACCATCGGATTGGCTGAAAAAACGGGGCGTCATCCAGGCTCCGACTACGATGAGATCAGGTTGCTCATCGCCGTTGAAGTCGGTCCACAGGGCATCGGTCACCATGCCGGTCAATCCTTCCGGAGCGAGTTGTGGGGTAACATCTGTAAAGCGCCCCTGACCATCGTTTTGCAGGAGGTAGCTCTGAGTGCCGGTTGGATAGGCACCGGGCGTTTGCCGTCCACCTACAAATAAATCGACATCGCCATCGCCATCGTAGTCCGCAGCGGCGACCGGGCCATTGCTGCTGCGAAGATCAGGTAGTGCATCAGCAGCGCGCGTGAATGCGCCCTCTCCGTCATTCAGGTATAACCGGTCCTGATAGTATTTGGAGCCGATCTCGTATTCATTGCCACCGGAGGCAACGTAGAGGTCCATATCCTGATCCCCGTCTGCGTCAAAAAAGGCAGCGCCACCGTCCTCGTGCAGGCGCTCGTCGAGCCAGGGGTTGCGTACCTGCTGGAAAGTACCATCTGGTTTTTGCAGATGGAGAGAAGCGGGCAGCCCCTTGGCACCGCCCAGGAAATAGTCGTGCAGCCCATCGCCATTGACATCAGTAACGGCGAGGTTGGGCCCAAGGGCGGACATTTTGTGGGGCAGGAGAAATTCCCGTTTGAAGTCGTTGAAATCGTTTTCGGTGTGTTTTTGGTTGAGGTCGGGTCCGGGTTCAAAAGCTGTAGCCGGTGGTGCGGGAGCTGGAGATGCGGTTCCTGCTGATTTTTGATCGATTTGCAGGGTTTGATTGGGTTGTACATTTTCTAAAATGATGACTTTCCCATCGGCCCATTCCACCTCTACCCTTACCGGGGCATCAGCGGGCAACCCAAAGTGCAATACCGGCTCCACGGAAGACTGATACCCGCAGATGGGATACTGCTGCTGCAATTGCGTGGCCTCACCGGAAGTAACCCGGACTTTGGCGCCCCAGCCAAATTTATTCCTGCCCTGCCCCTGCAGTTCAATGCGCAGGAAGGGGCCTTCGGTCTTTTGGTTTTCGAAGACAAAAGCGGGGGCGTCGATGTTGTTGACGACAAGATCAAGATCGCCGTCCTGATCGAGGTCGACATAAGCGGCCCCGGTAGAGAAGGAAGGGGTGTTTGCGCCCCACTGCTCCCGGACATCTGTAAATTGCAAATCGCCCTCGTTTCGGTAGAAGAAGTTGCCCACTTTTTCGGAAGGCATGGTCTGCAGCATTTCCACGAAGCGGTCTTCCGGGAGTTGCCCGTTGGCACCGATGTATTTGGCGAAGCGCTTGTCGATATTGTTGATGAAATCCAGATTGAGGACATCCTTGCGCAGCCCGTTGGTGATGTAGAGGTCGGTCAGACCATCGTTATTGAAATCGGCTGCCAGCGGTGCCCAGCTCCAGTCGGTCTGAGCGATGCCCGCCAGCTGCGCCTGATTGCTGAAAGTGGCATTGCCATTGTTGATATTCAGGCTGTTGAACATGTACTGGTAGTGATAGCCCTTGTCCACGAAGTCCCAGAACTTTTCGTAGCTCAGCCCGGCGAGGTTGGCGTGGCGGCGGTAGTGGTCCTCAGCAGTCATATCCACCACCATGATATCTAGCAGTTGGTCGTTATTCAAATCGGTATTCGTATTGCCCATGCCGAAGTAGGAAGTCTGACGGGCAGCAGTCTTTATACTTTCCCGGAAAGTGCCATCGCCCTGATTCCAGTACAGGTAATCGTGCTCAAAGAAGTCATTGGACACGTAAATATCGTCCCAGCCATCCTGATTCAGGTCACCGATGCCAACACCCAGCCCATAACTGTATGCCTGCTCCAAAATACCGGCTTCTTTGGTGACGTTGGTAAAGCGGTCGCCGTCGTTGCGGTAAAGCTTATCGCCCGAGTACTGATCAGGGGCATTGGAAACCTTGCCCTGTGGGTCGCGCCCGTAAAAGTTGATGCCGTGGTTGGCGAGGTACATATCGAGATCACCATCCTTATCGTAATCAAAGAAGTTGGCCTGCACGGAGTAGCCCGGGTCGTTCAGCCCAAACAGGGCAGCCCGCTCCTTGAAGGTACCGTCCCCCTTGTTGATGTAGAGTAGGTTCATGCGATTGGCCAGCTGTAGGTTGCCCGATCGGCAGAGGTAAATATCTAGGTGGTCGTCTCCGTTGACATCCACCATGCTAAGGCCGGTATTCCAGGTGGCTTTGGCAGGCAGGTCGAGCCCGGCGTTTTTGGCTTCGCGGAATTTCAGCTCTCCCTGATTGAGGTAAAGGCGGGGCGCTCCGGTATTGGAAGAAAAGCACACATCCGGCAGCCCGTCCCCGTTCACATCGCCGATGGCAACGCCACCCCCGTTGTAGAAGTACTGATAGCGCATGATGTTGCGGTAGGCATCTTCCGGCAGGTTGTTAGCGAAGTCGATGCCGGTTTGGTCTGAGGTCAGGGAGACGAATTCGGTAGTGTCGTCGGTAGCAGCTTGCTCTCCGGCCTCTGAAGGCTCAGCGTTTTCACATCCGGAAAGCAGGAGCAGGGTAATGAGGAAGCCCAAACCACCAGACAAACAGGATTTCATGAGTGAAAGGGATTGGTTTTTGCGTGCTGAGGTTCCCGCCTTTAGGGGGGCAGGGGGCGTGCGGAGGCTGAAAAAATCAATCTTTATTGAAAAATGTCTGGTGTTATTGAGAAAGCCTTCTAAGGCGCGGAGGTTGGCGGTGGAGAACATAGGCAATGGTTTTTATTTGGTGGCTCTAAATAATAAGGAGGAAGTTCTTATGAAAATCCTTCAAGAATAAGGCTCGTACGCCGAGACAGTCAAGTCTACCCAGAATAGCCGTGGGTGGAATACGTTAGTGCGAAATTGCAGTACACATTCCGTACCAGCGCGGTTGCGAACCATATTCAGGTCAGCGCGTGCACCACCGTTGTCGCCTGAATCCGCACGCAGGAACGCACGGAGCAACACGATATCTGCGAGGCGGAGTACAGGCAGGTTAGTCTCACGGTCGCCCGCTCTGTAATACTTATCATTCCAGACATAGTCACGGGTAGTTGAGAACTGACCACGAGGATCTTCACCCGCTGGAACCCTTATGAACAACTGCTGATACCGTAAATCATTGGCGGCATCTGCACTTTCTGTACCATCAGGGTTTTGCCAGCCTGCGGCTTCCAGGAAGGCATCACTGCAAACTATAAATCTACCACCGTTGTCCTCCAATCCAGTTGTACGCTCACGGTTTGCATTGTACCAGGCGAAGCGGCGCGGGTGCTTCCAGTTACTGGAGCCACCAAGGCCATCACCCAGATTAACTACCTCGGGGTCATAGCCTTCGTATCCGGTAATAGTGAACAGGTTGTTAACTGTAAATCCAAGGCGAATGTTCTGCATACGCAAAGAATCTGCTACACCACGTGGCAGGTTGTAGAAAAAGGACAGCGCTCGCATACGGATAAAGTCCCCTTTCTGTAAGTACTTATCATGCGCATGACCGGAACGTTGTGGATCAAAACGTACGTTTTCTTCAATCGTTCCATCTTCGTTAATCACATCGTAGCGCTGATTCCAGCTTAGTGCCGGGAACTCAGCATCATCACCGGGATTCTGCCAGTAGTTACCTACAATTTCTTCGCGGTAAGGCTTAGCACTATTCACATAGACGGAGTTCTCCCGGGCTACATCATAAATGTAGTTGCCACCGGAGAAGCTGATCAAAGCGCTCAAACTGAAATTCTTGTAGGTGAAGCTGTTGTTAAAACCACCAAAGAAGGTCGGCAAACTACCTCTATCGGTATTATCAAATAAGTGAGTAGAAAGATTGGCACGGGTGGCAGGGATTAAGTTGCCAGTTGCTACACGCTCACCTGTTTCTGCAAATAACTCCAGGTCCATTTCCTCAATCAGCTCATAGCCTCCTTCGGGATGTATACCAGCATAACGGGCTAAACGGAAAAATCCGACCTGATCGCCCTCGCGGGTAACTAGACCGTTGTTGTTAACATTAACTATCTCTGCATCTTCCCCGGCCAGGCGGGTCACCTGATTTTCATTCGTAGCGAAGTTGATGCCCATTCTCCACTGGAAATTACCGCGGTCAATATTTACGGTGTTCAGCTCCACTTCCCAGCCTCGGTTTTGCATATCACCTACGTTGTCCCATATAGTAGGATTACTATTGAAAATACCGGATGATTGAGGGATTGGAACCTGGAAGAGCATATCACGTACGTCCTGCACGTAGTAACTTACCGTACCGCTTATCCGCCCTTCGAAGAGCTCAAAGTCAGCGCCTACATCATAAGCATCTGTGGTTTCCCAAGTTACGGCTGTATTAGCGATTGTGCTGAGCAGGTCACCCGCACCAGTATCACCGTAACGGCCCCATTGTGCATAAGTTGTAGCGGTAGCTTGCGGATTAATGGCAGAGTTGCCCGTCTGACCAAAGCTACCGCGGAACTTCAGGAAGTTGATGACTTCATTATTAACCAGGAAGGGCTCGTCAGAGACCACCCAGCCTGCAGAAAGGGCCAGGAAGTTACCCCAGCGGAAGTCTTCCGTAAAGATGGAGGAGCCGTCGTAGCGATAGCTTGCCCCAATCATATAGCGATCCATGAACTTATAGTTCAGCCGGCCAAAGTAGCCACGGAAGTACTGTTCTCCGCCGAAGCCTGCAGTAACACGCTGTACATCGCCTGGCTGATTCAACTCCTGCTGCGTTCCGAAAAGCTGCTGCGCCTCGATATTACGGCGGCGCTACCCTTCTGAAGTAGATTCCGTACCAGCCGTAAGGTTGATAGCGTGTAGGCGACCGAATTGACGATCATAACTTATAGTTGATTCGCTGGAACGTCTGAGCATTGTCAAATCCATACTTACTATCCTCGCGGATGACTGTATTGGCCCATTCGATGTTACTAGCATGTAGAAAATCTGCTGCCAGTTCTGACCGGATAGACAACCCCTGAACAAATGGGATATTGTATTGCAGGTTCACACCGGCAATAGCACGATAAGTATCTTGATCATTGATGTAGTTTGCCCGGTCAAGGTTAGCCAGTACATTACGTCCGGAAAGCGGATCAAACAAGATCGGGTTACCGTTACGACCCGTTACTGTCGGATGGAATAAAGGAAGAATTGGAATAATTCCAGTATTAGCAAAGTTATAACCTCCATTGCCGACGTTGGCATTTCCACCCGGAGCACCACCGTTTGCTGCCCGTTCCCGATTTACATAGCTGAGCTGTAGACGGGTGCCTATGCTGAGGTTTTCTAGGGGCTTGAAATCAAAGTTGGAACGCAATGACATCCGCTCCATCAAATCTCCTACCAATATACTTTCATCTCTACGGTAGTTACCAGAAATATAGTAATTCAGATTTTCGGTAGCCCGTGAAGAAGAAAGGTTTATATCTGTTGAAGAACCCTGCCGAAGCACTTCGTCAAAGTAGTTGACATCGGCGAGCTGATCACGCGTTAGAACGGCATTAGGATCACGGCCTGAAACCAGAACTTCGTTTGGATCGAATTCGGCAAGACCTGCATTCAAACGGGATTCATCAGCTAGCGCCAGCCAGGTAGGACCATCCACGAAACCTATTTCATTGGGTCCGCGTACCACGTCAGAAATACCGTAGTTCACATTCAGGTCTAGTGTCCCTTTTCCACCCTTACCCGATTTGGTCGTAACGATGATTACGCCGTTTGCACCACGAGAACCGTAAACCGCTGTCGCAGCTGCATCCTTAAGGACTTCAACAGACTCAATATCGTTAGGGTTAATTGTAGCAAGGGGGTTCAGTCCTACTGCACCACCAGCGTTCCGACCGAAGCCACCGATTTCGCCACCACCCTGACCACTTAGGATCATACCATCGATAATCCACAAGGGTTCCGTACCTGAAAACAGGGAGTTGGTACCCCGAATCAGTACACGGGTAGGCGCACCTGGCACACCAGAGCTACCGGTTACCTGAACACCGGCTGCAAGTCCTTGTAAGGATTGGTCCATGGAAGTCGCACTGAAAGCGGTAAGCTCTTTGCCTTCAATAGAGGATACCGCACCAAGCATGTCCCGCTTGACCTGCGTACCATAACCCACCACAACCACCTCATCCAATACGGAAGCGCTTGTCTTGAGGGTTACACTGACATTGGTTTACCCATTCAGGGGCATTTCTTTTTTCTGGTAACCAATGTAGGTGAATACTAAGGTGGCATTATCGTCGGCAACGGTAAGCTGGAAGGCGCCATCCACATCTGTGATGGTACCATTGGTCGGATTGCCTTTTTCAAGGACGTTTACGCCGATAAGGGGCTCACCGGCATCGTCGGTGACCACACCTTGTACTTTCACGTCATCTTCAGGAATAAATTTGGAGAGGGATTCCGCCCCGGGGTTGGCCCCGGGAGCAGCGTCCCCTCTAGCGTGTACTGCTCCTGCACTGAAGACTAGCATCAGGCATAGCAATGGGAGTGTAAAGCTTTTCATAAGCTAGACAGTTAGGTTAATGAATTAAGTTTCAACACGTAATATGATTGCGGTCAGCTTGACCGAATCTTTTCCAATATTGTGGCTAATGTTTTTTGTGAAGGTGACTTTGCCTGGAAATGTCGCTGCATGCTCAGTATTGCGCTCCTGGCATCCTCAACAACATCTGCAACATCTCCAAATTGCCGGAGATGGGTTTGATGATAGGTTGCGACTGAGGAACGGCTTTCCAAAACAGTCCTGACGAACTGGTCGTCATTCAGCAACTGTTCAGCAGTCAGCGGTGTGGAATGCTTTTTGGTCATGTTACCTTTCGTTCTGATAGAACCGGATAATTTGTGATAACTCGACCAAAGGTTCTTGAAAGCAAAGCAACTGTAATCAAAATAAAGTTGCTTTTTCCCGGCAAAAAGGGGAATTATTAAGGAAAAACCCTTTTTTAAACCGCCATGACTACACTTTTATACTGCACTTTTGGGTCTGTGAACAAGTCCGCCCTCAGGCGCTTCATTCCACGGGAAGCATAGTTGCGGGCTACCTGATAGGAGATTTTCATGATATCGGAAATCTCGTAGTAATCGAAGCCTTCGAAGAAGCGGAGGCAAAGCACCTCTTTTTGACGCGGAGGCAGATCATCAATAGCCCGGCGTACATGCGCCTGTAGCGGTTGCCCCTCGCAACCCATCGAGGGCGTCGGCACCTCTTCGCTCAGCGGCTGCATAGCCTGATACCGCTTTTGGTGTTCCTCGTGGTTGCGGTCCGTGCTCAGGCTTTTCCGGATATGATTGCGCAGCGCTACAAACAAATAACTCCGGATATTTTTGACCTCGATCAGGTCTTTGTCTCTCTGGTACAATTTGCAGAAGATTTCCTGAATGGCATCTTCCACCAATGCTTTGTCTATGGTGAGATTGGAACCATAGATGTACAAACGATCGGCAAAAGCCATATATAAATTCTCGAAGGCCTGATCATTGCCATTCAAATAGGCTTGCCAGTTTTTTTGATGGACGTTGGACGGGTTCTGGTTTTCCATAATTCGGTATTGGTCTTGAACTATCGAATTTGGTTTCACACGATCGGGTATTAGCCGAATGATGACGTAAATCTAGCAATCTGCTTTTACTTATGCAAGCGCTTGTACAACTTTTTATTTGTTGAAAAATCTTTGAACAATTATAACTTTGGTTTTTCGGTCGATAAATCCAATAAAATAAGATATAAATCATCGTTTCTACTTTTGCAGTGCGCACTGGCGCAAGCGCTTGATAAATTATCAACAAAATTGCTCTATTTTTGCAAATCCATAGTTTACCGTTAAAAAAGAAAGGTATTTTTTAACCGAGGCCTCGCCGGAATTATGATTGGGCATCCCTGATTTCGGCGAAGCAGCTTCACGCTCAAATCAGCAGCCCGATGAAAAAGAAAACCAGGGTAAATATTTATGATGTCGCAGAAGAGGCCGGTTTTTCTATCTCTACTGTGTCCCGCGCCCTGAACGACGATGCCCGTATCAGTGCCAAAACAAAAGTCAAGGTAAAAGCTGCAGCCAGGAGGCTTGGCTTTCAGAAAAATGCGATTGCAACCAGTTTGTCGACCAATCAGTCCAAAGTGATTGGCGTTCTGGTTTCGGAACTGAACCGCGGCTTTCTTTCCTCTCTCGTACACACCCTTGAGGATACGGCTTTTGCCATGGGGTACTCGGTGATCATTTGCCAGACCAATAACTCCCATGAACGGGAGAAAACCTATATGGATACCCTCATCGCAAGCCGGGTCGCCGGCATTATCGCCACGCTCTCCCTCGAAACCGACTCCTATGAGCACTTTGAAAAAGCCAAGGAGCAAGGCATCAAAGTGGTGCTGGTAGACCGGGTTTCACCAAAAATTAAATCGACGACCAAGATTGTCATCGATGACTACCAAACGGCCTTCGAAGGCACACAGCACATTATCGGGCAGGGGTATGACAAAATAGCCTACGTCTCAGGCCCAACCAAGCAATTGCTCTACGCCGATCGCCTGAGGGGTTTTGAACAAGCACTGAAAGTCGCTGGCCTCCCGCTGAACCCCGAATGGATAGAATACTCTGATGACCTCTCTTATGAAGAAGGGACCCGGATCGCCAAAAAAATCCTTAGCCGTAAGGACAAGCCCAATGCAATATTCACGGCCAACAACCTGGCTGCGATTAGCACGATCGCCTATGCGCGTCAGATCGGCATCAGGGTGCCCGAAGATCTCGGGGTGATCGGTTTCTCAGAGGAGCCTTTTTCTGCCTTTATGCAGCCCTCCGTAACTTCTATACGGCAACCCAGTACGGAAATGGGAAAACTGGCGGTGCAAAAACTAGTCGAAGAAATCAATGCCGACCCCGGTGAAAGCTACATCCACCAGAAAATAATCCTGGACACCGAACTCATCCCCCGGGAATCCACCAACCGCCTGTGCAAAAGATAATTGCGCTGCTTGCCAAATGCTGCCATGCAAGCGCTTGTAGATTCATTAAATAAAATCAATTAATTTTGCGGAACCATACTTACAGAAGCACGTTCAAAGAATCGTTGAACTAAAGGCCGCCCGGAATTCATGGTTTTGACCAATTGGGCACACGTTCTAACAAACGGTAAAATGAAGAAAAAAAGCAGAATAAACATCTACGATGTGGCTGAGGCCGCCGGTGTTTCGATATCTACTGTTTCCCGTGCCCTTAATGATGATGCCCGGATCAGCCCCAAGACCAAAGCCAAAGTAAGGGCTGTAGCCTTGAGGCTTGGTTTTCAAAAAAATGCCCTGGCCACCAGCCTCTCCACTAATCAGACCAAGGTGATTGGCGTGATTGTGCCCCAGCTCAACCGGGAGTTCCTCTCGTCCCTGGTGCACAATATAGAAGAGACTGCATTCGAAATGGGCTATTCCGTCATCGTGTGCCAAACCAATAACTCCTACGAACGGGAGAAAACCTATATGGATACGCTCATTGCCAGCCGGGTAGCCGGCATCGTAGCGACCCTGTCACTGGAAACCGAGTCCTTTGAGCATTTTGAAAAAGCCATGGAACAGGGCATTAAAGTGGTTTTGGTAGACCGGGTGACGAATGCTTTGAAAGGCATCACCAAAATTGTTGTTGATGACTACCGGGGCTCATTCGAGGGGACACAGCACCTCATCGACCAGGGATATACCAAAATTGCCTATTTGTCGGGCCCGACCAAACAGCTCATGTATGCCGACCGCTTAAGAGGTTTTCAGCAGGCCGTAAAAGAAGCAGGGCTTCCCTTAAAGGACGAGTGGGTCAAATACAGCTCTAACCTTTCTTTTGAGGAGGGCACCCGGATCGCTAACGAACTGCTCGCGCTGGAAAACCCGCCTAATGCCATCTTTACCGCCAACAACCTGACCGCCATCAGTACCATTGCCCGCGCTGAAGAACTGGGCCTCAAAGTGCCTGAAGAGTTGGGCGTGATCGGGTTTTCTGAGGAGCCTTTCTCGGCATTCATGAAGCCTTCCGTCACCTCTATCCGGCAGCCGAGCAAAGCGATGGGGCAACTGGCGGTGCAAAAACTGATTGAAGAAATCAATTCCGACCAGAACGGCAGCTACATCCACCAGAAAGTGGTGCTTGATACGGAATTGATCTGCCGGGACTCTACCCGGCTCCGAAAATCCGGCTAAGTCTACTGGTTACGGAGCACAGCTAAATGCCTCCTTTGCGAAAAGGAACAATTACCAATGCTCAAATTCAATTCACTCCTGCTAAGCCTGCTTTTTGCCGGGCTACCCTTATTGCTGTGTGGTCAGGAAACTGATGATCAGGCCATTCCTGCAGATAAAATTTACTACGGCGCTTCCTACTACCCGGAAACATGGCCCCGGGAACGTGTCTCCGAGGACATACAACACATGAAGGAGCTTTTCATGAACGTAGTCCGAATGGCCGAATTCTCCTGGTCCAAAATGGAGCCCAGGGAAGGGGAATATGACATGGAAGCGCTTCCAAAGCGAGTCCGTAGTCAACTTTCAGGCGATACAACTGGCAGCGATCCGTCAGTACTCTGACCGGCCTATCACGCATGACTCCATGCCCGGGCAGGCCACCAACTACGAAGACCTGTTTGAAGACCTTGATTTCATGGCAGTCAACAATTACCATAGTTTCGAGGCATACGACCGGGTACTGAGCAACTACGACCGTATGCGGGGATTTTAAAAAGGGATGCACTGGCTCTTTGAAACCGCCCCCAACAACTCCGGTGGTGGCGCCAAAGGAAATACCTGGTTCCTCCACCAGCCCGATGGCAGTATGCATACTGCCCTGTGGATGAACTATGCCCTCGGTGGACAGGGCGCCATCTTCTGGCTTTGGCGGCAGCACCGGGCCGGGCAGGAAATGCCGCATGGCTCCATCCTCAATGCCTGGGGCAAGCCGGTTGCCAATTATGATGATTTGAAGCAACTGGGGGCTGACCTGCAAAAAAGCAGCGATTTCCTGCTCCATGCCCCCGTCACCCCGGCAAAAATCGGTATTTTCTATGACCACGAAGCGGATATGGGCCTGCGTATAGAGCAGTACGCCAATGACATCCGCTATTATACTGACTGGACCTACCGTTTTTACCTCGCCCTGCAGGATCAACACTTACACCGGGACGTACTTATGCCCGGCGCCGACCTTAAAGGGTATAAATTACTCTACCTTCCGCTGCTGCCTATGATTTCCGATGACCATCGCGCCCACCTCAAAACCTGGGTGGAAAATGGCGGTACGCTTATCCTCGGGCCCATGACCGGCTACCGGACGGAATACTGGACTTCCTTCACCGACCATGCCATGGTTGACATTGCAGAATGGTCTGGCATTGCAGTCGATAGCCGCATACCGGTGGGTACCAAGCTTCGCCCCGCAGAGATTCCCCTGAAAATGACATACAACGGTCCTCTGGACTTACCGGAAGGGCAGGCCGGGCTTTGGTCTGAAGCCTTGTCTTCAAAAGATGGCCGGGTCATTGCTGCCTATATCAATGGTATGCACGCTGAGAAAGCGGCCATCATGGAAAACACAGTGGGCAAGGGTAAGGTGGTGCTGTTGGGCACCGACCCCGGCCGTGGACACTTGGGGCCATTACTGCGCCACTATGCTAAAGAACAAAGTATTGAGCCCCTGGTCGAAGGAGATGCTGGCCCGCTCGTTGTGCACAGAAAAGGTATTAAGCAGGAAGGTTTTATTCTCGATAATATCACTGCTGAGCCCAAAACTATAGAACTGCCCAAAGGAAAGTACACCGACATTCTGACCGGCAAACCCTACAGCGCAGAACAGGAACTGGCGCCCTATGAGGTCAGAGTCTTGCAAAGAAAATAATCCTTATGCCACTGAACCGCCGATCTTTTGTCAGACGATTATCCCGTATCGGGCTTGGGGCTGCCACACTGGGAGCCCCTCTGCCTGCTATGGCATCCAACCATCGTGAGGAATACGGGCCAGCCTTTTTCCAACACCCTTCCAAAAGTGCGCTGGTACGGGCGCGAACCAACATCGACCAAATTCGCAAACGCCCGGTCACCCTTACCTTCCTCGACCGCTGGGGCCAGCCCCTTCCCAACCGGGAGGTCGACATCGTGCAGCTGCAGCATCAGTTTCTGTTTGGCGACAACAACTGGGGCATGAGCAATATGTTCCGGGCCGGACAGAGTCAGGAAACCCGGCTGGAATACTACCGAAAACGCTTTAAAGACGTCTTCAACAGCCTGAACACCACCGTCTACTGGACGGAGCGCCCCCGAACCTATGGCACCAAAACGATGGACTTTCAGGGCGACCTGAAACTGGAAAGTTTTGAAGAATCGGTCAATTGGGCCAATGCCAATGGGCTGACCGCCAAAGGGCATCCCTTGTTTTGGTCTATTCCGAAAGCCGTGCCGGATTGGGCAAAGAAGTATGACTACGAAACTTTTATGAAGTTCGTGGAGGTGCGGGTGCGCAACCTGACCGCCCGCTACGATGGTAAGGTAAAACTATGGGATGCCGTCAATGAAGCCCTTTGGGAACCTGCCCCGAAGAACCTGCCCAACCGGACCTGGCCCTATACCGAAAGTATGGACAACCTGGTAGATTACATTTCCAAAGTGATCCGCTGGGGCCGGGAAGAATCGCCCGGAGCGAAGTTCGTTATCAATGACTATGGCATAGGAGTGGTCAACAAACCCGGTCTAGTGGATCAGAATGGAGAGGGCGTTACTACTCAGCGCCAACGCAAACGCTATCTCGAACTCGTGGAACGGCTGCAGAATGCCGGCTACCCGCCCAACACCCTAGGCCTCCAAAGCCATACCGGCTGGCTGAACCCATCGGAGCAGACCGAGCTGTACGATCAAATGGCGGCTGCCGGGCTGCCCCTTAGCATAACAGAGTTTTGGGCCCACACTAAAAGCCTGATGCCCGGCGGACAGGAAGAAAAAATCCTGTCTTCTGAGGAATGGCGGTCGCTGGGCGAAACAAAAACGCAGGAAAACCTAACGGAAGAAGAAGCGGAATCCCTACGTGACCAGTATGTCATGGACTATCTGACGGTAGCATTCGGGCACCCCGCAGTGGAGTCCTTTTACTTTTGGGGGTTTATGGGCATGGCTGTCAGTTTTCAGCCTGGTTCGGGTTCCGGGCATACCCTGAAGCCGCTTTATGAAAAAGTCCGCCAACGCATACACGAGGACTGGACAACCCGGACCACAGCAACTACCGACGAAAAAGGGCAGGTCACTTTCCGGGGCTTCTGCGGCAGCTACCTGGCTCAGTTGGAATCTCAACCCGCCCAAACGAAAATCGGGCACCCTTTTGCAGTGGATGAAGCTGCGCCGGATACCCGATTGGTCTTTAAAACTGTCCTTTAAACCCACTACTGGCTAAGCCTCGTTAGCGGGCCGCCCGATGGTCGCCAAAATGCCGCCATCTACGTAAATCACCTGTCCGTTGATAAAATCACTGGCCGGGGCTGCGAGAAAAACGGCAGTACCGGCCAGGTCTTCCGGATCACCCCAGCGGCCCGCAGGCGTACGCTGTATAATAAAATCATTGAACGGATGCCCGTCTACCCGGATGGGTGCCGTTTGGCTGGTCGCAAAGTAGCCCGGCCCGATGCCATTAACCTGAATGTTGTGCTTTGCCCATTCGGTCGCCATATTTTGCGTGAGCATTTTCAGGCCGCCTTTGGCTGCCGCGTAGGCCCCTACGGTGTTGCGACCCAGCTCGCTCATCATGGAGCAGATGTTGATGATCTTGCCCGAACCGCGCTCCATCATGCCTTTCACGACGTGCTTGGACATGATAAACACGCCCGTTAGATCGGTACGAATGACCTGATCCCATTCCTCCACGCTCATCTCAACGAGCGGAATGCGCTTGATGATCCCCGCATTATTGACGAGAATATCAATAGGCCCTACCTCAGATTCGATGCGGGCAACGTTGTCAATTACTGCTGCCTCCTGTGTCACATCAAACAGATACCCGTGCGCAGTGATGCCCTCCGCCCGGTAAGCTTCCAGGGCTTTGTCAATCTTTTCCTGAGAAGAATGCCCGTTGATCACCAATGTAGCCCCCGCTTTACCCAGCCCCATAGCCATCGCCATGCCGAGCCCATGGGTGCCACCGGTAATCAGAGCAACCTTTCCTGTCAAATCAAATAATTGGTTCATGTATCTTTATTTCAAATCTGTAATTGCGCATTTGTCCATGTCGCCGTAGTCGAGGTTTTCACCAGCCATACCCCAGATAAAAGTGTAGTTGGTAGTGCCTGAACCGGCATGGATAGACCAGGGCGGGGAGATAGCCGCTTCTTCGTTCTTCAGCCAAAGATGGCGGGTTTCTGTGGGTTCACCGAGGAAGTGGCAGGCAGCCTGATCTTCGGGAAGTTCGAAGTACAGATACACTTCCATGCGGCGGTCGTGTGTGTGGGCCGGCATGGTATTCCAAACGCTGCCGGTTTTCAGCTGCGTCATACCCATTTGCAATTGGCATACTTCCACCACGCTATTGACGATCAGCTTGCGGATGACCCGGTGGTTGGCAGTCTCAAGAGCGCCCAGCTCGACTACCTCAGCATCGGCTTCTGTGATCTTTTTTGTGGGATAGGCATGATGTGCCGGGGTCGAATTGAGGTAAAAGTGCGCAGGTTTTGCAGCGTCACTGCTTTTGAAAACCACTTCCTTGTTGCCACGCCCCACATAAAGCGCTTCCCGGTACCCCAGTTCATAATCCGTGCCATCCACCGAGACCGTGCCGGTACCGCCAATATTGATGATGCCCAATTCCCGGCGCTCCAGGAAATAGTCGGCCTTCAGGGGGTCGATGACCTCAAGCTTTAGCGGCTTGTCCGTTGGGACCGCCCCGCCGGCAATAAACCGGTCGTAGTGCAGGTAATTAAGTTGTATAGTACCATCCTCCATGATTGGGGTAAGCAAAAAGTCTTCCCTGAGCCTTTGGGTATCGTATGCCTTAAAATCTCTGGGGTTGGTCGCATAGTAAGATTTAAAATGGGTACTCATGGTCTTATTTGTGGTTTAAATGTTTTGTCTATGGTAATGCCCGGCCAGTCATCCGTCCGAAATGGAAGAGCAGGAAGGCCTTCCTGGTTATACAAATTTGCATGGTGCGGATTATCGGCCCACGCGTATCTTACGGCTACGGGTTCTTCAACATCCGGGCAGTGCACAATGACCTTGTCGCCGGCAATCCGGGCTTGTGCCCAGTGAAATTCCTTATCAGCTCCTGCAATGGAGAACCCATGGAGAATACCATCCTTATCCATTACTGTTAATCCGGAACCGATGCCGGAGAAGGAGAGGGTAACTTCCCGCCCCCCGAAGACAGCAGCGTCAAAAACGGGCCCGCTGTGTACCACCTCCCTGCCATAGGCCACCTTTAAAGCCGACAGGGCCAGCCGGTGCCCGACCTCTTGTTTATTTCGTGGATGGATATCATCCGCTTCGCCTATATCGATTGCCGTGGCGATTCCTGTTTTGGGGAGCTTAAGCGCTAAAGCCTGAGCCTCTCTTAGTTCCGCCCACTCACTGTCTCCGGGTTTGTCTTTTGATGCCCGGAAATTCGCAAGCTGCACCCAGAAAAACGGGAATTCCTGCCCCCACTCCCTGCGCCAGTCAGCAATCATGTTTGGAAATAACTTCCGGTATTCATAAGCCCGGCTGGCATTCGATTCGCCCTGATACCAAATCGCCCCTTTGATAGGCAGCCTGGTGAAGGGATGGATCATGGCATTGTAAAGCATAGAAGGGTAATCATTCGGCTTTATGGGAGCTACTTCAGCCGGAGGATCAGGAATAACTGTGCCTAATTCTTCCGCAGCCTTGTATTTCCAGTCAACCGTAAGACTCAAATCGCTATCTAAAATCTCGTACCGGCTTTGGGAAAGACCAAACTTGTCTTTACGTTCCTCGACCAGCCCTCCACGACCACTTCTATGCAGAATTTTTACAGCGATCGTATTTGTCCCTAATTCATTAAACAAACTGGCGGAAACAGGGTAAGACCTCCAGAAATTTACATCACTGGTACGCCCTATAGACTGCCCGTTAATCCACACTTCGTCGAAGTCATCAATATAGCCCAGCCGCAAAAACAGGTCTTTTCCTTTTAATGCTTCCGGCATGGTGAAGGTCTTTCGGAACCAAATCACCCCGTCAAAATCCCCTAACCCAACGGATTGCAAATCCTTTGGAAGATCAATCTCATCCCATTCCTCATCATCCAGGCCCGCGGATGGCCAGCGATTGTCTTCTCCCTGATCGTATTTTTCAAAATACGCCTCCTCCCACTGCCTGAGCGCTTCATTTTGTTCTTCCTCGAGTTCTTCAATGGTCTTCGGCTGGTTTTCCATGTATTTCACTTTACGGTAAATATCCGGAAAACCTTTCAGGCCCGGCCCGCTGGTCCAGGTTTCCACATTTGTGCCTCCCCAGTTGGTGCTGATCAGCCCAATGGGAACGCCTTCTTCGTAATGCAACTCCCGCCCAAAGTAGAATGCGACTGCCGAGAAGGTGGCGATATTTTCCCCTACCGCTTTTTTCCAGGTCGCTTTTTCCTTGAAAAATTCCAGCGGGGTGAAGGATCTTTGCCGGGGAAGATCAAAGAGGCGAACCTCGGGATAATTTGATCCTTCTATTTCTGCCTCAGCGTTGTTGGAACGGCTGACTGGCCACTCCATATTGGACTGCCCGGAACATATCCACACATCTCCAATCAAAATATCCTCAATGGTGATGGTCTCTTTTCTGTTGCTTATCCGAAGGGTATGCGGACCGCCTGCACTCAGAGGCGCACCCTCGAATGTCCACTGCCCTGCCCTGTCTGCCTTTACCTCTGAGGCCTTCCCCTGCCACTCAACGGTCACTTTACTACCGGGTGCCGCCTTGCCCCATATTCGGATATCGGTATCCCGTTGCAACACCATACCATCTGAGAAAAAAGCAGGCAGGACAAGCTGCCCGAAAAGCCCAACCGGTTGTATGCAGGAAAAAAGACCGAGAAACAATAGAAGTCTAAGCAGATTCATAGGCGCAGTATAATGGTAATCTCAGTTGGGGGAGTAAAGTGTCATAAGGTTGTAACCTCACTTTCAATGCTCAATGTAAATACCCACGATGGAAGACCCGTTTTCGGGGTTACAAAAAGCGTTGGCTGCACACATCAAGACAGAGACCAATACGACCAAAAAGATGAGAAAATGGCTTTTGGGCATCAGCCTGGCAGTGCTTACTCTGGGCTGCGGCACTCCAAGTGCTGAGGAAACAAGGGAAAATCCGGTTGCGGAAAGCACACCAATCACCCTGAGCAACAATCAGCTTCAGGTCACCATTGATGCCTACGGTGGGGCGTTCACCCAAATTCTTCATAACGAAAACCCGGTCAACCCACTGACCTGGGGCGTCACCGCCGAACAAATGCCTGAGAATAATAAATCCGGGGCTCCGTTCCAGGGGCACTTCCTCTGCCTGGGCCGCTGGGGGCAACCTTCCAAAGGGGAAATGGCCGCTGGTGTACCACATAACGGAGAGCCTGCCAATAGCCTTTGGACTATCAGTCAGCAAACCAAAACGGAAGTTAAAATGAACGCTGGCGCCCCGCTGGATGGCATGGTCGTCGCACGTTCCGTCTCCCTTCTGCCCAATGCGCCTGTATTCAGGGTCAGCGAAAGTTTTACCAATACCTTTTCGCTAAGCCGGCCGACTAATGTGGTTCAACATATCACCCTCGGTCCGCCTTTCCTGTCTCCTGCCCTAACAGTCCACACCAATGCCCACCACGGGTTCAATCAAAAATTTGCCCTGCCTGACCCCCACCGCCTGGCCTATGAATGGCCGCAGGGCGTTGCTGACACTACCGGACGGACCATCGATATGCGCCGGACGGATGAGGAAGAAAATTACGTCACGACCCACCTTTTCCCGGATACCGCAACCTACGGCTGGGTCGCTGCCCTGCAGCCCGAACAGGGACTGATCCTGGGCTACATCTGGCGTCTTTCGGAATACCCCTGGATCAATATCTGGAACCACTCCGCTGATGGCCAACCTGCTGCCAAGGGCCTGGAATTCGGCACCACTGGTATAGGGGCGCCCTACGAGCAGCTAATCATGAAGGACACCCGCTTTAGAGGTCAAACTTCTTTTGAATACATCGATGCCGGGGAAACCCTGGAAAAATCCTTCGCCGGCTTTATGCTGCCTGCTCCAAATGTCAGCAGTGTTGAAGACATCGAAGTCCGGGATGATCAAATCATTCTTTACCTTAAAGGCGCTGCTGGTTCAGCGAATACGATTACCCTACCAAACCCGCTTTAGCACCATGAAAAAATACCTGTTATTTACTGTTGCACTGACATTACTGCTCCAAATGCCCATCCTTGCGCAGAAGTATCCTTTCCTCAATCCGAACCTTGATCTGGAAGAACGCCTGAATGATGTGGTCGGCAGGCTCACCCTGGAAGAAAAAGTGCTGCAGCTTCAACACGCTGCACCGGCGATCCCGCGCCCGGGTATCCCCGCCTACAATTGGTGGAATGAAGCCCTCCACGGTGTAGCACGTAATGGCAAAGCCACGGTCTTCCCTCAGGCGATAGGCATGGCCGCCACCTTCAATGAAGATCTCATTTACCAGGTGGCCAATGCCATATCCGGTGAAGCCAGGGCCAAGTACAACGCCGCTATTCAGCGCGGCATAAACGCTCAATACGCCGGACTGACATTCTGGTCGCCCAACATCAATATCTTCCGCGATCCGCGCTGGGGCCGGGGGCAGGAAACCTACGGGGAAGACCCCTGCCTTTCAGGGCTGCTCGGCAGTGCCTTTGTACGAGGCTTGCAGGGCAACAACCCTCAATACCTGAAAACGGCGGCCTGTGCCAAGCACTACGCTGTGCATTCCGGGCCGGAGGCACTGCGCCACTCTTTTGATGCGGTGCCCTCCCGCCGCGATTTCCGGGAAACTTACCTGCCGGCTTTTCAAAGCCTGGTGGAAGAAGCCAAAGTGGAGGCCGTCATGTGTGCCTACAACCGCGTGTATGGCGAGCCCTGCTGTGGCAGCCCGGAACTGATACAGCAAATCCTGCGGGAGGAATGGGGGTTCAAAGGGCACATGGTATCGGACTGCGGTGCCCTGACCGACTTCCACAGCGGGCATAACATCACCGAAGACGTCGTGGAATCTGCCGCTCTGGCGCTCGAAGCCGGCGTTGATGTGAATTGCGGCGGCACTTATGCCAAAGGGCTGCAACAAGCTGTCGAGCGGGGCCTCGTTACCGAAGCGCTGGTGGATCAAACCCTTAAGACCCTCTGGCGCACCCGGTTCAGGCTCGGCCTGTTCGATCCGCCGGGCAGCAACCCTTTTGATGCGATTTCCCCGGAAGTCGTCAACAGCCCCGAGCACCGCGCCCTTTCCCGTGAGGCCGCGCGTCAGTCCATAGTCCTGTTGAAAAACGACGGTATTCTGCCGTTATCCCGCAACCTGGAGAGCATTGCTGTGGTTGGGCCGCATGCAGCAAGCACAGACATCCTGCTGGCTAATTACTACGGCGTGACCGGTAATGCAGTCACCGTACTGGAAGGCATCACCAACAAAATCGGTATAGGCACCAAGGTATTCTACAAATATGGTGTCCGCCCCTATCAGGATAACGCCAACCCCGTAGACTGGGTGACCGGCAGCGCCATGAGCCTTGATGCCGTGGTAGCCGTCATGGGCATTTCCGGGCTGATTGAGGGCGAAGAAGGCGAGTCTATCGCTTCCGCCCACAAAGGTGACCGAACTGAACTGGGCCTACCTGCTAATCAAATTAAGTTTTTGAAAACCCTCCGCAGCCGTGGGGATACCCCGATCATCCTGGTGGTGACGGGCGGCAGCCCTGTCGCTCTGGCGGAAGTCGAAGATCTCGTGGATGCTATCCTTTGGGTCTGGTATCCGGGTGAGGAAGGGGGCAACGCTGTCGCCGACCTCCTTTTCGGATCAGCATCGCCTTCCGGCAGGCTCCCCATTACCTTCCCCAAATCCCTGGACCAGCTGCCACCCTACGAAGACTACGGCATGACAGGGCGGACCTACCGCTATATGAAGGAAGAACCGCTCTACCCATTCGGATACGGGCTGAGCTACACGACCTTTGAATACGAGTCCATCTCTGCTAACTCCAAAAACCTGAGCAGTGGAGACCGCACCACCGTTTCTGCTACCGTAAGTAACACCGGGCAAACCGGTGCCGAAGAAGTGGTGCAGCTCTATGCCAGCTGGCCGGAAGCGGGTGACGCCGCTCCGCTGTTTGACCTCAAAGGCGTAGAAAGAGTCTACCTAGCGCCCGGACAAACCAAGACCGTACAATTTGAGGTAAAAGCCAGTGACCTGCAGCTTTACGATGAATCGGGTAAAGCCTATTTGCCTGAGGGCCCGGTACAGCTCTATGCTAGTGGGGCCGTGCCTACAGCCCGTTCAAAAGCGCTTGGCATACCTGCTCCGGTCAGCCTGAACCTAAACTTGAAAAAGTAAGTTCATGCAAGTTCAACGATTCACCCTCATCCTGTTAAGCCTTTGGTTGCTTACGGGTTGCGCACAAAATTCAAAGGAAGCCGAGGCAAACGACCGCCCGAACATCCTGCTCATCATGGCCGATGATATGGGGTACTCCGATCTGGGGTGGTTTGGGTCACGCATCCGGACGCCCAACCTGGACCGGCTGGCGGAGAACGGGATTGTCTTTTCACAGTTTTACAACACCTCCCGCTGCTGCCCCAGCCGTGCGGCCCTACTTACCGGGCTTTACCAGCATCAGGCAGGGGTGGGCGAAATGACCGATGATTTTCAGCTACCGGCCTACCGGGGCCGGTTGAATGACCAATGCGCTACTTTAGCTGAACTGCTACAACCTGCCGGTTATCAAACGTTTATGTCTGGCAAGTGGCATCTGGGCAGCGCACCGGAATACTGGCCAACCCAACGGGGGTTTGAACAGTTTTACGGCATCCCGGAAGGCGGCGGGGTTTACTACTACCCTTTCCACAAAAAGCGGCACGTCGTGCTCAATGACAGCATCCTTGAGCCGGACAGCTCCTACTATACCACCCACGCCTTCAATGATTTTGCCGTGCGCTTCGTGGATCAGGCTGTAGCTGAGGAGGCTCCGTTCTTTCTTTACCTGGCACATATTGCCCCACACTTCCCGCTTCAGGCGCCCCGCTCCGTTTATGAAAAATACATCGGCCAGTTCAAGCTTGGCCTGAGCACCCTCCGGCAAAACCGGTTGACGGTAATGCAGGAAAAGGGCATTTTGCCTCAAGACCTCGAATTAAGCCCACCGGATGATCAAGTCCTGAACTGGTCGGACCTATCGGAGGCACAAAAGGACAGCCTCGATCTCAAAATGGCGATCTATGCTGCTCAGCTCGAAATCCTGGATGAGGGCGTAGGCCGAATCATCGCCAAACTGGAAGAAAAGGGTGCGTTAGACAATACGCTCATCCTCTTCTTGTCTGATAACGGAGGCAGCCACGAGGAAACCGGGCTCTGGGGCAGCTATAGCAAGCTCAAAGGGCCGGTTGGAGGCCCTGGTTCCTACGAATCCCTTGGCCGCGCCTGGGCTAACGTCAGCAATACCCCCTTCCGGATGTACAAGCACTGGGTGCACGAAGGCGGCATTTCCTCACCACTCATTGCGCATTATCCGAAGCTCATTCCAAAGCCGGGGATTGACACACAGGTCGTTCACATCATGGACATCGTGCCCACCTGCCTGGAACTGGCACAGGTACCTTATCCGGACAGCCTGAGGGGCAACGCCCTGACACCGCTACAAGGCAAAAGCTTTGTGAACCTGCTGCGGGGAGAAAGCCGGGAAGGGCATGAAACCCTCTTCTGGGAACACCGCGGCAACCGCGCCGTAAGGAAAGGCCCCTGGAAACTGGTCTCTGCTTACCCGGAGGATCAATGGGCATTGTACCACATCCCGGAAGACCGCACCGAGCAAAATGACCTGAGCAGCCGGTACCCGGAAAAGGTGGAAGAACTGAAAGCCGATTATCGAAAATGGGCCAGTCAGGTGGGCGTAGTGCACCGCCGTGAACTGGAAAAACTGGGATATTAATGCAAATGAGATGGATTTGGATAGGGTGTGTTGCTTTTTTAGGCTTTATGGGGTGCCATTCCCCTGAAGAACTGCCGAAGCCGCCCAATATAGTCTTTATCCTCGCTGATGATCTGGGATGGAGCCAACTGGGCTGTTACGGTGGAGCCGCTTACCGTACCCCAAATATCGATCAGCTGGCCGCTGAGGGCATCCGTTTCACACAAGCGTATGCGGCAGCGGCGGTCTGTTCCCCTACCCGGGCAGCCATTATGAGCGGGCAGCATCCGGCACGGCTACACCTGACGGACTTCCTGAAGGGAGAGGCTTTCCCGGACAGCCTGCTGGAACAACCGGACTGGCAGAAGTTCCTCCCGTTGGAGGTGCAGACCCTTGCTGAAACCCTCCGCCAATCGGGCTACCGCACCGCTCACTTTGGTAAATGGCACTTAAGCAAAGAAAAGCGCCCTCCGGGAAGTACAAGCCATAATCCCCTGCAACAGGGCTTCGATGAGCAACTGATCACCTACAAGCCGGGGGCAGAGACCAATGCCGAAGACGATCCGCATAATGTAGACACCATTACCACCCGGGCAATGGAATTTTTACGACGCAACCGAGACAGCACCTTTTTCCTCTACCTCAGTCATAATGCCATTCATGACCCGGTCATGGAAAGTGCAGAGCGGGTACAGCGCTTTGCCAGAGATAGTACGCAGGAAAGGCATGGCGTAGACCCCGTGATTGCTGCCATAACCGAGCGCCTGGATGATGGTGTAGGGAAAGTCCTCCGTACCCTTGATGACCTGGGGCTGGAAGAAGAGACGCTGGTGATTTTCTATTCTGACAACGGCGGCAAGTCCACGTATGCCGATCAGGCCCCTTTCAGAGCGGGCAAGGGCTGGCTGTACGAAGGGGGCATCCGCGTACCGCTCATTTTGCGCTGGCCTGGTAAGATTGCTGAGGGTAGCATGACTGAAGAATTCATGACTTCTGTCGACCTCTACCCTACTCTGGCCGCTATAGCCCAAGCCCCGGTTGACCATCTGGAACTGGACGGAAAAAACCTGCTTCCCTTGCTAAAAGGAGCGACTGATCGCCTGGAATCCCGGCCACTCTTCTGGCACTACCCCCATTACCACCGGGGCTCTGGCATGCGTCCGGCCAGTGCTGTACGAAGCGGCCGCTATAAGCTAATCGAGTGGCACCAACGAGCACTACTCGGACAGGCAGGAGCACTTGAATTGTATGATCTGGGGCACGATCCGGGCGAATCCTACAATTTGGCAGACTCACTCCCGGAAATCAAAGATCAGCTTTATAACAAACTTAAAAACTGGCGGACAGAGGTGGATGCTCAAATGCCTTCCGTTCGTAAATAATGATAAATGCTATGCCAAAAACAATCGCTTTTCTCCTTTTACTTTCCCTTGCCCTTTTTGTTGGCTGCGAAGAGCCCGCAAAGACCAATGCCTACGATTATGATATCTGCGTGTACGGCGGTTCTTCAGCAGGGGTAATTGCGGCCTATGCTGCAGCTAAAATGGGTAAAACGGTACTGTTAATTTCCCCAGACCTCCACCTGGGAGGGCTTAGCTCCGGCGGGTTGGGCGCCACAGATATCGGCAACAAGTATGCCGTGACCGGGCTGAGCCGGGATTTCTACCGCCGGTTAGGAGACGAATACGACCGGATGGAGGCCTGGACGTTTGAGCCACACAAGGCAGAAAAAGTCTTCCAGGATTATATCCGGGAGGCCAATGTGGAAGTCTGGTACGAACACCGGCTGACTAAACTGAGAAAAAAAGGTACCGAAATCCAGGAAATTACCGTGGAAGATGCGAGTCAACCGGATTTTCCAACGCGTAGTGTAAAGGCACGTCAGTTTATCGATGCCACTTACGTGGGGGATCTACTGGCCATGGCTGGTGTTTCCTATATCGCCGGACGGGAGCCCAACAGCACTTATAATGAAACCCTTAGCGGTGTCCAACTGCTGGACAAACATCAGTTCCCACCCAATGACGAGGAGCCCTACCATATCGACCCCTACCGCATTGAAGGCGATTCCAGCAGCGGGCTATGCTGGGGCATCAGCCCGGAGCCCCTGGCCGAACAGGGCTCGGGAGACGACAAAATACAGGCTTATAATTACCGGCTGTGCCTGACACAGGACACGACCAATCAGGTACCTTTCGAACGGCCTGCTGATTACGATTCCACTAAATATGAGCTCCTGAAAAGAGTCATTCAAGCCAGAGATGGTATCGGTTGGCAACAAAAGCTGGGCTGGTTCTACCTCCGTATTGTGCACATGCCAAACGGCAAAACGGATGTCAATAACAAGGGGCCGCTTTCTACCGATATGATCGGTATGAATTACGATTACCCCGAAGGTAGCTACGAACGCAGGGCTGAAATTGAAGCCGACCATGAATCGTACATTCGGGGGCTGCTCTACTTTCTAAGCCACGATCCGGGAGTAACACCCGACATCAGGGCCGAAATGAGCAGTTGGGGCTGGGCCAAAGATGAATTCACTGACAACAACTACTTCCCCTACAAGCTTTACATCCGGGAAGCCCGAAGGATGATTGGCGAATACGTAATGACCGAGCACCACTGCCTGGGGGACAGTATTGCACCCGGTGCAATTGGTATGGCTGCCTATACCATGGATTCTCACAATTGTCAGCGCGTAGTGGTCCATGAAAATGGCAAAGCCATGGTACGCAATGAAGGGGATGTGCAGGTGGGAGGCTTTCCTCCCTACCCGATTGCCTACCATGCTCTAACCCCTAAGCAGGAGGAGTGTACCAATCTGTTGGTCCCGGTTTGCCTGTCTGCCTCCCATATTGCCTACGGTTCTATCCGGATGGAGCCGGTCTTTATGGTACTGGCCCAAACAGCAGCTGTGGCCGCCTCGATGGCTATCGATCAGCGTAGCAGCGTACAGGAAATCGACATTCCAAAACTGCAAAAAAAGCTTGAAGAAGACCCTTACCTGGACGGCACTCTGCCAGATATCCTATCAGATAATGAGGACGAAGGGCGGGCCATAATTAACGGCAATTGGGAGCAGCATAACCTGGGTGGCCGTTACAAAAAGTATGCCCTGATTACGAATAATGAGGTAACAGGAGCCTCCGCTGAATTTTTACTACCGGTTGAACGGAGCGGGCGCTACAAAGTCGCCTACTACATCCCGCAGCCGATGAAGCCTGCCCCCTGGGCGGACAGCATCCACATCCAAACCACTTATGGGGAAGAAAAAGCAAGGGAGGCCTTCAGCCTGAGCGAACGCGACCGGGAATGGCTGGAGCTGCCCTACCGTAACTTTAGCGCGGGTGACACTGTAAAAGTCAGGGTACAGACCAATGGCAAGCCCGGCTGGATACCTGCTGACGCTGTTTTGCTCGTCGCCGAAAAAACCAGGTAGCTATACCCGGTCACTGCCTGCATTTATTTAAATTGAGGATTTCAAATTGATGCCTATGCCAAATTTACGCTTCATAATGCTTTGCTTGCTGGTACCGGTTCTGGGATTGTTATCTTTCACCCTTTTCAATGGAGAAACCCTACCGGAAAAACCCAATGTGGTCTTAATTTTCACCGATGACCTGGGCTACGGCGACCTGGGCTGCTACGGCAATACGACTATCCGGACACCAAACCTGGACCAAATGGCCGCGGAAGGGGCCCGATGCACGGAGTTTTACTCCATCTCTCCAGTCTGCAGTCCTTCCCGGGCGGGCCTGCTCACCGGGCGCTACCCCATCCGCATGGGCATACAGTCGGTGTTCTTCCCGGAAAGCTGGACGGGCATGGCGCCGGAGGAAATCACACTTGCTGAAGCTTTAAAAGAACAAGGCTACGCTACCAGCTGCGTAGGCAAATGGCACCTCGGGCATCACCACCGCTACCTACCTTTACAGCAGGGTTTTGATGAATACTTTGGCATTCCCTATAGCAATGACATGGAGGCTGTAGTCTACCTCGATGGCAATGAAGTAGTAGAAGAAGATGTAGATCAGCGTTACACCACACGTACCTACACTGAAAAGGCACTGGACTTCATTGACCGGAAGGCAGGATCGCCCTTTTTCCTGTACGTGGCCCACTCTATGCCGCATGTCCCCCTGTATGCCTCCGAAGACTTCGAAGGGAAAAGCCCCCGGGGCCTGTACGGCGATGTGATTGAGGAAATCGACTGGAGCGTAGGGCAAATTCTCAAAAAACTGGAAGCCAAAAAGCTGGATGATAACACCATCGTCATTTTCACCAGCGATAATGGCCCGTGGCTGGCATTTGGCCCGGATGGAGGCTCTGCCGGACCGCTTCGGGAAGGCAAACAATTCACTTTTGAAGGCGGCATGCGCGTACCGGGCATCATCCAATGGAAAGGGCAGATTGAACCTATGGAAAGCGAGGAGCTGGTCAGCACAATTGACCTCTTCCCCACCCTGGTCACACTGGCAGGCGGTACGCTTCCTGACGACCGCCCGATAGACGGGCAGGATATATCTGCACACCTTCTGAAGCAAAAACCGCTTGGTGAACGCACCCTGGCTTATTACTACGATGGCGAACTCCGTGCCTTCCGAAAGGGGGACTGGAAAATAAAAATGCCCTACCCCGGTAATGAATTCAAGTCCTGGCGCGCTGGTGTGCCAGCGCACGATACGCTACTTTTCAATCTCAAAGCCGATAGGAGCGAAAAGGACAACCTCCTGCCGAAGCACCAGGAAAAAGCAGCGGAACTGCTACAGGCGATGGAAGATTTCCAAGCCTCCCTGGGAACCCTTCCACCGCTATTAAAGGTGAGAGCCCCGGCAGATAATATCCACTATGACCGGCAGAAAGCGTGGCTTGAGCAACAAAAACAAAAACCATGAGCGTACCACAGTACAGTATAGGCTTTGACCTGGGCAGCTCTTCCGTCAAAGCCGCATTAATCCGCCTGGAAGATGGGGCAGCGGTTGGCAGAAGCAGCTATCCGGAACAGGAAATGCCGATTCAGGCACCGCAGCCCGGCTGGGCGGAACAGGACCCTGAATTCTGGTGGGGCTGTATCAAAGCCGTTACCCGGCAGTTGCTGGAACAAACCGGCGTGCCCGGATCAGCAATTGGCAGCATCGGTATAGCCTACCAAATGCACGGCCTTGTCCTTGTAGACGAGCAGCAGCAAATGGTACGCCCTTCCATTATCTGGTGTGACAGCCGGGCGGTAACGACCGGACAGAATGGCTTGGCAGCCATTGGTCAGGAACACGCCCTTAAGCACCTGCTCAACAGTCCGGGCAATTTTACAGCTTCCAAACTCCGGTGGGTGCAACAGGAAGAGCCTGATACCTATGCCCGTATCCACAAAATTATGCTCCCCGGGGACTACATTGCCATGCGGATGAGCGGGCAGATTCAAACCACCATTACCGGCCTTTCCGAAGGGATTTTCTGGGACTTTGCCGACCGGCAGGTCTCTTCTGATGTGCTCAGGGTTTACGATATCGATCCGGCGCTGCTACCTGATATTGCCCCGGGCATAGGCATCCAAAGCAAAATCAGCGCGACAGCGGCAGATGAATTGGGGATATCCCCTGGCACGCTCATCTCCTACCGGGCAGGTGACCAGCCTAATAATGCCCTTTCCCTGGGTGTGCTGCACCCGGGTGAAGTGGCTGCAACGGGCGGCACTTCGGGCGTCGTTTACGCCGTTACCGATCAGCCGCTTTACGACCCTCAGAGCCGGGTCAATGGTTTTGCCCACGTCAACTACCAACCCGATGCCCCACATATAGGTGTACTGATGTGCATCAACGGCACCGGTATACAGTACAGCTGGCTCCGTAAAATGCTGGCACCGGGCACCCCTTACGAAACCCTGGAGGCAGAAGCCGCCAAAGCCCCCATCGGCGCGGATGGGCTGACCGCCCTTCCCTTCGGCAATGGCGCAGAGCGTATCCTTAATGACCAACAGGTGGGCGCTCAGGTGCTCGGACTGGATTTTAACCGGCATGGTAAAGCCCATCTGCTGCGTGCCGGACTGGAAGGCATCGCTTTTTCCTTCATCTACGGTATGGGAATCCTTCGGGATATGGGACTGAAAATGGAAGTCATCCGCGTAGGGAATGACAACCTCTTTCAATCAGCCATTTTTGGTCATACGGTTGCCAGCCTCAGTGGTTGCACCATCGAGATAATGGAAACCACCGGAGCCATTGGGGCTGCACAGGCAGCAGCAGTGGGTGCCGGGCATTGGGATGACCTCAGCGCCATCCATCAAAATCTAAAAAAAGTGGGGCAATACGAGCCTCAGTCTACCGATATTGATGCCTACCGGGCCGCCTATAAGGCCTGGGAAAAGGCTTTACAAAAAACCATTACACCATGAAAGTGATCAAAGGACAAAAAGAGTATTTCAAAGGCATTCACCAAATTGCCTACGAAGGGCCCGAATCCAAAAACCCACTGGCTTTCAAATACTACGATGCCGACCGCGTGGTGGCCGGCAAGAGCATGAAAGAGCATTTCCGTTTTGCAGTCGCCTACTGGCACAGCTTCTGCAATACCGGGGCAGACCCCTTCGGACCGGGCACCATGCAGTTTCCCTGGGATGAAGCGGCAGACCCGTTGCTACGGGCAAAGGACAAAATGGATGCGGCCTTCGAATTCATCACCAAAATGAACATTCCATTCTTTTGCTTCCACGATGTAGACCTCATCGACGAAGGGGACAGCCTGGCTGAGTTTGAGCAACGCCTGGACGCCATCACGGATTACGCGAAGGAAAAAATGGAAGCATCAGGAGTTGGCCTGTTGTGGGGTACTGCCAACCTGTTTTCCCACCCCCGCTATATGAACGGCGCGGCAACGAACCCTGACTTTGCTGTGGTAGCCCACGCCGGGGCACAGGTGAAGCTCGCCCTCGATGCCACGATCAAGCTGGGCGGTGAGAACTACGTCTTCTGGGGCGGCCGGGAAGGCTATTTCTCTCTGCTCAATACCGATATGAAGCGCGAGCTGGACCACCTGGCGACCTTCCTGCACACGGCCAAAGACTACGCCCGCAAGCAAGGCTTCAAAGGCAACTTCTTCATTGAGCCCAAGCCTATGGAGCCCACCAAACATCAGTATGATTTTGATGCGGCAACCGTAACCGGCTTCCTGCGGGCCAACGACCTGATGGACGACTTTAAAATCAACGTCGAAGTCAATCACGCCACCCTGGCCCTGCACACTTTCCAGCACGAACTGCAGGTCGCTGCCGATGCCGGGCTACTGGGCAGTATTGATGCCAACCGGGGAGACTATCAGAATGGCTGGGATACCGATCAGTTCCCGGTCAATATTTACGAGGTAACGGAAGCACTGTTGGTCATTCTGGAGGCCGGTGGGCTGCAGGGCGGCGGCATTAACTTTGATGCCAAGACCCGGCGCAACAGTACCGACCTGGCGGACTTATTCCATGCCCATATTGGCGGGATGGACGTATTTGCCCGGGCACTCCTATCCGCTGACCGCATCCTGCAGGAATCCCACTACCGGCAGTTGCGCAAGGACCGTTACAGCTCATTCGACCATAGCGAGGGCAAGGATTTTGAAGCCGGCAAGCTGAGCCTGGAGGACCTGGACCGCATCGCCCGCCACAATATCCGGCTGGTACAGCACAGTGGCCGTCAGGAGTACTTTGAAAACATTATCAATCAATACATCTAGGTGATCTTACTGCCAGAATGACACCAATAAAAGTCAAGCTACGTCATTCTGGCAGCATTTACCACATGGTATCGGTTTTGCTGTTTAAAGAGCGAACCATGACCATGACTAATGAGCGAAGCACAGTATAAAAATCAGAAATTTCAGAATACCCTCCGGGCAGGCGCCTTATTCATCAGTATGCTGGCATTGATGCTTGGGCTGGGTTATACCCTTTTGGGATTTACCGGTCTGCTTTGGGCAGGTGCCTTCGGGCTCATCACTTTGGGGATGAGCACAAGGGTATCGAGCCAGATGATAATGCGTTTTCATGGAGGTCGGCCATTGCATCCCCAACAGGCGCCTCAGCTTTCGAGGCTGCTTCAGCAACTCGCTCAGCGAGCGGGTCTCCCGGCTACTCCGAAGCTATACTATGTGCCCAACAACAGCCTGAATGCCTTTGCTACCGGTAGCAAAAAAGACCCTGCCATCGCCATTACCCACGGTTTGCTCTCCACAATGGACCTCAGGGGGCTCTCTGGTATTTTAGCTCATGAAATCAGCCACATCCGAAATAATGACCTGCAATTGAAGTCGATGGTCAAACTGTTTAGCCGGTATACCCGGTTTTTCTCCCTGTTTGGACAAATATTGCTTTTCATCAATCTCCCCCTTTTCTTCATGGGAGAAGCGACCGTTTCGTGGATGGCTATAGCCCTGCTGCTCCTGGCACCCACGCTCGTGACACTCATGGTACAGGCTTTTTCCCGCAGCCGCGAGTACGACGCCGACTTGGAGGCCGCCCGGCTGACCGGAGACCCGAATGCATTAGCAGATGCACTGGAGACACTCGACTACTACAATAAAGGCGGCTGGCTGGCCCGTTTTCAGTCACCCCGTGGCATTAAAGTCCCTACAATTCTCAGCTCCCACCCCAAGATAAAGGACAGGGTAAAACGGCTGCGTGAACTTGCGCCGCGATTTGTGCCCCGGTTTGACTGGGCAAGCTGGCAGCCTACACGCTGGCAGATGATTTGATTAGATCAGCTATTGGCAGACACTATTATTTTTCCCACATCTCTGACCGCTGTGTGATTAGAGCCGGAGTAATTATTAGGTTTGATTTGCATTGAAAAACCACGGCGAAGTGCTACAGGTGTTAATGGTAAATACCATCTACGATCAGGAAATTTGTGAGCATTAAAGTAATATTGGCGTCATTTCTTTTTTTATTCATCTATTAATCGTAAGAAGCAATAAAAATTGAGTAAAAATTAGAGGTATTCAATCTACACAAATTATATTTACAATCCTAAATTTAGTTCTAGGTAACTACCAACTTTGAAATACCAAACTCTATTTACTACTGTTAACCAAGAGTTACAATGGTCGTTTACGGTGATGGTTGTCCCTGGTCTATTATGAAGTATTTAGTTAAATGTTTTTTTAATCCAATTTGTTATGAAAAAATTCTACACATTATTTGTTTGTTTGTTCTCTATGACGCTGGCCTTTGGTCAGTTGGAAGGCACCTGGCTGTTAGCCCCTACTGCTACTTCCTTGGCTGTTGGACCAGCGGAAAATGATTTTTCATGGTGGTCAATCGGAGATAACGGTCCTTCTGACCGTCCTTGCCTGTTTGACGATCAGTTTGTCTTTAACGCAGATGGCTCCTTTGAGAACATTATGCAGGGCTCAACTTGGCTGGAAGGATGGCAGACCACGGGCGAACAAGGTTGTGACACGCCAGTAGCTCCCCACGATGGTTCTAATGATGCTACATGGACGGATAATGGCGACGGTACCCTTACCCTTAATGGCGTAGGTGCGCACCTGGGCCTGCCGAAAGTGCACAACAATGGGGAGCTTAATGATCCTGCTAACGCTCCTGAATCTATCACCTACCAATTTATACTTGATGGTGATAACCTGATCGTCGACATCGACTTCGGTGGTGGTTACTGGCATTACGAATTCGTAAGAGGGATATCCAGTACAGACGAGCTCGTTGCTGACCAATTCCGTATTTTCCCTAACCCAGCTACCAACCAGGTTCATATTTCTTCTGATGAGTCACTGGACATGATCACAATCCGTGATATCACAGGAAAAGTAGTAAAGGTACAGATGAACCCATCTATGAACCAGGTGCTGGATGTATCTGACCTGGCTAGCGGTCTCTACATCGTAGAGTCTCGCAGAGGCAACCAAATTTCTGTTGAGAAGTTGGCGATCCAGTAAAATACTGAGGTAGAGACGGATCGTATCCGCCTCCCTGTTAGATTAATTATAGTTCTCCAAGGCAGGATTTGTGCAAAGTTGACGCAGGTATTTTTTTCGCTCGCAAGGCGAAAAACGCAGGCATCCGTACGGACGGCGAGGCTTTTCAACGCAGCGAGCGGAAAAAAGAGCAAGTCAAAATGCATTAATCTCGCCTTGGAGAACTATAAGTGCAATAGAGGTTTCTTCGGGGCCTCTATTGTGCTTTTTTGCACTATGGGAACGTAGTAATTACACAGGATCATAGAATTAGGCTCAAAGAGTAAATACTCCTAAATGGCTAGGTACAAGCTTTCAAGGTAATTGTTTTCAGTTTATCAAAGCCTTAACAAACCGGCTTTGCTCCTCCCCACTCGGCAATCGGTCTGTGCAAATTCAACTTGATTTTCTCAAAGTTGTGTAACTTTAAGGGCTGGATTGCAGTATATACTGAAAACGGATAATCCCATACCAGGCAAACCGGAAGTTTGCCATACTGTAACATAATCCTATGAGAAACTATTTACTCCTCGCCTGCCTTGGAATTGTACTGCCTGTATTCGGGCAGATTAGCTTCCTTGACTCTACCATTTACCTCGATAATGTCGGTTTGCTTTCCGGGACGCCTATGGCTGCCGCTGATATGAATGGAGACGGCTTGCAGGACCTTGTGATCCTTGACAACCGTCAGGAACTCTATATTGAATACCAGCAGGCTAACACGCCGTTTTTTAGCGGCTTTTACGTTCAGTCCCTGAACAACCCCTCCAATGGCATCGCAGTAGGTGATGTAGATGGCAATGGTTACAATGATATTCTGACCGGCGGTTCTTACAATGCCCTGCGGTTATTTTTGGCCAATGATGATGGCACCGATTACACGGCATTAGTCATCGACCCTGGTAATTATTTCTTACAGGGCACCAATATGGCTGACATGGATAATGACGGCGACCTCGACCTTTTCGCAGCCCATCAGGATGGGCTTAGCGCTCCTTTCCGCAACCTCGGGAATAATGTATTCTCCCTGGATTATAACCTGATCAACCCTATTTCAAGTGTCCCCTCGGACAACTCGGGAAATTACGGTACCGTTTGGACGGATTACAACAACGATGGCGCATCCGACCTCTACATCTCCAAGTACCGCCTCGGCGTAACTGATGCCACTGACGGCCGGCGCCTCAATTTGCTCTTCCGCAATGACGATGATGATGACTTCACCGAAGTGGCTGCCTTTGCAGGACTGCTCCCGATGGGGCAGAGTATTTCCACTGCATTTGGCGACATTGATAACGATGGCGACTATGATGCTTTCGTGATCAACCATGATATCCCCAACGCCCTCTACCGCAATAACGGCAACGGCACTTTTACCAACATCACCAGCAATAGCAATATACCGGAAGCTTTAGCCGGAACGGGCCTGGGCGTGCAGGCGATTTTTACTGACTTTGACAATGACGGGCGCCTGGACCTGCTCTACACGTCTATCGGAGCCAGCCACGCCATACTACGCAATCAGGGCAATTCTACTTTCGTAAGAGTCAATAATGCGATCCCTACCCCGGGCAGAATCCACAGTGCGGTGGTTGGGGATTTCAATGCAGATGGCTTTGTGGATATATACGCGGGCTACGGCCTGGGCTTCAATCAAACCGGTACTCAGCCAGACAAACTGCTGATCAATGCCGGGAACAACAATCACTACGTGGAGGTCGCCCTCAAGGGCACGGACGCCAATCCCAATGGCGTAGGAGCAAGAGTCGAAATCTACGGGCCATGGGGGCGACAGGTCCGCGAAATCCGGAGCGGCGAAGGCTACGGCATCCACTGCGGGCTGCGGGCGCACTTCGGTTTGGGAGCAAGTACAACCCTCGATAGTATCATCGTACGCTGGCCAAACGGCAATATTGATCATTTGGAAGACCCGGATGCGGATACGCTTTATCAGATTACCGAAGGTGAGTTTTGCCAGGCTCAGGCCGATTTTTCCTTTCAGGTTACAGGACTGACCGCCAGCTTTCAGGGGCAGGGCGACACGGGGACCAATCAGTATTTTTGGGACTTCAGCGATGGGGCACAGGATACCGGCGCGACGGTGGTCCACACCTTTCCCATTACCGGCACCTTCACGGCCTGCCTGACCACTGTCGGGGATTGCGGAAGTACTACCGTTTGCAAGCAGCTACAGACCTCCTGCACCCCTCCGGAAGTATTCTTTGCCCACAACAACAACGGGCTGGAAGTCAGCTTCCAGGATTTCTCCTTCGGCATGCCCAATGAATGGATATGGGACTTCGGCGATGGCAATTCCTCCGGACAGCAAAACCCTACCCACTCCTACAGCGAGCCAGGCAACTACTTTGTCTGCCTGGTAGTGCTCAACAATTGCGGCAACGCATCCACCTGCGAGCTGGTACAGGTCAACTGCGGCGATGTGGAAGCTGATTTTGACTTCGCTGATGACGATCTAAGCGTCGCCTTCACCGATGGCTCCAGTGCCGGCACGAATAGCTGGTCCTGGGATTTCGGAGATGGCAATGCCTCAGACAGCCAAAACCCTCAGCATACCTATGATGCGCCGGGCACCTACCAGGTTTGCCTTTCCGTGGACGGCGCTTGCGGAACGGATACATCGTGCAGGAATGTAGCTGTTACCTGCCCGCCTCCGGCTGCCGCCTTCACAATCGAAATCACAGACCTGGCAGTTTTCGTGGAGGATCAAAGCGCTAACTTCCCAGACTCCTGGTCCTGGGATTTCGGGGATGGCACCACCGCCAACGGGCCAGCTTTATTCCATAATTACGATGCCCCGGGGATTTATGAAATCTGTCTCAGCATAGAGAATATATGTGGCAACTCAGCAATCTGTGATACGGTTTCAGTCAGCTGCCTGCCTCCACAGGCCGGCTTCACCTATGAGTCAGACAATCTGCTGGTCAGCTTTCAGGACAATTCCAATGGCGGTGTTCAACAGTGGGCCTGGGTCATTGACGGGCAGGATACCCTTACCGGCCCTTCTCCTGAATACCTTTTCCCTGGTTCCGGCAGCTATGAAGTCTGCCTGATTGCATCAAGTGTGTGCGGCAGCGATGTGATCTGCGAGACTATTGAGCTGGACTGTAGCAATGCGCCCCTTGGCTTCAGCGTTGACCTGGATGGCCTTGAAGCTACTTTTACCGATACCTCATTCGTCCAGGCCAACAGTTGGTTTTGGCAGGTCAACGGTCAAGGCGTTGGCGGGGGGAGCAGTTTCAGCTTCACCTTTCCGAGTACGGGAGTATTCGAAGTTTGCCTGCAATCCAATGGCCCCTGCGGGCTTTTAAGCACCTGCACGACCATTGACATTGCCTGCCTTCCGCCCAGCGCCACTTTTGCTGGTTCTGCGAATGGGCTTTCTTACACCTTCACGGCCAACCTGCCCGGTACCGCCACTGTCTGGTCCTGGGATTTTGGGGATGGGAACAGCGCTACGCAAGCCAACGCCATGCACACCTACTCCTCTCCCGGCACCTACGAAATCTGCCTCACTGCAACCAACGAATGCGGCGTGAGCGATATCGTTTGCCAAACCGAATCCGTTGGTTGCCCGGCACCTAATGCTGCTTTTGAGCAGGTATCTAATCTGCTTAGCGTTTCCTTTTTTGATGCCTCTTCCAATAACCCCGCGCAGTGGGGCTGGGACTTTGGCGACGGCAACACCTCCACCCAGCAGAACCCTTCCCATACCTACGGGTCTACCGGTACTTACGAGGTTTGCCTGACGACCAGCAGTATCTGCGGTTCTGATGAGTTTTGTGCTCCTGTAATTATCGACTGCCCGGAGCCACAAGCCAGTTTTGAAGTTCAAGTTGATGAACTCACCATTGCCCTCACCGACCTGAGCCCCAACACCCCTACCGAATGGGACTGGGATTTTGGAGATGGCGGCAGTAGCACCATACCCAATCCGACGTACACCTTCAATGCGCCGGGCACCTATACCATCTGCCTCATCAGCAGCAATACCTGCGGCAGTAATCAGTCCTGCCAGCAGATCGCTGTCAGCTGTGCAGCACCGGACCCTGCTTTTACCAATACCGCAGATGAGCTGCTGGTGAACTTTCAGGATAATACCACGAATGCGCCCACCAACTGGTCATGGACCTTTGGAGATGGGAATGGGTCTGCCCAGCAAAACCCGGCGCACAGCTACGCTGCTCCCGGCACTTATGAAGTCTGCCTGACTGCCGAAAGCATTTGCGGCTCCAATACGGCCTGCTCTCAGGTCACCGTGTCCTGCAATGCGCCCCAACCTATATTTGCAGTACAGGAAGATGAACTTTCGGTATCTTTCACTGATGCCAGCACCAACAACCCCACGAGCTGGTTCTGGACCTTTGGGGATGGAAATTCCGCAACCGGGCCGAACCCGGTGCACACCTATAGTCAGCCCGGAACCTACACTGTTTGCCTGGAAGCCAGCAGCCTTTGTGGCAGTGCCACTGACTGTGAAACCGTGCAGGTAAGCTGTGCAGCGCCTCAGGCACAGTTTTCCTTCCAGCCCAACGAACTGGAGGTGGCTTTCACCGATGCCTCAACGGCTGATCCGGCCAGCTGGGCCTGGGATTTTGGAGACGGCACAACTTCCACCCTGTCCGACCCCACGCATGCCTACGGTGCCCCCGGGACCTACACCGTTTGCTTAACGGTTGGCAGTGTATGCGGCACTACAGAATCCTGCCAGACCATCTCCGTGAGCTGCGCCGCGCCTGAGGCTGATTTCGAATACACCCCCAATCAGCTTAACCTCATCTTCGCGGATGCCAGCACCAATAATCCCACCTCCTGGTCCTGGAATTTCGGAGATGGCACCACCAGCGACCTGGAGAACCCCGCACATACTTTCCCCGAACCGGGCATCTACACCGTTTGCCTGTCCGTCAGCAGTATTTGCGGGACTTCACAGACTTGCCAAACCATCGGCATCACCTGCAATGCTCCCCAGTCCAATTTCACTTACATGAATTCAGAGCTTGCCGTAGACTTTACCGATGTTTCCACCAATATTCCGAGCACCTGGTTTTGGACCTTTGGGGATGGCAACAGCAGTACTGCACAAAACCCCACCCATACCTTTAATAGCCCAGGCAACTACCTGGTCTGCCTGCAGGCTTCCAGTGTTTGCGGGTCTACCCAGCGCTGTGAGCTCATCACCGTAAGCTGCACGCCACCTCAGGCTGACTTCGGCTTCACCGCTGACGAACTTCTGGCCACTTTCCTGGACAGCTCTACCACCGATGCAGTCGCCTGGCTATGGACATTCGGTGACGGTCAAAGCAGCACCCAACAGGCTCCTATGCATACGTATGCCCAACCCGGCTCCTACCAGGTCTGCCTCACCGCCAGCAGCATTTGCGGCAGCACCCAGTTTTGTGATTCCATAACGGTGACTTGCTCCCCGCCCTGGGTCAACTACAACTGGATTGGAGAAGATGGCACCGTGAGCTTTTTCCAACTGGCCGACAACACCGTCACAGACTGGAGCTGGGATTTTGGAGATGGGAATACCTCCGGTATACCCAATCCCATTCATACCTATGAGCAGTCTGGGTTCTATCCGGTCTGCCTGACCGCTACCGACCTCTGCGGCAGCAATACCTACTGTGATACCATTGAAGTCGTGATTGTGAGTACCCTAGAGCCCGGGAGTGAACAGGTAAGGCTTTTCCCCAATCCGGCGAATGAGGTAGCCTGGCTCGTCGTGCCCGGGCTGACTGAAGGGCAGGTAGTGCTGTATACGCTGCAGGGGCAGGAAGCCGCGCGTTGGGTACTGACCGGATCAGAACTGCGTATCCCATTGACGCCCTACCCTGCCGGCACTTATTTACTGAGAGTGGAGACAACAAACTACTTCTGGCAGGAGCGGTTGTTAAAGCTACGATGAAAAAAGTAAAACGAATCCTGAAATGGGTGCTGATCAGCCTCGGCGGGCTGACGGTGCTCCTGTTACTATTGATAGCAGGGGCTGACCGGTTTCTAAGTTACGAAAAGGGTGCCCGCTGGCTGTACAGTAAGGTAGAACAGCCTTTAATTATCAAATTCACGCCCGATGAGGTACGCTACCTGCAAATTGGCGACACCACCAAGACGCCCTTATTGCTTATCCACGGTGCGCCGGGTGGGCTGTTCGACTGGCTGGCCATCGCTAAGCGGGACCGGATTTACGAGCAATACTATCTCCTCATCCCGGAGCGCCCCGGTTACGGCGGCACTCGCCCCAAGAGAGCCGAGCCCTCTGTTACGGCACAAGGCCAGGCGCTGCTCCCCATTCTCAGGGCCCAGTCCAAACCTGTTGTGGTTGTCGGGCATAGTTACGGAGCGCCGGTTGCGGTGACACTTGGGGCATTGGCACCGGAGCGTATACAACATATTTATGGGATTTCCGGTGCTTATGACCCGGAACTGGAAGTGACCTTCGGTATCTCCTACTGTATCAATTTCCAGCTTTTCCGGTACCTGCTCCCCTGCCCGATTTGGGTTTCCAATGTAGAAAAGCTGGGGCACCCGCAGGCGCTCCGGGAAGCCCTGCCCCTGTTTCAGTCTGTGATGGTGCCCACGACCCTCATTCATGGCACCGCCGACACCCTTGTCCCTTTTGAGAATTCGACCTATTTACAGGCGTTGCTGCCTTTCCAAACACCCCTTATTGCACTGCCCGGGCAGGAACACCCAGTGCATGTGATGCTGCCGGACTATTTCGTCAGCCTTCTGCTCGGTGAAGAGCCGGCAGCTCCGGATGCAGGAGGCTAATGGCCTGCCCATCAAGGCTTGAGCCAATCAGGCGACCCAAAGCAACACGGGAGCCTCAGCCCATGGCTTAAACCTTTGGCCACATAGAAACCCCTGCATTCCATTTTAAAAATCAAAAAGTCAGAAAATTCTAACTGAGTAAAAGCAAAAATTAAAGTAAAACATAGTTCGATAGGAATCCCCAAGAGCTTGCTACCTTTAGCCCAACGTAAAACCACAGACTTATGACCACTTCCCTTTCTGAGCACGGCCCCCGATTTTCCCGTATCGTTTTTGGCGTTATGAAATGGGGGCTTTGGGGGCATCAGCTCAACACCCGGGACATGCTGCGCCTGATTGAAGAAAGTGTGGCTTATGGAGTGACCACTTTCGACCACGCGGATATCTATGGCAACTACACCACCGAAGCGGAATTTGGTGAGGCGCTGAAGCTTCAGCCAAGCCTTCGGGACAAAATACAGCTGGTGACCAAATGCGGCATCAAAATGCAGGTGCCACAGCGGCCCCACCACCGCATCAAGTCGTACGATACCAGCCCGGAGCACATCCGCGCCTCCGTAGACCGGTCTCTGCGCAATTTGAACACAGACTACATTGACCTCCTGCTCATCCACCGGCCCAGCCCCTTGATGGACGCTGATTTGATTGCCGGGGAGTTCGAATATCTGAAGAAGGAAGGGAAGGTGCGCTATTTTGGGGTATCTAATTTCACGCGCGCGCAGTTTGACTTGCTCAACAGCCGTTTTCCACTCGTCACCAATCAGGTAGAAGCCTCCCTATTCCACCTGCCCCCCTTCACCGATGGCACCCTCGATCAGTGCCAGCAGCACCGGATCCGACCTATGGCATGGTCGCCACTGGGTGGAGGTAGCATCTTCAGCGCTTCGCCGGATGAGCAAGCGCAACGCATTCTTAGCACTGCACAGGCGATCATCGAAAGACGGGAACAAGATATCAGAGTAGATCAGCTGCTGCTGGCCTGGCTGATGCGGCACCCTTCCGGTATACTGCCCGTGGTGGGCACTGCTCGTATAGAACGCCTCAAGGCAGCAGCCGATGCAACACATATCATGCTAAGCCGGGAGGAATGGTTTGAACTGTTGCAGGCTTCCACCGGATCAGAAGTCGCATAGCTTCCTACAACAAGAAACCCTGCCTCCGAAGAGACAGGGTTCCATCCAATTGTAGCTCAAAAAATACGTAGTATGAAACCTGATTTTTGGTTTACTGCTTGATCAGGCGTACCACCATCAGGCGGCTGCCAGACTGAACCATAGCGACGTAAACGCCGGGGTTCAAATTAGAAGCATCCACATTCAACTGCGTGCTCAGTGGCTGCCAGGTCCTAACAACCTGACCGGAAGCATTATAAAGGATCACCTCGTCCATAATAGCTGGTGCAGTAATGGTAAAGTTATCGTGGCCCGGGTTCGGGAAGGCCTTAGCCACACCGAGTTCAGGGGCATTCGTACTGCTAGGATCAGCATCGTAGTAATAGACGTTGTCCAGGTAAACCGTGGACCCTCCTGCCGGCAGAGAAGAAATGATAAACTGTGAGACATCATCCTGATTCATGCCCTCAAAGTCGACCAGTGGAATATCCAGGCTGACCCATTCTTCCTGCGCCAGTTCAAACGGGATTTCAAACTCGGTATCGTTGCCGCCACCGAAGCCGTCTCCACCGAAGTCGACCAGCTTTATTCGGAAAGTGGTGCTGTTAGGCGACCAGAAATCCACGTGCAGGTGCGTCATTTCTGTAGACACCAAATCGATGGCGTTGGGGCCAACCGTTTCTATACCGGCAAAATCAAGCGCGGTATACAATTTAGTTGGGTTGCCTTCGATCTCGATATCCTCCAGGTTCGCTGCGCTCCAGGTTGTCAGCCAGGTATCTACCGGTACATCGGCATAGGCGTCGCTGAACATAGAAATCACAAATGCGGGGTCAACAGTAGGTGTTGGAGCAGGCTCCATTGGCGTAGGATCCTCTCCTGTGGTGGTGGTTCCGGTGAAGATGATATCATCCCAGTAATAGGTAACGTCTTCTGCCGGAGAAGTACCAAAGTCGAAGAAAATGGACAGCTTGTTATAAACAGCCTCATAATCGAGCGCCGGTGTCCCCCCCGCGTTGTTCTTGAATTCAAACTCCAGTGTTTGCCATGCACCAGCCTCTGTGGTTGGCGTCTCTGTCTCTACGGATACTGCTGCATCCATAGAATTCTCCACCTTCAGGCGGACCGGAATATCGGCAGCAGGTGACCACACCCGCACAGAAATGATAGTCGCTTCATCCGTGAAAGGGATGGCGGAGGCAAAACCAGGATCGTTGGGCGTGCCGCCCAGGTTTTCGGAAAGTGTAGTGCCGGCCCAGGTTTCCGCGCCTGCCATCTTCACGGTCTCCACCACCATATTGCCTGCAGCTTCCGGATCTTCTACAATGGTAGAGGATGTGCCGCCGAAGTCAATAGTGTTGTACAGTACTTCAGGGTCATCAAAGGTTACAGGCAAGTCCATTTGGTTGCCAGTCTGTACTTCCTGCTTGTAGAAATACAGGTTGTCCAGATAAATGGTGCTCGCCCCGGCTGGCACTGCTGAAAGCACAAGCTGAGAAACATCATCCTGGTTCATGCCCTCAAAGTCTGTTAGAGGAATGTCCAGGCTTACCCATGATCCGAGCGTGAAGTTCTCAAATGGAATCTCGAAGTTGGTGTCATTACCACCACCGAAGCCGTCTCCACCGAAATCGACCATGTTGATCCGGAAAGTCGTGGCATTTGGTGTCCACACATCCACGTGCAGGTGGGTCATCTCGGCTGCGACCAGGTCAATGGCGTTGTCATCCAGCATCTCAATGCCGGCAAAGTCCAGGTTGGTGTACAGTTTCGTTGGATTGCCTTCGATTTCGATATCTTCCAGTCCTGCATTACTCCAAACGGCCAGGAAAGTATTCACAGGCACATCCGTATAAGCATCGCTGAACAGGGAAATCACGTTGGTAGCGTCTTCGGTTGGCGTTGGTGCAGCTACCATCGGCTCCTGACTTCCGGTAGTCGTACCGGTAAAGATGACATCGTCCCAGTAGTAGGTCACATCCTCCATGGGGGACGTGCCGAAGTCGAAGAAGATGGACAGCTTGTCGTACATCGCTGCATAATCAATGGCTGGTGTGCCATCCACTTGATTCTTAAATTCAAACTCCAGCGTCTGCCATGCTCCGGCTGCGGTGGTATTGGCTTCGGTTTCTACAAATATGCCGGCGTCCAGTGAAGACTCCACCTTCAGTCGAACGGGAATACCAGCTGCCGGTGACCAAACCCGAACGGAAATTATACTTTCTGCGAAGGAGAATGGGATGGCGCTGGCAAAACCAGGGTCATTTGGCGTGCCGCCGAGGTTCTCAGACAGGGTCGTTCCTGCCCAGATTTCTGCGCCAGCCATTTTTACGGTCTGTACAACGGTATTGCCTGCGTTCTCAGGGTCTTCCACCAGCATAGAGGAAGTGCCACCAAAATCGATTGTGCTGTAGAGCACGTTGTCTTCATCGAATGTCACCGGCAGATCCATCTGCGCAGGGGGCGTAACGCCCTGGTAGAAATACAGGTTATCCAGATAAATGGTGCTCGCCCCGGCTGGCACTGCTGAAAGCACAAGCTGAGAAACATCGGTCTGATTCATCCCCATAAAGTCCGTCAGCGGAATATCCAGGCTGACCCATTGGCCAGGGGTGAAGTTCTCAAACGGCAGGTTGAAGTTGGTATCATTGCCACCACCGAAGCCGTCGCCACCGAAATCGACCATATTGACACGGAAAGTCGTCGCATTGGGTGTCCAAACATCCACATGCAGATGGGTCATGCCGGCTGCAACGAGGTCAAGGGCATTGTCATCCAGCATTTCAATACCCGCAAAGTCCAGGTTGGTGTACAGTTTGGTAGGATTGCCTTCGATTTCGATGTCTTCCAAACCGGCATTGCTCCACACCGCCAGGAAGGTATTTACTGGTACGTCTGTGTAGGCATCACTGAACAGGGAAATTACATTGGCAGGATCTTCAGTTGGGGTTGGCGCAGCGGTCATAGGAGTCGTACCGCCAACAGTAGTCGTGCCGGTAAAGATGACATCGTCCCAGTAGTAGGTTGCATCTGCAGCCGGAGAAGTACCAAAGTCGAAGAAGATGGACAACTTGTCATACATCGCGGCGTAGTCGATAGCGGGAGTACCGTCTACCTGATTCTTAAACTCAAACTCCAGCGTCTGCCAGGCGCCGGCAACTGTAGTGGTGTCTTCGGTTTCCACAAAAATACCGGCGTCCATGGAGTTCTCTACCTTCAGGCGGACCGGAACATCAGCTACGGGCGACCAAACGCGTACAGAAATTACGCTTTCCGCAAAGGAGAAAGGGATCGCACTTGCGAAACCGGGATCGTTGGGCGTACCGCCGAGGTTTTCAGACAGGGTTGTACCTGCCCAGATTTCAGCGCCAGCCATTTTTACGGTCTGCACTACGGTATTGCCTGCATTTTCAGGATCTTCAACCAGCATAGAAGTGGTGCCGCCAAAGTCAATCGTACTGTACAACACGTTGTCTTCATCGAATGTCACCGGCAGGTCCATCTGAGCCGGGGGCAGCACGCCCGCGTAAAAGAACAGATTGTCCAGGTAAATGGTAGCCTCGCCAGCCGGTACCGCAGATAGGACCAACTGAGAAACATCCGTCTGATTCATACCCATAAAGTCAGTCAGTGGGATATCCAGACTGACCCACTCGCCCTGCGTGAAGTTCTCAAACGGCAGGTTGAAGTTGGTGTCATTACCACCACCAAAGCCGTCTCCACCAAAGTCGACCATGTTGATGCGGAAAGTCGTGGCATTCGGTGTCCATACATCAACGTGTAGGTGTGTCATGCCAGTTGCAACCAGGTCTAATGCGTTATCGTCAAGCATTTCGATACCCGCGAAGTCCAGATTTGTGTAGAGCTTGGCCGCATTGCCATCGACCTGTACATCTGATACCATACCGGCACTCCAGGGGGCTGCGTACGTATTCACAGGAACATCTGTATAGGCATCGCTAAACAAAGAAATCACATCCCCTGCATCCTGTGTAGGCGTAGGGGCAGCCACTGTGGGCTCAGATTGCGCCATGCCCCAAAACGGGATCAGGCACAACAGGAGGAAAGTAAATTTTTTCATAGTCTCATACGTTTTTTAAGTCCAATTGGAAAGTTTAGTTAAGGAAAAGAAGTTGCTGCGGGCCATTGGTTAGGCAGCCCGCAGCAGCTGATTAGCTTATTGGTATACCCGCACCCAGTCGATTTCCATGGTGGATTCCATGAAAGCCGGGTCGATTGTTCCGCCAAAATTGCCGCCCATGGCGACATTAAGGATCAGAAAGAAATCGCTATTGAAAGGCAAATCCGGATTATTGGCGAAGGTGTGGTACACCTCATCATCAATCAGGAAGCGGATGAAGTCTTCGGTCCAGGTCACGGAGTAAGTGTGGAAGTCTTCAGAGGCACCGGGCAGATCGGTAGCCTGTGTTACCGCATCACCGGCAAAGTTGCCGGGGAAGTGCAGGGAAGAGAAAATACGGTCCTGTTCGTTGCCCACGTGCTCCATGATATCAATTTCGCCACAGGCTGGCCAGGTATTGGTCTGATAGTCTTCGCCTAAAAGCCAGATCGCCGGCCAGGTACCGCCACCGGTTGGCAGCTTTGCCCGTACGTCCACCCTGCCATAGGTGAATTCGAATTTGTCTTCTGAAACAATACGGGCAGAAGTGAACTGCGATCCGCCAAATTCTTCGCGGCGGGCGGTTATCTTCAGCAAGCCGTCTTCTACGATCACGTTATCCGGGCTGTCGGTGTAAAACTGTGCCTCGCCGTTGCCCCAGCCATTACTGCCAGTACCGGTATTGTAGCTCCAGTTGGCATCGTCCGGTGCACCATTGGTATCAAACTCATCTGACCAGACCAGGTTGTCGAACGCAGGCTCGTCAGCTCCTGGCTTGGTGGAGGTAAATATATGGTACCAGGCCAGGCCAGGATCGTTGCCCTGTACGACCCGGACTACCAGGCGGTTCTCAGTGACGGACAGGATCTCATAGGTGGAGGAACCCACGTAGTAGCTCATAAAACCACCATCGGTGAAGTTCATGACGGTTCCGCGGGTCAGCCCGGGGATACCATTCATAGCCACAACGGACTCCGAAGGGCTAAGGGACACCACCTGAGGCTCATCATTTACTTCAAAGTCGTAGCAGTAGTCAAAGCCATTCGAGCCACCCGCCACACCTTCGAAATTAAAATTGAAGTAGGTTTGCCCCTTGTTGTTTAGCTGGTACAGCATCTGATTGCCATCCATAGAGAAGGTCATTTCATCCTGATAGAGGCAGGTGCTTTCATCCGCACCGTCTTTCTCAAAGGGTGCAGCCTGATAGTAATTGGCAAAGTAGTTCAGTTCGGCGTTGTCATCATTCTGGCCTACGCCCAGGTGCCCCGGCTCATCTGCGGCCCAGTACCAGGTTTTGGAGCTTCCACCGGTGAGGAGCTCCATGGCTTCATTATCGTTGAAATTGCTGAGCACTGTTACCTCCTGTGTAAAGGAAGTGGACACGCCGGCTTTACCGGATGCAATGGTCGTGACGGTATAGGTATTCACACCAACCTGAGTAAAACGCTTGGCAAATTTACCGGTTGGCGATACCTGCTCGGTACCATCGCTGAATACGTATTTGTAGGTGATGGCATCACTCGCTGTAGCCGTAAAGGTCACCAGCCCGCTGCCGTCACCATAGGGGTTGGCATCATCTGCTCCGGCAATGTTCACCGCTACTTCCAGCCCGGAAGGAGCCGTGATCTCACCAAACTCGTAGTCCTCTTTTTCACACCCAAAGAAGACCAGCGCACTGAGCAATATTATTGATATGGGAAAAAATTTCATCGTCTGATTTTTTTACTCAACAAGTTGAATGTCATCAAAATAGTAGGCTTCACCGGTACCGGCATTACCAAAGTCAAAGAAGAGCACCACGCGCTGATATTCATTGGAGAAATCAGCATCGGTGAAGTCAAATTCCAGCTCTTCCCATTGGTTCGCGACTGTATTTTGTACCGGACGCTCAATGAAAATATCGCCGTTGCCCAGGTTCTCAAACTTGAGTAGGACCTGTACATCAGCAGCGGGTGCCCAAACCTTCATACGGACTTTCTTTTGGGTAGAAAAGTCGATCGGGTTGCTCATGTCGAAGAATACACCGCCCCAGGTCTGTGAACCTTCGGCTTTGATGAATTCCACCACATTGGCACTCTCATTTGGGGCAGTCATGTCGGGGTTAGCCACCACCGAAGCGCCAGCACTGCCAAACCCTTCGAAGCTGTAGTTGATATTTGGATTTTCAAAGTCTACCGGAAAAGTCAGCTCGGCGCTGCCGTCGGTCACTTCAATATCGTCGAAGTAGTAATTTTCGCCCGCGCCGGGGGTACCAAACTTGAAGAAAACCACTACGCGGTTGTAGTCATTGGCGAAGTCAGCCTCGCTGAAATCAAAGACCAGTTCTTCCCACTCATTGGCAACGGTGTTTTGCATGGTCACCTCATGGAATAAGTCGGGGTTAGCGGCATTCTCCACCTTGAGCAGAATATCTATACCGGCCTCAGGTGCCCAGGTCTTGATCGCAATTTTTTGTGCGGAAGCAAAATCAATAGGCTCGCCCAGCTCCAGGAAGGAACCCGCCCAGACTTCTGAGCCATCCATTTTATTCAACTGCCCCACCCGGCTGCTTGGGTTCGCAGCCGACATATCCGGATTATCTATTACGGTGGAGGTTGCGCCGCCAAAATTGGAGAAAACATACTCCTGAGTCGGGTCCTCAAAGTCAATCGGCAACAGTAGTGGATTGGCAATGGTCACCGTATCTGTAGCTTCTGCACTGCCTGTTCCGCCACTGCGGGCCACAACCCTGACCACATACTCGCCAGTGGCGCTGTAGGTATGCCGTATCGTTTCTCCTTCCATAAAGGCAACTGGTTCTTCCTCAGGGGTTTCTCCGAAGAAAACTTCAAAAAAGGTCTCTAGCTCAGCGGTAGCCGCTACATCTATGGAAAATGGATCCCCAGGCACAGGCACGATGGTCACCTCCAGGTTCTGAGGCGCCTCAAAGGCTACGGTCAGGTCCTGGGTGTAGCTGGTTACTTTGCCATTTATGCCCATGGCGTCAATGGCTACGGTGTAGGTGCCTTCGGTGTAGGTGTGCTCAGCGCTTTCGCCGGGCTGCAGCTCGGCACTTTCGTCACTGCCGTCTCCAAAGAAAACAGTGTATTGGGTAACGCCCTGCCCATCCGGCAAGATCGTCACATCGCCGGAATTGTCAGAAGCGATGGTGAATAGGGCGGAAATATTTGATGGTGCCGGTATGCCCTCCAGCTCAGGCACCGTATCTTCCTCCGTGCAGCTGAACAAGCCGATGAGGAGGAACAGAAATAGCTGATATTTTAAAATACGCATGGTTGTCAATTTTAGTAGCCTGGGTTTTGCTCCCAGTTTCCATTCGAAAATTGGATTTCCTCAAAGGGGACAGGGAACAGCTCGTGCTTGCCCTCCTGGAAACCATCGATCGCTTCAGCAGCCCGGCCCGTACGGACCAGGTCAAAGAAGCGGTGCCCCTCTCCTACCAGTTCCAGCCGGCGCTCTGCCAGGATGAAATCGGTAAGCGCACCACCACTGGCACTGATCTCGTGGTCCATATCACCAAATGCGCGGCGGCGCACCCGGTTCAGGTATTCGCGTGCCAGCTCATCGTCGATATTGCCCCGGTTCAGGGCTTCAGCCGCCATCAGCAAAACATCTGCGTAGCGGATCGCCCGGTAGTTGTTGGGGTTGGTCAGGTTCTGATCACCGATATTGGAATCGCCCTTGCGCGGCAGGTATTTGCGGTTGAAAAAGCCCGTGTGCTCATACCCTGTTCCGAAAGTCGCTCCGGTCTCTTCCGCCCAGGCATTAATATTTAGAATGGCGTTGTCGCGGCGGCTGTCGCCCGGCTCGTAAGCATCATAGGCTTCCTGTACCGGCACGTTGAAACTAAAGCCGCTGTCAAACTCAGGACCCACATAGTTACGAATGCCATTGAAGCCTACAGCTACGTTGCCTTCACTGCACTGCAGGCAGCCAAAACCGGCACCTTCAGCATCAGAGTACTGCACTTCAAAAACAGAGCCTACGCCATTCTCGCCCTGCGGCTCGAAAATGACGCTGTAGTCCGGTTCCAGCTCGTACAAGCCAGAGTTGATCACCTCCTGAAGTACGGTTGCGGCTTCAGCAAACTTGTCCTGATAGAGGTAGGCCTTACCCAGCAGCGCCTGAGCAGCGCTTTTGGTTACCCGCCCGGTCTGAGGAGCTGCCTCTGCCAGGTTTTCTACTGCAAACTGCAGGTCTTCCTCAATGGCAGCATAGACTTCTGATACTGGAGCGCGTGGGATTCGGGTCTCATCCCCGATCGCAAAGCGCTCATTCCCTTTCAGCGGAATCGGACCAAACCATTTGACCAATTCAAAATGGTAGTAGGCACGCAGGAAGCGGGCTTCCGCCAAAATCTGCGCTTTGCCGGGAAAATCTGTCTTATCCTGGAATTCCAGAATATAGCTGGCGCGGCTAACCCCGGCAAACATCCAGTTCCATACATCCCGGAGGTTGCTATTGACTGGAGTATGGATCATATCGTCGATCTGCTGAAAGCCCACCACGTCGGTAGCACTTTCGCCACCACAAAGGGTGTTATCGGAAGCGATCTCGCCCAGCAATACATTCACATAAGTGGACTGCAGGATATCGTAGGCCGCAATCAATGCATTATTATAGTCGTCCCCGGAGTTGAAATAGTTTTCCGAGTCGATAGAGTAAACGGGTGCCCGGTCTATGAATTCCTTTTCACAGGCTGTACTGAGTGTCAGTACCAGCAGGACAATCCCTATTTTTTGAAGGAAAGATTTCATGTTGGTCGATTTTACAGGTTAAGGTTTGCCCCGAACATGAAGATGCGGGGAATGGGGTAAAATCCGTAGTCGATACCGCCGCCAATCGGTGCACCGGATGAGGCTGCGGGGTCAAAGCCGCGGTACTGCGTGAGCGTCAGCAGGTTGTTCGCACTGACGTAAAGGCGCAGCGTAGACAAGTCATTGCGCAGGAAGGAAAGCGGCAGGGTGTAGCCCAACTGTACATTCTGCAAGCGCACAAATGAAGCGTCTTCCACATAAAAATCAGAGAAGACCAGATTGGAGGTCGCAGCAGTTGTTACCCGCGGCACCTCTGTGCTCGTGCCCTCCCCTGTCCAGCGGTCCAGATAGTAGTCCAGGCGGTTCACATCAGACAGCGCCCGCTCGTAATTGCGGACCATATCGTTGCCAATGGAAGAGAAAATATATGCCCGGAAGTCCAGCCGCTTGTATTCAAAGCCCAAGTTGAGGCCCATGGTAAAATCCGGGATCGGGTCACCGAGATTAGTGCGGTCATCGGCATCGATCACGCCGTCTCCGTTGATATCCACAAAGCGAAGGTCACCCGGCTGCGCCTCTGCGCCCAACGCAATTTGGGAAGGATGGGCTTCCACTTCTGCTGCGTTTTGAAAAATCCCGTCCGTCTGATAGCCAAAGAAGTAGCCAATCGGCTGCCCTACTTCCATACGGGATGGGGCCAACTGCCCAACGCCGAAGGCGCCACCTTCGATAAAGCCGGTCCCGTTGTTAACTTCCAGCACTTCGTTGCGGAGGGTGGTAAAATTGTAGTTAAAGTTCACCTTCAGCTCATTGTCGTACCGCTGCTGGTAACCAATGGAAAATTCCAGCCCCTGGTTGCGCACCGAACCGGCATTAACCGTTGGAGAGGCCGCTCCGGGAGCGGAGGTGCCAGTAATACCGGAAACAGGAATATTGGAAATCAGCAGATTATCCCGGGTATTGATGAAGTAATCAGCCGTGATATTAATTTTATAATCGAAAAGAGCCAGATCGATGCCGGCGTTGAATTTCTCAGCTTCCTCCCACTGTAGTTCCGGGTTGGGCAAAGCACCAATCGCGGTGCCGTTAACCAGCGCGCCGTCGAAAACGTAAGTTGCCTCGCCACTCAGGGTGCCGATGTAGCCATTATTGACGATCTGATCATTACCCAGAATACCGTAGCTTACGCGAAGTTTAGCCAGGTCGACTTTGCCAACCGGATTGAAAAAGTCTTCATCAGACAACACCCAGCCTGCGGTAAAGGATGGGAAAATCCCCACCCGGTTCTCCGGGCCAAATTTGGTGGATGCATCCCGGCGGAGCATCGCACTCAGCAGGTATTTCCCATCAAAATCGTACTGTGCACGGCCGAAGTAGGATAAGCGGCGCTCATCGTAGGCGTAAGAGCCCACGTCACGTCCACCATCCGGGCTTGTGCCCAGGGCCAATGCGATATCGGCAAAATTCCAGGCGTTATTCGGCACATCGAATCCCGTGGCAAACAGCCCGTTGCCTATTTCCCTGAAGATGGTGGAACCACCGGTCAGGGTCAGGTTGTGGGCACTACCGAAAGACCGCTCGTAAGTAGCGTAAAGATCAATCGAGTAGTTGTTATCATTGATGGCGTTTTGATTCACACTGCTCCGTGTAACATCAAACACTTTACCGCCATAACTGATGAGCTTATTGAAAGTCCGCCCCTCACTGTTACTCGTATTGAAACCTACCCGGCCGGTAAGCGTCAGGCCTTCCAGCACCGTCCAGTCCAGAGTCGTCTGTCCATTCAGCTTGTTCAGATCGTAATCATTAAAAGTATTGGCGATTTGCGCCAGCGGGTTGATGACCTCAATACCCAGGCCAGGGGTGTTGGGCACGAGGGTGAAATCGCCCGCATCATCAAACACAGCCTGTGTGGGCGGTGTATTCAGGGCATTAAATAAGACAGCGCCAAGGCCATTCTCGTTGAGGGCATCGCGGTCTACGTAAGAGTAGATGGCGTTGGTGGTCAGCTTGATGTTATCAGCCAGATCAATACCGAGAGACAGGCGTGCCGTACTCCGCCGGAAGCTGGATTTATTCCCACCAACAATACCCTGCTGTTCCAGGTGAGAACCGCTAAGGGAGTAGGTCACGCGGTCTGAGCCACCGGAAACGGTAACGTCGTGGCTCATCATAGGTGCCTGATCGAAAACTTCGTCCTGCCAGTTGGTGCCGGCATTCAGCCCGCTTGCATTGGGATAAGGCAAAGCCTGCCCGCCAGCCGCATAGGATTCGTTGAGCAGCAGAGCGTACTCAGTAGCGTTGAGCAGCGGCAGTGTACGGGATGTTTCCTGCAGACCGTAATAGGTATTGTAGCTCAGCTGAGGGGGCTTGTTTTTACGGCCGGTCTTGGTAGTCACCAAAATAACGCCATTCGCACCAATTGTACCGTATACCGCCGCCTGCGCATCTTTGAGTACTGTAATGGACTCAATATCACTTGGGTTCAGGGTATTCAAATCACCCTGATATCCGTCAATAATGACCAGTGGCGCGTTCTGCCCGTTGGTGGATACCCCCCGGATACGGATATCGAGGCCTGCACCGGGCGAACCGGACTGCTGAGTTACATTCACACCAGGGGTGGTACCTTGCAGGGCTTGCTCAATTTTAATAGGCTTCAGCTCGTCAATGGTTTTGGAATCGACAATAGCAACCGCCCCGGTTACATCTCTTTTCTTTTGGGTACCGTAGCCAATGACTACGACTTCTTCCAGCACCTCGGCATTGGTGCCCATCTCTATGATCATCGGCGTGTCCCCCTCTACTGTTTTGGTGAGCGACTCAAAGCCCGTGTAAGAGAACTGCAAGACCGTACCGACCGGTACATTTTGCAGTTCAAAATCCCCATTGAAATCGGTGATAGTGCCTTTAGCACCACCAGAGTCACCACCACCAAGCATTAAAACGTTCACGCCGATCAAAGGCTCTCCTGATTCGGCATCCTGTACTGTGCCCTTAACGGTGACTTCCTGAGCGTACAGGAATCCACCAAGCAACAGCAGAAAAATGGTTAGGCAATTTTGTTTCATAACACTAGTTTTTTCCTCCCTGAATTAAAGTCAGGACAGGACTTATTGATTCTCATCAAAACTAGGTCATGTATAGGTGGTTGAAAAAAAAGAGACCACAACAAAAAGCATACAACACCAAATTATTTTTCCCCTAAATGCAATAAAGGCTCTATAAAGTTGGAATCCTACTGTATCCCCTACATTTGAAGGCGGTTTGACAAAACGAAACCACTCCTGCCAAACTGCCCGGATGCGGCCTATGTATAGGTGGTGTTGTGGTAAATTAAGGCTTTTCCGGGAGCGGTTTCAAATACTAAGAATGTATTCCACCAAGCCTTCATCGTGCTCCAGCGCCATCTTCTTACGCAACCTGTACCGCTTTACTTCCACACTGCGCACGGAGATATTGAGTAGAGGGGCAATCTCCTTGGAAGATAAATTAAGCCGGAGGTAAGCGCATAATTTAAGGTCATTGTGGGTGAGCTTAGGGTGTTTGTCCTGTACTTTCTTAAAGAAATCCTGGTCCGCGTTTTCGAAAGCTTCTTTGAAAAAATTCCAGGTTTCAGCCTCATCGGTGTTTTTATCAATGGTGCGGACTACCCGCCGGATGTTTTCATCCGGGGAGCCTTCCTGTTTCAGAGCGCTCTTGATTTGGTGCAGCAGCTCATTCTTTTTGACCAGGCTCATGGTCGAAATAGCCAATTCCCTGTTTTTGCTGTCAATATCTTTTTGCAGTTGTTCATTGCGCACCTGAAACAGCTCCAGTTCCGCTTGTTTTTGCTGAGCCTCCAAACGTAGTTGGCTTTCGGCTTGTAATTCCTCTTTCTGCCTCTGATAGTACCTCGTGTAGGCCCTGTGGGTAAAGTAAATCAGTAGCAGTCCGAGCACCGTGTAAATGATCATCGCCCCTACCGACCAATACCAGGGACGGCTGATCACGAAGTCATAGGTTAGAACATTGCTGCTATGCTGCTGCCCTATACGCGACTGAATTTCGAGTGTATAGTGGCCAAAAGGCAAGTTGCGGAACGATAAGGTGGCGTCATGCGACCATTCACTCCAGGAATCATACAGCCCCAGCAATCGATACTGGAATTCTGGTATAAAGTAACGGCTGTAGGTTGGCACCGCAAACTCAAAAGAGAGGTTATTGTAGGAAAAAGGCACTGTGGGGCTGCCACTTACCGGCAATGCCTGTTCCATGCGGTCGACCTTATGGCTAAGCACATGGGTAATATACACCTGATGATCCAACACTGGCAAATCTTCAAAATTGAAGACCAGATAGCCATCTGCAGTACCGATAAGGTAATGGTCGGGTTTGAGCCAGGTGATATTTTCATAGCCGGACATGGCATTGATCAGGTCGGCCTGTACCGGCACAGAATGCAATTCCCAATCTTCAGACAAGGTCCCTTTGGTGTAGTAGATGAGCGCATTGTCTGTGAAGAGCCACAGGCGCCCTTCCGGATCAACCGACATCTTCCCGGATTCAAAAGCCTCGCCGGCGAGTTCCTCACTAAGAGCTTCGTAGCGTTCGAACCCCGCTTCAAACCCCTTCAGCGCAAAGAGCCCTTCCCGGGAATAGTAAAATACTTTTTCGTCAAAAGTCGCCAGGCCCGCATTCTTGCCTTTTACAGGCTCCGGGTAATCCATTCGGGCAACCACCTGACGGTAGTCTTTATCCAGCATAAGGCCAAAGACCCCTTTGTACTCGTGGCTGATGTAAGCCTCCTGTTCTTTGGGTAGCGCGATAAACCGGCTGGACAGATTAAACCCTTCCACTTTATTTCGAAATGACCACTCTCCCCCTGATTGTTCAAGCAGAGACAGCCCGTAGTAATTGCCCTGCAAAATGAGGTCGGGCCTGCCTGGCACACGGACAAACTGCCAGGTGCCGCTTTGCCCAAACACCTGTTTCGATGTAAGCCCATTGATGATGAAAGTGCCCTGATCGTGCCCGCAAAACAAAGTACCTTCGTATTGGAACAATGACCATACCTGCCCGGTAGTACCCTCCACCAGCGCAAATTCGGTACGCCCTGGCACCTGGGTAAACAACCCCTGATTGGTACCAAAGTAAAGCCGGCCATTGTACTCCACCGCAGTATATACTGTACCTAACACCCCATTTTGGTCAGTGTATTTTCGGAAGGGAGAGCTCAGGTTCACGCAACTGATGCCATTATCGGTGCCGGCCCAAAGGTTGTTGGAGGCATCTTCGTAAAGCGAAAGCACCGTGTTATTGGTCAGGCCGTCAGTCTGAATAATTTGGTAAGCCACCTGTCCGGAGGCGTTCAGGATAAAAATGCCATTAGAAATAGTGCCTAGTGCAAGCTGCCCGTTTTCCAGACGAAGTGCGCTGTACACCCGGGTATTCTGCATACGGAGAGGGTCCTGTAGTTTTTCAGTAGTACCATCCGGACGGACCAGCCACCTGCCATGCCGGTCCGTGACCACACCGATGCCTTCCCGGGTATCCCAGGCATAGATAATCCTGGAAGGCAGGGCAGACTTCAGGAGCGGCAGAGCTTTTCCTCCTTCCAAACGATAAAGCATCGCCCGGGCATCGGAGAAAATCAGATCCTGCCGAACTTCAAAGAGCTTGTCCACGCCGTCAGCTGGCCGGAAGACCTCAATGGCTTCAGTTTCCAGATCATAGATAAAGAGCTGGTCAAGCGACTGAAAAATCAATTGCCCTTCATGGGACAGAATATTCCAGAAATGTTCATCCGCGACCATCTGACCGGCTACGGACTGAGAAAGAGACTGATACTCCATCCCTCCGTGTGCATTAGGTGCCCAAACACCAAACTCCTGATAACAGCCGGTATAAACTTTACCCTCTATCACCTTCACCGCCCGGATAATCGTTTCGTTGGGCGATGGGAAGAGGGTCCACTGCATGCCGTTGTACTCCAGCAGCCCTTCATTATTAGCGACATAGATGAACTGCCGTTCACTTTGGCTCAGCATCCAGTTTTGGTTGCCGGCATCGTATACATCCGGCTCAAATGCGTCGACAGGAGGCTGTTCCTGCCCCGGTAGCCAGGCATAGTACAATAGCAAAAGGAAGGGCAGCAGTCGTCGCACTTTGGAGAGTTTTAATCCATTTTGTCGCACAAGTTAAGAACTTCAGGCCATCTGCGATTCCGAAAATCGGGATGTTTTTTGTCAGCTAAGTTTTATTACCGGCTGAAATTACCCAAAACAGGCGCCGGGCAGCCGGCCACCACCCGGACAGTCTACCCGGCAAATCCTGATTTTGGGTATCCCGTACGCACCAAGCCAAGGCTATAGCTTATATTTGCGCATACCCCAACAGCCCAACTACCTCAACCGAAAAATTCAATCTGTGGAGCCATCGTCCAACCGGAATTATGCACTAGGTTTTGCCCTGCTTGGGGCCTTGTTTTTCCTGCCCTTTCTGGGCGGAGTACATCTTTTTGACTGGGACGAGGTGAACTTTGCAGAAATCAGCCGGGAGATGCTGATCACCCGTGAATACACGCGGGTTTACGTCAATTTTGAGCCGTTTTTTCAGAAGCCGCCGTTTTTCCTTTGGCTGCAGGCGGCAGCTATGGCTGTTTTCGGGGTTGGGGAATTTGCCGCACGGTTCCCAAATGCGGTTTGTGGGATGATCACGCTACCGCTGTTGTTCCGCATCGGCCAGAAGCTCAAGGGTACCCGCTTTGGCCTGATCTGGGCAGGCGCTTACTTCGGGTCCGTCCTGCCTTTTTTATATTTCAAATCCGGTATTATCGACCCCTGGTTCAATTTGTTCATTTTCCTCGGCGTTTACTACTTCATTCTGGCCTACTGGAAACGCAGCCGCTTTGAAGGGGTGCTCCTGAGCAAGAATGCATGGTGGTATCTTTTCCTTGCGGGGTTCTGGATCGGGATGGGCATGCTCACTAAGGGCCCGGTGGCCTACCTGATAGCAGTACTGACTATGGGGGTCTACTGGGTTTATCAGCGTTTCCGCTTTTATGTGAATGTGCCTCAATTTCTGTTCTTCACCCTTTCCGCTATGCTTGTCAGCCTGATTTGGTTCGGGCTGGAGACCCTGAAGAACGGCCCGGAATTCATGATCGAATTCAATGTGTACCAGTACCGTTTATTTAGTACGCCGGATGCCGGGCACCGTGGTTTCCCGGGTTATCATTTTATAGTTTTGCTGTTAGGCTGCTTTCCGGCGTCCATCTTTGCACTTCGGGCTTTTTTCAAACTCCCTGGTGAAGTGCACGTTTTTCAGGTTGACTTCCGCCGCTGGATGAAGTTTCTATTCTGGACCGTCCTGATACTCTTCACTATCGTGAAGTCCAAGATCGTGCACTATTCCTCTATGTGTTATTTCCCGCTCACCTACCTGGCAGCACTGACCATCGAAGGTATGATTAACGGAGAAATAACGTTTAAGCCATGGCTAAAGGGGTTCTTGTACAGTATCGGGGGGTTGTATATCCTTCTAACCCTAGCCCTTCCATTTGCAGGTATGCAGGCGGAAGTCCTGTCGCCCTTATTTAAGGATCCATTTGCACAGGGCAACTTACAGGCTGAGGTCAATTGGACCGGCTGGGAAGTCATCCCGGGGCTTTTCCTGCTCGGGCTGCTGCTGCTGTTTAGCCGCTTCATAAAAAAGAACCGTCAGCGCGCTTTTGCCCTGCTTTTTGGAGGCATGGGCATTTTTATCATGCTCACGCTAATTTTCTTCATCAAACGTATAGAAGGCTATTCTCAACGTGCTGCCGTGGAGTTTTTCAAGGAAAGGGCTGCCGAAGATGCCCACTACCTCGTCACAGGGTACAAATCATACGTACACTTATTCTACACCCGCCCTCAGCAAGGCGGAGAAGCCTGCTTTATGGATGAGGACTGCCGGGAAGAGCTCCTCAATGGCCCGGTAAGCAAGCCTGTATACATCGCAACTAAAGTACATAAAGCAGAAGCACACCGCAATAACCCTAATTTAGAATTACTGGAAGAAAAAAATGGTTTTGTCTTTTTCCGGCGGCTACCGGATTAACAGATCGCTCCGCTAAGTTTTGATTTTATTTCACTACTTTTGATAAGACAACTACTAAGGCAAACTATGAGTCGCTTCTTAAGACCCAAATACAATAAACTCGGGGATGAAAACCTGATCGAGCTCTTCAAGCAACGGAGAGACGAAGCTGCACTCAATTGCCTGATAAAGCGCTATATGTCAAAGGTCTACTATTTTTCGCTAAGTATTTTGAAAAATCAGATGGATGCCGAGGATGCAGCTATGGAGGTTTGGGCTAACCTGAAGAATCACCTTGTCAGGTATCAAATTGATAATTTCTCTGCCTGGCTCATGAAAGTCACCAAAACAGAAAGCTTGAAAGTACTGAAAAGCCGAATGAAAAACCGGTTTGAGGAACTTTCTGAAAAAAATGACCCCGCGCTTATGGAATTTCCACTTTTCGAAGCTCTTGATGATAGAAATCCGGAATTGGAAAAGCTTTCTAAAGCTGTGGATGAATTGAAAGAAGAACAAAACCGATGTATCGTCGCATTTTACTTCCAAGGCATGTCCTACGAAGAAATAGCCGAAGAAGAAGGCTTTGAACTCAGCAAAGTCAAAAGCCACCTCCAAAACGGGAAACGAAACCTCAGATTGCAGTTAACCAAGTGAACATGAAAAGGGAACAGCCAAAGAGCAAAAAAAACCTGACCAAAGAAGATTTTAAGCGCTTTCACCGTACCGGAAAAGTAGATGTTGACCCTTCCCGTTACGATGCGTTTTCTCAGGCTGCTTTAGGCGGCGTAAGGTACCAAAAAGAGGACCCTGAACTTGTTTTTTCAAGGATGGAGAAGCAGCTTGGGCTACAGGACTCAGGTGGTGCCCGTAGCGTCTCCCTGCGGCTAGTAATGACCGCTGCTGCCACCATTGCTATTCTCATAAGTGTAGGCTACCTTGCCTTCTTTCAGGGCGCTTCTGTTTCCGGAGCAGAAATGTACAACACCCACTTTATGCCGCTCAGCTATGTGGATGATGATATTAAACGCGGCACCCGAACACAAAGCAACGCCAGCACCGATATCAAAACCCAGGCAATTCAAGCTTATACGGAAGAAGATTATGCCAAAGCGGAAGGGCTGTTTCAGCTTCACCTCAGCCAAACGGACCCTCAGGACCGCACCGCCCGCTTTTTCTATGGGATTACCCTACTCGACCAGGGCAAATTGAAACCTGCCATTTCTATTTTCGAAGACACCCGGAACAACCCGCCAGTAGCTGCGTTCAAACGGCCGGCTACTTTTTACCTGGCATTAGCTCATATCCGGCAGGAACAGCATGAAAAGGCGCTGCCGCTTTTACAGTTTCTTGCCAGCCGGGAGGACCGCTACGGCAGGAAGGCTTCTGAAATATTATCCGACTATGGTCTTAAGCCAGGTTCGTGATCTGGCTTACTGCCACCTCCTGTAACACCATATGCCAACAAACAAGCCGACAGCCATCAGCCCTGCAACCAACATCCACAGATAATCCTGAAAGACAAAGGCAGACAGCTGTACAGGAGTCAGGTCTCCGCTGTAAATAAAGCTGCTCCAATAGTAAGGGTGAACAAAAAGATCATCGTTTTTCAGGCAGTGAATTTTAGCTTCCCGCAGGGCTTCGGCCTTCCCCAGCCCTTCACTAAGCTTTTCGTAAAACACCTGGACAAGGTCGGGCACCAAATCATCTTTGATGGGCCATAACGTCATCACTGTATTCGGACAGCCCGCATAAGCAAAAGCGTGCCCGAGGCTTATTGCTCCCTCCCCTGCCTTTATGGTGCCAAAGCCCGTATTGCACCCACTCAGAAAGCCAAGCTGCGCGGGAATATGCTGCCCGTAAATTTCGTAGATATTCAATTTGCCGTCTTCTTTACCGGTCCCTTTGAGCAACAGGTGCGTGGCATTTGGGAACTGATCGTTGATAGCCGTATGGGTAGCCAGATGCAAAATGCCAGACTCAGCGCATTTTTGCTTAAATGTTTCCTCGGTGGCATCTATGCCTGTCAAGAAAGTTCCCTGGAAAAGCTGATCCAGCATACTGACTTCTTTTTGCGCTCCGGGCAAAGGCCCAAATTGATCTCCAGCCCTTACACTTCCTTCACTTCCATCAAACAGCGGGGCCATAGCAGTAACGCCATAGCGTATCCCAACCTCCTGCTGAACACCTTTGTACAGCAGTGCCGCACTTCCAGACAACAGTCTTCTTGTTTGATAGGCCTCCAGCAGATACTGATGAGGCTCAGCTCCGGGAGGCTTCATAAGAAATTGATCGAACGGGATATACAACAGGGGACCATCCGGAATTACAACCAGTTTTTCATCATTGATGTACGATTGTAAGGGCTCAAAAACCTGCTGATAAACTTTGTAGCTTGCTTCGCTTGCCCAATCTTCGTTATTGCGAAGCGCATCGTACAGAAACCGGATATCCTTTTCCAGGCCGTCTGCCTTTAGCTTAAGAAAGTGCGTGGTTTCAGTATCGGCAATCAGGACATACAATTCCCTATCCGTATAAAAGTACTCTATCATCGTCTCGTCAGGATCCACTACATCACGCCTGACTGTTTCCAGGTCTGGCATAACCAACGCAATGCGGGTTTTGTAGTAACGCGGATATTGGTCCCTGATGATATCAAACAAGCTATCCTGAGCGTGGGTCAGCCGATCGAGCTCTCTCTTCCATGCCTCAACTTGTTCTGGGGATGAACTACTGCTCAGAGTGTTGAGATTCAACTGGTAAAAAGCGATATCCTCCCGAAAACTCCTTTCTGCCTCAACCACCCGTTCAGAAATATCATAAAAGCGGGCAGCTTCCATGGCATTCAGATTTTCCATTACCGACAGGGCCTTGTTCTTTTCCATATACAGGAAAGCCCGGTTAATGTGCAGCTTATCTCCCGTCTTTTGGTATAGGCGGTAGTGCATTCCAATGAGCGCATTGTACAGGCTTTTGGAATTGGCCGACATAAGCTCCTTGGATTTCTGGCTCTGATATGACAGCCGGGATGCGGTCACCGCTGAATCAGCCGCTTGCAAGGTCTTCAGCGAGGCCTGCTGCAACTCAAAATCCGCTATTTCGCTGGCTTTTTGCTCCAGCAATACCGCCTGTAACGGGAAGAGCGTGAGTGTATAGGCAATAGCCTCCATAGCGCGCCAGTTTGGAATATCTGTATAGTCCGCAGGCTGATAACCAGGCACGAGCACCCGATAAGCTTCCTGCACCGCCCAAAGCGCATCTTCCGTCCGCCCAAGCGCCTGAAGGATTTTACCTTTAACCAGCTTGGTCCCTGCCCAGGATTCGGCACTCCAGGAACTGACTTCCTCCGCTTTGCCTACCCAGTTGCATCGGCTGCATGACCGGCTTCCAATACATTTCTGGCTTTATAGTTGTAGGCGATCTGCAGGTAAGCCGAATTGCTAAATGAGGGTGCAAGGGCAATAGCTTCGTCAATAACTTCATCCAGTAAAGCTTCACTACGGCGGGCTTTCCCGCTCTCACTGTAAGCCCAGATCAGATTGAGTTGGGTAGAAAAGATATTATCCGTCAGGGTATCACTTAACCGGCGGCGTATAGCCAGTGCGTTTTTCAGGTGCAGGATACCGGTCTCCCATTCATCCACTTCTACATAAAGTGCTCCAAGATTATTGAGGGCACGAGCCAGGTTTCGGTCTTCATTGGCAGCTTCAACTGCCTCCTCCTGCGTGAGAATAGCCCTTTCGAAATCTCCCAGCTCAGCATAGCTGTGGGCTATGTTGTTTTTAGCATAAAAAATATCACCCTGCTTCTCCAGTTCCAGTAAAATACTCAGGCTTGTATCCAGATAGCTCAGTGCTTTATTCCAGTTGCCTCTCCCGCCATAAGCGACCCCCAGGTTGTTATAGGCCGTTGCTGCATTAGGGCTGCTGTAGCCATTGATGAGCAGAGCAGCATCTTTTGCCTTATGACAAAAGGACAATTTGCGCTCATAGTCCTTCTTATGCCCAAAATAGAGGCTCATATTCATCAAAGCCAGCGGATAGTACGAAAGCGTGTCCCTGACCGCTGCCAGGTGCTCTTCGATTATGCTATAAGCTTTGAAAACGGCTGCATCACGTACCTCATCAGGATAGGGTAGATAGTAGGACATTTCACTAGCCCACGTCTTCACGTAAGCCATATGGTAATAATCGCATACTGACTCATAGTAAGGATAAGCCAGCTCATAGGCCATATAAGCATCGGCATACGCTCCGGCTTCCCGAAGTTCGTCAGCTTCACAAACTAGCACATCAGGTGTGTCTTCCTGGGCTTGACCGGCAGATATGCCAAAACATACTACCAGAGCCCATGGATTTAGTTTCCATAGATTCATAATCCCCCGTTGATTAATCCAGCCTGAAAGTACTTGTTTCGGGAAGAAAAAGAAAAATTCTAATGGAATTTGGAAACATTTTAAACGAAACCTGGTTAGGTCCCCGTAATAGGTTTTAGTTAAAATAGTTGAGTTGCACGCAGGACAGTGATCCTGTGTGCAATTTTTTTTCTCTATGATTGTCGTCTTACTGCTGCTTTCCGTTTTCTTGTTGTACGTGACGGCCCCACGGGGCACCCTTTGGCACGAAGCCACACGGCTTCCGGTGCTGTGGTATCAGGCATTGCGGAGTAGGCAGCCAAAAGCAACACTCAAAAGGATAAACTATGGGCCGCACCTAAGGCAGTACTACCTTTACTGCGAACCGAAGCTGCCATCGGCGAACCCTCCCAGATGGATTATTTATTTTCATGGTGGTAGCTGGAGATGGGGCAAACCCGATTATTTCAGGGTACATGCCCACATCCTTGCCGGTTTGGGGTACCATGTGATTCTTCCTTCCTACCGCCCTTGCCCCCAACACAACTACAGTCATATTGCTGCCGACCTGAAGGCGCTGCTCCGCAATTTGGACCAAAAACATGCTGACTGGTCGCCACAGGCTACGATTGCCGGCGGTATGTCTGCCGGAGGGCATTTGTCCGCCTTGCTGGCTCTTGATGTAAATTTAATCCGCGAAGCCCTGCCCAATGCCAGATCAATCGCCGGTTTCTTTGCACTTGGCGCCCCGCTCGACCTGGAGCAAATGCCCCAACGTTTTGCTATCCGTGACCTGGCAGGCTCCCGGGAAGACCCTTTGTTTTCCAAAGCCAACCCCGCCGCGCATCTTCCACTTCAACCCCAACAGCGGGGGCTTATCATCCACGGTGATCAGGACGGTATGGTCCCGGTAGCAGCTGCCATGGCCTTCGTTCAGAAAGCTAAAGGCAGCTCAAATGACATTGCCTTTCATCAGATTGAGCGAGGCACTCACCTGAGCATAGCAGCATGGCCTTTTCAAAATGAGCAGGTCCGCCAAATCATCACCAACTGGCTTTCCCAAAACCCCGCCCCCCCGAAATGTAAAAAACAGGATAGAACAGGCACTACCCAGTCCGGTTAAAACATCCCACTCTCCCAGCCGTTTTAATTACGGACAAAATATAATATTGAAAATCAATCCTATACATGGCTAACCAAACCAATCCGAAACCCCAACCTTCCAAGGGGAAACCCAACTCCCCTTCTGGCAGATCACCATCCTGGTTACTTTACATACTGCTTGCCCTGCTTCTGGGACAAGCTGTTTTCTATTTCAATGGCTCCCAGACAGAGGAAATCTCCTGGAGCCGCTTTAAGCAGGAGATGCTTGGGAACGGAGACGTCTACAAGATTGATGTCATTAATCAGAAAAAGGCAGAGGTCTATATCAAATCTGAAGCCCTTACAACTAGCCGTTACCCGGAAATTGACTCTAGTCAGGCAGGGCCGCATTACACCTTTAATATCGGTTCGCTGGATAACTTCCAGGAAACGCTTGATGCCAATCAGGAAGCAACGGGGAACGCTATTGATCTGGCTTTCCAGGAGCGTACTGACTGGTTAGGCAGTATTCTGTCGTGGATGCTTCCCATACTGATTATCGTAGGGATATGGGTTTTCGTCCTTCGGCGTATGAGGCCCGGTGGGGGCATGGGTAGCGGCGGGGGCAATATATTTGACATCGGCAAGTCCAAAGCCAAGTTGTTTGAAAAAGGCTCCAGTGATGTCACTTTCAAAGATGTGGCCGGATTGGAAGAGGTTAAAGTGGAAGTCAAAGAGGTTGTGGATTTTCTGAAGAACCCGTCCCGTTACACCAAATTGGGTGCGAAAATACCCAAAGGCGTCCTGCTCGTTGGTCCTCCTGGCACCGGTAAGACCTTGCTGGCAAGAGCAGTAGCGGGCCAGGCAGAAGTCCCTTTTTACTCCATCTCCGGTTCTGAGTTTGTGGAGATGTTTGTAGGGGTCGGTGCCTCAAGAGTCCGTGACCTTTTCAAAAAAGCCAAGCAGACCTCCCCCAGTATCATTTTTATTGATGAGATCGATGCCATTGGCCGCTCCCGGGGCAAAAGTGCAGCTATGCAGGCCAACGATGAGCGGGAAAACACCCTCAACCAAATTCTGACTGAAATGGACGGCTTTGGCACCAACACCGGTGTCATTGTGATGGCAGCGACTAACCGTGGCGATGTCCTCGACCGCGCACTGTTGCGCCCTGGCCGTTTTGACCGGCAGATTTACCTGGAATTGCCTACCCGCACCGAACGGAAAGCTATCCTGGAAGTGCACACCAAGCCCCTCGCCATGTCAGAGGATATCGACCTGGATACCCTGGCTGCCCAAACGCCAGGGTTCTCCGGTGCGGATATCGCCAATGTCTGTAATGAAGCAGCGTTAATTGCAGCCCGCCGCAGCAAGGAGCAGGTGGAAATGAAAGACTTCTACGATGCTACCGACCGGGTCATTGCCGGCTTAGAGAAAAAGAGCAAAATCATCAGTGAAGGAGAAAAGAAAGTTATTGCCCACCATGAAGCCGGGCATGCCACCGCCAGCTGGTTCCTAAAACACGCCGACAATCTGTTGAAAGTCTCGGTGGTGCCCAGAGGGCGGTCTCTGGGGGCAGCCTGGTACCTGCCGCAGGAGCATGTCATCTACAATACCGATCAATTCATGGACCGGATCTGTACCGCACTGGGCGGCCGGGCGGCCGAGGAGATCATCTTTGGCAAAGTCTCTTCCGGCGCATTGGATGACCTTGAAAAAGTGACCAAGCAGGCTTACACCATGGTGGCTTACTACGGGCTTAACGAAAAGCTGGGCAACATTAGCTACTACGACAGCACCGGGCAAAGTGAGCAATCCCTGCAAAAGCCTTACAGCGAAGCTACCGCACAGGTCATTGACGAGGAAGTCCATAAACTCGTGGAGACAGCCTACGAAAGGACCCTCAGTTTGCTGCGCGACCACCGCAGCCAGCTTGAGGAACTGGCCCAATTGCTTCTTACTAAGGAAGTGGCTTTTAAGGATGACCTCGTAGCGATTTTCGGAGAACGGACACAGGAAGTTGAAGCCTAAATGTTTACCTTTGAGCTCTCACTAAAGCAAGGGACTTGGAGAAGCATACGCTTTACGAACTCAATGAATACATTCGAAGGATCATCGCGCTCAACCTGCCCGCACCAGTGTGGGTGAGCTGCGAAATCTATCAGTTGAATGTTTCCCGGGGGCACCGGTACCTAAGCCTGGTACAGAAAGCTGAAGGCAAAGACCAAATTATCGCTCAAAGTGACGCAGTGCTATGGCAAAGGCAATATCGAAAACTGGAACGCAAACTTGGAGCCAGCCTAATCCAAATTTTAAGGTCAGGTACCGCCGTCCTTCTACGAGTTAGCATTGACTTCAGCGAACGCTATGGGCTTAAGCTTGTCGTAGAAGATATAGACCTTGCCTACACCATGGGTCAGTTGGAGCAGCAACGCCGGGCTACCTTCGAGCGCCTGAAGGCAGAACAATTGCTTTCCAAAAACAGCAATCAGAAACTGCCTCTTGTACCCCAGCGGTTAGCGGTCATCAGTTCCCCTACGGCTGCCGGTTTAGAAGACCTCATGCGCCAGCTGGAGCAAAATGAGTATGGGTATAAATTCCAGGTCAGGGTTTTCCCTGCTGCCATGCAGGGGCAAAATGCCCCGTTGGAGGTAGCCGCTCAAATTCGCAGCATCCAAAGCCTGACCAGGCCCTACGATGTTATTATTATTGCAAGAGGAGGTGGAGCAAGGCTTGACTTAGCCGCATTTGATGACTACGAGCTGTGCGTGGCCGTTGCAGAATGTCCGATACCGGTACTGACCGGAATTGGACACGAAATTGATGAGGTTTTGCTCGACCTGGTTGCCCATACCGCACTCAAAACCCCTACGGCTGTAGCCGAATGGCTGATAGACCGGGCGGCCCGGTTTGAAAGCCAGCTGGTGGAGGCGGGTTATGCCATTTCAAAACTGGTACAGCAACAGTTTAGCCAGCAAAAACTGCAACTTGAACGATGGGCACAGCAGTTAAAATATCTTTCTGTACAAAAGCTGCAACGGGAGCATCAGCATATTGACCGGCTCAGGCAGCTCATCCCCCCAACGGTCCGGCAGCATCTGAAACTGGAACAGCAACAATTGCAGCAATTTGAGCAGTTGCTTCAGTTGCTAAGCCCCGAGGCCACACTCCGCCGCGGCTATACACTTACTACCCTTGAAGGACAACCGGTAACCGATGCCCGGAACGTCAAAAAAGGAGATATTCTGACCACCCGTTTTAAGGACGGGACCGTAAAAAGCAAAGTGCAATGAACCTAACTTACGAAGAGGCTATCCAGGAGCTCCAGGAAACAGTAACCCAACTCCAGGAAAACGAAGTGAATATTGATGAGCTCTCAGCTAAAGTAAAACGGGCAGCGCAACTGATTGCCTATTGCCGGGAAAAACTGCGGGCTACTGAAGCGGAAATTGGCGGGCTGTTTGAAGGGTGACAGAACAATAATAGCCATCCTGGTAGTTACCAGAATGGCTATCGTGATACAAGGCGTGGAAACTTTTACTGACGCTTGAAGATATAGCGCGTGATAAAAATCCCCTCTGTATCATCTGCGCCGGCACTGCTTTCCACACCGGATGTCACGAATGCCAGTTCCCAGCCTTCTGCCACCAGTTGATTGATACGGGAGCTGACCAGCGCATCGTTTGAAGCGATATTTTGGAAGTTGATGCCTACCAGGCTGTAAAAGTTCAGCAGTTTGGTTTCTGAGAATTCATCCACTTTTGCATCCCGCCGCCTTACACTGCGCTGATCACTGGTCGTGCCGTCGGTTCGTTCAGTAGTAAAATCTTCAGCGTCAACCTCGGTTTTGTTTTCGATGATCCGGGAACGCCCAAGCCCACCGGGCACAATAGACTCTACAGTGGTAATGACTTTATATTCCTGAGCTTGTGCAAAAATGAGGCAACCGGTGAGCGCGATAAAAGTGAACAATGCTTTTTTCATGTTAAGTTGGGTTTTGTTGTGTTAAATAGAGTTTATTAACGCAAATTTTGTATGTCTCTGAATGGTCTTTTTCACCAGCTCTGCATCTCGTCCTCACCTTCGTAGCTTAGGCTACGAGGTTCCGGGCGTTCTTTGATCTGGCAAAAAATACTCATCCATACCCTATACAAAACTTACCTTAATAAACTCTAATAAAGCTGCAAAATACACCCGCCGGAAATAGGACGCCAGTGCTAATGACAGAATTAGGAAAACCTTAATACCGGAGTCGCGATAACTTAAAATCCTTAACAGATAGCAGGCAATTTTTTCTAGCTTTGCAGGCAAAACCACGCGATCCAACCATGGCATATCAAGACTCTATCCTTCATCCAGGCTTCAAAGTTGGTGTACTGGGCGGCGGGCAGCTCGGCAAAATGATGGCTCAGGCCGCTAATAACTGGCACTTGCCACTTTTCCTGCTCGATACTGATAACTCCTTCCCTGCAGGACGGGTCTCTCCCTTTTTCACTGCCGGTAATTTTAAAGATTACGATGACGTATACCAGTTCGGAAAAGATAAGCAGGTGCTCACCATTGAAATTGAGCACGTCAATACGGAGGCGCTGCATCAGTTGGAAAAGGAAGGTGTGAAAGTGCACCCTGCTCCCGCCAAACTGGACATCATCAAGGACAAGGGGTTGCAAAAGCAATTCTATGCGGAACATAACATTCCTACCTCCCCCTTCGCGCTTTACACCAATGAAGAAGCGGTAAGGAAAGCAGTGGCTTCAGGCGAGCGCTCCCTGCCATTTGTACAAAAATCCCGCACCGCAGGCTACGATGGGCGTGGCGTGAGCATCATCCGCTCAGAAGCAGACCTCGAAGAAAAGCTGCTGCCTGGCCCCTGCATGATTGAAGACCTCGTGGAAATGGACAAGGAAATCGCAGTCATTGTAGCCCGCAATGAAAGTGGCCAGACCCAGGCTTTTCCTGCCGTGGAGATGGCCTTCAATCCGGAAGCCAACCTGGTGGAATTCCTGTTCTGCCCGGCCAATATCAGTAAGGAAGTGGAAGCAAAAGCTGAAGCCCTGGCTGCTGAGGTTATCAATGCCTACGGCATTTGCGGCTTATTGGCCGTAGAGCTGTTTCTGGACAAGGAGGGCAACTTATTAGTCAATGAAGTCGCTCCCCGGCCTCACAACAGCGGGCACCACACGATTGACAGCTGCTACACCTCCCAATTCGAGCAGCACCTGCGCGCCATTCTCAACCTGCCCCTTGGCAGTACGAAAATGAAATCACCTTCCGTCATGGTCAACCTGCTTGGCGCACCCGGCCACACCGGCCCGGCTTATTACAAGCATCTGGAAGAGTGCCTCAAAATTGAAGGCGCCCATTTCCACCTCTACGGCAAAAGCACGACCAAGCCGTTCCGCAAGATGGGTCACGCGACTATAGTGGATGAGTCCCTGGAGCGTGCCGTTGGGAAAGCGCGTTGGATTCAGGAAAAGCTGGAGATTGTGAGCGGGAGCTAGTGGTCTGTCAAGTGTTAATTTATGGGTTGAGTGGGAGCGAATTTTGAGGCTAATCAAGGCGGATGTTCCCGCGCATAGCAGCGCTACGTAAGGGGTTATCCAACGAAGAGTAGCCTCAAAAGTCGCCGCAGGCAACCCCTAGTTTTAGCCTTGACAGACCACTAGTCCCAAAACGTCCCCACTCTATCTGTAGCTTTCATCTGCTCATCCATCAGGTGCTGCAGCTCAGTAACGATTTCCGGGAACTGCTCCGACCGGTCGAAGCGCTCACCGGGGTCTTCATCCAGATTGAACAGTAGAGGCAGTTTCCCATCAAAGTAATCCAGGCTCGTCTGACTGGAGGTTATCCGGTGCAATTTCCAAGGACCTTTACGCACAGCTTGCAACTGATTGCCGGGACCGTAGTAGAAAAAAGGGCGATCTGAAAGCGTCTCTCCACGCAAGAGAGGGCGAAGATCACCACCATCCACTATCCGGTCTTCGGGAATATCCTGCCCGGCATGCCCTAACAAAGTCGTGTACCAGTCCATCGTATTGGCGGGCGTACGCTGTACCTGCCCGGGCGCAATAGTCCCGGGCCAGCAAGCAATGCCTGGCACCCGCATCCCTCCTTCCCAGGTACTGCCTTTCCCATCCCGAAGGAGCCCCGCTGAGCCGCCATCCGCACCCTTGATAATCCAGGGACCGTTGTCGCTGGTGAACAGGATAAGGGTATTTTCTGCCAGTCCTGCCTCCTCCAGGGCTGCACGTATGCGCCCTACCGCATCGTCAATCTCTTCCACGACATCGCCGTAGGTGCCTGCCCGGGAATGCCCTTCAAAGTCCTTGCCGGGGTACAGAGGGACATGAGGCATCGCAAAAGGCAGGTAAACGAAAAAGGGGGACGGGTCATCTTCCCGCATGAAGTCAATAGCCGTCTGCGTATACAGGCCGGTAAGCAGGGACTGATCGGGGTTCATGCCCAGTGTATCGTTGCCGGAGAGCAGCGCAATATCCGGCCATTGGGGTGGGATCATATCGTTGCTGTACGGCAGGCCTACGTAGGTGTCAAACCCATTCTGCAAAGGAAGGAAGCCGGGCTGTGTAGACCCCAGGTGCCATTTACCAAAACACCCGGTACGGTAGCCCGCTGCTTTAAGCCCTTCGGCTAAGGTATGCTCCTCACTATGCAATCCGCGTTCCGACTTTGGATAGAGCACCCAGTCAAAACCGGAACGCACCGGATAACGGCCGGTCAGGAGGGCATAACGACTGGCGGTGCAGGCCGGGGAAGCACTGTAAAACTGAGTGAAAAGCATGCCGTCCTGAGCCATTCGGTCCAGGTGGGGCGTCGCAATGGTGGGATGCCCATAGGCGTGCAGGTCGCCGTAGCCTAGGTCGTCACAAAAAATCAAAACGACATTCGGTGAATTGGATTCCTGAACGGAATGGTCCATTTGGGAAGGCTCTGGCGCAAAAAGCAAAGACATTAGGCTCAATATATGGCTGATAAGGTAGAATGGCATAAAGCAGATAATGTGGTGGAAGAATATCCAAACTTAACCAATGGTTTCAGAATATTGAGCAAACACTTACATTGATTTTTTACTAAATGAACGGAATACAGGATGTCCACTCATCCGATTTGTGGAATGCTAGCTCAAATGCCCCGGGGCCTTTGAGAATGCTCATCTCCATTCTTTAGGGAATTCATATCCCAGTTGATCCATATGTACCTCCATAAGGTTAATAACAGAAGGGATAATATCCTCATCGAAATAGCTTCTAAAGTCTCTTTCCCGGTTTTGGGTACTGTTGATTTGAGGGATTTCAACTTTAGGCATCCCCGTTTTTTCAGCAAAGCGGTCGAAATCTTTTTGTATGTGTTCAAACCGGATTAAATAATCCACCTGCTGAATGGTTGCCATGTGTTTTGGGTTAAACCAACGCACCTGATCGCCATACTTTTTAAAAAAGGAGCTAAAAGAGTGATTATTTTGAAAGATATCCTGAGCCATATGAAGCCGTTTTTGAGAAAGGGACCGCCCTGTGGATTTCTTTTTGGGGTATTGAACTGTGTTCTTGTGGTTGTTTTTAATTTTGAAATATTTACTGACCATGGAGTCCAGCGGGTTTCGAACTCCTGCCGCAGTAAAATATTTCCGTGTATCCTCTGATGAAACTTCAAGAAATTCTTCTATTGTGGAATGCCGGCGACCCACATATTCACTACCACACTCCCTTACAAGAGTTTCTGCTATGGCAGTGCTGCCGGTTCTGGGTATTTGAAAAAAACAGAACCGGTATTTGTAGTTGATAACCATCGTTTATGTTTGTTTTCCGGATCAAATATAACAAACCTCAAATTCCGGCACTTGATTCTACCTGCAAGACAAACCGTTCAGTTTTCCGCTTTCTCCAATCCGGACTTGTAAGCCTCCAGACAACGTTCCCGGGCCATCTTATGCTCAACCATAGGCTCCGGATAGCGGTCTGTACCAAACTCGGGCACCCACTTCTTGATGTACTTGAAGTCCTTGTCAAATTTTTTCTGCTGAGAATAGGGGTTGAAAACCCTGAAATAGGGCGCTGCATCCGTACCACTACCTGCCGCCCATTGCCAGCCGCCGTTGTTGCTGGACAAGTCAAAATCAAGTAGCTTTTTTGCGAAGTAAGCCTCGCCCCACCGCCAGTCAATCAGCAGATGCTTCGTTAAAAAGCTGGCGGTAATCATCCGCACGCGGTTGTGCATATAGCCTGTGGCATTGAGCTCGCGCATGCCGGCATCTACGATCGGATAACCCGTCTTCCCTTCGCACCACTTTTTGAAATCGGCTTCGTCATTGCGCCAGGGCACATAATCGTACTTCGGCCGGAAGGAACGCTCCGCCACGTGCGGATGCTCATCCAGAATTTGCGCATAGAAGTCGCGCCAGATCAGTTCATTGAGGAAGGTGTCGTTGAGCTGCTTCGCCCGCCAGGCTTTTTCGCGTATGCTAATGGTGCCAAAACGGAAGTGGATCCCCAACCGGGAAGTGCCATTGATAGCCGGGATATCCCGCGTCTCATCGTATGTCCGGATCAGCCCGCGGCTAACGGATTTGGGTGGGATTTCAATGTCAGTAGGCTCAAAGCCCATATCCTCAAGAGTGGGCATGGGCAGCGGTTCTGTTTCTAAAAAATGACTGGCGTACGCCTCCACCGGATAAGGTTTCAGGTAATAGGAAATCTCCTGCTGCTCCCCGTCCGGATTGGTAAATGAATCCATGCGGTTGTTCAGCACTTCCTTCCAGGTGCGGCTGTAGGGCGTGAAAACGGTATAGTTGCCGCCAGTCTTTTTCTGGACTTCTTCGGCCTCAAAAATGACGTGATCCTTGAAATCATGAAACGGGATTCCCGCATTGTCTAACAGTTCCCGCACCATCTGATCCCGCTTTTTGGCATAAGGCTCGTAATCTCTGTTGGTGTAGACGGCGGCCACATCGAACTCCTTCAGCAAGGCTGGCCAGATTTCCTTTGGGAAACCATACCGCACCAGCAGGGAGTGCCCCTCCTGTTCAAGGGATTCCTTCATGCCGGCAAGGGTGTCATGCAAAAATTCCACCCGTGCGTCTTTAGGGCTTTCCAAATCATCCAGAATTTCCCGGTCGAAAATAAAAAGGGGCAAAACCGGATGCGCTCCCCTGAGCGCGTGATAAAGTCCGGCATTATCATGCAGACGAAGGTCCCTGCGGAACCAAAAGATACTTACCTTTGCCATAAAGTTGGATTCATTTTCGGAGGAGAAACAGGAAAAACAGCTGTTTGTTTAGCAACCTGAGTTCCTTCGGGATTTTGTAGTTTTAAGTGGTTAAGAACATCAGACCGTTATGAAATACAACCTGATTTTACCCCTGTTTTTGCTCCTGTTCATGGCGCTGATGGGCTGTACCAGCGAGCAGCAAAAAAGGCAGGCAGCCATTGCCGGGCTGGAAGCTGAAGCTGAAGGCAAAACAGACGCAGCCACAGCTAAAATCCTGATTGAATCCTACGCGGACTACATATCGGCTTATCCCGAAGACCCAACCTTTACGCCCCGTTACCTTTACCGGGAAGCTACTTTGCAGTACCGGCTGAGCAATTTCCCGGCCGCAGCAGAACGGCTCCTGCAGCTGCTGGAGCGACACAATGGTGCAGAGGTGGCCCCGCAGGCGATGCTTCTCCTGGGAGACCTGTACAACTCCGCCCTCCAACAGCCTAAAGCCGGCAAACTGGCCTTACAGGCTCTTACCCGTAGATTCCCGGAAAGCGAATCCACTAAAACTGCTGCCGAACAACTGGGCAACACCATGGTAGCACTGGAGGACGAACTGGAAGCCCTGCGCTTATCCATTTACAACGACTCCCTGGCCCGGCTGGACTTCCGGAAGGCTGACCTTTACATTCAGCAATCCGAACTTTACAGCATTTTGCTCCCTGATGATGCGCTGACGCCTACCCTACTCTACCGTGCCGGAGAGATTGCCCGCTCAGCCCGCAATTATGAAAAAGCACTGGACCTGTACGGCAGGCTTCATTCCCTTTATCCAGAATTCGAAAAAGCGCCACAAGCCCTGTTTATGCAGGCTTTCATCCTCGACAATGACCTCAAGCGGTTCGATGAGGCTGGCCAGCTTTACCAACAATTTATAGACCAGTATCCCGATGACGACTTCGCTTCTTCTGCCCAGGTTTTACTTGAAAACTTAGGCAAAGACGAAGAGGAAATCATCCGCAACTTAAATACCAAAGCAGGCAATCAGCCTGCGCCCACTAATCAATAACTCACAAACTTGGAAATCACCATGTCCAGAAACTACGACCTCTCCGACCCTACTGATCTTGATGTGCTCAAATCCGACTTCGAAATGTACGACGCAGACGAATGGCAGGAGATGATTGACTACACCCTGCAGGACGGCAACAAACGCCTGCTCTCCTATGATGAACGCGGCATTCTTATGCAGGCACGTAAAAAAGCACTGTATAACAGCCACCCCTCCGCCAAACAAATGGTGTGGGCCCTCAAAATTGCCGATAAAATAGAGGAGCACAAAAAAGAAGCCAAAGGTTGATTTTAACCCGCCTGTACATTAAAACGCAATGTTTGCAGCACACTGTGTGCGCACACTACTTTACCGGCAATTGCTAGGTGCTTCTGGCAGATTTACTTATTTTTCGTTCCATGAAACAGTATTTTTGCCTTTTAATCGCCACTAGCCTGCTTTTTGCGGGCTGCCAGAACACTGATAACCAGAATATTGCCCGGCAACAAGGGACTTTTGTGCCTCACGACGGGCAAAAAACCGGTATCGACTTTGTGAATACGCTGACGGAGACAGAAGACGTCAATGTCCTTTCCTACGAATACTTTTACAACGGAGGCGGAATTGCCGTCGGCGATTTCAATCAGGATAGCCTGCCGGACCTCTATTTTACCGGTAATATGGTGCCTAATGCCCTGTACTTAAATCAGGGCGGGCTGCAGTTTAAAGCCGTTACCGAAACAGCAGGTGTGGCCGGGCGAAAAGAAGGTTGGAATACCGGCACGACCCTCGTAGATATCAACAACGACGGGCGTTTAGACATCTACCTCTGCTACTCCGGCGATAAAGCTCCCGGCCTGCGACGCAATGAGCTCTACATCAATCAGGGTAATAACAGCGAAGGGGTTCCCACCTTCAGGGAAGAGGCAGCAAAGTATGGGCTCGACCTGCCCTCCTATTCCACACAGGCGCTTTTCTTTGATTACGACCGGGACGGTGACCTCGACTGTTACCTGCTCAATCACTCTATAGAGGATTTTCAAAGTTTTGATGCGACCTATGTCAAAGGGCTGTCCGATGAATTTGCCGGGGATAAGCTCCTGCGCAACGATGACGGCCAATTCACGGAAGTGACGGCTGACGCAGGCATCAAAAGTACTCCTCTGGGCTTCGGGCTGGGCATTGCCGCCTCGGATGTCAACGGGGATGGCTGGACAGACCTTTACGTCTCCAATGACTACATTGAGGAAGACTACCTCTATATCAATCAAAAAGACGGTACCTTTAAAGACGAGCTCAAACAACAGATTGGGCACATTTCCCATTTTTCCATGGGCTCCGATATAGCAGACTTCAATAATGATGCCTTGCCGGATATTTTCAGCCTGGACATGCTGCCGGAGGATAACCGCCGGCAAAAGCTGCTCTACGGCCCGGATACCTATGAAAAGTATCAGTACATGCTGCGCAACGGTTTCTATCATCAGATCATGCGCAATATGCTGCAGCTCAATAATGGGGATGGTACCTTCAGTGAAATCGGGCAGTTGGCCGGCGTCTCCAATACTGACTGGAGCTGGGCGCCCCTGCTCGCTGACTTTGACAATGATGGCTGGAAAGACCTCTTCGTCTCCAACGGTTACCTTCGCGACTATACCAACCGCGATTTTGTTTCCTATTACGCTGATCAGCGAATCAAGGAGCAGCGGGGCGAAAAGTCGGACCCGCTATTGGACATTATAGCAAGAATGGAGTCCACCAAAACACCCAACTATATTTTCCGGAACAATGGCGACCTGACCTTCACCAAAAAATCAGCTGACTGGGGTTTTGATGAGTTGGTGCTCTCTAATGGCGCTGTCCACGCTGACCTGGACCTTGACGGTGACCTGGATTTGGTCATCAACAACGTCAATGCGCCTGCCCGAATCTACGAAAATCAGGTTGCTAACGGCCATTATCTCAAGGTCAATCTAATGGGTAACGGCAGCAATCGTCATGCCGTGGGCGCTAAAGTCACCCTGGAAGCCAACAGTCAAACTTTCATGCAGGAATTTATTCCCTCCCGCGGATTTCAGTCTGCTATGCACCTGCCACTGCATTTCGGGCTTGGCGAAGCACAGTCTGTGGATAAGCTCACCGTACTCTGGCCCGATGGCACGACCACGGTCCTCCGCAATATCCCGGCAGACCAAACCCTCACCGTCGATATCGCTAATGCTCAACCTGCCAACCCTTCTCCCGCGACAGAAGCGATGTTTAGCCCGCTTAACAATAGCCTGCCCTTTGCCCATCGGGAAAATCAGGGGGTAGACTTCAAACAACAAACCCTCCTACCCTACGCCCTGTCCTACATGGGCCCGGCAGTAGCCACAGCCGATTTCAATGGTGATGGCCGGACAGATCTTTTTGCCGGAGGTGCCAAAATGCAAGCTGGTCAGATATTCCTGCAACAAACGGATGGCTCCTGGGCGCTGTCCCTTCAGCCTGCTCTGACCAATGACCTGATCATGGAAGATGTTGCCGCTGCCGCCTTTGATGCCGATGGAGACGGGGACATGGACCTCTATGTCAGCAGCGGGGGCTACCACTACCTCCCGGAAGACCTGGCGCTACAAGACCGCTTATACCTTAATGACGGCTCCGGTCAATTCGAAAAAGCCACCCGCGCCCTGCCACTTATGCGCAGCAGTAGCGGCACTGTTGCTGTTGCCGATTTCGACGGGGATGGAGACCAGGATATATTCGCAGGGGGGCGGTTGATCCCCGGAAAGTACCCCTTGCCTGCCCGCAGCTACCTGCTTGAAAACAATGGTCAGGGCGAATTCAAAGAAGTCACTGCAGAAAAAGCCCCTGGCTTGGAGCAGCCCGGCATGGTCACCACGGCGCTTTGGGAAGACCTCAATGCCGATGGTCAGCCCGACCTGGTGCTGGCCGGCGAATGGATGCCGCTTACCGTCTTCCTGAATCAAAACGGGCAACTTCAGCGAGCCAATAACTTCTTTGGGGAGCATACCGATGGCTGGTGGTGGTCAATGGCAAAAGCCGATCTTGATGGCGATGGTGATACTGACCTCATTGCCGGCAACCTTGGCCAAAACACCAACCTCAAGGTGTCTGCCGAGGAGCCCGCTACCCTGTACTACGGTGACTTTGATGAGAATGGCGCAGTAGACCCCCTCATCACGCATTATATACAAGGTGAACCCTACCCTTTTGTGAGCCGGGACAACCTGTTTGGGCAACTGGCCGCCATGCGGAAGAAATTTCGGGACTACGCCAGCTACTCCAATGCAAAGATTGAAGATGTGCTTTCACCGGAGCAACTGGAAGGTGCACGGCAACTCAAAGCGAAGCAAGGGAAAACCGTTTGGCTGGAAAATCAGGGCGATGGCAACTGGGCAATACGGGAACTGCCTGTTGCCGCACAAATGTCGCCGGTGTTTACCATCCTGCCGCTTGACGCCAATAACGATGGGCTGCAAGACCTGATACTGGCCGGCAACCTAAGTGAAACCCGGCCTACGATGGGCCCCTGGGATGCCAATTACGGACAGTTGTTCCTCAACCGGGGCGATGGGCAGTTTGAGTACATTCCTCAGCACCAATCCGGGCTCAGCCTAATCGGGGATGTACGCACGGCCGTTGCGTTAAATGAGGGGCAAACCCTTTTATTTTTCCGTAATAACCAATCTGTCCTGGTCTACAACAAGAACAAAACGACCATAAACTGATCTGCCTAAACAGACCGGAAGCTCTGATTGCATGCAAATACAGATGTACTCAACCGGAGCAAAAACTGACTTTAAACACCTGTTACAATGAACTTAACCTTACTGGATACCGGGATCATCCTCGGCTATATCGTCCTGACCGTACTTTTCGGCTTCTGGGTTTCAAAGCGGGCCTCTAAGGACATGCAGGCTTATTTTCTGGGCGGCAATAAAATCCCCTGGTATCTCCTGGGCCTTTCCAACGCCTCCGGTATGTTCGATATTTCGGGCACGATGTGGACCGTCACTATCCTGTTTGTATACGGGCTGAAGAGTGCCTGGATCCCGTGGCTCTGGCCGGTCTGGAATCAGGTGTTTGTCATGGTCTTCCTGGCTATCTGGCTTAGGCGCTCAGGGGTGCTTACCGGTGCGCAGTGGATCACTTTCCGGTTTGGGGATCAGACCGGAGGGCGCTTATCGCATATTATAGTGACGGTCTTTGCAGTAATCAGCGTATTTGGGTTCATCGCCTACTTCTTCGAAGGAATTGGCAAGTTTGCCGTCATCTTTTTCCCTTGGGATTTGTCCGTTGACCAGGGGTTGATTCAGCTGACCTCTGAGCAGTCGTATGCACTCATCATCATCGCGGTTACCACCCTTTACACCATCAAGGGCGGGATGTACAGCGTGGTTGGAACGGAAGTGCTGCAGTTTGTCATCATGACCATTTCCTGTTTCGTAGTGGGCATCATTGCTTATACCAACGTCAGCGGAGAACAGGTAATGGAAGCCGTACCGCCCGGCTGGACGGAGTTGTTCTTCAGCTGGGAGATGGACCTGGACTGGACCGGCTATCTGGACAGCGTCAACAAACGCATTGAGGATGATGGGTTTGGGGCCATAGGCCTTCTGCTGATCGCGATGATTTTCAAGGGCATTTTTGCCAGCCTGGCCGGGCCGGTTCCCAGCTATGATATGCAGCGGGTGCTTTCCACCCCTACCGCTTCTGAAGCGGCGAAGATGAGCGGGCTGACCATTCTTGCCCTGTATTTTCCGCGGTACCTCATGATTGCCGGATTTGCGGTGCTTTCTCTGGTCTACCTGACCCCGGAATTCAGGGAGATGGGCGCTGATATCGATTTTGAGACGGTTCTGCCTTTGGCCATTGAGCGTTTTATCCCACCTGGCTTTCAGGGGCTCTTGCTGGCGGGGCTCTTGGCCGCCTTCATGGGGACTTTCGCAGCCTTTATTAATGCAGCGCCGGCTTATCTGGTTAACGATCTGTACAAAAAGTACATCAACCCAAATGCCAGCAGCAAGACCTATATCCGATACAGCTACCTGGCTTCCTTCCTGCTGGTCGCTATCGGTTTGATCGGCGGTTTTTATGCCAGTAGCATCAACTCCCTGACGCTTTGGATCACCTCAGCGCTATACGGCGGTTATGCTGCAGCCAATGCCCTCAAGTGGATCTGGTGGCGCTTCAATGGCTACGGTTACTTCTGGGGCATGATCGGCGGGTTGATTGCAGCGACCTTTATCCCGCCGTTATTTCCGGATGTTACGCCCATCTACCTTTTCCCGGTCATCTTTGCCATTTCCCTGGCGGGCTGCCTCATCGGCACCTATGCCACTCCTCCCGAGGATGACGAAACGCTAATGAACTTTTATAAAAAGACCAACCCATGGGGGTTTTGGGCCCCCATCCGAAAAAAGGTACTGGCGGCAGACCCCGCTTTTGTGCCCAATCATTCTTTCGGAAGGGATGCGTTCAATGTACTCGTCGGTATCGTTTGGCAAATGTCCCTGGTCGTCATGCCCATTTACCTGCTCATCCGGCAGTCTACGGAACTGGCCATTACCTTTCTCATTTTCTTAATTACCACCTGGCTGCTGAAGAAGTACTGGTGGGACAAACTTGAAGACTAAAACACATGAAGCTAACAGGGACTTTCCTGGATGAAATCTCCCACGACATTCCTCACCAAAACTGGGGCATTAAAGAGTGGGACACCGATTTTCAGCATATGAAGCGCATGGGCATTGACACCGTCATTCTCATCCGCTGCGGATATAAAAACTGGCTGACCTATCCATCGGAAGTACTTCAGCAGGAAGAGGGAGCGTATGAACCACCGGTCGACCTGGTGCGCTTGTTTCTGGACCTGTCAGAAAAGCATGGTATGGCTTTTTACTTTGGGCTGTACGACTCCGGCAAATACTGGTGGGCGCAGGGCGATTTCCAACGCGAGGTAGCCCTCAATCTCCGGGTCATTGATGAAGTTTGGGAACGGTATGGCTCCTCTCCGGTATTCAAGGGTTGGTATATTTGCCAGGAGGTCAGCCGCAAAACGGCCGGCATCATTGACCTCTACCGGCAACTGGGGCTGCACTGCAAGAAAGTAAGTGGCGGGCTGCCCACCCTGATTTCTCCATACATCGACGGTCAGAAAGCCATCATGGCCAGTGAAGCCGAACTGACTAAAACCGATGCCGTCAGCCTGCAGGAGCACGAAGCCGAGTGGGACGAAATCTTTGCCGGCATACGGGAGGCCGTAGACATCGTGGCCTTTCAGGACGGACACGTGGACTACCATCAGCTGGCCGATTATTTTGCCGTTAACAAGCGGCTCGCTGACCGCCACGGGCTGCGCTGCTGGACCAATGCTGAATCCTTCGACCGGGATATGCCCATCAAGTTTTTGCCTATAAAGTGGGAAAAGCTGCGCCTTAAACTGGAAGCCGCCCGCGCTGCCGGATTAGAAAAAGCCATTACCTTTGAGTTTTCGCATTTTATGAGCCCACAATCGGCCTACCCGCAGGCGGGCCATTTATACAACCGATACCAGGAATACCGAAACGAACACTGAACATGCTGAATGCAGGACAATACATCCCGGTTTTCACAAAGGAACTAAACGAACGGGTCATCCCCTTTTGGGAACGCCACTCCCCGGACCGCGAATATGGCGGCTATTTCACCTGCCTGCTCCGGGACGGACAGGTGTACGATACCGACAAGTTCATCTGGCTACAGGCCCGTCAGGTTTGGACTTTTTCCAAATTGTACAACAACCAGGAACAGCGGCAGGAATGGCTGGACCTCGCCCTGCTGGGTGCCAATTTTCTGGAAAAACACGGCCGGGACGAAGCCGGCAACTGGTACTTCTCCCTCCGGCAGGATGGGCAACCTCTCGTACAAGCCTATAACATCTTCTCCGATTGCTTCGCTTCTATGGCTTTCGGCCAACTATATCAGGCTACCGGTACGGAACGGTACGCTTCCATAGCCCGGACTACATTCAGCCGAATACTGGAACGGCAGGACAACCCCAAAGGCAAGTACAACAAACTGGTCCCCGGTACCCGCCCCCTCATGGGCTTCTCCCTGCCTATGATCCTCTGCAACCTTTGCCTGGAGCTGGAGCCGCTGCTCGAGTCGGACCTGGTGGAAACAACGATTGACCATTGCATTCATACCGTCATGGATACCTTCTATGACGATGAATCCGGGCTGGTCCTGGAAAATGTAAAGCCCGATGGTAAGCTCAGTGATACCTTCGAAGGCCGGCTCCTCAATCCAGGCCATGCTTTGGAAGCTATGTGGTTCATCATGGACCTGGGCGAGCGCCGGGACGATCAGGAGCTGATCCGGCAGGCCACCGACCGGGCGCTTTTTATGCTGGACTACGGATGGGATAAACAAGCAGGCGGCTTATTTTACTTCCTGGACCGTAAAGGCTATCCGCCCCAACAACTGGAATGGGACCAAAAGCTATGGTGGGTCCACCTCGAGGCCATGGAAGCTGCATTGAAAGGGCTGCGGCATACCGGCGATGAGCGGTGTGCCCAGTGGTTTGTGCAGCTTTACGATTACGCCTGGCCCCGGTTTTCTGATCCGGAGTACGGCGAATGGTTCGGCTATCTGAAGCGGGACGGCACGCCACTGCACACCGCGAAGGGCGGCAAGTGGAAAGGCTGTTTCCACGTGCCGCGAGCGCTGTGGGGCTGTCTGGAAGTCCTGAAAAAACTGCCGGCTTAAACCTACCCTTCCCTGGCAGTCAGTCCCAGCGCCTCCTCCACCAGGTTATCGTCCGCGATAGTGGGCAAGGTCACCCTGAGCCCCGGATAAGCCTGCATGGTGCGCTGTATGGTGGACATCGCGCCCCGGTTGCGGGCCCAGGAACGGCGGGCGATGCCATTATTGACATCCCAGAAGAGCATACTTTCCAGGCGGCGGTCAGATTCCGGTGTGCCATCGATCACCATCCCAAAACCTCCGTTCATCACTTCGCCCCATCCTACGCCGCCACCGTTATGCAGGGAAATCCAGGTTGCCCCACGGAAAGCGTCTCCAATCACGTTGTGCACTGCCATATCTGCGGTAAACTGGGAGCCGTCGTAAATATTTGCGGTCTCCCGGTAGGGCGAATCGGTACCGGAGACATCGTGGTGGTCTCTGCCCAGCACGACTGGCGCACAGAGCTCCCCTCTTGCAATAGCTTTATTGAACGCCCGGGCGATACGTATGCGGCCCTCGGCATCAGCGTACAGAATCCGGGATTTTGAGCCTACGACAGGCAGGTTATCTTCTGCTCCTTCAATCCAGTTGAGGTTGTCCCGCAACTGAGGACGAATATCCTCCGGGGCTTCTGCCAGCATCTCCCGAAGGATTTCTGCTGCAATTTCATCGGTCCTTTGCAAATCTTCCATTGTGCCAGAAGTACATACCCACCGGAATGGGCCAAAACCGTAGTCAAAGCACATTGGCCCCATGATATCCTCTACATAGGATGGGTAACGGAAGTGCCCCTCGGTCTCATCCAGCCAGATATCCGCTCCGGAATTGCCTGCTTCCTTGAGAAATGCATTGCCATAATCCCAGAAATACATGCCGCGTTCTGCCATGGTGTTAATGGCTTTTACATGGCGGCGCAGGGTGTCCCGCACTTCCGACATGAATTGTACAGGGTCTTTATCCAAAAGCCGTTTGGCTTCTTCAAAGGTATAGCCCGCAGGAGCGTAGCCCATGCCTTCGATATTGTGCAGGGAGGTCTGATCAGAGCCCAGCTCCACTCGAACCTCATCCTTAGCCAGGCGCTCCCAAAGCTCTACCACGTTTCCCTGATAGACCAGTGCCACGGCTTCTTTGCCAGCTCTTGCCTCTTCTATTCTGGGCAAAAGCGCATTGAGGTCGGTAAAGACATTTTCTGCTTTGATGTAGCCGTCCGTCAGGCGCTGCTGTACGGCATCAGGGTCAATTTCCGCTACAATTCCTACAGCTCCGGTTACTTCAGCCGCAATCGTTTGTGCACCGGACATGCCGCCCAGCCCGGAAGTCACGAACACTTTTCCGCGGAGATCTTTATCGCCAAGCCCCATTTTGCGGCCAGCATTCAATAGCGTAATCGTTGTACCATGCACAATCCCCTGCGGGCCGATGTACATAAAGGAGCCGGCCGTCATTTGCCCGTAGGAAGTGACGCCCAGGGCGTTATACTTGTTCCAGTCTTCCTTTGTGGAATAGTTCGGGATCATCATCCCGTTGGTCACCACTACCCTCGGGGCTTCAGGGTGGGAGGGGAAGAGCCCGAGCGGATGCCCGGAATAAAGCACCAGGGTCTGCTCGTCCGTCATCTGAGCCAGGTACTGCATAACCAGCCGGTACTGCGCCCAGTTTTGAAAAACAGCTCCATTGCCACCGTAGGTGATCAGCTCGTGCGGGTGCTTGGCAACCTTGGGGTCCAGGTTGTTTTGAATCATCAGCATGATCGCAGCAGCCTGATGGGACTGATGGGGATATTCATCAATCGGGCGGGCGTACATTTCATAGTCCGGACGGAAGCGGTACATATAAATGCGCCCGTAGCGCTCCAGTTCTTCGGCAAATTCAGGAGCCAGGACTTTGTGTTGATGAGCCGGGAAGTAGCGCAGGGCATTTTTGAGGGCCAGCGCCCGGTCTTTATCAGAAAGCACACCGTCAATACCACGCTTTGGTGCATGGCTCACATTAGGATCGTAGGGCTTGGGCACCGGCAGCGTATCTGGTATCCCTTCCAGGATTGCTTTTTGGAATTCGGTCATATTTGGCGTTTTGCGCTAAGGTCGGACTTTTTTTAACAATTTGTTAGCCCCCTTAAGGCCCTTTAACGGAGGAAGCAGCCCAAAATTAACATTGCTATAGCACACCAAAGCCATTTTTATTTGTAAATTAAATAGACGAAACCTGCGAATAAACCTCAGCAATAATGCTCCTTTGTTCATACACTTAAAACCTTTTGACATGAAGTATTTTCTCTATTTCCTTCCCGTTTTACTCTTGTTTTTAGTCAATGACGCGCTCCTTGCACAGGACTATACCGTCCGGGCCGTTGTCAAGGAGAAATTCCGGACAGCTGACGCCTCTTTTGAAAAATTGGACGCCGGCACGATCGTTGAACTTAGTGACTATCGCATCATCGCAGGAACACCCACCATTAGAGCTGTAATCAACGTGCAGGAGCGCATGATCTCCGCGTTTGACCTCAAGCACCTTGATTTCCAGCTTAATGAACTGTCGATTGATGGCCTTTGGTATCAGCAATTTCTGCAGTCCAGCGCATTGGACCAACTCTCCAAAAGGGGTTGGGACCAGGAAGTCAGGCGCGAGCTACAGGAAGAGTACCTTAGTTTTAATGAGACCATCACCCTGTTTGACGACCCGTACCTGGAGGATTACCTCAATCAAATCCGGCTGCAACTTTTTCCCAAACAACCTGTAAAGAAACATCCGGCAGTAATGCGCATACGTGTTTACGAGTCGGTAGAGCCCGGCACCTTTGCCTGTGCCAATGGTGACTTGTTCATTTCGACCGGCCTGTTGGCCGCCCTGCAAACCAAAGAGGAACTGCTGGCCATTTTAGCCCAGGAATTCGCGCATATTCAGTTCAATCATTCCGTAGACAACTTCCGCCGCAACCTTTCCCGGGAAGCCCGTGCCGCATTCTGGAGCGGCGTAATTACCGTAGCCGCTGCGGTTACTGAGACCGCTGTGGCCAATCAGTCCATCCGGAATGGCACCTTTAGCCCTGTAGACCTGTACGCATTTGGCGCATTCACAGAAAGTATTTCTATGCTTTCCTCTGCCATTGCCTTTCAGGTAGCGAACCGCCTGGGGATGGAATATACCTTTGAGCAAGAGTCAGAAGCCGACCAAACTGCGCTCATCCTCATACAACACCTCAAGGCAGATAACCAGGCTCTGCTGAATGCTTACACCCGCATCTACGAAGCACAGAGAATCAGCAGGGCTTACCAGCTGCAAACGCGGGAAGAGCGCCCTTACCCTCATCTTTACCGGCAAATGCTGGACTTGGGTTACCAATTAAACTATGAGCCGCCGGCAGCTGATCCTGCCTATATCAGCGTAACAGCAATGGCAAGGCGCAATACCGCGTGGCAGGAATTCCTGAGCGGCAATTACGAACGCACGCAACAACTCCTCACCACTCAACTGGATGCAGATGCCGCCGTACTTGAAGATTACATGTTGCAGTCTGTACTCCTCCGCCAAACCTCAAATGAGGCCGGTGATATGGAAAGAGCTATGCTGCTGCTGCGGAAAGCTGAGCAGGAGGCCTACTCCCTTTCTCCGGAAATACACCTGGAAAAAGCCATGATCTTACTCCGGCTCGATAAGCAGGAAGGGGCCCGCCGGGAACTCGAAAACTACAGGAATGCACTCAAGAAAACGGATAATGGAGAAGGGCAGGCAGACCGCATAGCATGGGTCACTCAAATGCTCGAAAAGATGTCCCGGGGCAGGTAAAAAAACGAACTGGCTGCAGTTGCCCACAGCCAGCTCAGCCCTAACCAAATTAAAACCAGGTATTACCAAATTGTAGCTAAACAAGGCAGCGCCAGGCTGCGGTTCCCTTGTTTAGTGGTACGCAGGTGCGGAGCTAAGGCTTGTAAGCTCCGCGCCCGGGCGTACGCTGAGACAAAGTAGTGCGTGATCGAAGTTTTCATGTTCATGGGACCACACTTTCCTTATTCGTTAGTCCCGCTCAGTCAGCCAGCTGGCGACTGCAGGCGTTAACAGCTTCTGAGAACGCCCGCCCACGAAGACACCAATGTGCCCCCCGGGAAATTCCATCAGCTCCTTGTCTTTGGAGCCGATTTCATCATTAATCGGCTTAGTCGTTGCCGGCGGCACAATATGATCGTGCTTGGCATAGATGGTCAGTACCGGCATGTTGATGTTTTTCAGCTTCACCTCACGACCACCCAGCTCAAATTCGCCTTTGATGAGCTTGTTGTGCTGATACATATCCTTAATGAAACGGCGGTAGGTCTCTCCGGCCTGTGCCGGGCTGTCGGCAACCCAGTGCTCCATGCGCAGGAAGTTCATCAGCTTGCCTTTGTTGGCCATGGTTTGGGGCAGCGCCATGTACTTACGTGCCTTATTCATTGGCTTGAGCAGGTCAAAACCGGTATTGAGGAAATCACCGGGGATTATGCCGCCGAAGCCATCCACAATTGCATCCACATCCATATCTTTAGCCCACTTGAAGAGCAGCCCTTCTTCGTTATCGAAGTCAACTGGTGTGACAAGGGTGACCAGGTTTTTGATTTTTTCGGGGAACAGAGCGGAATAAATCAGGCTGAAAGTCCCTCCCTGGCAAACGCCAAGCAGGTTTACCTTAGCCAGTCCGTGGGCTTCGCGGATGTAATCCACGCAGTCGTTAATATTCCCGAGGATGTAGTCCTCCATTTTTTTGTAACGGTCCACCTTAGTTGGGTAGCCCCAGTCGATCAGGTAAACGTCCAGCCCTTCGCTAATCAGTTTACGGATAAAGCTGCGGTCCGGCTGCAGGTCCATCATTTCCCAGCGGTTGACCAGAGCGTAAGAGACCAGAACGGGTGTTTTGGTAGCCGGTTTGTCCTCCCTCAGGAAATGATAAAGTTTGACTTTGCCGTCTTCCCAGACAATTTCCCGAGGTGCCGTAGCCACATCCACATCGTGGACGCTGTTGATATTGCGCAGCGCATCAGAAGCCGTATTGACTTGTTCGAGGAGCTGATCGCTGACGTTATTGGATGCCGTTGTACTCATTGGTTGATTTTTTACCTGGTTATGGGTGTGGCCCGGGCAGGGCAGCCAGCCGGCATATCCCGGTTAGCAGCCCTGAAAGCCTCGTGTTGATTATTTAAGTAAAGCCTTGGCCTGCCTGGCCCAGTTGTCGCGCTTGGCCCGCCCCTGAAAAGCACCAAGCAGTTCGTCAATCATATCGTATTCAGAAGCGCCCATCTGAGCCACCTGCTTAAAGGTGTAAACCCCCAGGTCATTGAGCATCGTCTCCAGCTTAGGACCTACGCCCTTGATTTGCTTGAGGTCGTCGGCATCCGAAGCCGAAGCGATACCGATTTTGTCCATCAGTGATTTCTTAAGGCTTCCGCCTTCAGCGGGCGTTTTTTTTTCGACGGCAGGCTTGCCGTTCAAAAGCATGGCTTTTTCCAGTTCAGCCAGCCGGTGCTCCAGCGAACGGACTTTAGTACGGAGAGCCGACGCCTCCTTAGCGATATCGTCCCCATCGGTATGCGTAAGAAATGGCATATCGGCATACATCAGCTCCATAAGGCGGCCATTGTCTTTCTTGATGCTGGTCGCCAGCGCCGACACTTCGCTTTGAAGCTTGGAGTACTCTGATGAATGCAGGACTTCAAGCATAGCCGCCTCCAGCTTATTGATGTAAGCCTGGAAGAACGCCTGGAAATCCGGCATTTCGGCCTCCTGCCTGTACTTTTCAGCAAACTCGCGCAGGGTGTCCGGCATTGCAAACTGCCCGGACTCGTAAACCTTGGACTGCATTTCGGCAGACTTCAGCACGAACGCAATGTACTGGAACTGAATATCCTGCAGCGTTTTGGAAATTTCTGTTTCCCGGCCCTGCGCTGCGATATTGTTGAATGGCGCCAGTTGATCCCGCAGGCGGTTGTTGAATTCGGCAGCCATTTCAAAGAAAGGCATGTTGCCTGCATTGCTGAAAGACTCCATTTTCTCCTTCCAGCTATCGCTTACGGTTTTCCAGTCGCCCGACTGATCGCCCATGTAGGACATCATGTTGGTAAACCATTTGTTCACCTGTTCAATGACCTCACTGGTATTGCCCACAGGGCGGAAGCCCATCATCTGATTGACGAGTTTCTGGTAAGCTTCGGCGTTAAAGTACTTGTTTACCATATCGCCATCGTAGAGCCCGTTTTTGAGCAGGCGTTGCAGCGGTTCCCAGTACTTTGACATAAAGTTGTAGCTATCGAGAAAGCCCGTATAGTGAGGCCGCATATTGAAAGGCATCTTGTCCAGCACCTGAGCACTGAACCAATCCTGCCCGCCGTTCATCCACTTGTTCCAATTCGACATATTCTCCTGGAAAAACTGCGTGGAATTGCCAAAGCTGTCGGCACCCGGAATTTGGAAGCCCATTTTACCAGCGTTGGACTTGAAAAAGTCCGCCCACTTTTGGGTAAACTCCGTTTGAATCTGCATGTACTTGCGCAGGTGCTCCGGGGTTTGCTGCAGCATTTCCTGAGGGTTGCCTTTCATAGCCTCCTGGAAAAAAGCCTGTTGCTTGTTGTACCATTCCTGAAAAAGCGCCTCTCCGGCTTTGGCAGGGTCAGCCTGCTCTTGCTGAAAAGGCTTCGTCATCTGGTCAGATAATTTTGACCAAAATTCCATTGCTTTTTTCTGGCCCTCTAGCAAGGTATCGAATTGATTACTCATGATTGATTGGTTTTAAAAGTGGAGGAAGGGGCTTGGGCGGTATCAATTAGCGCTCATGTACTCCTGCATCACCTTACCGTTAGCTTTGGTGGTATCATAGAAGGCCTTCATAGAATGCTGGTACAGTTCGCCAAGCTTCTTGGTGCGCTCCTGTGTGGTTTCCATGGTGTTGCCAGACCACATGTTCTTAAAGTACTCTGCTGACTTCTTGTACAGCTCCATGCTTACCTCCATGTTCTTAGTGTAATCAGCTGTGAAAGCGTTCCAGAAGTCCTTCTGATAAGCTTCCATTTTTTCTTTAGAAGCCATAGCTTCCATCATTTCGGAAGTCTTGGTATAGTATTCGTTCATCAATTCGCCCGCCTTGTCAGACAGATCGGATGATGGTGTCATCATTTCCATCCAGGCGTTGGTAAATTCTGTCATTGTGTTGAACAGTTTAGACTGATTGTCCATCAGCTGATCGTAGAAAGATTTTGTAGAAGCCATGATTAGTATCTTTTTAGTGGAAGAGAATGTGTGTTTTTATTGATAGGTTAAAGGTACGCAGAGCTGAATCGGGGATCAATAGGCTTTTTTATATGTTTCACCCTGACTAAAAGACTTGAAGACACAACCATTAATCATAACTATATGCAATTCAATGGATTACATCACTAAAAACAAACATTGACTTAATTTTTAAAGCCCTTGATAATTAATTCCTACACCTTTTTAAGCTGCTCGTATAAAAGCAAAAGCCCGGAGCGATGCGAGCGCCCCGGGCTGGTACATAACCAATTTTTAATAAACCTTATACTTTCTCAATGATGATGGAAGAAGCGCCACCACCGCCATTGCAGATGGCTGCCAGGCCGCGCTTGGCATTCTTTTGCTGCAGTACGTTATTCAGTGTTGTAATGATGCGCGCACCACTCGCCCCCAGCGGGTGCCCCAGGGAGACCGCACCACCAAAGACATTCGTTTTTTCTACTGGCACGTCCAGCATTTTATTGAAAGCCAGCGTAACTACCGCGAACGCTTCATTGACTTCAAAATAATCAATATCATTCATGGTAAGCCCGGCCCGCTTCAGCGCAATGGGTGCTGCTTTAGTCGGAGCAGTGGTAAACCATTCCGGTTCATGTGCGGCATCTGCAAAACTGACCACTTTAGCCAGGGGCGTCAGATTCAGTTCTTTGAGCTTTTCTTCGCTTACCAGTACCAGGGCAGTGGCCCCATCATTAATGGTGGAAGCATTGGCAGCCGTGACCGTACCATCTTTAGTAAATACCGGGCGCAGCGTAGGTACTTTTTCAAACTTCACCCGCTTAAATTCTTCGTCTTCCGTAATCGCGATCGGGTCGCCTTTACGCTGTGGCACGTGTACTGCCACTATTTCGTCCGCAAAAACGCCGGAGCTGGTGGACTCTGCAGAACGCTTGTAGGAAAGCATCGCGAATTCGTCCTGCTGCTCACGGGTAATCTCGTATTTCTTCGCTGTGGCATCCGCACATACGCCCATCGCTACCTGCTGATAGGCATCCGTCAGGCCATCCTTAAGCAGGCCATCCACAATTTGGCCGTGCCCGTATTTATGGCCGTAGCGCGCTTTGGGCACGTAGTAAGGAATGGCACTCATATTCTCCATCCCCCCAACCACAACAAGGTCCTGATGCCCCAGCATAATAGACTGTGCGCCGAACATGATAGCTTTCGCGCCTGAGGAGCACACCTTATTTACAGTCGTACAAGGCACTGTATTCGGAATACCTGCTCCAAGCGCCGCCTGACGTGCCGGCGCCTGACCGAGATTGGCCGAGCAAACGTTGCCCATAAAGACCTCTTCGACCTGACTGGCATCCACACCAGCCTTTTCCAGTGCGCCCTTAATGGCCGCTGCACCAAGGTCCGTTGCTGAAACATTGGCGAATACGCCACCAAAACTTCCCAGTGGCGTACGAACAGCGGATGCGATATAGACTTCTTTCATTTTCGGTTAGGATTTGATAAATTAAATTATTTAGATATTTATATGTAAAGGTCGGAAAATAAAAAGACTGCTGCAAGGGGCAGGCATTCGTCCACATCATTAATTATCACCTTAAAATATTGGTGATGTGGCTTTTATATTTTTTTACGGCGCTGAAAAAGAATGAAGTCAACCCCTTTCACTCCTGCTACAGAATCAGGAATAAACCGCCTTTCCCTACTTTTGAACGCATCAGAACTCAATTTGACTGACCTTTTAATACTGAATTATGAATAAATTGAAGGAAAAAGTAGCGATCGTCACCGGCGGCGCAATGGGCATTGGCAAGGCTACCGCTATCCGTTTTGCCGAAGAAGGCGCCAAAGTTGTCATCTGGGATATTAACGAGGAAAAAGGCAAGGCGCTGGCGGACGAGCTCGACGGCTTATTTTTCAAGGTGAACACCACCGACCTCTCTGCCTGCGAAGCTGCCGCCAAAGCAGCAGCGGATGCCTGCGGGCAAATCGACATCCTCATCAACAACGCGGGCATCACCCGGGATGCCACAATGAAAAAAATGAGCACTGATCAGTGGCAGCAGGTCATCGATGTCAACCTGACCGGCGTGTTCAACTGCACTAAAGCCGTTTTGCCATATATGCTGGAGCGGGAATACGGCCGTATCGTGAGCGCCGCCTCCGTAGTCGCGCACAATGGCAACTTCGGTCAAACGAATTACGTAGCCACCAAGGCCGGCGTCATCGGTATGACCAAGGTGTGGGCCAAGGAGTTTGGCCGCAAAGGTATTACCGCCAATGCCGTGGCACCGGGCTTCATCGGTACCGAAATGGTGCTGACCATCCCTGAAAAGGTAATCGACATGCTCAAGCAAAAGACACCGGTCCCACGCCTGGGCGAGCCTTCGGAAATTGCCGCCGCTTATGCTTTCCTGGCTTCAGATGAAGCCGCATTCATTAATGGCGCTGTACTGAACGTTGATGGTGGCGTAACTTTATAAGTGATTTTTCAGATACTGGTAAAAGCACTGCCTGTCAAAGATCAGGTGGTGCTTTTTTACCTTATGGGGATCGCGGCTTTCATTTTGCCGCTGTATTCCCGGAAAAACTCAGCAATTTCCGGCAGCTGCTGATAAGACAGGAAAAACAACAGAGCCAGCACTCCGTATAAGAGCACCACCTGCAGGTTCAAAATGGTTTTGGGCGTAATAGGCTTTTTCATACGATAAATAGTTTAAATCCAAACACCACAATTTACATTAAATATCAATAAAAAACTAAAATACAAAACAAAATATTAAACAACGATCAAATGAAAGAACAAAAATAAATCCACTCCCAAATTAACCTCTCCCGTCTTCTCCACCGGTCGAACATTGCACCAACGCCAGCACTTTAATTATTGAACACCTTAATAAAACTTAGTGTAATTTTTACATTAAGTTTCTTGGAGAAATCCAATGCATTCCGTATTATTCAATCCTACAAAACCCTATAAAGAGGATGTCCCGATTAGTCATCATTTCCAACCGATTGCCTGTAACGATAAAAAAAGAAGCCGGAGACCTGATCTACCACCCCAGCGCCGGAGGGCTGGCTACCGGCTTGAATTCCCTGGACGAATCCTTCGAAAAAATATGGATCGGCTGGCCCGGCCAGGATATTAAAGACGAATGGGAACGCGAGACGGTGCGGCAAGACCTCAAAAAGGATGGTTTGTTTCCGGTTTTCCTGACTCAGGAACAAATTGAGCTGTACTACGAAGGCTACAGCAACAAAACCATCTGGCCGCACTTCCACTATTTCACGCAGTATACCTCCTACCGGGACCACTACTGGGAAGCCTATCAACAAGTCAACCGGCAATTTGCCGATGAAGTAATCCCGCTCATCAAAGAGGGTGACCTGGTCTGGGTACACGATTACCAGCTCATGCTACTGCCTGCCATGATCCGGGAGGCTTACCCTGATGTGTCCATTGGCTTTTTCCTGCACATCCCTTTCCCGTCCTACGAGGTATTCCGCATTCTCCCCTGGCGTAAGGAAATCCTGGAAGGCATTCTGGGGGCTGATCAGATCGGTTTCCACACCTTCGGCTACATGCGGCACTTCCTGAGCGCTGTCTACCGGATCTGCGGGTTTGAGCACCACTTCGGCATGCTAACGGTGGGCGACCGCCTGGTCAACGTCGATATGTTCCCCATGGGCATCGACTATAATAAATATGCTCATCCTGAACCGGCAAGCGAGGAATCGGAAACGGCACAAAAAATCATTCAGCTTGCCGAGGAGCAAAAACTCATCATCTCTATCGACCGCCTCGACTACTCAAAAGGCATTCCCCAGCGTGTGCGGGCTTACGCCAACTTCCTGGAGAAGCATCCGGAGTACCGGGGCAAAGTTACCCTGGTAATGATCGTAGTGCCATCCCGGGCCAATGTTTCCCAGTACCAGGCCCTGAAGCAGAAGATTGACAACCTGGTAGGCCGGGTAAACGGTGAATACGGCAATTTCGGTTGGGTGCCCATTCAGTACTTTTACCGTAGCCTTGACTTCGGCGATTTGACAACGCTTTATAAAGTAGCTGATATTGCGCTAATTACGCCCCTGCGCGATGGCATGAACCTGGTGGCTAAGGAATTCATCGCCAGTAAGGAAGCTTCTAAAAATGGCGTGCTTATCCTAAGTGAGATGGCTGGTGCCCATAACGAGCTCCACGACAGCATTACCGTCAACCCACAAGACCGTCAGGATATCACCAAAGCCCTGCTTCAGGCTCTTACAATGGACGAAGCAGAACAGGCAAAGCGCCTGGAAGGCATGCAGGAAAAGCTTAAGCAGCACGATGTACGCAACTGGGCTGCCACTTTCATTAATGAACAAAAAAAACTGATGGAGTCGCAAAAAGAAAATATTGTGAAACGAATAGACCGTGATTTAAGAAAAGAAATTGTCAAAGATTACCACGATGCCGAGAACCGGCTGATTATCCTTGATTATGATGGCACGCTTATGCCATTCCATAAAGACCCACAGGCTGTGGTGCCGGGAGAAGAGGTCATCAATCTGCTCAAGGCCCTTTCCAGCCACCCGGGCACTAAGCTGGTCGTCAACAGCGGCCGGGACCGCACCACCCTCGAGAACTGGCTGGGCCATCTCGGTCTGGATATGGCTGCCGAGCATGGTGTTTGGATGAAGCGTGACGGAAAATGGCAAAGCAATCCCGGCCTGACCATCAGCTGGAAAGCTAAAATCCGGCAGGTACTGGAGAACATGGTCGAGCGAACACCGGGCTCCTTTATTGAAGAAAAAGATTTCTCCATTGCCTGGCACTATCGCCGCATCGATCCTCAGTTGGGTGAAAAGCGGGTGCGTGAATTCCGGGATGTCCTCCTATACCTCACGGCCAATGACGACCTGCAGGTACTTGAAGGCAACAAAGTCGTGGAAATCAAAAACGCAGGTGTCAGCAAAGGCAAAGCCACAATCAACTGGCTGGAGGAAGGCAAGTGGGACTTCATCATGGCCCTTGGCGACGACCATACCGATGAGGATACGTTCAAGGCGCTGCCAGACACCGCCCACACCATTAAGGTTGGCCTGGATAAGTCTGTAGCCCGCTACAATCTGCTTTCTGTAGAAGATGTGCGCCGTTTCCTGGGCCGCTTCACGGAATAACCTTCATCGGAGAATCCCCTGCTTCTGTCCATTATTTTCGGCGAAAGGCGGCGGCTTGTCCAAATTTGGGTAAAAACAAACTATGATCACTGGCTTTATCCGGGGCTTCACTGCCTACTTCGATGCCATCCGGCTGACTTCCCGCTACAATCTCTGGGGGTATGTGCTTGCTCCCGGTTTAGTGAGCCTGTTATTAGGCGTGGGGATTTTTTACAGCGCCTGGACGGCCAGCGATGATATCGCCCAATGGCTCATTGACTTTTATCCCTTTGACTGGGGTAAAGGTGCGCTGGAGACCATTGTACAGATTTTTGGCGGTGTCTTTGTCCTGGCCATGGGGCTATTGCTCTTTAAACACCTCGTATTAGCCCTCTCCTCTCCTTTCATGAGTTTCCTGTCTGAAAAAATAGAAAAGCAACTAAAGGGGCATCACCAACAGGTGCCTTTTTCGGTCAGCAAAGCACTACGGGACTTAGCACGCGGGCTCACCCTGGCGCTTAGAAATATTGTCCGGGAATTATTCTTTACCCTGCTGCTGTTTTTGCTTGGGATATTGATCCCAGTACTCAGCCCTGTGATCGCCTTCGCCATATTCGGGGTACAAGCCTACTATGCCGGCTTTGGCAACCTGGACTTCACGCTGGAAAGGCACCGGGATGTAAGAGGCAGCATTGCTTTTGCACGAGCCAACCGTGGGCTATGCATTGGCAACGGCGCCGCTTTTCTCCTGCTCTTGTTTTCTATTGTGGGCTTTCTGTTTGCACTGCCTCTGGGCACGATTGCCGCAACCAAAGAGGCGGTCAGGAGGCTCTAACCCGCTATCAAACCGGCTCCCAGTAAATCTTGTGGTTGGGGTACTCTTTGTGGAACTCGTACTTCAGCACATCATGGGTGGTGATGATGCCAACCAAATCTCTGTCTTCATTAACGATGGGTAGCCCATGAAAGAGGTTTTCCAGAAAAACCTCCGCCGCTGCACCTATTTTATCGTTGGGACCAAGCGTGGCTACCTTAGTCGTCATTACTTCTGAAACCTTAACTTGTTTGTATTCATCCTGGCACCGGCCAAGCCGCACCAGGTCGAAGGACGTTATAATTCCGACCAGGGTATGGCCTTCTACCACCGGAATATGGTGGACGTGCTTAAAGAAGAGGATGTCTTTGACAACTTCCAGGGTATCCTGCGGGCGGACAGTGACTACTTTTTTAGTCATAATCGAGGAAATGGGCTCGTTCATCATAGCATGAAGCATTTGGTGTTATCTCATGCTATAAATTACGCATTTATTTTGCATTTCAAAACAAACACCAAACAAAATCTCACCCACTCAGGCAGTCGCCGGTAAAACGAAGGGCTATTTCCTAATCATTAATGAATTTATACCCCACTCCCCTTACAGAGAGAAAATACTCCGGATTTTTAGGGTCTGCCTCAAAGTACTTTCGGAACGACAGGATAAAATTGTCAATAGTCCGTGTGGAGGGGTACACATCATAACCCCAGACCGACTGCAGGATTTGCTGCCGCGAGACGACTTCGCCCCTGCGGTCGACGAGCAGTTTCAGCAGCATCGCCTCTTTTTTAGTCAGGGTAAAATGCCCGGGGTTGCCTTTGGCTTCGTAGGTCGCAAAATTGACCCAGTTGCCTCCAAATTCATATTCATCCGGCGTATTGTCGGGGCTTTTGCTCGTCCGCTTGATCAGGTTATTGACGCGCAGAAGCAGCTCCTCCAGATTGAATGGTTTGGTCAGATAGTCATCTGCGCCTTTTTTCAGGCCTGATATCCGGTCCTGAGCAGTGTCCTTGGCAGTGAGGAACATGATCGGCACTTCACGGTTGGTCAGGCGGACCTGCTCGCAGATTTGGAAACCATCCACTTCCGGTAGCATCACATCAAGGATCAGAAGGTCAAAATGCTGCTCTTTGGCGTACTTGAGAGCATCCTTTCCGTTATCGGCAGCAACGACCTCGTACTCTTCCATTTCAAGATTGAGCTTAATGACATCCTGAATGTTCTCTTCGTCCTCAACGAGTAATATGCGCATAAGCTATTTATTGGCTTTGTGTTTTTGACATTTCTACAGACCGTTGCGCTGCCTGCTTATCCAGCCGTTCCGCGGGAAGTTCGATCTTAAAAACCGTTCCCTTCGGTTGATTATCTTCTACGGATATCCGGCCATCATGAGCGGCGACAATTTGCTGCACAATGTATAAACCCAAACCTGTACCTTTTGTTTTGCGCGTATCTTCGTTCCCAATCCGGTAGAACTTCCCAAAGACCTGTGGTTTTTCTTTATCCGGTATCCCGTACCCCTGATCTGCGAACCGGAGAATCAATGCATCTGGTGTTTCTTCCAGGCTCACTTCAATATCTGCGGGCTTTGGGGAATACTTCACGGCATTCTCCATCAGGTTGAGCATAACCGAGGTCATACCGGTGCGATCGCCCCGGAAAGGGCTGATTGCCGACCGCTTCTCAAAGTGGAACCGGGCATCCGGATATTTGGAGTCCAGCGTTTCAATCAGGTCTTCCAGGATTTGGGGTAAGTCCAGTCCTTCCTCGTGGGGTTTGTACGCGGCTTCGAGCCGGGCGGATAACAGCAGATCACTGACTAAACCATTAAGACGTTCGGTTTCCAACAGCGCACTACGGATGAGGCGTTCTGATTTTTCCGGAGGCAAACTCCGCCGTTGGAAGGTTTCCAGTACCAGGCGTATGGAAGCAATAGGCGATTTCAGCTCATGGGTGATAGACAGCAAAAAGTTGCGCTGCTGCCGGGCCGCTTCCATTTCCTTATTATAAGCCCGGTTGATCAGGTACATCCCGACCAAAAGCGTGAGAATGATAACACCAGCCTCGCCGAGTATCATATACTCCTGCCGGGTGTATTGCTGTTTGAGCTCCAGGTATGGCGCTGACTGTAAGAAGGCTGCTTCGGACTGAACGGTGCCTTCCGCTACCATGATCAGGCGCATTTTGTCCCGTTTGGCGGCAAAGGCATCGCTGTTTTTGGTGTACAACAGCACCGACCACCAGGCAAAGGCCATCATCATATAGGCGATGACTACATAAGACAATAAACGCAACCTTACATTTCGCCGGTTTTCCATCACTTTGAGGTTTTAAAAACCATATGCAGGCACTTCTCCATAATGGAAGCGGCTTCATCAAGGTCTTGTTCGGTGTGGGCAGCTGAAACGAAGCCTACCTCGTAGCCGCTTGGGCCCAGATATACGCCACGCCTGAGCAGCTCCCGGTGCAGATTTTTGAAATGCTCCATACTTGCGGCATCAATTTGGTCTGCCCGCACTACCCGGTCGCGGGTGAAGGCCAACCAGAAAATAGAGGCTATCTGCTGCACATGCATCGGCAAATCATGCCTGAGGGCAAAAGCCTGAAGACGGTCTGCCAATCGCTTGGTTTTGGCTTCCAGCCCTTCGTAAAAGCCAGGCTCCAGCAGCTGCTTTAATGCTGCGTACCCAGCTGCCATCGCTACCGGATTGGCAGATAAAGTGCCGGCCTGATAAACGGGGCCGTCGGGAGAAATATGGCTCATTACCTCATGACTGCCGCCGTACGCGCCTACCGGCATACCTCCACCAATAATTTTACCATACGTGATGATATCCGGCTGAATGCCATAATACCCTGCTGCCCCTTCAAATCCGACCCGGAAACCAGAGATCACCTCATCGAAAATGAGCAGCACACCATATTTATAGCACTTCAGGCGCAGGCACTCCAGAAAAGAAGGGTCCTGAAGCAGCAGGCCGTTATTGGCAGGCACAGGCTCGACTATGATGCAGGCGATGTCGTCGCTGTATTTTTGCAAGGTCTCCTCTAATAGCTTACGGTCATCCAGAGGCAGCACGATGGTCTCTTCGGCGAATGCCCTGGGGATACCCGCAGAAGTGCTTTCCCCGAAGGTAGCCAGGCCCGACCCCGCCTTCACCAACAGGGAATCAACGTGACCGTGGTAGCAACCTTCAAATTTGATGACTTTACTTTTACCGGTAATGCCCCGTGCCAGGCGCAGCGCTGACATCACGGCCTCTGTGCCCGAGCTGACAAAGCGGATTTTATCGATATAGCGGTTGTTGTTAACTATGAGCTTCCCCAGTTCATTGCCCAGGCGGGTCGGTGTACCGAAGGAAGTCCCCTTCGCTACAGTCTCCGTGACCAAGTCGCGTACTTTGGCATTATTATGCCCCAGAATGAGCGGTCCCCAGGAGCAGCAAAAATCGATATAGGTATGGTCATCCTCATCGGTAATGCGGCACCCCTGCCCTTCCTTTATGAACAAAGGCGGACCATAGACAGACTTGAAAGCCCGTACGGGAGAGTTCACCCCGCCCGGGAAATAGTTTTTGGCCTCCTCGAATAATGCTGCCGAACGCGTCCTGTTTTCCAGGGAGATGGTATCCATATCGATTTTTTTTCTGATTGTGCCAAAGGTAACGAATCTTAGGTAGAGCAGTTGTCAGCCACTGGTAAAGTGTGTTTAACAAATTGCACAAAACAGAAAGTGACCACCGGCTATCAATACCAGGGGGGCAACCCTCTGCATTTAAGCGCGAAAGCTGCTGGGGTAGAGCTTCCCGCTCTGCTCCAGCTTATCCAAGAATACCATACCGTAAAGCAAGACTCTATCGAAAGACGGCAAATGAAGATCTGCATTTAAGCGCGATAGCTGCTGGGGTAGAGCTTCCCGCTCTGCTCCAGCTTATCCAAGAATACCATACCGTAAAGCAAGACCCTATCGAAAGACGGCAAAATGAAGAGACGTCAGGCTTTCTACCGGGCATGGCCCCTGACAGAATTAGCCGCCGCCTACCAAAAAGCCGGTTATAAAAACATAAAAATCTTAATGGGAAACAAAGTGGATTTTACCAGCCTGTACTCCTTGCCCCGGGCTGGCAAAAAGGCGGAGCAGGAGAAAAGGGTTAAGAAGCTACCTCAACATTTTCAGCGAGTGCCTTACCCAAAAATTTGAGCATATACCGCTTCACCGTTTCACGAACATTTAAGAAGACCGCTTCGACCTCCTGATCTGTGCCTGTTGCTTTCGCAGGGTCCGGAATACTGAAGTGGATCTTTTTACCGAAGTGGACACCTTCAAGTGTAGCCTGAGAAACTTCATCACAAACCGTGATCAGGTAATCAAAGTGCTGATTGCTGAAATCATCAATGGATTTGGCAACATGCTCGCTCATGTCGATATTATCCTCCTCCATCACTCGCACAGTGTAAGGGTTTAAATGTTGAGCCTTGAGCCCTGCGCTGTAAATATCGAGCTTCCCGCCGGAGTAGAACCTAAGATAGCCCTCTGCCATTTGGCTGCGGCAGGAGTTGCCAGTGCAAAGCACTAATACCCTTTTCATTGCAGTGTATTTAATGTCTGGTTAACACAAAGTTAACATTAAATACGGACAATAGAAATGCCGGAAACAGAATTGCGAAGTCTCATCGGGTTGACCGAGCTTTCAGTCAGGGAAAAATACCGGAAATATAAAAGGTGGCTCTCAATCTGCCTTTTCCTTTGCGGATCTGGCAAATGAGATTCTCGACAAATCTGGTATGATAGGAATTTAACCAATTTACAGCCTGCGGTGAAAAAATAGTGGGCATTCCTTCAAAAACTCTTCAACATCAGAACGTTGGGCACCCTATACCGCGTCCGCTCTGTACCCCACGGTTGTGCCCGCCAATCCGGAAGGCAAGGGATACACCGCCTACGTAATACCAATCGTTGTACTGTCCTCCGCGCCGGTAGCTGGTATCAGCGGTGGGGTCTTCCACGGTTGGCCGGCTTAAGCGGGCGGCCAGTTCTCCATTGCCTTCGAGGACATCAAAATAGTTGACTTCTACATTGCTTACATCGTCGAGATAATCCGTAAAAAGCATGCGCCCCCCAAACTCCAGGCCCAAGGTAAGCTGCTCACTGAGCAATACTTTAACGCCAACCCCCATAGGCACTGCGAATTGGGTAAGGCGGTAGGGGTCTACATAATTAGGCAACCCCTGACCTTCCGTTCCTAAAGGCTGCAGTTCGATATAGTCACCATCAAAGGGCGCTTCCGGATTAAAACGAAAGACGGCTACACCACCAAAAAGATAAGGGACCAGGCCACGGTTCCTGGCCGCACCAATTTTAAACAGGTTCAACTCCCCAACCAGGGAAAACTCTGTAATCCGGCTTCGGAATGCTAAGCCACGGTCCTCACGGCCATGCCGGGCATCATCTCCTTCCAAGGAGGCCCCATTGACCCCCACGCGCAGCGCAGCGGCACGCCCCAGCTCAAAACGGGCAAATACCCCGAATGCCGGGCGGACCTCTTCAAAGTAAACGCCAAACTCTTTTGGCGAAAGATCTCCGCTGTATAAAGAGACGCCTCCCATAACTCCAAGCTGCGTTTGCGCCTCAAGGGACAGGGCAGCAAAACTGAGGAGCCCGGTAAGCAAAACAGAAAAGAAAAGGGGCTGGATGAGGTAGGATAACTTGCGTGTCATAATGCTGTTCATTGGGATTAAATGATCAATTAAGGTACTGGCCTGAAATATAGACGCTTCAAGATTAAGAAACGCTTTCCAGTCCTGAATAATTATTAAGTCCTGTGGTTAATTATAGCCTTCGGCTGGTTCGTTTCGACCATTTTGGGCAAGGCACCGGGTCAGATAGCATTTTATTAAGCCCGGCACCGAAGTTGTAGGAAACTGTGATGTTCATCATGTAGTACCAGTCCCGTGAGGTTACGCCACGGCTGTAAGTCTGATCCACACCTTCAGCACCACCAAGGGCCGGCCGGCTGAGCTGAGCAGCAAGTGGCCCGTTGTTGATGAAGATATCCCGGTGGTTCACTTCGGCTCCTGTTACATCATCCAGGTAGTCCGTAAGCAAAAAGCGGGGCCCAAATTCAAACCCAAACGTAAACTTCCGGGTAATGAACTTAATACCAGCTCCGAACGGTGCAAAGAACTGAGTCAGATTATACCGTTGTGCATAACCCGGTATTCCCTGCCCCTCGGTGCCCAGCGGCTGAAGCTCTATCCACTCCCCATCCACTTCTCTGCGGGGATTGAAATGAAACAGCCCTACTCCACCATAAAGATAAGGAAAGGTAAAACTGTACTCGGTATGCCGGATGCGCCATGCATGCAACTCGCCAATGGCTGAAAACTCCGTGATGTTGGTACGAAAAGCCAGATCGCGCTGTTTCCGATACGTTCGGGCGTCATCCCCCTGTACACTTCCAAGATTAAGGGAAAACCGGGTGGAGAATATATTACTGGAAGAAAGCCTGCAGAAAATCCCGCCTGCCGGGCGCATTTCCTGGATCATTGCTCTTGGGTCGCTTGGTGAAATATCCCCGCTGTAGAACATACTACCGAAAGTAAACCCTATATCCACAAATTGGGATGTTAACGTTGTATGCACCAAAAAACAAAAAAGCAGGACCAAAAATTGTCTTTGCATAGTTAATGGGATTTGGGAATCGAAAGGCCCAAGTCAGGCAGCCTCTAAGTCTTTGACCAAACAGACTGACTTTTAATTTTCATTCAATACTGGGGAATGGATGAACAAATACGCTCTGTAATTAGGGAGTCGCTCTGTATTGGCAAGTCGCTCTTTAAGTGCCTGACCTGCCCGGCATACTTGTGTGCAGATGCTGCAAAGCTAATTTTTTTTCCGGCTCCCTCCAAGAAAAGCACACGGATATATAAACAAAAAAACTATTGATAAAAGGTTATCCTCAGGTGCTGCTTTGATGCCAAAAGACCTTATACCTTAAACAGTATCTGAAGAATGGCTTTAGCCTGAAACAGGTATTCACCAGATTAATGCATTCGCGATTTTAACTTAAAGCTGCTCGATTTGTTTATGATCGTGGAATGCAAAAAAACCAAGTACAATAATGTCCAGACGCAAGTCAGGCGCCGATGATGCGCCCAAAGTCCGCCTCACCCGGGAAAAGCTGGCCGCTGCCGCTAAGATTTTCAGGTTTATCCACCCTTACCGTTTCGCGTTCGGTTTCGGGCTGGTGCTGTTATTTGTCTCTTCGATCACCTTCATGGTGTTCCCGTATCTTTCCGGGCTGATGGTCGATATCGCTTCCGGCGAAAAGGAAATGCCTTACTCCCTGGTTGATGTAGGCTGGATACTAGCCGCTATCCTGGTAATACAGGGGGCGGTATCCTATTTCCGCATCTACCTGTTTTCCATCGTCAGTGAGAAAGGGATTGCGGATGTAAGGAGGGCACTGTACGAAAAGCTCATTTCCATGCCCATGTCTTTCTTTGAGCACGCCCGCGTGGGCGAGCTGGTGAGCCGGCTCACGGCAGATGTGGAGAAACTTTACAATGCCTTCTCGATCACCCTTGCTGAATTCCTTCGTCAAATTATCATCCTGCTGGCAGGTATCATTTTCCTGGCTTTCCGTGCGCCACAGCTTTCGCTCATCATGCTGGCCACCTTCCCGGTAGTCATTATCGGAGCCATGTTTTTCGGGCGTTTTATCCGCAAGCTTTCCAAGGAACGGCAGGAGGAGCTGGCGGAGTCCAATAACATACTCAACGAAACCATGCAGGCCATTCAGGCAGTAAAGGCATTCACCAATGAGCTGTTTGAGTCCGTCCGCTACGGCAAGCGGATCAACCAGGTCGTAGGCATGTCGCTGAAGTACGCACGATGGAGGGCTTTATTTTCTGTCTTCATCGTTACTTTCCTGTTTGGGGCGCTTTTCTTTATCATCTGGCAGGGAGCCATGATGGTTCAGAATGGGACCATGAGCGTAGGCGTTCTCATTGAATTTGTGGCTTACACCGCTATAATTGGTGCCTCTATTGCCGGCCTCGGGAATTTCTATACGGAGCTGCTGGGTGCCATTGGAGCCACCGAGCGTATTCGTGAAATCCTTTTGGAAAACCAGGAGATTGACATCCAAAATGCGGCGCATATTCCCGACATCCCGGTCAAAGGCCATATTGAGTATAAAAACGTGCGCTTCCGCTACCCCACCCGCCCGGACATTGAGGTGCTGAAAGACATGAGCTTTCAGGTAGAGCCGGGCCAGAAGGTGGCACTCGTAGGGACGAGCGGAGCCGGAAAGTCCACTATTGTACAACTGCTGCTGCGCTTCTACAATATTGATGAGGGAGACATCCTGGTGGACGGGCAACCGATTTCCAGTTTCAATACAACAGCCTATCGCCGGAATATTGCCATCGTGCCCCAGGAAGTGATCCTCTTCGGAGGCTCTATTCGTGAGAACATTCTATACGGGAACCCGAATGCTGCGGAAGAAGCAATCATTGAGGCAGCAAAGAAAGCCAATGCCTGGGATTTCATCCAAACCTTCCCGGAAGGGCTGGACACCCTGGTGGGCGAGCGGGGCGTAAAGCTCTCGGGGGGACAGCGGCAGCGTATTGCAATTGCGCGGGCCATCCTCAAAGACCCCGCCATACTCCTGCTGGACGAAGCGACTTCCAGCCTGGATGCAGAATCAGAAAAAGTGGTTCAGGATGCGCTGGCCACGCTGATGGAAGGGCGTACCTCTATCATCATCGCACACCGGCTGGCTACGATTCGCGATGTGGACCAGATTTTCGTTATTGAAAATGGCCAAATCATAGAGCAGGGTACACATACCGAGCTTTCCCAGCAGGAAGAAGGCGCTTACAACACCCTGGCTAAACTGCAATTCGAACCGATCTAAACATGGCCTACACGCTGAAGGAGCGGCTAACGTATACCCTCGCTGGCATGGCTATGCTGGGGCTGGTCGTGGTCTACGCGCTGGAATTCGCATGGTTCAACCGCACATTGGATATATCAAGCCTGGCGTTTTACAGCATGGGCGTGGGTGGCTGCCTCGGCCTTGCACTGGGACACTACGCCGCACGAAAGGAGTATGGCCTAACCGAAAAAATCCAGATTTATATTTTTTTTGGGCTTTCCTGTACTATTTTTGGGCCGCTGGCTGGCAGCCTGAGCAATCGGCTGCTCAGCCCTCCTGCAAAACCAACGCCGGTGGAGTTCGTTTCCCAAAGTGCCCGTTACGCCAGTCGCAGCGGGCCCATAGCCGGAGAAAAACCAGCTCCGAATGTCTTTGAAATCGAATTCTACTACCGGCAGGAAATTCGGGAAATCACCAGCCTGGCCCCTTATCCCAATACCCTTGAACGGGGCGACACCGTCCTGATCAGTATCAAACCGGGACTGTGGGGTTGCGAGGTTATTCAAAAGAAAGCGGCGGTACAATGATTCAGCAACAACAATCACTACAGGCTTACAATACCTTTGGCATAAACGCTAAAGCGGCTTTCTTTTCGGATATAGAAAGCCCTGAAGTGCTACAGGACCTTCGCCGGCAGCACCCGGAGCGACCTGTATTTGTCCTGGGCGGCGGCAGCAATCTTCTCCTGACCCAAGACCTCGACCAATGGGTACTGCACAACCGGATTATGGGAAAATCTATCCTTGCTGAAGATACAGACACCACTTTGGTGCGCATCGGCGGGGGTGAAAACTGGCATGAAACCGTACTTTGGGCACTGGAACAAAACCTGGGAGGGCTGGAAAACCTGTCCCTCATACCGGGTACTGCCGGAGCTGCTCCCATTCAGAATATCGGGGCCTACGGAGTGGAATTGTCAGATGTCTTCGAACGGCTGGAAGCTATTGACCTGAGTACAGGCAAAGCGCTGGAGTTTACAAAGGAGGACGCTGCTTTTGGCTACCGGGACAGCCTGTTCAAGCGGTCTCTGAAAGAGCAAATCTTTATCACCGCTATCCACCTCAGGCTCACGCGCCGGCAACACCACCTCAACACCAGCTATGGTGCCATACCCGAAACGCTGGAGCAGTGGGGCATTCAACAGCCGGAGCCCAAAGACATCAGCCGGGCGGTCATCCACATCCGTCAAAGCAAACTGCCAGACCCAGCAGTACTGGGCAACAGCGGCAGCTTTTTTAAAAACCCGGTGATTGCCAATGCCCGCTTTGAAGCCTTACGGGACCAGCACCCTGCTATTCCCGGATATCCGCAGGGGGATACGCATACCAAAGTTCCTGCCGGGTGGCTGATTGAGCAGGCCGGGTGGAAGGGCAGGCGCATCGGGAATGTGGGCACTTACCACCAACAGGCGCTCGTCCTGGTCAATCACGGATGTGCCACAGGGGCGGAAGTCTGGGCGCTGGCGCAACAGATTATGGAAGATGTGGAGCGGCAGTTTGGCATTGCCCTCCAACCGGAAGTCAATGTGCTGTAAACTGAGACGCGAATCATGAACAACGACCAATCCATGCAACACCAGTTCCTGATTATCGAGGGAAACATCGGCGCTGGTAAGACTACCCTTTCGCAAATGCTGGCTGAAGATTTCGGCTTTAAACTCCTGCTCGAAGAGTTTGCTGACAATCCCTTTCTGCCACATTTCTACCAGAACCCGGACCGCTATGCCTTCCCGGTGGAGCTCTTCTTCATGACCGAGCGCCACAAGCAATTGCAGCAGGAACTGGCACAGCGCGACCTTTTTCAGGAGGGTATCGTTGCGGATTATATCTTTTACAAAACCCTGCTTTTTGCCCGCAACAACCTCAATACCGAAGAATACCGATTGTTCCAGCGTTTATTCAACATTCTGAATGCAGCTTTCCCTAAGCCGGACCTGCTCGTGTACCTCCACCGTTCCGCAGACCGTCTTATGGACAACATCCGCAAACGGGGACGGGCCTTTGAACAGGAAATCGAGCCCTCCTACCTGCAGGAAATCCAGCAATCCTACTTTGAGTTTTTCCGCTCTAACGAACAACTCCCTATCCTGATCATCGATATTGAGGACCTGGACTTCCTGAACAACCCTGAAGATTACCAGAAAATCCTTGACCTCATCAACCGGCCCTATCGGCCGGGGCTGCACCGGGCCAGTTTTTATTAGCCATTAACCCGTTTTGCAAAGTCGATAAAGAAATCCAGGGCCTCCGGATTGCGCATCGCATCGCGGTTAGCTGCTTTTTCCGCCGGGTGCCCGAGCAGGATTTTCTTCACCGGTGCCTCCAGCTTTTTGCCGCTGATGGTATAGGGGATATCGGCCACCTCAATGATGTCATCTGGCACATGACGGGGCGAATACGTTTGTCGGAGGGTGGTCTTTAATTCCGCTTTAACGGTTTCTGTCAGCGCTTCTCCCTTATTCATTAGTACAAACAAGGGCATGTAGTGCCGCCCGCCTTCCAGCTCCAGGTTCACGATCAGGCTGTCCTTTATGGCTTTTACCTTATTAACTGCCCGGTAGATTTCCGCAGTGCCGATGCGGACGCCGTGCCGGTTGAGCGTTGCGTCTGAGCGGCCCAGGATAACCAGGGAATCACGACTGGTAATTTTCACCCAGTCGCCGTGCCGCCAAATGCCCGGGAACAGTTCAAAGTAGCTTTCCCGGTAACGGGCCTTGCCGGCATCATTCCAAAAGTAGACCGGCATGCTGGGCATCGGTTTTGTGATCACCATTTCGCCAACTTCATCGTCCAGCGGCCGCCCGTCCTCATCGTAGGCATACAGGGCGCAGCCAAGGGCACGGCACTGAATTTCGCCCATGTAGACCGGGCGTTCCGGGCAGCCGCCCACGAATGCCGTACAAACATCCGTGCCGCCGCTCATCGAACAAAGCCAAAGGTCTTCCTTAATATGCTGATACACATAATCGAAAGCTTCCGGTGGCAGGGGTGCGCCCGTTGAGCCAATAGATCGCAGTGCGCTGAGGTCAAAATCTTTGGAGGGATTGATGCCACGCTTCATACTCGCCACCAGAAAAGGCGCACTCGTACCGAAGTGGTTGATCTTCGCCTTTTCGGCAAATGCCCACATGACGGTCATGTCCGGGTAGGCGGGGCTGCCATCGTATAGTACCGGCGTGGCCCCCGCCAGCATAGCCGCCTGCACGAAGTTCCACATCATCCACCCTGTAGTGGAGAACCAAAAGAAGCGCTCTCCGGGATGTACGTCATTATGAAAAGCCAGGTACTTCAGATGTTCCAGCAGTACGCCGCCGTGGCTATGGGTAATCGCTTTGGGGATACCTGTGGTGCCTGAGGAGTACAGCACCCAGATCGGATGGGCAAACGGGACCGGCTCAAACGCTAACCCATCGTGGGGAGTACCGAGAGCATCTGCCCAGCTTACAGCTTTGGGAATCGCCGCTGCCTCGGCACTTTCATCCAGGAAAGGTACGAGAACGACCCGTTTTAAAGTGGGCAGTGCTGCTACGATCTCCTGTACTACTCCTGTTTTGTCGTAGGGCTTACCATTATAAGTGTAGCCATCCACAGCGATGAGCACCTTAGGCTCGATTTGCTGGAAACGGTCCGTTACGCTGCTGGTCCCGAAATCCGGCGAGCAACTCGACCAGACAGCGCCCAGCGAACAGGCCGCCAGGAAAGCAATGCTTGCCTCTTCGGTATTGGCCAAAAACCCAACGACCCGGTCGCCTTTTTCCACGCCCTGCGCCTTTAGGAAAGCCGCAAAAGCCGCCACCTGTTCTTCCAGCTCCGCCCAGCTGAGGCTATGCAGGGGCCGGGTTTCGGACTGTGCCATCAGGGCAGGGTGCGCAGTAGTCCGGTTGCGGAAAATATGCTCTGCGTAATTCAGCGTGCTCCCTTCAAACCATTTGGTATCCGGCATGGGATCATCTGACATGACCTGAGTGTAGGGTTGATGCGCAATAATGTCAAAATAATCCCAAAGGGATGCCCAGAAGTCGGCTGGTTCGGCCACTGACCATGACCAAAGCGCCTCGTAGTCGTCAAAGTTCAGTTGGTGGTGCCTGTTAAGCCATTGCCGGTAGTGAGCCAGGCGGGATTGTGCCCGGAAGGCCTCAGTAGGTGCCCACAGCTGCCGGGGTTGATCAATCATAAATTTGGTTTTACCGCGCCACGGCTGGATTCCGCCCCATCAGAGAAAAGGTGCGAAAAATCATCGCGCCGTTCCGCGCTGTTGGTTGTGTAATGGCCGGGAAAATAGCTGGTTTTCGTCAATTTCCCGAGCCTCCATAATCAATTCCAAGTGAATCATCTCATGCATGATCAGGTGAGCTACAGCAGTATACTTTGGCTTGTATAGCACACGGTGAACATCCCGTTTTTTGTATTCCGCCACCTCCAATTTAGCAGCGGTAGGGATATTGTCGCTTGGTTCTATCTCGATCAGCCTGCCTGTGGCATTTTCCAGTTCTTGATGCAGGCTATGGTACAGCTCTTCAGCTGCGACTGTTTCCGCATAGTACGATGCCGTTTCGATCATCAACCCTCTAAGCGGGCGTATAAGCGTGCGGAACTGATCGTCTTTTCCCGCTGAGGACATTGCCCGGCAGCAGTAATCAAAGCATTCAGCGTAATCTGCGGTTTTAAAGCTGGTTAACGCAAGTCCGTAAAGCGCAAAGGGAAAGTTTGGCTCCGCTTCCAGTGCGCGCTTGAAAAAGACCGCTCCCTGTTCGAGCTGACCGCTTTTTGAGAGTACGCCACCGATATTGTTAAGGGCAAGGTAATTGTCCGGCTCCAGCTCCATGACTTTATCGAAGAAGACCTGGGCTGTCTCCAGGTCACCTTTCCCTTCGGCGTACAGATTCCCCATCACGATCAGCGATTCCGTATGGTTAGGGTCCCACTTTAAGGCATCGATCAGGTAGTTCATAGCGCCTTCCTTGTCACCTTCCTCAGCAAGGCACTGACCGTAAACGCGGAATAACTCAGCGTTCTGAGTACCCTCATCAAGGAGAGGCTTGATAATTACTTTAGCGCGGTCATAAGCACCTTTAGAAGCCAGATATAAAGCGCTCTGGTAGACTTTGTTGACTTTGGAGACCTCTTGTTCATCCACTGAAATCTGAACGATATCGTCCTCTATTTTCACCTCTGGCGTGTAACCACCACGGCTGTAGGCATTGCGTAGGTACTGAGCCAGTCGGCTATCGTCCTGCCAATCGTCGTCCTTTAAGCCGGGAAAGAGCTGTCCCAGGAAAGCGTCCTTTTTGAGGTTAATCTTCATATAGTGGGTTCGAGTTGGTCAGTGGTGAAGATAGGATGTTTGGAGGAAAGTTGGAAGTGTAGGGGATGTATTCGTTGCTTAAAACCCATTGGGATGGGTTCATCTGAAGCAGGACTTCTCAGAGGGCGTTGAGCTGGACCTTTCTTTTCTGGGACCGGGAATGTACTTGGTGTGGGTTGGGGAGCGGGTGTTTAAGGTTATGAAGGTTTAGGGGGGAAGAGCACAGACCCTGTTCGTGCGCTTTTTTAAAACAGCATTTTCCACCCCCTACTCAGGTTCGTTCGAAGGGTCGCCTTTTTCTTGCGCTGCAATAACAGATTCCACCCGGACCAATGGCAAGTCGACAATTTTAGCAATCATTGCTGTGGCAATACCATTTTCGTAGGCCCGTAAGATGGCTAACTGCTTTTCCTGCTCAATGCCCTGTTCACGCACTTCTTTTAAAATAGCTTCTTCCAGTCCCATAGGTTGCCTTGATTTAGTAATTTCTCGCACTTCCTTTTCAAATTTAAGCGTATTCTCTGAATTTTGAAAGGACACGTACATGTTGATAAAGTTATACAGCCTGCGAATTTTGACCTTGCTAAGCCCTCGTGACAGTAAGTGACGGATTAAGTTCAGCTTGCTGACCATCAATTGGTCATCATCTTTAACCCTGGGGTCTAAAGCAAGGCGGGCTGCATCAAGGGCTAACCCGAAAGGGTTTTCGGATGCCCGTAATTCCTCTGCTGTATAATCTGCTAATACAAACGATTGAAAACGGTAGATAAGTTCCGTACCTAAGAAATCAGCCTTGTAGGCTTTTGCGTGGTAGGCGCGTTTATTATCCGTATAGATCGCTATTGCAGTGACCGGTTTACCATACCGGTCCTGAATGCGGTAATAATACTGGTACATCCGGAAGGCAAACTGATCATCCGGATAGCCCTGCACCTCTACGTGCACCAAAAACCACTGCTCTTGCCCATTTTTAAGCCAGGCTTTGAAAAGCTTGTCCGCATGCCGGCGCTTTGTCTCCGCTTCCGGCATAATCTGTTCCAGGTCTTTGTCTAAAAAGGTCACTCCCCGCTCAAGGTCAATCTTATTGATGTAAGCATGGAAGAAGAAATGCAGGAAATCTTCAATTAAATCCTCGATGAGGGCTTTCCAAAGTGTATCGCGCCGTATCATGCCTGTAAGATAATAGAAACCACAGAAAACAACCAGTTTATTTGAATTATTTTGATTCAATCTAACACCTTACGCTGAGGAAATTTGAATTAAGCCCTTTCGATGCAGTAAATACTTTTTATGCTTTCCGACTAAGCCCCTCACCCATTAGGCCCCTTTGGGCGCTGCGTTACACTTAGCGGCTACACCAAAACCGGGACTTCTGCTTCCTGTATGAAACCTGTGGAGCGCTCCAACTGGATTAACTATACCGACGACGAAGTAGTTTGGGACCAACCATGACTTCATGTCGGCATACCTGTGCGTACCGGCAAACTCGTGCGTCGGGTTTGTACATTACGCCCAAACCTCTCCGTTCCGAGTATAAATGTAATTTGTCATACTACGCTAAATCGGCAGAACCAGGACAGAAACAACGCCGATTTAGTCCCGGTCTTAGACTTACTTGGTGAGCCACAAAGGCGAACCTTAGTAAGTCGTCTTAACCGGGATCGCAGTCCTAACTTATCTGGATGCGCTCGCCTAGTAGCCAAGTCGTCTACGTAAATGGTAAAAATCCCGTCGCAGTCCTAACTTATCTGGATGCGCTCGCCTAGTTATGTGGTCTTCGTCATGCCAATCCCAGTCACGGTCGCAGTCCTAACTTATCTGGATGCGCTCGCCTAGATACACATAGATATGGATATCCTTATATATATGTAGTCGCAGTCCTAACTTATCTGGATGCGCTCGCCTAGAAAGACTCATATAATTATGATAGAACAACACATGAAGTCGCAGTCCTAACTTATCTGGATGCGCTCGCCTAGACATGTCTTTCAAAGTCATTACAAAGGCTCGTAGTCCGTCGCAGTCCTAACTTATCTGGATGCGCTCGCCTAGACATAGAGGAAGAACCTAGCAATGACTGTGTGTAGTCGCAGTCCTAACTTATCTGGATGCGCTCGCCTAGGAACAAGCAGAAAAAGGAGAACAAGGAGAAGCTGAGGTCGCAGTCCTAACTTATCTGGATGCGCTCGCCTAGAAAAATACTACAATCAAGCAACGTTCGCTGAACGTGGTCGCAGTCCTAACTTATCTGGATGCGCTCGCCTAGGATCAGGTCAGTAAGAGGCACGTATTCATAGACTAGCGGTCGCAGTCCTAACTTATCTGGATGCGCTCGCCTAGGGGTACACTATTAACGGCGAATACGCGTATATGGACGTCGCAGTCCTAACTTATCTGGATGCGCTCGCCTAGTCAATAACTTCCCAAGATGTTGAGAGCACCAGTTTCTGTCGCAGTCCTAACTTATCTGGATGCGCTCGCCTAGCCAAATGGCCGGTTCCTAAACACAGTAGGTATATTAGTCGCAGTCCTAACTTATCTGGATGCGCTCGCCTAGAAAAAGTAAATGAGTTTCACCCGGTAAAGAAAAAGCAGTCGCAGTCCTAACTTATCTGGATGCGCTCGCCTAGTCGTGTCAAATGTAATACATAATCTTTTCTTTTTCAATACGCCAATTGAAAAAATGGCGCTTCAGTAGCCTAAATGAGGCGGTTGCCGGCACCGCCTCATCATACCGTCACTTTATCAAATCAGCAGATGTAAGTCGTCATTCAAAGAACGTTGCAGTCCGGCGGACTGCCCTTCCCAAACGAGATCAGCTAACCGGCTCTTGGTTACGGGGATACATAAAACGCTGTCCTGTGGATCAAGATTGCTTTTTAGGCACTGCCCAACACTGACCCTAAGGTCTTTTAGCTCTTTAGCTGAGAAATCGGGTACGAAAAATACTGATTTTTGTACGCGCCTGCACCCTTTTTGTTGCAAAAGTTTTGCCAATTTATCCCGAAGCCGGTCCTGACTGATATCATAACTGATGAAGTAGCTCGTCATATTTCCTCTGGCTGATGCGTAAAATAGAGGCGTGCAACGTAAGCAATCGTCAGGCAGACCATCATGACCAGGACGATCTCCTTGAAGTCGCCGCTAATACCGCTTTTGTTGCTGCTGCCAAATGCAGTGCCTTTACTTTCATTGTAGGCCGCAAGGCGCTCCTTGTCTTCATCTGTGTAGGGGTCCGGGTGCGCTTTGTGCCGGATCGTGGGGTCCATAAAGATACTGTCGCCCTGCTGATGCAGCCAGAATCGCACGCCGCCTCTACCGCCACAGGCGCCCCGCCCTCTGTCGTCCTGCGGTGTGCCGTCCATACAAATGCAGCCGATGCGCGGGCCCTCCGGCCGGTCGGTCACGGTCGCTTCCCAGTCTGAGGTGCGGAAAACCTGATCCCACTCGTCTGCTTCGGGGATCCAGTCTGTCGTGTCGAGGTTTTCCTCTTCATAAGCGTTGAGTTCATCTTCGATCCGGTGTGCCGCTTCTTCGTGGAAGGCGCGCATGAGCTCGTCGGCGTCAATGATGGGGATCTGGGCAGTTGCAGCTGTGGCAAAACCGAAAGTGGATAGTAAAAAGCATAGCATTTTTCTCATGTGCATAAAGTTTATTCAAAGGGTTTAAAATCACTTTCGCGGAGCTTTGCAGCGAGTTGCAAAGCGTCCAAATCAATATGCAGGGCTCTTCGGCGCTGCTTGCCGTGGTAGTGCACGGGGCTTTCTAGGTACGCCAGGAATGCCCCTATGACCTCGTTTTTGCCATTTGGCCCCAGCCAGAACCCTTCCCGCCCCTTGTCTTCGAACCCGGAAAGGCCAAGGCTGCCGTTATTGCACAGCTCTATAGCCACCCACTCTGCCCAATGCCGGTAAGGCTCGATCATATCATAGACCAAGGTAGGGCGGTTGTACTCGTCGGCATGCAGGATGCCAGTGTAGGGGTCAAGCCCTGCTTTCATAAGTGCCAGTTCAACAAGCGGATAAAGCATGCCGTACAGGTAGTTGAGCAGGGCATTGAATGGGTCGTAAGCAGGCCTTTTGCTGCGCCCATCAAAAACAAAGGGTGGTTTCAGGATGCTGCCCATAAGCTGGAAATAGTGCCGGGTGGCAGTGCCCTCCCAACCTCTGAGGCTATCCTTCAGGGATTCGACATCCTTGTACTTGTAAGCCTGCCGGTGCCGGTTGATGATACTCGACAATACCGCTTTGCCCCGTTCCCAGGAAGCCGCATCCACCGGGTACTTTTCTGACCACAGGCTTAGGTTTTCCAATTGCATAGCTGCCCGGCGCTGCAGAAGCCCCGCCACATACTGAAGCCCGTCCATGTGCATAGAAAAAAGCGCCTGCTGCTTGCGTATCGTGGAGATAGACCCAAACTGCCCGCTCCAGACCTGCCCTGTTGCCCGGCCGAGCCCATCCGTGAGCACCACCGGAATGTCTTCCTGAATAGCCAGCTGCAAGGCATCCGTGCTCACCCGGACCCCTTTGGACAAAAAGATGGCTTTCACTTCCCGCACGGGCAATGCACGCCCCTCAGCCCCTTTGGGCTTCACGAAAAACATGCCGTGCCGGACGCCCAGGAATGCGCCGTAGGAGTCGAGGTAGACCTGCATATTCTACTACTTTTCATAAACCAGGCTATTCAAGGGGAACAACCTCGACAATGCATTACGCCATTCACCCTGCACAGGTTACACTTCTTCATTAGAAAATTTCCGGCATATTATCTCTCAAGACTCCTACTACCCTATCTCAATCTCCCCAAAGCCCCGCCCGGCACCACGGCCAAGGCCCGCCTGCAATGGCAGCACCGCATCCGTCTGAAAAGACACATTGAAAGCCAGCATTTTGTTTTTGGAAAAGGTGACCGTGGAAGCCCCCTCCCATTCTGTGATCGCAACGCTAAAACGCTCCGGGAATTGATAGCCCAGCCCGGTCGCTAAGCCCAGGATTTGGCCCGCCAGCGCACGCTCCATGAGCTCCAGGCGACCGATGAGCCCAGGTGTTTGCTGGTAGCGCTTGTAATTATCCTGATTAAAGGCAATCCAGGACCGCAGCCGATACTGCTGCATTTTTTGGGACAATCCTATTTGTTGTATAGCCCGTTTCATTTCATACAAATGGGCCTCTCTTTTTTGCCGGGTGAAAGTTACGCTCCAATCCGGTTGCGCAAACAGGCGCATCGCCTCATCTGCCCCTTTACCCAGAAAGAACAGGCCCGGGCAGCCTTCCATAAGCCTATATTGCACCAGCGGATAACGGTAGTGGTAACGGCGGTTGCCTTTCTCATCATTGTCATGGTTGTGGAACCACTCGTGCTCCAGCCCCACCTTGGCAGCCATAGCCCCACGGAAGGCATTGAGCTCCCGGGGCTGTATCCGGGGCTCGAACCGGACTTTCAGCGTGGGGATATCGAGGAGGTTCGGGCTCTTTGTCAAAGCTTCATTTGTTTTATCTATCAGCCTGGTAAGGGGCTATGATCGTTTCTGTTTTCTACACTGTGGCACTTGCTGCTTACGCAATATCGACTGGGGGAAAGTCTTTTTATGAGCTCTAATGACAATTGGCCAGCTGTCTTGTACAGCGCCCCTTTCAAAGTCATGCTCAAGCCATTGCCCCCGCACTCACTTTTCAAATTTAAGCGTATTCTCTGGATTTTGAAAGGATAGGGATGTGCATCCTCCCTCATTTTCCTTCCATGCAGGCCCATAGCTCACCTTCCGCACCTACGGCGCGGCCCCGCTGTGCTATCTCGTGGTTACCGACATTTTGCCCCTAACGGGGCATTGCCGACATAGCTCAATCTAACGCACTGCAGCTGGATCTGGTGCGGTCATCTTATCCAATGTAAGGAGCAGTCAATCACTGTAAGCCCCGTTAGGGGCTATAGGTAGGTAACACAGTAAAGCCGCAGCTTCCCCCGCGCCGTAGGTGCGGAATGTGTATTGTACAAAGGGACGTAGCGATGCCTTTTGTCAATGCTCCGCTCGGGTATTTCTTGAAAGTACATCCCCCTATATTGTCCTTCCATCCAGGCCCTTAGCTCACCCTCCGCACCTACGGCGCGGCCCCACTGTGCTATCTCGTGGTTTCCGACATTTTGACCCTAACGGGGCATTGCCGACATAGCTCAATCTAACGCACTGCAGCTGGATCTGGTGCGGTCGTCGTGCCCAATGCAAGTAGCAGTCAAACG
>NZ_JPOS01000080.1 GCF_000759025.1 Phaeodactylibacter xiamenensis | reverse complement strand
TAAGGAGCAGTCAATCACTGTAAGCCCCGTTAGGGGCTATAGGTAGGTAACACAGTAAAGCCGCAGCTTCCCCCGCGCCGTAGGTGCGGAATGTGTATTGTGCAAAGGGATGCCGCTATGCCCATGCCGTATCAGGACGGCGCTTTACGTGACCGGGCGCTTTCCAGGTTAAGCTACGTAACCCATACGGGCCCTACAGGCGCTTCACACTGTTCAGCAACTTCGCTAGGCCGGGACTGGAGCACTCCATCCTATTGCAGCACGAGGTGCTCCAGTGCAACAAAAGTAGTTCATAAAAGCTAAATCGGCTGCCCCAGCCATAGCCATAGCGCCGATTTAGTCCCGGCCCTAGACTTTCTTGGTGAGCCCCAAAGGCGAACCTTAGTAAATCTTAACCGGGATCCTATCTATTCTGGATGCGCTCTTCCCGGTGAAGCTACGTGACCCATGCGGGCCCTTTGGGCGCTTCGTTACACTTCAGCTACTACGCTAAGACCGGGACTTCCGCTGCCTATGCAGTCCCTTAAAGGCGCTCCAGCTGAATCAAGAAAGAAAATACAATTTTAGCTAAATCGGCTACCCTATGGACGAAACAGCGCCGATTTAGTCCCGGTCCTAGACTTACTTGGTGAGCCCATAAGGCGAACCTTAGTAAGTCTTAACCGGGATCGCCCATACGGGCCTTCGCTGCGCTTCGGCAGTCCTATCTATTCTGGATGCGCTCTACCGGAAAAGCTCACGCTTCCCACGGTCCTGCCCAGACATTCATCGTCTGGGATCACTTTTCTTACTGACGAAGCTGCGCTTGTCAGCATCTAGGGATACGGTGTAAGCGGGCATCTGACCAAAAATACATCATCTATCTATAAACCAATTCAAAAGTAAAGCTAAATCGGCAGGATTAGGACAGAAACAGCGCCGATTTAGTCCCGGTCTTAGACTTTCTTGGTGAGCCCTCAAGGCGAACCTTAGTAAGTCTTGAACCGGGATCCTATCTAATCTGGATGCTCTCTTCCCGGTGAAGCTGCGTGACCCATGCGGGCCCTTTGGGCGCTTCGTTACACTTCAGCTACTACGCTAAGACCGGGACTTCCGCTGCCTATGCAGTCCCTTAAAGGCGCTCCAGCTGAATCAAGAAAAAAATACAATTTTAGCTAAATCGGCTACCCTATGGACGAAACAGCGCCGATTTAGTCCCGGTCTTAGACTTTCTTGGTGAGCCCTCAAGGCGAGCCTTCGTAAGTCTTGAACCGGGATCGCCCATACGGGCCTCCGCTGCGCTTCGGCAGTCCTATCTATTCTGGATGCGCTCTACCGGAAAAGCTCACGCTTCCCACGGTCCTGCCCAGACATTCATCGTCTGGGATCACTTTACTTACTGACGAAGCTGCGCTTGTCAGCATCTAGGGATACGGTGTAAGCGGGCATCTGACCAAAAATACATCATCTATCTATACTCCAATACAAGAAGTAAAGCTAAATCGGCAGGATTAGGACAGGAATAGCGCCGATTTAGTCCCGGTCTTAGATGTACTTGAAGTAGCCTGGAACCAGATAGTACATCTTAACCGGGATCGCCCATACGGGCCTTAGATGCGCTTCGGCAGTCCTATCTATTCTGGATGCGCTCTACCGGAAAAGCTCACGCTTCCCACGGTCCTGCCCAGACATTCATCGTCTGGGATCACTTTACTTACTGACGAAGCTGCGCTTGTCAGCATCTAGGGATACGGTGTAAGCGGGCATCTGACCAAAAATACATCATCTATCTATACTCCAATACAAGAAGTAAAGCTAAATCGGCAGGATTAGGACAGAAACAGCGCCGATTTAGTCCCGGTCTTAGATGTACTTGAAGTAGCCTGGAACCAGATAGTACATCTTAACCGGGATCGCAGTCCTATCTATTCTGGATGCGCTCTCTGACTAACAATAATTCATTAACAAAACCAAAACATAGGTGTCGCAGTCCTATCTATTCTGGATGCGCTCTCTGACCCATATCTAAAAAAAATTGATATGGGAAAAGAGTCACAGTCCTATCTATTCTGGATGCGCTCTCTGACTTAAGATGAATCAAATTGCAAACATCCAGAAGTTGTCGCAGTCCTATCTATTCTGGATGCGCTCTCTGACTGAATGGACATTCAAATTCTGGAACGCAGCAACGTCGCAGTCCTATCTATTCTGGATGCGCTCTCTGACCACGCAAGGAATCAGAAGTAGGGCCAACACAAACGTCGCAGTCCTATCTATTCTGGATGCGCTCTCTGACCGAAATGGTTCCCGGGGAAATTGAATCCTTTGGGTCGCAGTCCTATCTATTCTGGATGCGCTCTCTGACTTTTTTATTTCATTCATAAAATCTTTACAGATGAAACGTCGCAGTCCTATCTATTCTGGATGCGCTCTCTGACCAAGATGGGGAGAGATGGAGGTCAGAAGTACACCAGTCGCAGTCCTATCTATTCTGGATGCGCTCTCTGACCCGACACGGTTGCTCCGCTCGTGCCGCCGGCGTCGCAGTCCTATCTATTCTGGATGCGCTCTCTGACTTTTTGTTGGGAAAATTATACCAACGTGACAGGAGTGTCGCAGTCCTATCTATTCTGGATGCGCTCTCTGACCCTGCCCTTCCCAAAAAGCCACTTAACTAGCTGACCTCCAATACACAAAATATTACAACTTTAACACCAATCCGGAGCAATATGCCCATATTTTAACAATGTATAAAGTGTTTTTAGTGTCTCTGGGCTGTCACAAAATGCTGCTTTTTAGTGGAAAGGAGTACACCAAAACTATACAAAACACTGACTAACAGGTCTTTATCCCAAAATGCGCCGAAATTAAAACATAGCCGTTTTTACTATATTCAACTTCTAGTGCATAGCGGTTTTTTATCTGTTTAGCAGTCTGTAAAACAGTATTTTGCAATGTTAATATTATTGTTAGCGATAATGTAATTTTGCAATTTTGGTGTTCCTTGCGTACACTTTGTCATCAAAAAGTGGATGGTTTTGTCCGGTATTTGGACATTGGAATTTGGTATTTCAAAGAACTTGGCTCAACAATATAGGATTTTTAGAGGGCATTCGCAATTTACATTTTTGACTGGCCTACGGACTAATTTGGGCTCACAGTATCAGAGTGCTTTTCTCACCGCTCAGCTCGTCTTTATCGAGGTCATTCCTGCCGTAGATGCGCATGTCCTGTACCTGCCGGGCCAGGATGGGTAAGATGATCAGGCTATCCTGTGGCTGCCCGCGCAACTTCAGAAGTCTGGAGAGCTCGGCTTCGAGGTTGTTCAGGGGCGTTTCTTTGATCAGCCCGAGGTAGACGGATTTGTTGATGCGGTCCAGCCCGCAGGCGATGATCTTACGGGCAAAATTAGCCCGCAGGCTGTTGTTGGTGATATCATAGCAGATCAGGTGCAACATTGATTTAAGTGTCTTTAGGTTTGAAAATAAGATTCCAGTACGGCGGACAGCTCAGCTTCGGAAGGCAGGTGCAGCTGATAGGTCGCTGACCACAATTGCTCGCTTTGGTGGAGCATGGAGTATCGCAGCAGCGTTTGATCCTGTTGCCTGACCAGGAGGAGCCCGATCGTGGGCTTGTCTTCTGACTGCCGGAAGTGCTCATCGAAATAGCGGACGTAGAAATCGAGCTGCCCGATATCCCGATGAGACAGGGCACCCACTTTTAGCTCAATCAGCACGTAGCACTTCAGGTGGGCATGGTAGAAAACGAGGTCTACGTAAAACCGGCGCCCACTGCTCGTCGTAATCCGCTTTTGCCGCCCCACAAATGCAAAGCCTGCTCCGAGCTCCAGCAGGAAAGCCTCAATACGGTGCAGCAAATTCGCTTCCAGCTGTGCCTCCGAAGTGATGCCCGCACCGCCCGCAAACTCCAGGACATAGTGCGGGTTGACGGGTAAGCCGGGGCTGCTGCAACGCTCAAAGTACCTGGCTTTAATCTGCCGGCGCAGCGCTGCCGTACTCCACTGCCCGGCTTCGGCGGCAAGCAGGTAGAACGATCTTCGCGCCGGGTCTGACAGGCGGGCAATGATTACATGGTGCGTAACCGATAAGCGGTGGCTGAGGTCTGATTGATGCGGGAAAGCCCGGAATAGACGGACCATCTGCCTCAGTTGCGCTATCCGGAAGGCATACCCGAGCAGTTGCAGCTCCTCAGAGACTTCCTTCAGCTCTGCGGCGGAATGCTCACTGAGCAGGGCGCCGATCTCCCAGGCCGCATTCGGCAGCAGGCGGCTGCTTTGAGCATAGTTTTTCAGCAGGTGAGCTTCAATTTTTTTGGCCAGCAAGGGACTTGATTTTGGATGAAGAAATAGCGGTGCCTGCTGTTGCCCCCTTATAAAGCATCGGATGGCCCTTCGCTACTCCCCTGCCGTAGCCCGGATACGCTGAGCCAGGCGGGCAGCAAGGAAGTAAATATGGTTTTTGACCGTAGCTTCCTGCTGCAGGTAGGTGACCCGTTGCCGCAGAAAGTCGTTGAATGCGGGGATGAGGAAAGCTTTGCCGTGTTTGTTCAGGAAGAACCCGTACTGGTTTTTCGCAAAGAAGCCCGGCTGCATTTGCCCCTGTACGCAAGCCCTTGACACCACCTGATCGGCCCAGGGCCGGAAGGGCTCTATCATATCAAAAGCCAGGGTAGGTTTCCGGTGTTCATCTGCATGCAGCAGGCCGAGGTGGGGGTCGAGCCCGGCAGCAAAAAGCCCACCTTCCACTACGCTGTAGAGCATGCCATAAGCGTAGTTAATGGCGGCATTAAAGTAGTCCTTCGCCGGGCGCCGGGTACGCTTTTTGAAGCGGAACGCCCTGGGCAATGCACTGCTGACGGCTGGCCAGTACAGGCGTGCAAGCCCGCCTTCCACCCCCATCATCTGCTGCCGCACTTCTTCGAGCAGGGCCCCGCGAAAGTTTTCAAAATTGCGGGACTCCACCTTCATTTTGGCTACTGTTGCTCCAATGCCCGTTGCGACTTTCCGACCTTTAAGGTATTTCAAATGGGCCATCTGAGCCTCCGTTTTCAGCAGGAACAAGTCAATCATCCACTGCGTGGCTTCTGTCGACTCTGCAAAGTGCACCTGTTGACGGCGCAGGGTGGCGATGGACTCGAAGTAAGGGCTCCAGAGCCGTGCCTGTGCTTTGCCGATGTAGTCGAAGAACAAGATGGGTATCCCGTTCCGGATGGCCAGCTGAATGGCACCCGCCGACAACTGGACGTTTGCCGTAATGGCGATGCTGTCCAGCTTGCCCGGGCCAAAGGTACGCCCGCCTTTTTTGCCCTGTATGCGGAAAGCGCCATCCTTGTGCGTCACTATCGTACCGGGCGTATCGAGAACTAATTGCATGATTGGAGGTATTAAAAATTGTAAGGAAATCCCCGCCAGCTGATCGCACCAAACTCTTCCTGAGGCGGGTTGACGGCATTGTAGTAGGCATCTTTAAGCTGATTGTAGCGCTCATGGCGGCGCCCCAGGACAAAGCCGGCAAAGCTTAGCCTGCCGCGCACCTGTTGCTTGAGCTGTTCCACCCAGCGAGTAGCCAGTTGGCCCTGCTCGTTTTGCGCCAGCAGCACGTCACCGAGTTGTCGGATGTCCGTTTCGAGTTGTGCCAGGTAGTTGTCCTCCAAACTGACCTTGTCAGATATGAGCAGCCCGGTGACCACTTTCTGGTCTTTGGGGCCATAGACTTTGATTTTCCGCTTATTGGGCACAAAGCCTTCTTCACGGATGATTCGGATGACGGTATTGACGGTTTCTTCATCAATGTTCCGGTTGGAGGAAAAGCTCATATCATCAGCATAGCGGGTGTATGCCCAGAGCATATCCTCTGCCATGGCTGTAAGGCGGCGGTCCATTTCACGGCAGGCAAAATTGGACAATACCGGTGATGTCGGTGCACCCATCGGGAGGCGGCCGCTGTAGGTGAGCAAATCCGCCAGCAGGTCCGGCAATTGCCGCTTGAAGTTGAAGGGCGGCTTCATAAAGACGTCCAAAACCTCATCCCTGGTTACCGTATGGAAGAAGTCCTGCAGGTCGATGTTGAGCAGGTAAGTTTTGTTGAGGTGCTTCTTGGCGTTTGTAAGAATGTTACGCCGGTCATCATCATTGCGTACGCCTACCACGAAACCATGAGCGGCAGTGGTCTTTTCCAGGTAGTAAATGCTCTGCAGGAAGCGGTTGATGGAGCCCTGTGCTTTCTTGAGTGCAGGAGCAGGCGCTTCAATGAGGCGTTCCCCGCCGTCCTTTTTGGGTACGGTGAAGGTGTTGTAAGCAGGCTGGGCGGCAAGCAGTTGCAGCTTGCGTTTTTCCGTTTTCACGAGCATACTGAACTCCGTTACAGAGCGCAGGCTGCAGAACTGCGTTTTGAGCTGCAGGTGCCGCTGCCGGGTACGTTTATCCATGGCTGTAAAGTTTGGTTTTGTAAGATTTACAGCCTGTTTTGCCGGGGCCCTTTGGTTATTCTTCCTCTTCTTCTTTTAGGATGTTATCCAGCCACAGGCCAAATACCATCTTTTTTTGCCTCATGCTTTCCTCAACGATTACCCAGTTGAAATCGCGCAGCATTTTCTTAAGGACGTATAGCCCGTCGAAAAGATCCTCGGGCACTGCTCTTTGAAGGCCGGTATCTTTAAGCTGAGGCTGCTCAAAAAGATAGGCTCTGATCCGGTTGCGCAGCAACTGCGCTTCGTTGGTGTGCCGCAGCAACTCCGGGGCATGAGCCACAAGCAACTGCCGAAGCAGAGGGACTTCTGCAATATCGCAATGCGGGTTATCGCGAAATAGGGTAAAGAGTGTTTTGGCTACTCCCGGGTTGATTTTGCTTGCTTTTATATTTGTCATGATAGGATTACTTTGAGGGAAAAATGACCAAACCAATGCGTCTAGAGGTGCGCTTATTCCTCTTCGTCAAAAAGTTCGGGATCGCGGGGCCGCTTGCGCCGCCACTTCTTGATATCAATGTTTTTGAACCGGTCCATCCCCGCATCCCCCAGGGCTTTGATTAATTTCTCCCTGGACCGCTTTATGGACACCCCCACTGTATTGATGTTCATACCCAGCTTCTCAGCGATCTCCCTGTACTTAAACCCACGGGAAAACCAGACCATGATATCAAGTTCCCGCCCTTTCAGCACCAGGCCAAGAAAATGCTCGATATGTTCCTGCCAGATATTAGCACAATGGGCATACAATGAAGTTTGCCCCGTACGGAGCGTGCCAATGGCCTGTTCGTTTTGCCGACGGCTTTTGTCCGAGCGCAAAGTGTCACGGAATTCGTTTTTAAGTGCCGAAAACAGGTACCCCGCTCCTCTTTGTTCCAGGTTGTTCCGGAACAAGTCTGGCTTTTTTGCAATTTTGTAAAACAAGTCCATGACCAGATCATCCGGGCTTACCCTATTGCCGCTGCACAACTTAACGGCTGAAAGATAAAGCGGCTCAAAGTAAACCTGCCAGACCTGGCGTACAAACTCCTGGTCATCTGGACTCCACGAAGATTGGAAATCTGAGGACATAACAACTGGATTGAAAAGTTAATAATGATGAGGAGGTACTAAAGGCACCATATATGCTTTTCAGCTCCACTTTTGGAGCAGGTTACAGTTTGTTTTTAAGCCTGTCGTTCTGCACTTTCCAATCGACGCAGAGGCTTAGTGGCTATCGTTTTGTCTCTCTACAATCATAATACGGAGCAGATGGCCGGTTTATTTCAACACTGTGAAAAAAGTCAGGGCCTGCTCCCTTCCACCGGGCCGGAATGCTCCGGGCTGTCTCCTGTCTCTCCCATGGTATCCAGGCTTTTTTTGAAGTACTTTTTTTTAGCGTTCATGAAAGCGTCTATATCATGCAGGGACTGCAACTGCTGCTCTTCCACGATGATTTTCATCCCCTCAAGGGTATCGAGGAGGGCTTCAATGGCCGTTTGGGTAAGGCCCAGTGATTTATGCAGGCGGGCCACCTGCCTGATCTTTCGCCTTAAGGAATCGGAAGAGATATGATGAGGATTAAAAATGTAAGCTTTGATGTGCCCGATCAAATCGGGAGCTTTCCGGACTGCACCCGGGGCCAATGTATTCAGTGCATTGCTTAGCACGCTACTGTCTACGGCATGGTCTTTGCCCGGGGGCCTGTTTGCCAAAATTGCAGTCATGTTTTCTTGTGTTTTCATAATTAGTAAATAGAAAACGTTTAGTGATATTGGTTGATGAATGTATTTAGTGCGTTCATGATATTGTTCAGAGTTGGGTTAGAGATAGGATTATGACGGAGCTGATCAGCAAATTGCAGCGTTATCGAGAAACTTCTTTGGGTAATAAACTGTGGCAGCTCTGAATTTGAATTGGTTTTACCTTTTATGTTTTTTACTGCAACCAGGTAGAGTAGGTTCCAGTTGTCGTCCAGTGCCTTCATGTTGAGCTCTACCAGTTTTTCTGTTAATCGTTCATGTCCCGATTGGGAAGGAGGCTCCTCTTCGGCCTCCCGGTGTTCCTTGTATTTTTTCATACCTTCAAGAAGTGATAAAATGTGATTCATTGACTCCCCTTTTGTGCTGTATCACGGAGCGGGGTTTCCTTTTCTTACATCAGGAGGCTACTTTTTTTAATTTTTCCTATTCCTGTTTCCAGATGCCCTGCGAAATAAGGGTTTTCCTAAGGCAGACATTGTTTGCTTGAGCAGTATTGGAATAAAAAGCCCTTCAGCTCCGTGTTTAATGCGAATCCTGGAAACAAACTAAAGCACCTATGGAAAACATAAGCTTAATCCTGATCATCCTTATCATAGGCGCCGTGATTGGTGCACTGCTCACAGGGAGTAACCAACGGCACTACGACGATTATTACCACAACCGGTATTATCATCCGCCACCAATACCTTATCATGGATACAGAGAGCGGCCGTACGGCAGCGGCATTTTCCTGTTTGTACTCATTGTGGTTAGCCTGTTTGCACTCATACTCTTCTTTGCAGACCGTGACCCTGCCGCCCCAACGGCCCCTGCGGCTCCCGCCAGGTATGGCAATATGGGCACTACACCAGTAAAATCCGCCACGACCACTTTGCGCACTTGTTACCTGGAAATCGGGCGGTACCCGACCTGGGAAAGCGCCAATGATGCACAGCGGAGGCTATCCGTCATACACCAACAAAACCTGGAATTGGTCAGAGGCCAGTCTTCAGGCACCACCTATCACCTCGTCATTGGCCCTTTCCGCGGGCCGGAAGCAGCGGAAGCCCATATGGCCCGTAACGGCTTAAAAGCCAGAGTCGTCTATTTCAATTGACAATGAAAGGCAAGGCAAGCATAGGCAAAACGAATTCTGAAACTGCTTTCTAAACCTATGTTTATGTCCTACTCTATCCTGATAAGGGTTGTACTCCCTTTACTGATTGGCTATTGGATAGCCCGCCGCACCCGCCACCTGATTATGAGCCTGGTACTGCGGCTAATGCCCCTGAAGGTGAGGCTTTCGCAAAAAGCCTTTGCCATGCAGACACGCATCACAATGATCGTTGGCGTAGGCATCATTGCAGCTACCTTACTGGCCTTTAACTACGCCTACGTCAGGGTAGTCCCAATGACCGCGGAAGCCCCCGGTAAAGCAGCGCAGGAATTGGCTCCTTTACCCGCCCCTGCTCAAACCCCGCCAACGCCAAAGCAGCCAGTTATAGAGCCTGCCCCGGAAGCCCCCGCAGCAGCTCCTGAGCTCCGTGAACCCGAGAAAGCTGCCGTTGCCGTACCCAAGCCGCAGCCCTACTTTAACCCGCAGCCACCACCTGTACCGATTGAGACACCCGTGTACCTACAGCTCAGCGCCTTCAGGAACTATGAATCCGCCTGGGCAATGCAGCACCGGGTCGCACCACACTACCGCCGCCCGGTATGGGTAGGTCACCACACTTACGATGCGGTCCCCTACAAAGTGCTGATCGGCCCCTTCCGCAGCCGCCGTGCTGCCATTGAGTTCAAGAAAGCTCAGCGCCTAAAAGCCTTCCCCCGCACCTTGGATGAAATACGCCTCTACCAGAGTTGATAAAGAGTTGCCTGTTTTTGCCTTTCCTTTGAGTTGGCCACCGGAGCTTCTTGTGTGCTCCGGTGGTTTTTTGTGGTGTGCGTTTTCCATGCAGGGCCGCAGCTCACCTTCCGCACCTACGGCGCGGTGGCAGAGCGTTGTCTTGTGGTTACCGACATTTTGCCCCTAGCGGGGCATTGCCGACATAGCTCAATCTAACGCACTGCAGCTGAATCTAGTGCGGTCATCGTGCCCAATGCAAGTAGCAGTCAATCGATGTAAGCCCCGTTAGGGGCTATAGGTAGGTAACACAGTAAAGCCGCAGCTTCCCCGCGCCGTAGGTGCGGAATGTGTATTATGCAAAGGGATGCCGCTACGCCCATACGGTATCAGGCAGGCGCTTTACATGGCCCTACGCTTTCCAGGTTAAGCTCCGTACCCATATGGGGCATACCAGATCTCCCCTCTTCCAATGCGGAGCCTCCAGAGCTGCATACACAAAATGTAATTTCGCAATCAAGCTAAATCGGCAGACCAAGGACAGGAATAGCGCCGATTTAGTCCCGGTCTTAGATGTACTTGAAGTAGCCTGGAACCAGATAGTACATCTTAACCGGGATCGCCCATACGGGCCTTAGCTACGCTTCGGCAGTCCTATCTATTCTGGATACTCGCTCTGACGATATTTCATTACCACATTCACTGTATTACCATGGTCGCAGTCCTACCTATTCTGGATGCTCGCTCTGACTGGCGGTTTTGCGCCCCATCCATGTTGCGAGTAAAGTCGCAGTCCTATCTATTCTGGATGCTCGCTCTGACATGTAGGAAACATTGCCTTATTACTGCCGCTGAGTCGCAGTCCTATCTATTCTGGATCCCGGCAAAGCTACGTAACCCATACGGGCCCTACAGGCGCTTCACACTGTTCAGCTACTCCGCTAGACCGGGACTGGAGCACTCCACGCTATTGCAGCACGAGGTGCTCCAGTGCAACAAAAGCAGCTCATAAAAGCTAAATCGGCAGAACTAGTACAGGCATAGCGCCGATTTAGTCCCGGTCTTAGACTTACTTGGTGAGCTCTAAAAGCGAACCTTAGTAAGTCTTAACCGGGATCCTATCTATTCTGGATGCGCTCTTCCCGGTGAAGCTGCGTGACGCTTCGTTACACTTCAGCTACTACGCTAAGACCGGGACTTCCGCTGCCTATGCAGTCCCTTAAATGCGCTCCAGCTGAATCAAGAAAGAAAATACAATTTTAGCTAAATCGGCTACCCCATGGACGAAACAGCGCCGATTTAGTCCCGGTCTTAGACTTTCTTGGTGAGCCCCAAAGGCGAACCTTAGTAAGTCTTGAACCGGGATCGCCCATACGGGCCTCCGCTGCGCTTCGGCAGTCCTATCTATTCTGGATGCGCTCTCTGACTCCACAAACAACAGGCGTAATTTATGGAGCTTTTGGTCGCAGTCCTATCTATTCTGGATGCTCGCTCTGACGAGAGAAAAATTCTCGAAATCTGTCGAACTCTGTCGCAGTCCTATCTATTCTGGATGCGCTCTACCGGAAAAGCTCACGCTTTACGCGGCATGCCTTTACTTGCGGTGCAAGCAGGCATCTGACCAAAAATATATCATCTATACTCCAATACAAAAAGTAAAGCTAAATCGGCTGCCCCAGCCATAGCCATAGCGCCGATTTAGTCCCGGCCCTAGACTTTCTTGGTGAGCCCCAAAGGCGAACCTTAGTAAATCTTAACCGGGATCCTATCTATTCTGGATGCGCTCTTCCCGGTGAAGCTACGTGACGCTTCGTTACACTTCAGCTACTACGCTAAGACCGGGACTTCCGCTGCCTATGCAGTCCCTTTAAGGCGCTCCAGCTGAATCAAGAAAGAAAATACAATTTTAGCTAAATCGGCTACCCCATGGACGAAACAACGCCGATTTAGTCCCGGTCTTAGACTTTCTTGGTGAGCTCTAAAAGCGAGCCTTAGTAAGTCTTGAACCGGGATCGCCCATACGGGCCTCCGCTGCGCTTCGGCAGTCCTATCTATTCTGGATGCTCGCTCTGACCCTGCACCGCCTCACAAAACCTCCTTAGAGAGAGTATCGCAGTCCTATCTATTCTGGATGCTCGCTCTGACAAGTACCGCGACAAAGCTTTTGGAGAGTGGGAATCGCAGTCCTATCTATTCTGGATGCTCGCTCTGACCCAATTTCTGGAGAGAACACAGGTGTTGCAACGTTGTCGCAGTCCTATCTATTCTGGATGCTCGCTCTGACGCTATTTGCTTATTGACAAATGTATCTTTCGGTCGCAGTCCTATCTATTCTGGATGCGCTCTCTGACTGTGTATGGATACGTGGAAGTAGCTTTAACTGTCGCAGTCCTATCTATTCTGGATGCGCTCTACCGGAAAAGCTCACGCTTCCCACGGTATGCCCTTTCTTACTGACGAAGCTGCGCTTGTCAGTATCTAGGGATGCGGTGTAAGCGGGCATCTGACCAAAAATACATCATCTATCTATAAACCAATTCAAAAGTAAAGCTAAATCGGCAGGATTAGGACAGAAACAGCGCCGATTTAGTCCCGGTCTTAGATGTACTTGAAGTAGCCTGGAACCAGATAGTACATCTTAACCGGGATCGCCCATACGGGCCTTCGCTGCGCTTCGGCAGTCCTATCTATTCTGGATGCTCGCTCTGACCCTTTTTGAAGCCCTTACGGCGGCAGCGGTGCGTCGCAGTCCTATCTATTCTGGATGCTCGCTCTGACAATTTATAAAAGAATGAAAACGTTTTTCAGTATTGTCGCAGTCCTATCTATTCTGGATGCTCGCTCTGACGATATTCAAGAAGCTCAGGAGAACATTGAATGTAGTCGCAGTCCTATCTATTCTGGATGCTCGCTCTGACTTTTCTCAGATAAGTCAAGACTGAGTGATTTGTCGCAGTCCTATCTATTCTGGATGCTCGCTCTGACTTGAAGCTGAGTTCGGTTGGATTGGTCCGCGCGGGTCGCAGTCCTATCTATTCTGGATGCTCGCTCTGACGATAATGTTCAAACTAAAAACAGTCATAAATGACTGTCGCAGTCCTATCTATTCTGGATGCTCGCTCTGACTTTTTTAATAAATTAGACTACACATGAGAGTAGTCGCAGTCCTATCTATTCTGGATGCTCGCTCTGACTCAGGGCAACCCAAAACCCGAGCCTAAAAATTTGTCGCAGTCCTATCTATTCTGGATGCTCGCTCTGACTTAGTATTAGGCAAAAAACTTTCGACTTATGATGTCGCAGTCCTATCTATTCTGGATGCTCGCTCTGACATGGAGTGAGCAGGAAATTCCCTAGAACGCTAAGGTCGCAGTCCTATCTATTCTGGATGCTCGCTCTGACATTGAGGGACTAACCACACCTGCAGATGCACCAACGTCGCAGTCCTATCTATTCTGGATGCTCGCTCTGACCCTGCCCTTCTCAAAAAGCCACTTAACTAACTGACCTCCAATATACAAAACATTATCACTTTAACACCAATCCGGAGAAATATGCCCATATTTTAACAATGTATAAAGTGTTTTTAGTGTCTTTGAGCTGTCACAAAATGCTGCTTTTTAGTGGAAATGAGTACACCAAAACTATACAAAATACTGACTAACAGGTCTTTATCCCAAAATGCGCCGAAATTAAAACATAGCCGTTTTTACTATATTCAACTTCTAGTGCATAGCGGTTTTTTATCTGTGTAGCTGTCTGTAAAACAGTATTTTGCAATGTTAATATTATTGTTAGTGATAATGTAATTTTGCAATTTTGGTGTTCCTTGCGTACACTTTGTCATCAAAAAGTGGATGGTTTTGTCCGGTATTTGGACATTGGAATTTGGTATTTCAAAGAACGTTGGTAAACTAATATAGGCTATTTTACAAGATTAATAAAGGAGAGAGCATTATTCTTCCAGTTCTGACTTAGTACTTGCTCCAATATGTTCTAAGGTACCAAAACCATGACTTACACCTTTACCTAGCCCCACGCCAGAAGGTAGAAAGAGCTGGGTTCTGAATTCGAGTGTAAAAGTGGGAAATACGATATTGTGTAAAGTCATTGGTCGTTGACCTATGAAGTTAGTCAACTGAACATCGAAATACCCTTCAAGACGCCAATTAATACCATTAGCAAATCCCAAGATATGATTAGGTATTAGCTTATTTAGAAATTGAACCTTATCAGTGAGTAATTCCAGTTCCTGCCAATTGGCAAAATTCTTGGAGTTGAACGGAAGATAGTTATGTAATTTGTAATAATGCCATTTTGAGTCTAAATACAATTCATGCGTACGCATATGCATCTGCTGCAGACTAAGCGTGGTCAGAGTATCTTCCCAGCGAAGTTCCCAATCCATATCGATCAAAGCCTCTTGGATCGCAGGTACTGCTTCTTGAAAAGCAACGAAACTTGCACGGCGCTTCCAAGCTCTGTATTGCAATAATGGATACCGATAAATAACACTGCCATCTTTCGCATTATGATTATGGAAATAATCAACGTCCCAGCCGACAAGTTCGCACCAGGCACCACGCCAGCGTGCAATTTCTTTGAATCGGAGGGGGAGTGAAAATTCTGCTTGCAGGTATTGAAGGGTCATGTAGATGGTTTGTCAGCGTCAAAGTATTTTAGGTAGTCTAGCATCTCCCGTAGGCGGGCGTAGACGGAGGAATCGGAGTTGGCGTAGTAACCGTATTTTAGTCGTCTAGCTGTAGTGCGGCACGTTGCCTAATGTGATCTTGAAGTTCTCTTAAGCGAGCGTAAAGGGGGATATAAGAATTGGCAGATACGGTATTTCTTTTGTATTTTTCATTACTTATTTCATTAGAACGACCATTCGTGAAAAGCAGCACGTATCGTTTATTACTTTCAGAAATACTTAGATTGAGAACATCAGAAAGACATTTCTCCCATGGAGTCTTTCCTTCCTCGCTGTTGACTAAATCTTCCTTTTTTGCATAAAACACCAAAATCTTAGCTTCTTTGGGGATACTGTGTGCCGAATCAGCAAAGGAGGAATTAGGAAACAGATTCTTAGGGAAATCATTTTTCTTTATCTCCTCATGCGCTGAGGCTGGAGCTATAACACAAATATGATCGTACATCTTATCGCTAAATGCATACTCAAGCTTGATATCTTCAAAAGATAAATCATCAAGGATGTCTTCAATAGTCGACTTCGTAACTTCCCTAGCTTCTGTATCAAACTCATCTAGCAACTTATAGATTCTGTCAGTATAGCCAGAATTCGGTTTAAGGTACTTGCCCAGGGTTTGCAAGCTCTTCATTATATTCACTTCAAGCTCTGCCTTTACACGCTCCTTGCACTCTGTCAAAACTTGATGTTGTTCCATGCTTTTATCTTCTTGAAAAGTCCAGGTATTGTTTGTTTCGTCTTTGACTAAAAGAAGCTTGGTATTAGTAGTGAACTTCAAAAACTCCCTTTTCCTATTACTTATGTCCTCTCGATCCTTCGATATTTCTCTATCTGGCGCGCGCCACCAACAAGCATTAAAATGAATTTGCTCACTATCATTCGAAATGCTCAAAATAGATTCCTCGGTGAACTCACATTCGTTAAAGGTTACTTTTTTTAGGGTTATGCCCTTGAAGCTACTCTCGCTAGTGAAGTGACAGTTGTTGAACTCGGTCTCTTCAATAACGAAGTCTGAACTTTCGGCACTAAATAGATGTAATTGAAACTGATCAATGCTAGCCTTTCTTATAATTGATTTTCCTGCTATAGTTTTCAACTCAAGGGTATAATGTTTTTGGGTGTCGTCATTGAGCTGGTCGACAACGTCACGAGTATTTTTTAAATCTATTGTACAGTCTAGAAGACCAATTTTGGCATTAGATAGTATCAGTTTTATAGTTTTATTCTGAGCTTCTATATCAGACCACTGAGTGATTAAAAACCTTTTAGCTTCTGTGCTCAACAATTTTAAGCTCAAACTAGAGTCGACAATTTTAACTTCTTCAACCTCGTAGTCTTTTGATATAGGTACTCTACGCCTACTGCTTTTCCCCGAAAAACTCCTACGTATTTCTTTACCAATAGAAACTGCACCCTTATTAGCAGATTCTATTGTCAAAGATTTTCCATGTTTCCAGCTCTCAACATCAAATTGAAATTCGTCCAATTCAGGATTAATCAGTTTGAGTACTTGCAATCTCAATAAAGACGGTGGTGTGTCTTTGCCTAGTTCCACAAAGTAGAAAGGAACCTCTGTTTCCTTCAAAGCATCCTTCATATCTATCAGCCATATCGTAGTATCATCGATGTATCGGCCGAGTCGTCTGAAATTGATATCCTCTACGTTTATATTCGCGCAAATGAGGTTATATACCTCGATAAAAATATGTACTACCCTAATCTGCCCATAAATATTGCTATGTGGAGAGTCACTTAGTTTAAGCCTACCTTCTTTTAATTTTGCGTAAAATTTGAAAAACCGACTGATAAAGTTTTTCACTGTATTTTCTTGTGAGAAAGATTTGAATCTATATTCCAAATACACTGTCAACTCCTCCTTTGTATCCTCTTTTTCTAATAGTTCATGAATAATTTGAACGGCCTTATCAAAATCGCCACTTGTCCATGAATCATCGTCACTTATAAACATTTCCGATAAAAACTTCATTGCAAGAGCCTCCTTAAAAGAGTCATGTACGAAATACAAGTCTACAGTAAAACAGGAAATCTTCTTTAAAAGTCTCCTTATATCTTCAGGAATCGAGGGCTGTTCTATTAGCCCCATACTTGCAATAGCTAAATCCATTGGGGCTTTTTCAATTTCACTACATATGCTTTCTTTAGGTAGCTTTTCTATTTCTATAGCCTTATCAACCATCAGTTCTATGGTATCATTAATTAAGGCAATTTTGTTTTGCTTTTCAGGCATATTACTAGACTCCCCCCTGATCTCTATCAAGTCGACATACATGGGGGACGTAGCTAGTTTTATTATTTCCTCTTCATAGCGAGTTTTCGGGCTTTGGTTTTCTATATATTCAAGTTCTGGACAAACTTCACCCCGCTTTTCCCGGACTTTCTCTACGTATTTCTTCAGTTCATCAGGCAAATACCCATTTATCTCTAGCACCTGTACATTATCCTTATTCTTTAAACTCCTCTTGTCTAGTCCGTGCTTCCGGCAAGTGGTAATTAGAAACAATTGTGGGTGCTCTTCAATTATTACTTCGAGTAGCTGATTCCAAACATTTACCTGCGCCTCACCATGAAATACCTCAAAAACGCTATCTATGAGCAAATAAATTCGTCGTGATTTCAACCGACTACTGAGCTCTATTTCATATTTACCGAATAGGGCTTTCCAATCGCACACCTTACCAGAGAAGCCTCCTATATCGTTCGGTTTAATAATAAATATATTGCTTTGACCAGATACCTCTTCTTGCAGCTGCATAAATAATCTTTCCAATAAAACGGATTTCCCCATACCTCTATCAGCTTCCAAAATACTCAAACGGTACTCATGATCACTCCCAAGAAATAACGGTAAAAGATTATTTGCGTTTGACTCTACAAATCCACCTGTATTGTAAATACGAATTTCAGAAGGCACTTCAATCTCAGAGAGAAGGATGTTTGCTCCTTCTTTATCGGATAGAATGGATGTTCTAGCCTTAAACTGGTTTACTTTCTTTAAGCTCTCTGCATAATAGTTTTTCTCATCATTGACATGAATATCGAGGCTTTCATTTCTAAATACATCAAGGGTTTCAGGGGCTTTCTGTATTTGGTGACTATAAATCGCAGAAAACATTCTTGCAAAATCAAGCCAACCATGCTCAAATGTAATACCATAATGAGCGCAGGTGTCGCTCAATATAATATACGCCTGCACACAAAATTTAGAAGAGCCAGGATACCTTAAATCTGATTTTGTTACAGTTATTACCTCATCTGATTGGCGCATTTCGGTATTCCACTCAATCAGACTCTCCTCTCTAAGCTTCTTACGAGCATCAGGTTCAATTTCGTCTTGGAATAAAGATTGAATAGTGGCTTTAAAAGTCCTAAACAATACATCCTTTATCTCAGCAGAAATATCTTTTTCGATATTCACTAGTTTAGGTATATGTGCAACAGTACCTACAACTGTCGGATCTAGCAAAGATCGTACGCCACCTATAACCAACTCTTTAAAAGGTCCTGCCTCAATCTTGCATAGCTCATCAGATAGCTCTATTTCATATCCATCTTGGAATGTAGTCGCCATAGGATTGAATTTAGCTCACCTTAATCTTAACCCACCCAAACACCTCCCCACCCGGGCCCAGCGTACGCGTAACCGGAAAAAGGTCATGATCCTCCCGCACCCCAAAGAGCGCCTCCCGCAGTATACGGAAATAATATTCCCGTTCCCGTTCTTTTTCATCCCCGTAGATCAATGCCAGCAACAGACTGTTGTCATAGACCGTTTTGCCGCCGCCCAGGCGCAAGAGGATGGTATCAGACTCCTTTAATATAGGCTTTAAGTTTTCTTCGTAAAAGCGGATGAGAAGTTCCGCTCCTTCCTTAAACTGTCCACCTTCATGAAGCGCCATGCCCAGCTGGTAAATCTCATTGTCTATGGCATCTTCCGCCAGATAATTAATATCGTTTATGAATTGCTCCTTATTACTCAAATACCTTAAGTCCGGGTTGGCAAAGGGTAAGAGTAGGTTGAGTTCTCCGCTAAAGGTGGTGCCTGGCAAAATCGCCTGACGTGGTTGTGGGATGCTGTTTTGATTACGGTTGTTATAACGGCTTCGTTGTGGTATTAGCCGATGACGCTGTGCTAAGTATACGCCTACCTCCTCTTGGGCTACAGGTGTACAGTCGCGTACCCGGATACGGCGCGCATCGGAGCTGGTGATACGACCAAAGAGTTCCTCTTCGGGAAAGATATTGCGCAGGATGCGGTTTTCTTCGCGCCGTATATCCCGCATTCCATGACGGTCATTACGTCGCAATTGACGCTTCCGGCTGTTAGTGGCTTGCAAGCGCTCTATTTCGCGAAAGCTCTTCTTGAGTACCCTGCTTCCCTTCTTGCACAGCCAATGGTACAAAATAGCTGTACGCAAGGCCCCTTTCAGGCTGCTTCCAGGAACATAGGCCTGCCCCTTGCTGCTAATGGTAGGGGCAATGGGCAAACGCATATCGGATTCAAGACCATGATTCTCGTGGGCATAGGCACTGAAATCGCCACCGTCCAAATGTTTACTGATGAAAGTGCCGATACTCTCCTTAGCGCGATTGTTGTCAAACTCGCTGACGATGTCAAGATATTCATCCAATAGTCCCTTTTTCTGCACTGCAGCCATTAACTTCTGCTCATCTATATAGCATACCTTATCGCCATCCACATAATAATCGGTATAGGGCGAGCGCTCAAGTAAGTCTTGCGTACCGATGTGCAAAGGAGAAATAGCCTGTATTTCCAGTTGATATGAGATTGTATTTTCAGTTTTATTGCTGGACATAGGGCATCAGGTTTTGCGGTAAAGAAATGCTGAAGTGCCGCCCCAGTCGATAAAAAGGATGGGGTGTTTCATCGTAAGGGTTAATATTGACAACCCGCCCATCAAGGGCTTTTTGACTGATGGCTCCTTCCAGAATCATCCGAATCCGATTAAGGTAGACCTCATTCTCACCAGCCACTGTGATACGCCGGCCTCCGCGAATGATCGTCTCGTAGCTCAAGCATTCGCCTAGTTCAGCCACACTCTCCGGATTTAAAAGGGCTAAACTCATTTGTAGGGCTGTTGGCTCGGTTGGCAGCTCATTCAAATCCGTTCGCCATTCTATTTCTGTCAACTGCCCGCAGCCCACACGTCGTTCACCTCCAATACCTTGATCTATCAACAATTGCATCACGGTACGGAAAAAAGCGGCCAAACGCTCGTCTTCCGGCATCTGAGCCAACATGTAATAATGTACCCTACAGTTTTCGTCCCAATAGCCCAACTGCACGGCAGCCTGCCCAAAAAAGCCTTGCTGTTGATCGGCAGCATGAACCCGGACCTTGGGTAGATTGACAACCTCGTAAAGTTTGGTACGAGCGTGGCGATATACTTCTGGTATCTTTAGCGCTTCCGTTTGGGTAACCACAAATTTGCCATCCAAAATCAGACATTTATCAGGGTCGAACCAGTCATTGGGCGTAAAATCAGACTCCCATACACCTTTGGATAAAAACTTTACTTTGCCAAATTCTTTGCGCCGGCTGGTATCTAAGCTTTGAGCTATTTGTGTGCTGCTGTTTTGCCTCGATTCATTGGAAATGGCCGGTTTAGGCAAAAACCAGATATAGTTGGAATCGGATACTTGCCAGCAAAAGTTGGCGGAAGAAATACCAACTTCCCCTTCCTTAAAGGCATCAATTAGATCATCCAACATAGCCGTATCCGGGAATACAGCCGCCGTATTGATGATAGCAGAAAACAAAGTATCTGAATGGGCTAAGACAGCCGTATCACTCAATGCCATATTCTCACCAAGCCCTACCTGCCCAAAATGAAAACGCGCCCGGCGGGGGCAGCGCAAAAGTATGGTCTGCATAGACTTAGTTTTGTGTAGATAATGCCACGAATTGTTCCGATATTTCTGCCAACTCGCCATCTAGAGCAACAGGGCCGTAGTTTAGCCCATTCAGTTCCTTATAGATAAGTGACTCAACTTCAAAAGCGATCTTGCCATAGCCTCGGCTACCGTGACCACCGAGATAGTCATCCTGTAGCATTTCCATGGCCATGCATACCGCTTTCAGGTATTGGTTGCGGGCTGGCCCTTCCGTGCTTAGCTCAAGCTTTTCACCCTCTTTAGCGGAATATGGCTCCATATCATCCTCATACACGTCCATGATCAGCTCAAAATCAAACTTGGCTTCAGCCGGTACGCGCTCCAGCTGACGGGGATGCTGAGCAACGCCTCGGCGACGGTCTATGCTGTTTTCAAACTTTACATCGGTATAGGGAAAGTCCATTTCACTGTATTTCTCCTGATTGGGAGAGTTTTCTAGATCAAGCAGACAGTCTCTTACGATCAGGCGGGTAGGCTGTAATGGTTCTTCTCCTTGCCCATCTTCATTGGCGGCTATACCGAAGAGATTAGTCAGGTAGCGGATGTCTTGGTCCGTATGTATATTTTCATCATCAGCAGGGCGGCGTTCTGCCTGCAGGGTCCCTTCCAACCGGGCCAGCATAGAACGCAGCTTGCCTTTGAGCGAGGATCCCGGAATAAACGGTTCTCCGTGATGGTTTTTGATTACATTGAGGTCTACCCCTCCAATGTCTATACCGTCTTTTGACCCGCCGATGTGCAAAGCTGTAACGGCTACAATCTTTCCTTTGATGATGATCTTACCTTTCAGGGGAGGTAAGCTTTTGCTGTCTTTTTTTCTTTTATCGTTCTCACTCATAGTTAGCGGGTTTTGACGTTTTCGTAATATTTGTGATAGGCCAGAATAGCTTCAAAAAACTGTTTCAACTGCTTAAGCTCAGCCTTTTGAGCGGTCACTTCCTGCACCATTTCATCCAGCAGCTTAAGCAGAGCATGGAAGCCTTTACTACGGCGATCGGATTTGCCCCTGATAAAGGCGAGTTGTACCCGTAACATCGCTAATTGGGACTCGTCTTGTTTGCCTTCATTAGCGCGAATGCGGGCATACACATTCCGCAACTGATTGGCAGTAACAAAACGAGCATTGCGCTCCATAAACAATTTGACTGCTTCCACAGTATTCTCATTCATTTGGAGCAGCTTGCTTGCAGCCCCTTCATCAAAGGTGTTGTCCTTTGGGTTATATAGTGATTTACTCATCGGAAGAAAGTTTTATCGTACGGGTTGAGAATTCCGCCAGCCGAGCTGCCAGCGGGTAAGTCATGTGTGTGTTGCCTCCGTTATTCTTGTATACTTTCAACAAAGCAGGAGCATAAGCTTTGACCAATTCATCTACCGTTTTGAAGGTGCCTGAACTCGTGTTACGCATCCGTCCCAGAAAATGATAGAGGTGCCACTCTTCTGGAAACTTATCTTGTTTATATTGCAATGCACTGGGATGCGGCATTTCTTGAAATCCTGCACTGCTGTGCTGAATGCGGTAAAACAAACTTCGGTTGCATCGTTTACTGCTAATCAGCCCTGCTAACCTATCCCTCCATGTTTGACAATTGCGATAATCCTCCCATGACAGCGCCTCATTGAACAAACAAATACGGTGCTTACCGTTGCTAAGTTTACCCGCTTCGTCCTTACGTTCTTTTTCGTAATCCTTTGCCGTGTCAATGGCTTCATTGGCTGCCCTGGCAAATAAGATGGTCGGATGCTTAGGCCCTACGAGCTCTACGCCGGCGGATAAGGTTACCTTCCTGTCGGACAAGAATTCGGTACGTTTATGCTGCTTAAGTTCCAAAACAAACTGCTGAAATTCGGACTCGATTCGGTCAGCAAAGGCCAATATTGTATCCCAGCCTCCTAACACAAAGCAATCGTCACCGCCGGCAAAGACAACGTACAAGTTTTGCGAGTATGGCTTTTTTTGAGGGTTTCCTTTGGTTTGATACTTCCCATCGCTACCCCGAGCATGGCAGTTATATTCAAACGCTTCATTCCAAATTTCACAGAATCGCTCCTCGAAGAACCATTTGAATGCTTTGGACAAATAAGTCATTGCCTGCGCATCAGGCAAATCACCGAAGACCATACCTAGATTGTCGACATCCATCTTTAGTATGCCCAGCTTGGGGGTGCCAGTACGCTTTCCTGCCAAGGCGGCTAAGACTGAAAATTCTAGTATTTGACCTGCTTCCACCGTTCTTTCAGGTGTACCGTCCCGTTTCGCTTGCCTCTTGTATTCTTTATTTATACGCTCTTTTAGGCGGCCGTCATCTAACAAATCATTATCCCAAGTGGGCAGGTTAACCAGAATGCTTTTGTCCAGCTTTTTGTCTTCAGTGGGGTTCCGTACTATTTTTAATTGGAAATCGCCTAAGCGGATCACCCCATCAGCACCTAGCAAGTCCTGCTGGGAACCGTCTGCCGTTTCAATTGTATACCCCTTATGTTTTACTAGCTGTTTGGTGAGTACATGCCATTTGTCCTCTTGGTTCTTTTCTTCTCTATCGGGAAGGTCCCGAGGCAACTCAAAGGAGTGGAAAGCTTCATGCTGCCCCTGATATTTACGCTGTTTATCTTTGGCAGACTGTTGCTCCAGCGCTCGTTTACAGTTCCTAAAATCCTTGGCAGCATAAGATACAGTGCTGATGCAAATATATAAGGAATAAGGCGTGAGCACATCATTCAGCCGGCCTTCCATGCCGTCTAGTAGCGCTTCCTCCTCATTAACCAACATATACACATTGCCCCCCCCATTGTAAATGGTATAGCAATCATCATTAACCGCTTGCTTAATATTCTCCTCCGCCAGCCAACCCAATGCCTGTACCAGAAAGGAGCGCCCTTTAAGGGTACGTGCGGCTTTATCCGACTGCACATGGAAGATATAGTCCTGAATACCTGAAATATCTATCTTAAGAAAGGTAGAGTAGTCTTTTTCGGGTAGTTTGATGTCTTCAAACAGCATATCAAGCTGCTCTGAATAGGATTCATTCATGTTCAGTATTTGCTGTGGTAATAGTCCTAAAATAATTTATCTTATTTGTTTTGCCCTTCACCCTAAGGTCCGCCACAGACGCCTGATAGTCCCGCCCGGCAAAGTTGAGCTGCCAGTCCGGGTTGGAAAAGAAGTGCTGTGCCTCGTTGACCCCTTCATCAATGAAAAGGATGGCCGGTCGCCGCCGTTGCCGCTTGTATTGCACAAGCGGATAGCGGTAATGGTAAAGGCGCTCCGCTTCAGGATCGTTATTGTGGTTGTGGTAAAGCTCCCGTTCGTACCCCACCTTTTCGATAACGGCACCGCGGAAGGCGGCGGTCTCGTGGGGCGCAATTTCGGTATCAAAAGCAACGCTGATGAGGCGTATTTGCTGCATGGGGTTGGTTTTTGTGGTTACAAAGCGACTCATCAGAGTCCTACTTTATTCAGGCTGTTGTTTTGGCTCGTTGTGTTACAGGTGCAGAAGTGCGGCTAAAATAGCGTAGCAATGTTGCCAATATATAGAAAACTATTGGATTACAGAAAATATTATGTTAGGAAGCAAAAAAATTGTGTTATCTACTCTTTGGAAGATAAATGATGCTGATACTTGAGAGAATTCAATACATTACCATATATCTGAGCAGGATTGGTAGCGAAGTTGATCCTAGACTGTAGGTTCGAGTCCGTTAGATTTTGAGTTGGCAGAGGAACAAATTTCTTACAATAGTAAAGTATACAAACGTCCTCGGCCTGTTCATTTAAAACACGTTGCAATTTATCCCATTTTGAATCGTAGTCATTTTTTTGTTTTTGGTAATGTTTTTCTTCTTCCTCTGAGGAATTCTCGTCTTTGGGTTTTTGTGGATGTTTTGACAATATCTTTCCGTTCACATTATTAATGATCAACAAATCGTATTTCTGACCTTGTTTGATATCTTGGCTCCGATGGTAATTCCCCATATCGAAACCTACCGTTCTAAGCACATTTCGCAAGTCATTGTCATCATCCTCTCCGTATACACTGATTACCTTTTGTTTGAATAACTGTTTTTCATCGTCGTAGGATTCTATCAGATTGATGATCGAATGCTCCCTGTCTTTGACGATTTCGGCGATATTTTTATTCACAGCTTCCTTTGCCTGGTTTGCTACATACCGATAAACCGAAATAAAGAAAGCTATCAACCCGATCAATGTAGCAGGAATTCCAAGCACGATAAACTGATTGTATTCTTTTTTCAGCTTTGATTCAACCGAGGCAATCTTTTGCTCAACCCGCTTAAATTGATAATCGAGTTTTTGCGCACTTATTGATTTCGAATCTAAAATTGCTGCATCAAGAGTACTAATGTCGACAAAGACAATATCATTTACAGCCTCGTCAATGATTTCCTGCTGCCGCCCTTGAAAGTGCCAGGCTAGAGCAAACCACCCTATTGCTAGCAATAGAGAATAGATCAAAAAAAACCAGAGGAGATATACTACCGTTTTGTTTTCTGAAGGTTGTACTGCCATGAAGTGTAAAATTATTTTTGAAATTTAAGGCAATCCTATTTACTTGACAAATAAACGGAGCCAGTAAAATCATATTTACTGTTAGAATAGGGCGTAGTTAGTAGGCCATGCCTCTTTAATGATCTCAGGGGCAAACGGTAGCCTCCCCCCTCTCCTACCTCAAAATCGTCACATCCCCCTTGATGATCTCTCCATCACCGATATCCAGGCGTAAGATGTAGTAGTAAGTTCCGTCTGGCAACCGGCCGCCTTTTTGGTTCGTACCGCCCCAGTCATTTTGATAGGGCTGGGCTCGAAAGACGATGTCGCCCCAGCGGTTGAAGATGATCAGCTCGTTGTTGGGATATTCGTCGGGGGCTTCTTCCAGTTGGTCAAATACCAGTGTTTCGTTAATGCCATCTCCATTTGGTGAAAATCCATTCCACGCTTCGTATTCGTCCGATGCCTCTTCCACGGAGATGCGGATAGTTGCTTCGGAGCAGATGTCCGGACAGTCTATTAAACAGATTTGGTATGGAACTTCTAGCATAGCAGGCAGCCCTGCTGAAACAGAAACAATGAATTGCCCGGTATTCGATAAGGATATGTAGTCCGCAAAGGTGCTATCCACAATAGATACCGTATAAGGCTCCCCAGGGAGCTCATCATTTTCGAGGATATTAATGGCCATTTCCGTGCTGTCAAGTGGTATGTCCAACTGATCATCATACGCTATGAAATCTGATGGGGCTGCAAACCATACGGTATCCTGACTATACATTGGACAGTCCCCTCTTGATAAAGACCAGGTTGCCCAGCCAGCTCCAGCGCCTCCCCATATTATTGTTGTCGCTGGCGTAGTAGGTGAAGTAATTATTGATGCGGGGTCTGTTTCCCATAAGCCCAATGCCCCTAAAGGTAAATTAGCATACAACGTAACAGAGTCAAGGCAGCCAGACAGGGTGTCTTCTTCAAAAATTGCTGCTTGCTCCCAAACGATAGCGGGGCCTACTTCTATAACCAGATCAAAGTACTCGCAACCATTAGTTACGATTACCGGATAGGTGCCATTTCCTTCTACTTCTAATACAGGCGTACTCTGCCCATCTTCCCAGATAATGTCCACCCAGCTGCTATCGGTGATTTGATAGGCCGGATAAATGGTGACTAAGTCACCGGGGCAATCTATGGAGAAGGTATCCGCCCAGGCGTTAAGGACAGGGATGGTGTCAATGAAAAACGGCTCTTGGAACACACAGCCTTCGCTGCCCCTGACGTACACGGAATTGAATCCAGCTGGCAGCTCATTAAAGCCTGGCGTTGACTGAAAATTGATGCTGTCAATCGAATACTGCGGAGCATCAATGCCATTGACCGATACGGTGACCTCCCCTGTTTGCTGGCCGGTGCAGGTGGGCTGTGCTGTTACTGAAATCTCCGGTATAGTTGCTGTGTTTACCCTCACCTCATACAAGGTATCACAGGCAAAGCTATTTTGAGCAACGAGCACTGTATCACCGGGTACTATCCAGACCTCTCCAAATTGAACAGGCCCGCCATCGCAGGAAATGAGCTCCCGGAGGACGGTGTCAGGCTCAATGTACGCCAGGTTGATGGACCAAATGGTATCGCAGGCATTAGGCAATACTAAAGTATCCGTATAAGCGCCCGCAGCTGTATAAGTGTTCCCAATCCACTCTAAAGCCTCGCCCTGGCATAGCGTAGTATCCAATGAGCGGGCGGGAAAAGGCAAAAAGCTGATTTGCGCTACCACAGTTGAATCACAGCCTGCTAACGTTTGATTTTCTGAAACAATAGCCGTGTCTGCATAATACGAAATGCCATTGAAGACAAACGGTTCTTCCGCGCATTGTACCACCTGTAAGGTATCAGTTGTATTGACGCATGCCGGAGGGGTAAGCAGCCAGGTAAAGCTGTAGGTATTGTCACAGCCCGTAATTGTTGTATCAAAGGCGGTCGTCGTGCCATTGATCACTGAAAAATCCAGCGAGCTTTCATCCAGTACCAATTGATAGTCGCCAGCCGAGATGAAAGGAAGAATAATGAACCCATTCTCATTTGTGGTATCTGCACCATTGCCCCACTCCGGGCTCGACCAGTCAATGCCCACTCCGCTCAGCAGGCTGTCGGCTGCATCAGCAATGCCGTTTTCATTCAGGTCCAGGATAACCTCTCCGGTGATGGTGCCCACCCCATCGTAGAGCGTGAGGTCCAGCGGCTCACTAATATCGGAGCAGCCAAAATCATTCTCCGCATAAAACTGATAGGTGCCGCTTTCGGTGGCCATCAGCAGGCTGTCGGCCGAAAAGGGCTCTCCATTGAAGTACCAGGCAAACGTAGTCGCCCCTTCCAAACCGGGGAAGCAGAGCGTATCCGGGCGGCAACGGGTCAGGCAGCCCGATGCGACCTGCCCGGTATTGGGAGCGGCGTGTACCAGCAGGGTATCGCCGGTAGAAGCACAGCCGGTGCTGTCCATGGCGGTCACTACGTAAGCATCGGCTTCTGATGTGGTAAAACTTGTCCCTACCGAATCATTGGGCCAGGTGTACGTGATGCCCGGCACCGGATTGGATACGGACAGGGTGTAGGGCGTACCTTCGCACAACGGCCCCGGGGTATCGCTTTGCAGTTCCGGTGCCGGGGGCGGCGCATTGACGATAATGCGGATGGGCACCGTGTCCCGGCACTGGCTGTAGGGCGAGCCCACTGTAATAAAGATATCATGCACGCCGCTTGCCAGCTGATTACCCCGGTCGTCCGAAAACTCAATCTGATCATTGTTATTCCCGTTGCTCCACTCGATATCGAAGGGGGGCTCGGAAAGCGTCTCCAGGTATACGTCTTCTCCTTCGCAGACCGTAAGGCTGTCGTAGGCGTAGCCTTCGATGTCCCCATTCTCATCGTAGAGGATGGCGCGGACCGGGAAGAAGGGCAGCTCATCGAAGTCGGTGTTGATGGGCCCGAAGGTGTAGGTGCAGTTGTTGGTATCCGTAACCTCGACGGTGTAGGGCCCGCGCAGCATAGTGGAAATTTCCGCTGTGGACGCTCCATTGCTCCAGGACCAGCTCTGCCCGCCGGAAGGAGCCGTCAGGGTGACCGTATCCACCTCACAGGCTGGCAAGTTGGGGAACGCTATTATCGCTCCTCCCAGGGTATCTGGTGCCGTAATGGAACGCTGTAAAGTATCCCGGCACCCAAATTGATTGATGGTTACCAGGGTTATCGTAGCGTCATCAAGGGGCGCAAGAACTGTAGAGACAGGCGAGCCTTGTAGTGTTCCTGGGGCCAGGCCCGATTGCTGCCAGGTGTAGCTAATGCCTATGCTATTATCAGCAGGCATTTCGGCTTCCAGGGCAAGCGGTACACCCGGGCAAGTTTCCGAAGGCAGCTCAAAGCCAGCCGTTGTTGCAGAGTTGACCACTACATCGCGGGTAAAAGAGGAGGAACAGGCACCCAGCGTGGCCAGCAGTGTAACGGAAAAGGTGTCCGCCTCGGTGTAAGTATGGAAGGGCGACTCGATCATCGTATTCCCGGCACCCTGCCCATCCCCAAATGCCCAGGACCAGGAAATATCGCTGTTAAGCCCAGGGAGCTTATGGGAAGTATTGTAGAATGCCAAGGGTTCTCCCTTACACCCTTGGGTGACAGCGAAATTTGCCTTCACCGGGTGCCCAATGATCTGCCGCGCGCAGCGCAGCCAAATGCTATCGGGGTAAGCAGGGTCATAAAAATTTGCACTTAGGGTGACCCGCCAGAGGGCGCCCTCTTCAATATCAATATTCAAGGTATCCGTGCTTGAGGTAAAACCGGCATCATTACCAGTGAAATCCTCCACGTTCCATTCAAAATCAATGGGAATAGTATCAAAATTCGCGTAGACCCGGTACGCTGAGCAGTCGGGCAGGCGCTCGGCAGTGAAGCTGAGCCCTTGATTGAAACAATTGTAGCTGGTACCACCTCCGCCACAGGAAAAGGACCGGGTATCCGATACAAACTGGCAGCTGTCCCGGGTGGTTACTTCCACCCGATAACTGCCTTCCTGCCCAATAACTAAAAGAGGCTGATTCTGCCCAATTGGCGTGCCATTCCTTAGCCATTGGTAATGAATAATATTTACGGCATCATTGGTAAAGAGGGTATCAGCACCATTGGCACAAAAATTAGATTCACTGTCCCAAATGGGGACCGCCCTTTCGGGGTGCCGGAAAACCCCTACAAAGGTATCCCGGGAACACCCATATTCGTTTTCCACACTTAGCCAGTAGAGCCCGGTGTCGAGCACCGGAGCAGGTGAGGTACTGATCAGGCTGTCTGAGGTATTGTACCATTCGTAAGCGGCATAGGCTTGCGTAAATTCGATATTGACGGGTTCCTGAGGACAAAGGGTGTCCAATGGGAGGAGCCCGATGGCATCCACTCCGCTGACCAGGACCTCCAGGGAGTCTGCTTTGCTACAGGAGGAGTAGGCTACGATTGCCTCTCCCGATTTTTTCCACTCGATTACGATGGAGTCTTGCGAAGTGGACAGCACTATAGCTGAATTTGCCGGAGCAATATCCCAGCTTCCATTGGGATGGCTATTCTCCACCCGGTACACACTGGTGTCGCCTGTACAATGGGTTTCAGTCCCATAAACAGTAGCTGAGGGCACCTCCTCTAACTCAATCAGGAGGGGAGGAGAAAGACACTGCTGCCCGCCCGGGCTGACATGCCGGACCTCAAGGCTGTACGGCGTTTCATCGCCCCATTCATGGTTGATCTGATTACCGTACCTGACTGCGCCAGTGCCATCATAAATCGCCCATCGTGTGTCGAACTGATCAGCAGCCGGCACTACGGTGATCACATCGTAGCTGCCGCTGCATACGGCCAGGTCTTCTTCTATGCCCAGAGGGGCGGGTGGAATAGCGTATATTTCTATGCTCTTGCTAACCGTATCCGCACAGAAAGCGCCCCCTTCAGTTGTAACCCCCAACAGCTCGTAGGCCCCGGGAGGAAAATCGAAAGGCGTATTCAGATGACTTACCGGAGCAAGCCATTGCCCCACAACCGCATCAGATATATCTTTTAAAAACCAGGTTGCTGGTACCGGTGTGCCTGCCCCGATATCATAGATGGTCATATCTATGGAATCATTCCGGCAAAGCGCTGGCGGCCCGGAAATAGCCAGCCCCTGCAGTAAGGTGACATCAAGGGAAGACGAGGTACTGCACCCTAATACGCAGTTCTCATAGCTGACCCCTACCGATTGCTGACTACCGTAATCGTAGACCTCCCATTGCACCAAAACATTGGGGGTGCCCTGTCCGGCTATGATTTGCCCGCCGGGAGAGACCGACCATTGGATCGCAGTCCCTTCAAATTGAGGAATACTGTAATTGCCCACGGTGCCATTGCAAACGACCTCCGGCCCTTCAATTCCCGCAGCATCCCCAATAATCGGGATGACCTGCCGGTAAGTGGCCTGACAGTAACCGGCATCGGGGCACCCGCCCAGCGAAAGGGCCAGTGTGCCTTCACCGGCAGTATGCCATTGCACCACAATGAAACTATCGGTGGGAGACCCGCCATTTAGGATTTCTCCCAGCCCGTTGACTTCCCACAGGTAAGGCTGGCAATCGGAAGCGGCAGAAGTGGTGTATACGCCGATTTCCCCTTCGCAGGTGGTGCCCGCGCAGTTTACCGGTGGCAAAAGCCCATCTTCCAGCTCTAATTCTATAGGAATGAAACCGGAAGAGCAGTCTGTACCGGAAAAGAACTTCAGGTATACGATTCCCGGCTCGCTATAATAGGCTCCTGGATTGACAATTAACGCAGTGGTGTCCTGGGCAGAATAGAACAATCCGTTATACCCATCCGGCATGTCCGTTAATATCCCTGCCAGGTCATACAGCCCTTCCCCTTCTACAGTTTGGCAGGAAGAAAAGCTTAGCGCTGTTGTATCAAAATTTTCCGGGATTTTAGGCAGGACGCTTAGGTTGAGGATGACGGTGCTGTCGCAGCCTTCTGCATTGAGCAGCGTGGCCTCATATTGGCCGGGCTGACTGATTGGTTCGCCCTGAAAAAAGTAAGTTCCACCCTCGCAAATTTCTGAGGTGAGAAACGCGGTTGGTGTCGTACAACCGTTGATTGGCGAGCAATCCAAGGCATCTCCGTAGATGGTCCAATTGTAATCGCCGATTAGCGTATTTCTCGCATTTTCTCCGGCGCAGTAGAGAAGGCCAATTGCACCAAGCCCTACACTATCCTGTACGTTTTGGTTAGCCCAACCGATTAGGGTGCTGTCGTAATTTATTCTGGAAAGCCCGCTATTATTTAGCATATCCCCCATATTGGTCACACTGCTAACGTCCCATGCACCAATATCTTGATTGAAGGACCATGCTCCAAAGAACATCCACTGCATATCGGTCACACTGCTAACGTCCCAACCACCAATATCTTGATTGAAGGATTCTGAGTTAACGAACATCCACTGCATATCAGTCACACTGCTGACGTCCCAACCACCTATGTCTTGATTGAAAGACTCCGCGCCTGAGAACATAAATGACATACCAGTCACATTACTAACGTCCCAACCACCTATGTCTTGATTGAAAGACTCCGCGCCTGAGAACATAAATGACATACCAGTCACATTACTAACGTCCCAACCACCTATGTCTTGATTGAAAGACTCCGCGCCTGAGAACATCCCAAACATATTCTTCACACTGCTTACATCCCAGTCTCCGATATCTTGGTTAAAAGACGTTGCGTTCTGGAACATCCATAACATCGAGATCACATTGCTTACATCCCAGCCCCCTATATCCTGATTGAAGGACTCCGCGCCTGAGAATATAAATGACATATCCGCCACATTAGATAGGTCCGGCACATCGACTGCCTGCCCGGCAAGGTTAGTACAACCTCGAAAAGCAGAATTCATACTACTCCATGAAATATCCCCCCACTGATCAACGGAAAGGACTTTTTCTGCATCACTTGTTGGGGGACTAGATATGCTTTCGTCATTAAAATAAATCCTCGGAAAATCCCCCCGAATAGCCACCTGATACGTGCCCGGCGTTCCATAATCATGTGTAACATCCCCGGAAACCCCAAAATCATCATACACCCCATCATTCTCCCAGTCTACATCATAGTTGTAGCCACCGCCCGTAGTAGGTATGGTAATACAACTGGAGCAGGAAACGCCGGGGTTGTCGGTTTTCCAAGTGGTGATAAAAGGTGCTGTATTTTCGATTTTAGAGGGGTGGGCTCCGAACAAATCTGTGGGAATCCACAACAAGAGGCACAGTCCTGTGAGCAGGTGAAGGGCTCTCAAGGGAGCGATGCTTGATGAAGGCATATTTGTTTGGTTTTTTGTGTTATTTACTTTGCTTGGTGTATCTGTCAGATACTGTCACAGACGCATCCGTATAGCAGCCCCCTTAACCGCATTTCCCTTCATGATTTCACGGCAAGGGAAATATAAAAAGTGGTATGATCACGTTCACGATTTGATCATAGCTTACCTCGGGACTACAATAAATAGGTTCATAGGTTGGTGCTAAGAAAAATTTAATCTTAAATTAATTCTTGTAGTCAGGATCTAATTACCACTCAGATTTGACTTAGCTTCCGCACATTCCCAACCCAAATAGAATTGAAAAAAATATTGCTATGACAACCTGTATCATCAGTTGTCGACCAGACTCTTCCAGTCCTGCTTTAGCCCCAGCGTAGGCAATATTTTTAAAGTCTTCAATAGTCTGTTTAGCTAAGTCTACCGCTTGGCGTTTGGCATTATTCATCCATCGTTCCAGGGTCTCATCTTGTACTTTGTAATCATTTTGCCAATCCCATGATTGGTCAAATGTAGTATTCGTTGAAGTTCTGGTGCGATTTGTTTGTTCTTTGTCCCGCGACTGCTCCCTTTTAAACCGTTTGTATCTCTGGTATTCCAGGTCATACTTTCGCCGGGCTTCATCGTCGAACAAAATCAATCTAGCTTCATTAATCAGCTGCATCTGTTCCGTTGTATCCTTGCCTGGGTTTTTGTCAGGGTGCCATTTCAATGCCTGCTTTTTAAAAGCCGCTTTCAATGCCTTTAAGTCAGCATCTAATGGCACTCCCAACACCTGATAATAATCAACAAAGCCCATACGCTAGCTTTTATCGAGCTTCTGAAGATCACTGCTTTCTGTTTCTTTACTCTCGTCTTCTTTGCCATACCTCCAAATTGCTCTGAAAGCAGCAATCATTCCGAAAATTAGCACCAAGCCTAAGGGACCGCCGGAGCCTGACTGTCTCCCAGTGCTCTCTTTTAAAGCTGCCATAATCACGATACCAATCATAAATACTGCTATCATAAGGACGATTTTAATTACAATTCTCATATTAATTATTTTAGTTAATGATCTCGCGCTATTAAGTTCTCGTACTAAGCTATTCCCATTCATTGAACACGGATGCCAAATAGTTTAAGCTATTGAAGTTTTGAGATGATCCTCATCTATGATCATGTTGGAAAACTCAAAAATGCAGCAATAGAAATCGTTGAGTAGCCGTATCAAAATGGGATAGATAGCACTCTGCAATCTATTGCATCTAATTCCTCACAGCTTGTAACTATTCAGTCCCTTGCAAATCGATTGGCGCAAACTCTGGGATATCCTGCTCGTCAAAGTAATCCGCTGTCAATTTCTCAAGATAGCTTTCAGAAATGATGTCCTGCCGCAAATAGTCTTCTTCCAGATTTTCAAATTCTGGAAGTGCAGCAATTAGTTTTTCGTTGCTGACAGACAGTTTTGAGCGAAGGATTTTGAAGAACTTAATCTCGCTATACTTCTCATCGTTGTCCGCCTTTATGGTTTTCACCGAAGTTTTTACAATTTCAATTTCCTGGTCTTCGGTAAGGTCTGCCTGGCTTAAGTGATGGAGGTATGTACGAAGAAAGGCATGCCCGTTCTTGTTGATTTCCTCCACAAGGCGGTTAAGCTCAGTTCCGATATTCTCGAATCCAAATAACTTCTCCTCTTGTTCGAGTTTCTTTATAAGCTGAACTTCTGACTGATCTATTTCGCCATCAGATGCCATGCAGGAGAAGGCTGTCTGAAGTAACAATGACTTGAAAGTAGGTTGTGCCATATACTTTTGGTTTTTGCTAATCTGTTCTGAAGCCAATTCTTGGCCTGGAAGGTCTTTGATCCTGGCCCTCTAATACGCCCTTTATTTGTTCATATTTTTGGATTTCACTTAACCTAACGGAGGGCCTGGTTTTTTGGATAGTCCCCAACAGTATATCCTGAGTGATCTTTGACCGGCTCTTCAACGCCTCCCTTGATGCCTCATTGACCAGATGCTCGATATCAATCGCAACATAATTTTCGGTCTTTTCGGCAAGCAAATCGAAGTCAATACCAAAATCTAAGGGCCGTTTTTTTAAGAGGAGCTTAAAAAGTTCTTTCCTGGCCTTAAAATCGGGTGGAGGGACAAAGAAGATTTTATCGATACGCCCTGCTCTAAGTACGGCCGGGTCAATGAGCCCGGGCTGATTAGTGGTTGCAATGACGAAAATGCCCTCTTTCCCGCAGTTGTTGAGCTGAGCCAGAAATTCATTCACTTCACCGGATTGATGATTTCCGGCATGGCTATCCCGGTTAGGCACAAGGGCATCGAACTCTTCGAAATTGAGTATAGTCGGTGCATTTTTTCTTGCTTCATCAAACAGCTTTCCGATCTTTTCCTGAGATCCATGTACATAAATACTTGCCAGTTCGGAGGGTTTGACCTCCACATAATTGTACCCGACTTCCTCAGCCAATTTTTGTGCAAAAAAGGATTTTCCGCATCCCGGCGGACCGTACAACAACATGCCATTTGGAATAGTCAGCCCGTACTCTTCGTATAACTCCTTTTCCTCTAAAGCTCTGATTACATCATGGTACAGCACCTCTTTCAGTTCATCCATTCCTGCGATCTCGTTAAAGCCTCCCCCCGCTTTCTTAGCCTTACTTTCAGACTCGACTTCAGAGCTTGGGGGGCTGGATGAAGGATGAGAAGCCTCATTGGAAAAATCACCCTCAATAGCTCGAAGCATTGCTTCGGCTGACTGGAAACGATAGTTGATATCTGTTTCCATTGCTTTTTTTGCAATGGCCAGCAGTTGATCTTTGTCTGGACTAGGGACTGTTGAATTAGACAGGTAGGGGATTTTCAGCTTTTTCTTTCTTGCCTCCAACACTACTTCTTCTAAATCGGTGTTGTTTTTTTTATAATCTGATAAATCGACAAACCAGGGTGGGAGTCCTGTAAGCAAATGAAACATTAAAGCTCCAACTGAAAAAAGGTCACTTTGTGGCGAGAAAATGCTGTTAAAGCACTCCGGAGCCAGATAGTAAGGGTTAAGCCCTTGCCTGTAATATACTTTTGTAGAATTATGAAAAGCCCGGGCATATCCGAAATCAATGATTTTTGGAATCGGGATATTCCCACTCAAATCCAGCATGATGTTTTGATGGTTGATGTCGTTATGAACCAAAGGCTGACTTCGGCTATGTAAATACTTCAGCCCATTCAAAACAGGTGTAACGATTTGCTTTACTTCATACGAAGTAAGGGTATGTGCTCTTTTTAACCGTTCTTCCAGCGTTTCCCCACTAATGAAGTCCAGGACGAGATAGGCAAAACGCTGATTGCCTTTCACCCATTCCCCGCTATCTCTGTATTGAACGATATTGGGGTGCTTAACCGACTTCAGAAATTCAATCTCCTTAATATTTCTCTCTCCGTCGAATTGGGTGCGATGGAGTTTAGTCAAGTGGAATAACTTTAGAAAACCAACCTTCCCCTCTTCGTCCTTTACCCGATAGGTTTCTGCATGATCTCCATGCTTGATGAAAAAAAGAACAGTATACCTATCAGCGATAGTCTCAGACCTTGTCAACATGGCTACTCCGGAGTTTTTCATATCATATCAGCCATTTATTATAAAGCCTCACTCGAATTACTAGGCCTTGTGCTAAAGTTTCCATTCTGCGTCAGGATCAGTTCATAAGACAGAATGTTATTGACAAGGCTTTGCGGGGAATCCTTTCCAAAAACCTCCCGTTCCAAAAACCCTCCTTTGATCGTTCCGCATTTAGATTGCTTCATAACCTTTTCCGGATTCCAGCCTTTCCCGTAATAAAAGAAAGGCTGATAAGTACCGTTGGGCAACTTAAACTTGTAGGTAGAGCCTTTTGAGATAAAAGCATGCCTGACCACTTCCCCATCGCTTTTGATCGTGACCAAGACATCTGAGGTTGAAGGGGTCCTGACGCTGATTTCAGAGCATCTGCTTCCAGAACAGGAACGGTTTCTCCCATAACAATAGGCGTAAGGAGTCGCACCGGTTCTTAAAGTATTATTGATATACTTTTCATAGATTGCTTTTTCCTTGCGTTCCTTCTCAATCCGTTCCGCTTCTTTTTTCCTTTCTTCCTCGAGTTTTCGAGCTTTCTCAGCCTCTTCTGCTTTCTGACGTTTGACCAGCTCTATCCTTTCCTGTTCTTCCCGGGCAAGACGTTCCCGACGGGCCTCATCAGATTCGCAGGAAAAGAAAAAAGCAATCAGGACCAAAAAGACCAGGCCTTTGATATAGTGCTGCATAATTCTGATTGTTTACTCTGTTAACACGGTTCCGTCGGGTACTTCTGATTCCGGGAGGAGCTGGAATAATTGGACTACAATCGGATGTAACCGCTCCTTCGTTGGATTGTCGGCAATAATTTGCGTAGCCTGTCCAAGAAGTTGCCGGGCTTGTTGAGGATCACGCCAATGCAGCCTATCAAAGTCATTCCTAAAATGGCGTACGACCCCAATTAACTGATAGATAAAGGTGAGCGCGATAAAGAAGTTATGAACCTCTTCCAGTACAGATTGCCCAAGCTTAAGGTCCTTTTTGCGGATGACCTCATCGACTTGTGTTCTTAACTGATTTACGTGCTGGGTCGTTTTTTCGTTACCTAATTCCTCGTTAGCTCCTTCAAGGCGGTCAAATTCTTCTCTAAGCTCTTTCTCAAATTGAGGCCATTCGATATTATCCTCAAGTTCATCAATTTTCCTCAGGGACTTTTTTAGGTTATTTAGCACTTCTTTCTTGCGATCGTAGTCATTCCGACTTTGATCCAGGGATTGTTTTAAGCGCTCGATTTCCTCTGCGGTGGATTCTATCTCTTGCCTGTTTACCAACCCTTGAGCAGCCAATCCAGACAATGCCCCTTTGGCTTTTCGTATTTCCTTATCCAGAAAAGCGGCATCAATTTCTGAGCCAACGGTCTCTGGAATCTCAATATCTACAGTATGATCTAAATATGGGAAGAATGCTTCAATCTTTTCTATTCTTCCAGATTTATCTGTTATGAGGGTTAGGTCTACATAAGATCTTTCCGGTAGCAGAGCAGGAAGGTCATCTCCCGTAATTCTGGCATCATAAACGTGTTCGTTGTACAATGCTCTTGAACCTTCTGAATAGTAATCACCCTGATAAATGGGGATTTCTATCGTATCCTGTGCATTTCCGGGGCGTATTTGCTGCTGAGTTTTTAATCCATTGATGATTCCTTTTGCAGGCAAGGATTGATTGACTTCAAGCCCTTTAACCGTTCTGAAAACGAGTTTGCCATCTCTGCCCCGTTTAATTTCAACCCCAATATTATAGGGCAACGTAGCGCTGCCTACCTTTGAGCCCTGGATAACGGTAAAGTTGTCGGGTTGGCATTCCAGCCTATTACCTGCCACATCGTATAGAAGGATCTGGAAATTATTTGGCTTGCCTTCATTGAGTTTTGCCTCAATCATTTCTCCCTTTTCGTTGATGGAGACCTTGCCTGAAGACCAGGCTTTGTCACCACGGACAATCTCTGCAAATACTGATGCAGGAATACCCCCTTCTGTTTTTTCCGGTAGCATTTTCAGCGTCACGAATTCTTCCAATTCTACCGTTGAAGGTTCATATCCGATATCCAATTGAATTTTCGTCTGATCCCTCGAAGCTTCTTTTACCTCATCCGAAACATCCATGGTGGACGCATAAAGAGCTGCGCCGGTAGCCACTGCAGTCATCGGGTCGGCACTTGTATCTGGTTTTTTGATTTGTTCCTCCAGCATCTCCCTTAGAATTGGAGAATGGGTTGGGCCACCTACCAAAATCAAGGCATCCAATTTTCCGCCACTAAGGTTATTCCGTTGGATAAGGTCTTTGGTAATATCTATAGCCCGTTGAAAAACCGGAGCGATCGCTTCCTTTAATCTTTCCCGGTTGATTGTGATATCCAATTCGAATTCTTCCCCTTCATCATCTTCTCCTGGAATATCACCTAAGTCAGAAAGTATATTATGCTCTTCTTTAAACGATAACTGTATTTTCGCTTCTTCAGCATAGTACTTCATGGCATATTGAAGTATCTGCTTTTTGTTATTGTCCTCAAGAATACTGTCGATAACATACTCCTCTTCCAGATAAGGAATGATGATCTCGTCGACAATAGCGGCGTCCAGGTTTTTACCACCAAGGTAATTGTCTCCGTCTGTATCTTTAACCTGCATAATCCCGTCTTCCACTTTGACGAGAGCAGCATCAAATGTTCCCCCACCAAAGTCAAAGACCACCCAATACCCGTTCTTATTTTGGCTATTCAGTCCATAAGCCATTGATGCAGCGATGGGTTCCTGCAGAAGCTCAGCGTATTTGAACCCGGCAAGCTTTGCAGCTCTAAGGGTCGCATCTCTTTGCCGGATCTCAAACTTGGCAGGAACGGTAATAACAGCAGACTGAAGGTTTTCATCTGTGATGAATGACTTAAGCTTCTTTAGCACTTCAGCGGACAACTGCTCAGAATTGAATGCCTCGTTCATATGGGAGCTTGAGTAGGTCTTATCTGTACCCATTGTCCGCTTGAACTCGATGAAGGTATTAGTTTTGGTCTTTCCCCCTTTCATCGACCTCAATTTGTCAGATTTATAGTTGTTGAATGCAGAGTCTCCAACAAGAGTTGCCCCCTTTTTATTAAATCCAACGCATGAAGGCATTGTATCCTTTAAAGTATCGCTCTTTTTTATAATTGGGTCACCTTGCTCCATTCTGGCAATAGCCGAGTTAGTAGTACCCAAGTCAATTCCATAATCAATTTTTGTTCTTGTCATTGCTTATTGTTCATTCAAATTGAGAAACTTCTATTTGTGCTTGCTGGATCATTACTCCTTTATAATTTACCTGCGGTTTAATGATCCGAGTAATTTTAGGCGGCTCCCCCTCCATATCTGGGTCTGATCGAAAAGTAACAGATGCCTTAAGTCCTTCTTCAAATGGCTTACCTACCATATCAACCATTTCATAACCATTAGCAGCAAAATTATCCCGGATCCTGCCGACGGCTTTAGATAGCTGTTTAAGCCCTTTTGTGCCTTCGTCCATACGGCTGATATTCTTCTCTATTCGGACGATCTCATCGGCTACTTTCAGGGCTAGCGAATGGTCTTGTTCTTCCTGCTGACTTTCAGGTTGAGCTTTGCGTTCTTCCTGAATGACCTTCAGCTGTGTTTCCATGACGCCAATTAGTTTTTCATCAAGGCGAATGGCTTCCTGCTCCAATTCTTTTCTGGTGTTGGCCAGGCTTTCATTAATGGAAGACTGATTGTCCGTTACTTTTCTGCGTAAAAACAGAAACGCAAGGATGGACAACAGCCCAACAGCTAAAACTGCAATAATCCAATACAAAGTATTCTTGCTCAGGGCATCATCCAATGCCGATATACTTTGATTTGTGGTTTCTCTGGTCTCTGAAATTTCTCCGCTTAGCGCTTCTTTTTGGGAGTTCAGCTGTTGATCCAGACCAACGATATCCAGTTCGCTCTTTTCAACCTTTTGGCTCAGGCTATCAATTTTGGTTTGCAAGAGGCTATTGATATTTGCTACATTATTCACACTGCGTTGAAGCGTTTCGTCTTTTGAAACCAGCTGCTCCATTTTCATCTTTAACGAATCGCTACTGTATTGGACCGCCTGGATTTCAGATGATAATTTCTGAAGTTGATCCTTTAAGGAGGAGGTATCAGCTTGGGCATGGATATTGACTACCCCTCCAATGATTATAGTTAGTATTATGACAAGGTATTTCATCGTTCGATATGCTTGATAAACTGGTTTAAAACTTTCCGAATAAGGGAATTGACTTTTTGATATCCTTTCAAATGCTTTACCAACTTGGGAGACAACCAATAATAACATCGGATAAAAGCCCTGCCTGGAGCAGATGAATTGAGTACTTCATCCCGGAACCTCCTCAACACTAAAACCTGAGGGTGATCATACCTACCGTAAGCCATGGTGGCTATATAACACCCACCTCCACCAGAATTACTGGACTCATTGGATCTAACACGATTCGTCTGGCTAGATCCAAAATTACTGGACACCCTGGATCTGGCGGCATTGATCTGGTTAGATATAGATAATAGAGTTTGGTGGTTTTTCTTGTAACTCCTGAGTAGTTCAGGAACCATATCCATCTTTCCGAGTCTTTCCGAAACGCGGAGTGCTGCAGAGATCTTGGAGGAAAGGGTATCAATCGTAATAACCCCCAAAGGCACCATTTCCTGAGTCTGATTAATGACTGTTACCAACATGCCTTGTGCGTTATTCACCACAGCACTACTTATTTTTAAGTAGAGCTCATCCCGGTGGCCCAGAAACTTCTTCATCCTTAGGAGTTTAGGCTCACAGCTGACAACTAATTCAAGGGCATTTTCGGTAGAATCACGTAGGCTTTGAAAACGTTCCAGCTTGGCCGTAATAAATAGTAGCTCCGAACCAATTAGATTCTGCTTCCTCCTCTCGTCAGCATGGTCTATCCACTCCTGAAGCCCCTCGATGTTTTCATTTATTCGGTCGAATGTATTGGTACCTACTGCTGTTGACATAGAGGTTTTAAATAGCCTCATTACGTCTTTACCAAGATCCTCTCCGGAATGCTGATCTTCTTTTTCTCGAAACTCGAGAAAGTAATCAACCCCACATTGTAAAATTTCCTTAGCTACCTTGTCAGCCATCAATCGATACTTCAGATCGGACTTCCCAAGTAATTCTGACAGCGCAGATAAATCACTTGTTGTGTTTTGGTGAAGTACAAGCCCGAGCCGGAGTCCCTTTTTAGGATTAGCAATTCTTTGTTTTTGGGTTTGCTGAGTCCTTCGCTCTATATTTTGGATCGGAGTGCTGGTTAGCTTATCTGTTAAGTAAGCCTTGACTGCAGGGTAGATTCCAATGATTAAATGTGGCGCTTTGTCGGTCCCGGGTTTTTTGGAATCTTCTAACTCTTTCAGCAAAGCATCCACGAAAATCCTAATCTCTTTTTCCTGACTAACACTGTATGTTTCGTCTGCGACAAGATGACAAAATTCAGTAAAGTAGTCTGAATTGATGAGATCAATTTTTAATCTAACCCCCTCTTTGAAGCTTTGAGTTTTCAGGGTAAATTCTGAAAGAGCGGATACTAATTTAAGTGTGCCAAGGTTGTTAACTGCAGAAAAGTTCTTAACGGAAACCTCTCGGTCCTGCGCGATCTTACTCCAAATTTCTTCTGCTTTTTTTAGATCACCGGAACGAAGGTAATCGATTGCCATATCATCAAGATGGCTATTGTTTACGAACCAGAATAATGAGTAGAACAGCTTATTATGATTGATTTCGATTTTGGAAAGCGCATCATCAATCGCCTCTGATGTTCTAATTGGCTTTTCTTGAATGTGAAGGTCGGTTTCGAACTCAATACTTTTCCCTACCCTTTGGTACGCTTTTATTTTTGCTTTTTGTCGCTCTACTTGTCGTTGTTTAGCCCCTGCCAAAATGCCAATGACATTATATGGATTTTGCTTAATTAATTCCATTATATGTTTTTCGGTCCGTTGATGATAAAGAGCTATTGATTAATGCTCAGTTGATGGGAACCCAGGGTTACAGACCTTGCAAGTATTGGCTGTAACTGCTGACAAAATATTACAGGAAAGAGAGGTAGATTTCTGCTTTTATGTCGTCAGCTTGGTTCACTCATCTTTTATCGTTAAAATCAATTATTCCTGTCTATAGTCTTGTATTTCAGTGTGATTCGTGCTTTTAAGTGTCGTATTTTCACAAGCACTTCCGAAGTCAGGACGGAAAATCAAAGGATGTTAAATACGGGTACAGAAACCTAGAGTTATGTAGAAAAAACCTCTACACAAACCCCAAATAACATTCCTTAGTGAGATGAAAATTTAGTAGGTCAAGCCGTATTATACGAAGACTAGCAATATAGGTCATCTTAACATTACAAGCAAGCATTTAATCTAAGTTTTTCAATATTGCCAGAAAGAGTCATCATTGATCCGAAATACAATCCCTTTTTTCCTTTTCATAGAACTTCACACCAAACCAGTGCCGCTTCAACCAAATCTAAACAACTGGCCAAACTGCGAAAGGACGCTTGCTTGCTTTGGGAGACACATTATAGATACGGGGCATTGAACTCCAAATCTTAGCATGCATTAGAAAAGTTTCAAGTCTTGTTTGTAATCATCTCGAAGACCTTCTTTAATATACCTGGCAACTTCGTATTTAAGGTGTTCATAAAACATCGTATCTCCCATTATTTCATATACCTGAAAGAATTTAAACACAATCGTATTGAGGTAGCCGGCTGGTAAGTGTTCGTTTCTTTCTTTTGAGGCTTTTCTAAATGCACTGCCGACTTGCTTGTATATTTCAATTATTTTCAGGTCAGAAGTTTTAGCAGTAGGAGCCGTTCCATTTGCTGCAGCTAATCTTCTAAAACCATTTATGATTAGTGCCCCCGCTTGCTCTTGAACTTTGTCCAACATAGTTTCTGGTTGCTTTTTCTTGAATCTATCAAATAATCCCATGTTTATTATTTTTTAAGCTGTTCTTAAATACTTGTTAGCGATCTGTGCATCCGAGCAAAACTAGCGTGTGCAGCGGGCTCAGACATTCCTCGTGTTAGAGGCTGTTTTTTTACGGACAGGTAATAGCAGTTTTTATTAAATTGCCGCTATTGTCAATTGTAACTCTCCAGCAATTTCCATTAGGAGATGTAAGAATTATTCCACTACCGATATTATCCACATGAATATCTCCACCTTTTACTTGGAGTTTTGAAGTAGGCAAGCTATTTCCAGTTGAAATACCAATATTTCCAATGCCAGAAATTGTGAGATGATTGCTACCGTTTGATCTAAAATTGAAGTGTCTACCAGAACCTTCGCCTTGTGGAAATCCGAAGTTCAAAGTCGGCTCGGAATTAATAAAATCAACAGAATAAATTGAAGAATTAACACTTGCAGCGCTATTAGTTAAGTTAATTCTAGGGTGAGAGCTTGCATGTTCAGTAAATTGAACAAGTGTATTATTATCACCAACTATTTCTAATTTACTTACAGGTGTACTAGTTCCAATGCCAACATTTCCATTATTGTCTATTCTCATTAGTTCAACAGGATTGGAAGAACCATTCATTATTTTGGTAATGCCATTGGAAATTAGTGCAATACCATTGCCCGTTCCAACTAAGCCACTGTAGTTCGCTAGCCCAGAAATAGCAGTATAGGTTGAAGACCAATGTGTAAGTTGAGTTATTCCTGTACCATTTCCAGCCTTTAATTTCATACTAGCATTAGAACCATTTGAGGTAGATGTATTATTAATCGAGAGTAAATATCTTCCTGCACCACTAGGAATATCTCGGATTAGGCTTAAGGAATGAAGGCTATCAGATATATTACCAATTCCAATATTTCCTAAGTCATAATACAACCCAAATCCATCCTCTTTCCATTTAGAACCATTTTCGGCATAAAGCGCATAAGGAACTGAAACCATTTGAGTAGTTCCAATCAAAGTATAGCTTGTGCCGCCATTTTCATTCATTTCAATTTGTAAGTAGTGAGAAGTTCCTCCCCAATCAATCGTAGTGAAGTTTCCAGACTGTACAATTCCATTTCCAATCTGAATTGTGAATAACCCTAAGTTATTTGTTGTAACGCTATGAGTCTCTGAATATTCATTAGTCCCTGCTGGTGAGCCACTAAGGACACTCATACGGAGACTGATATTTTGATTTGGCAAGGGGTTTCCTGATAAATCTCTAGCGACACCTTGATAATTTATCATCTGCGGAGCTTGAGCGAAAGATACAGTTACAATAAAGAGAACAAAAAGAGTGAGTGTTATATTTTTCATGTCTGTCTGTTTTTTTGAATTATTTTTTTTTAAAGAACTGACTCCTTCTTTTACCGACTCACCAAGACCCGCTTCGTCACCGGCGCACGCCCCTCACCCTGCACAGTTACAAAAAGGAGACCTGATGCGGAATAAGCCCCCCTCAGGTCAATCAGGAGCTGAGTTTCCGTGGTCTGGGCGGTGTAGACCGTCTGGCCTACAGCGTTTCGGACGACTACGGTGCTGCCCTGTTCCCGGTACGGAAGGGAGACGGTAAACTGCCCGTCATTAGGGTTAGGGAATAGAGTGAAGCCACTATCATTACTACCCCCAGCTAAAGGCATAGGGGCAGAGAGTGTGACACTAGGCCCTACTTCAAAACCAGAATTTTCACCATCACATAACGATCTTACACGCCACTGTACCGTAGCGCCAACGGGTAGATTATTGACCGTGTAGCTGCTACTGACCGGGACATCGATAGAAACGCCATCCCCACCGACAGGACGGTACTGGAAGCGGTAGGCTGTTGCCTCCGCTACTGCATCCCAGGAAAAGGTGGCAGAGGTGGCGGACTGGGACTGGGCCAACAGATTGGCCGGTTTGGGGCATGGGGCTATGCCGATAAGGAATTCGCCCGTTTCCGACCACGGAGTGTCACCGTCCGGGCAGATGGCTTTGACCCGCCATTGATAGCCTGAGCCAAAGGTCAAATCAGTGATATCCACGCTATTGCTCGTTACCGTTAGGAAAACCGCTGCACTGGTCGGCGCTCCATTTTCCAGGTATTGAACCTGGTACTCCGTAGCTCCCAGCACTGCGTCCCAGGTGAGGGTGGCGCTGTCATCCGTGAGGTCGATGGCTTGTAGGTTGACAGGGGCTTCACAACCGTTTTCCAGCAGGTCGCAGATATCATTTGCGTTGGTATCGATGAGCTGCCCTGCACAGTTGCAGTCTGTGCCGTAAACATCATTTTCTGTGCAGTCATCCCCATCATCACAGGGCGACCCGATAAGGGCATCATCGAGGTCCGGGCAATTATCCTGACTATCGCAAATGCCATCACCGTCCATATCTGAGCAGGCAGATGTGGTAAAGGAAGCAATATCGGAATAAGGAGAATTTTCGTCGCTGCAGATGGCTCTGACCCTCCATTGGTAGGTTGTTGAGGGAAGCAGTCCTGGGAGGGTTACCTCTGTCATTGTGGTGGTCCCTGTGCTGACCGTATTAAGCGGGGCTCCCTGTACAATATACTGAATAAAGTACTCTACTGCTCCCGGTACCGCTGACCAGGAGATGGTGGCGGTATTGCTTGATGGGTTATTGACAGAGAGGTTGGTTGGGGCGGTGCAGCCCGTTGCACAGTGGCTGCAAAGCGCGCCACCACAATCTATATCTGTCTCATCGCCGTTTTGTATGCCATCGCTGCAGGTCTCACAGGAGCCATCGTCCTGGGTGGCAGCAGGGTTGTAGTTGTGGGCATTGGGGTTGGTGCAGCCTAATATTGCGGAGCAGTCTAACTCATCTCCTCCGAAGGCCCAATTATAATCGTTGATTAATATATTCCTTGCGTCCTCGCCAGCGCAATATTTCAAGTTAGGGACCATGAGCTGAATACCACCCTGAACATTTTGATTGGCCCAACCAATCAGGGTACTATCATAGCTAGTTATGGACAACCCAACATCAAATAACATAAAAAACATATCAGTCACGTTACTAATATCCCAGCCCCCTATGTTCTGATCGAAAGAGGTTGCGCCTTCAAACATTTGGACCATAGAGGTCACATTGCTGACGTCCCAACCGCCTATATCCTGATTGAAAGCACTCGCTTGATTGAACATAAATCTTGTATCAGTTACACTACTTAGGTCCCAACCGCCTATATCTCCGTTGAAGGACGATGCGCCACTGAACATATATGTTATATCAGTTACATTACTGAGGTCCCAGCCGCCTATATCCTGATTGAAGGATTCTGCTCCGGCGAACATAGCCTTCATGTTTGTAACAGTATTGGTATTCCAGCTCCCTATATCTTGACTGAAAGCAATAGCTGAATGGAACATATAAAACATGTTATTAACATTGCCGACATCCCAACTACCTATATCTTGATTGAAAGAACTTGCCTTCCAGAACATCCCATACATATTGGTCACACTGCTTACATCCCAGCCGCCTATATCCCGATTGAAAGATTCTGTTTGAAAGAACACCCCCCCCATATCGACCACACTACTGACGTCCCAGCCGCCTATATCTTGATTGAAGGAAGACGCAGATGAGAACATGCCAAACATATTTGTTACACTACTGACATCCCAGCCGCCTATATCCTGATTGAAGGACTCCGCGTCTGAGAACATAAGTGACATATCCGCCACATTAGATAGGTCCGGCACATCAACTGCCTGCCCGGCAAGGTAAGTACAACCCCGAAAAGCAGAATTCATACTACTCCATGAAATATCTCCCCATTGATCAACCGAAAGGATTTTTTCCTTATCCCCTTCATCATTAAAATAAATCCTTGGAAAATCCCCCCGGATCGCCACCTGATAGGTACCTGGCGTACCATAATCGTGTGTAATATCCCCGGAAACCCCAAAGTCATCATACACCCCGTCATTCTCCCAGTCTACATCGTAGTTGTAACCGATGCCTGTGGTAGGTATGGTAATACAACTGGAGCAGGAAACGCCGGGGTTGTCGGTCTTCCAGGTGGTGATGAAAGCATTAAAGGTTGGATTACACGGTGGGCATAAGGCACCTCCGCAGTCTGTTTCGATTTCATCTCCGTTTTGTATGCCATCACTGCAGGTCTCGCAGGAATCATCATGCTGGGTGGCGGCAGGGTTGTAGTTGTGGGCATTGGGGTTGGTGCAGCCTTGTATACCATAAGTTTGATGAAACCCTTGGCTAACAATTATCCCTCCGTTGATTAAAGTGGAAGTTGCAAGCTCGCCTAATGTCCAGCTAATATGTAGATCACCGACCTGGGCTTCACTGCCTGAAGATCCGATGACAACCGGAGTGAAATTTTGTCCAGCACAGTCAATACTAATGATGAAAAAGGTAATGTATAAAGCTATTAATCTGGAGATCATATTAATAGTTGTTTTCATTTATGATTTAAAGTCTTAGCAAGCGATGCCCAGAAACCAGAAAAAGATGTGTTCATGAGAAAGGGAATCTTGTTAAAAAGTCTTTATAGCCTCACACCAACTTCTATGGACAGGTGACTTGAGTACTAATAAAGCCTCCGCTGTTCGATACCGTTACCCGCCAACAATTCCCGTTAGGTGATTTCATGATCACCCCTTTTCCTAATTCTTCAATGTAGATATCTCCTGAGGTTGATCTTATTCCTCCTTCTGTACTGAATACATAATTAGATTTTTGAAAGGATGCTATTTCTGTCGGAACGTTACCATCAACGCCTATTTTAAATTTAATTGTTGAAAGTTCCGGATTTGATCGAATGATCAAACCATTCCCATTCTGGTGAGATAACACCCCTTTACCTGCTTGATCAGGCACACCAGTATAGTTAGGTGAACAATGTGATAACCTAGTAAAAGGCCTATCCGGCATTGAAGGGCTACCAGCAGTCAATGTTAGGGCCACATTAGACAAGTTTGAATTATTTTGGTTATCTAAAAAAACAAAATCACGTTCACTTGCCACTTGTGTATTTCCAATTATTGACAATGGGCGACTTGGGTCAAAGTCGCTACCAAGTCCCTCAGCAATAGCAACACTACCCCCAGAATAGCTGATTCCACCGTTATATGGAGACCAAAACCCTGTATTCCCTGCATTTTTTGCGTAAAGCGCATAGGGTACTGAAAGCAATTGATTTGTACCTGCCAAAGTATAATCAGCACCACCAGTCTCGTCTATTTCGAGTTGCAGATAATGTGTGCTCACAGCCCAATTAATGGCTGAGAAGCTCCCTGATAAAGGGTCTCCACTACCTACTTGAACCGAAAACAATCCAAGAGAATTTGTTGTAACATTATGGGTTTCAGCATAACTTATTGTACCAGATGTAGACCCTTCCAGTATACTGATGCGCAAGCTGATTTGTTGATCTGATAATGGTGAACCTGATAGATCTCGGGCGACTCCCTGATAATTCATCTTTTCAGGTGCTTGAGCAAAAGATGTGGCAAAAAAGAATAAAGTAAAAAGCGGTGCTAAAATCAATAATCTCATTGATATTTTATTTTAGAAAGTTTAATAAAACGGCTCCTTTGCTTGTGGAGGGTCAGTAAAAAAGGAATTCCTATCCCACCTGATATGCACCAGTAATACTATAGTCGTATATAACATCCCCGGAAACCCCAAAGTCATCATACACCCCGTCATTCTCCCAGTCTACATCGTAGTTGTAGCCGCCGCCCGTGGTAGGTATGGTTATACAGCTGGAGCAGGAAACGCCGGGGTTGTCGGTCTTCCAAGTGGTGATGAAAGGTGCTGTATTTTCGATTTTAGAGGGGTGGGCTCCGAATAAATCTGTGGGGATCCACAACAAGAGGCACAGTCCTGTAAGCAGGTGAAGGGCTCTCAAGGGAGCGATGCTTGATGAAGGCATATTTGTTTGGTTTTTTGTGTTATTTACTTTGCCTGGTGTATCTGTCAGATACGGTCACAGACGCATCCGTATAGCAGATCCCTTAACCTCATTTCCCTTCATGATTTCACGCCAAGGGGAATATAAAGTGCGGTATGACCACGTTCACGATTTGAACACCGCTTACGTCGGGACTACAATGAATGGGTTAATAGATCGGTGCTAAGAAAAGTCAATGCCTGCGCTTGGACAATGATTTATGTCAAAGATAGGGCATTTCTGCGTTTTCCCTGCAAATATCCAAGGTCTAGCCTAAAAATTATTTTTAGTGAGTTCGGCTAGAATAACCTCTGGCTATGCTTTTGTTTCTGCCGCTGACAGGGCCCTTGGGGCAAGGCATCTCCTTTCCCCCAAAGTACCCATCAGGAGCAATGGTGGGTCGGTGCTTTTACCGGGCCACCAAGACCCGCTTCGTCACCGGGGCACTGTGCCCATCAGCAACCGTAATCAGCAATAGCTGATGGCTGGATTTCCAATCGGAAAGATCCAGTTCCAGTTGTTTTTGGCTATCGGCCGTTATGCGGTAAAGTTGTTGTCCCAAGATACTGCTTACTGTGACTACGCCCGAGAAGGGCTGCTCGAAGACCAGGTAAGCTTTGTCCTGTACAGGGTTGGGGAAAAGCTTGAATGGATTGCCCGATGCCGCTTGTGCCGGGGTACTGAAGTTTTGGTACTCCTCATCCCCGCCGCTCAGTTCTGTCCAGGTGGTTCCGGGTACTGCGAGGTTCAATGCGGGGCCAATGACAAAGGCGGAGTTTTCTCCATCACACAGTGCCCGTACCCGCCATTGGATAGTCGAGCCCTGGGGGAAGCCTGTTAATGGCACTTCGTTTTCGGTGACATCTATGCTCACGCCATCACCACCTATAGGACGGTACTGGAGACGATAGGACTGCGCCTGGGGTACCGCCGACCAGGAGAAGGTGCCGCTTGTGGGCGAATTCACCTCAGCAGCCAGATCGATAGGCTCGATACAACCTTCGTCCAGGTCGCATATACCATTATCATTGGTGTCTAGCAGGTCGCCTTCGCAACCGCAGTCAATCAGGTACCGGTCATTGATGGTGCAGTCATCTCCATCGTCACAGGGCAGCCCCTGTAAGGCATTGACGACCGTGACTGTAGCCGTACATGCTGAACTGTTCCCAAACTGATCGGTCAATGTGAGCACGACAGACTGTGGCCCGGCATCAGCACAGGTAAACTGGGTTTGAGATAAGGCGATGTCCATCAGCCCGCAGTTGTCCGTCGAGCCAATACCAATATCCGCAAAACTGATACTGCTGCCTTGAGTTGGCGTTACGCTGACCTCCGCGTCTTCACATACCGCTACCGGCGGAATGCTATCTTGCACCAAAACGATCAGGGAAGCGGTACCGGCATTCCCAAAAGCATCGGTTACACTAAAATCGAAAGCATACCAGCCGTCTTCGGCGCTTAGCTCAAAGCGGTATTGTTCATTATCTGCATCGTAAACGACCCCGAAATCCGGGGAGGCGTCTGAGAGGCTGTCTGTAAGTATGGCAGTAATAGCAAAAGTGTCTGCCGATGGGCAGTTATCGGAAGGCACAAGCTCAAAGGTAGTGACCGTTGCGCAGGAGGTGTCTAAAGTGGAAACCCGCAGGGTGTCCTGTTCCAGCAGGCTGCCCCAGGGGGTGTAGATGGAAAGTTCCGGCGCAATCGTATCTGGCGCAACCGACAACGTAATTTCCAGGCTGTCAGCGGTACTGCCCTCAATGAATAAAGAGACCACGGTTGTGTCTTCCGGAATAGCCGTGCCCGCTGCTGGGAATTGCCCAATAGACAGGCTCCCAATATCCGCACTACAGCCACCGGAAACCATTACTGCACCGGTGAGATCCGGTACAACGGCTTCACAATTGGCATTAAGGACTACCGTTGTATCGGTTATCGCCGCAGTGAGCAAGGATCCCAGCGTATCCGCTACCGTTATTTCTGAAATGCAAACACCCGTATTGCCTGCTGCGTCTGAAACCAGCAATAGCGCAAAGTGGGTCCCTACCTCATCGCAGTCTGCCATCGGGAAAGTCGAGTCCCAATCGGTAATATCGCAATTATCCTCGCTGCCGCCATCCAGGGAGGCCGGAGGGATCGCAACCTGTCCGTTTGCTCCCAGGTAGACCGTGATGTCGGCACATTGGGCATTGGGCGCGTAGACATCTTTCAGCGTAACGTTGCTTGTACAGGTATCAGCTTTGCCATTTTCCCCTTCTACATACAACGCAACGGTCTGAGCAGAACCGTCCTCGCAGCTGAACGACAGCTGACTTGCCGTATAGCTCAATGTACCGCAGTTACTATAAGAGCCATCATCTAAATCCAGAGCGGTCAGGCTCGCCATGCCCTCCTGATTCAGGCTCACCTCCCGGTCGCGGCACTGTGCCACCGGCACCTCTTCATTAATGACCGTAACGGTGGCGGTGCACATACCGATATTGCCACTCGCATCTTCAGCCAGGATAACGACTTCATTATCGCCGATATCGGTGCAAGAGAGCTTTCCGGGGAGGATAATGGTATCGGTTAGGGTACAATTGTCGGTTAGGGAAGCTTGGAGTAGGTCGAGGCTCAAACGTAGATGTGTTCCATCTGTAATGTTAACTACTGTATCATTACAGGCCAAAGTTGGAGCAGAACTGTCTTCTACATAGACTGTAGAGATACAGTTGAACGTATCAATAGGTGTAAACAAAGATACCTGCACCTCATTTTGACCTACTTTACTACAGTCTAGTATATTGAGAGAAGCCGTCACTTCCCATTCCGTACAAAATACCGCTTGAAGTTCATCACTTATAAGGTCCAATGGATCTAAAATGACAGATTGGTCTTGAAAAATTTGAAAGCTAACATCCTGGCATAATTCACTAATTTGACTTGGATTATTATCCAAGACCATTAGTACCCATTCTCCTTCTGACAAAGCAGGAGAGGTATTACATGTGCCATCATACGCATATCTTCGAAAAATGGTAGTTTCCGTAAAATCTCCTTCTGAGGGCGTATATGTAGCACCAACATCCCCACCACTTGTAGAAAAAGTAAATTCTTCTGATGTAGCAACCCATTGATAACTAATATTCCCATCTCCCCCCGTAGCTGCCGATAGACTCCCTATAGTTTTAGGTGTACCGCCATAGCATAAGGTATCTCCAGCACTATCAATCTTGCCTGAACTAAACTCAGGCAGTTTGGTCAACATCCACTTTCCGGACGATACTAAGGGAGTAGTGCTGCATGTGCCTTCGTAAGCGTAACGGCGATATGTGATTGTCTGTGGGTTATCTGCCATCGGTATGTAGGTTGCGCCAGTAGCGCCAGCGATATTGGATGTAAAGTTATCTGCCGAAGATCGCCAGGTGTAGTTGATATTACCGTCACCGCCACTGGCAACGGACGTACTGCCGATTTCTGATGGAAAGCCTTCGTAGCAGATGGTCTCACCAGTGTTATTGATCTCGCCTGGGCTAAACTCCGGTAGTACCGTTAGTACCCACTCACCGGAAGACGCAATAGGTTCAGTACTGCACATCTGATCATTGGCATAACGACGATATGTAACAGATTGCGTAATACCTGCTGGAGGAGTATAGGTTGCGCCAGTAGCGCCGGCGATATTTGATGTAAAGTTATCTGCAGAAGATCGCCAGGTGTAGTTGATATTACCGTCACCACCACTAGCAACGGACGTACTGCCGATTCCTGATGGAAAGCCCTCGTAACAGATGGTCTCACCAGTGTTATTGATCTCGCCTGGGTTAAACTCCGGTAGTACCGTTAGTACCCACTCACCGGTAGACGCAATAGGTTCAGTATTGCACAGCTGATCATTGGCATAACGACGATATGTAACAGATTGCGTAATACCTGCTGGAGGAGTATAGGTTGCGCCAGTAGCGCCGGCGATATTTGATGTAAAGTTATCGACCGAAGATCGCCAGGTGTAGTTGATATTACCGTCACCGCCACTAGCAACGGACGTACTGCCGATTTCTGATGGAAAGCCCTCGTAGCAGAGGGTTTCTCCTGATTCATATATTGAACCAGCTTGAAATAAATCTGTCACATTAACCTCAATACTATCTGATAAGACATAAACTCCATCTGTAACTGTCACGTAATAAGTAGTGGAAGTTGAGGGCGTAATTTTTATTAATGAAGATGTGTCACCTGTAGACCAATTTATTCTTATACTATTGCTGTATAGAAGACTTACATCGCTTGGATCTATAGCCTTATTCCAAATAATTAGGTCGTCTAGTTTACCATCAAATAAGAACTCGTTTCTTAATTCTCTATTTTCAGAGTATGATGTACTTTCAGAAGCTCCTACTCGATTAAAGAAAAAGTCATCGGGACTGTGACATCCATTAACGTCGTAGTAATCATAGTCATTGGCTCCTGTGAACCAATTACAACTTGTATATGGAGATAAGTCCAACTCGATCGAGCTTGCTAATTGACCGTTTAGAAAGATACTTAAGGAGTCATTCTTTTTTACAGCAGTAACGTGGTTCCACACAGAGTTGTCAATACTAGAGGGCTCTATAGAAACTACATTATTAGGTAAAGAAAAAAATAATTGATCTGAGAATCCAAAAATTTCATCTCCTCTGAGTAAGCTAATGCCACTATTTGAATAGTACATAGTGGAAAGATCATAGTGAGGACCTCTCGGGGCACCGCCTAAAATCCTTCCAGCAGAGAGGCTATCTAAGGTGCTAAACCAAAAAGAGTATGAGTATTCATTCCTTTTTTCTTCGTTAAAGAGAATGGGCTCTAAAAGCTCAAAATGAGTATCTTTTGCCCCACTCAAATATAGGGCTTTATTCTCATAGCCAAATCTGTCAGCGGAAAACGCTGCTGCCTGCTTGGAACTCAAGTGATACTTCCCTTGGGCATTTAATGTGTTTCCGTTGAATCTATAAATTGCTGTAACAAGGTCTGTTTTACCATCCAACATTAATGCTTTACGAAGATCATTGACCAACGATATTGAGATACTATCCCCCATGCAGATGGTTTTTACTGTATCTGATATAAGCCCAGTAGTGTGTGGAGTAGTCAAGGAATCAATAAGTTCTACTACAGCTGAACAACTATCTTGGAGCCCTGATTCATCAAAAACATTCATTATCAGTTCATGACAGCCAATGCTCTGAGAAGACAGTGTTGTCGTGGATAAGCTTATTGATATATCTCCGCATTCATCAAACGACCCATTATTAATTAAACTTTCATCTATGTTGACATCATTGGCTCCCGCAGGTATATATATTCTGGCATTTTTGCAGAGGGCAACAGGAGGAGAGGAATCAAAAATTGCACCAATTGGGATGGAATATATTCTTTGTTCGCCAAAATAGTTGTTATATAACACCTTAACATTACCTTTTAAAGTATCTCCGCAACTATAGGAGGATGGATCAACTAAAAAAAGATCAAATAGTTCGGACTCTCCAGGCAGAAGATGATAATTGGTGCTACCATTTATAATAAAGCCTCCATTGGTAACAATTATTGTATCAATATAAGCAGCTACAGAATCCGTATTAATTATTTTAAAAGCATGGTTAGAATTGTCTGTTGAATAGTCGAAATAAGTACCTCTAGAGACAGAAGGTTCTCCATCCGAATTCACTAGAAACCTGTTACTTTCATTATAAACTGATATTTGCTCTTTTTGTAAGGCTCCAATATCAAATATCGCTACTGCCCCCTTATTCCTCCGTACATCGTAAAACGGAGAACCAATGGCAATCGTATCGCCTGAAGTAGATAAATCTACAGAGTATCCAAATTTATCTCCTATAACTTCACCAGACAGTGAATATTTTTCAGCTACATAGTTGTTGCCATCCCAGCTGTAAATATTAACTTTTCCATAGATGTTTTCATATATATCAACAAATGGGTCTCCTATAGCGACTTTGGCTCCATCATACGAAAAAGAAATCTCCTGACCAAAATAGACACAGCAAGTGTCTGCCACTTCCGCAACCTGCTGCCAAGTTGATGAGCCCCATGAATATATTCGTACTAAATCCTCATTCCCTAAATTAATTCCAATAGTATTGCCATCTCCAGACATTGCCAAAACCCTCCCCGCTACTCTATAGCCCGAATTTCCACTTATTTGGTTCCCTCTCTGTTGCCAATTACCAGAAGTCCAATCGTAGACCCTTATGATACCAGGAGCTGAAGGTGTTCCATATCCTGGGGCACCACATGCTATGGTACCGCCGTCAGAAGAAATGGCCACTGTGGTACCTAACTGATCTCCTGCCCCCCCTAAAATTGCTTGTCCTCTCAGGTTCCACGAACTACCGTCCCAATCAAATACCTTCACATCACCTCCTATTTCACTTCTTGGTGATCCAACAATCAACACTGAGCCATCAGAGGATAGGTCTATTGCCTCTCCAAACCTAATATTTGAACCGCTCCCGATAAATGCATCCCCTCTTTGCTGCCAAACACCATTTATGTTTTCCCAAATTACAACTAAACCAATATCATACAGGTCGTCCTCATCATAATAAGGTGCACTTGCTGCAACCACTAGTCCATCATCAGAAATACAAACTTTATGACCTAGACCTCCTTGCCCACCTAGTAGGCCTCCAATGAAACTAGTTGCCATTAGGGTATCGAACTCCTCAGTTTCTAAATTGTATACATAGACCAGTCCTGCGTTAGAATCATAAAAATCGTCAAATGGTATACCAATTACAACTGTCCCTTGGTCAGATATACTTACATCCGAGCCAAGGAGGCCATATTCTGAATTTCCCGTTATAATCTCACCTAACTGTTTTTGTCCAAAATTAGGCTTTACAATTAGAAATAATAGCAGGGCTACGAGTGCTGCCTTTGAAATAGCTTTCATATGCATAAATGTGTATTGCACTCCTTTTTCTATGACGCCTCTTTCGTTAATGAATTTAGAGCGGTTAAAAATCAGAATAGAAGATGATTTCTTGAATACTAAATTAAAGAGTATTATTGAACGCTTAAGAGTATCCAAGAAGAGCTTTCTAAATAATCGAACCATAAAATTCATGTTTTCATTTGGGTTATGCGTAAATGTAGGCCTTTTTCCATGATTGACAATGTAAATCATTTGGGAATGTGACATCCTTTATGGTTGCTAAGCCTCAAAATAACTTCACAAGTCCCCAGTTAAGAAGTCCATCCTGGATATCGGCCAAGACACGGTACGCTTTGCCTACCAGGATTATGCCGATGGCGCACGCAAAAAGGAGATGGACCTGCCCGGAACGGAGTTCATCCGCAGGTTTTGCTTCCATATACTGCCCCCACACTTCCGGAAGATGCGCCGTGCACCCCTGCCCCCGCTTCGTTCAATCCCGGTCAACCGGGGCTAAAAATGTCAGTGGCACCAGACATTTCAGCCTTTAATATTAGCAGCATCATTTTTTCTCTAATAGGTCAGCAACCAAGTCCTCCTCTTCTATAATATTGGATTTATTATTATAGTCTACCTTTGATTTAGGTCTTTTAAAATATCCTGGAAATGAAAAAGTCTTGTTTACTCTATTATGTGCCTCTATGTCTTCCTTTACGATTTTTTCCACAATTGAATAGGCATCCTCATAGGCTCTATCTAATTCTGAACTTGAATCAACTTTAGTTAAATTTGATTCCAGGTTTTTATAAGTTCCATATGATAGTAGTTCATCTGCGTACAGGACAAATTGATTTTCATTCCTTTTAACTTTCTTTTTTTCCTGCACTTTTTTATATATTTTATAAGCAATTAATAACTGTGAATATAAAGGAGACTCCTCGCTTCCATCGAACAATTTATTTAAAGGATTATTAGAATTAGTAGCATCAAAAACTGTCTCCAATACTGTTGATATACTGTTTTTTGCAATTTCTGGCTTTTCGTAAAATGTAGCATACCAATACTTAATTACTGTATCACTATTTATTGATTCCTTACCGTCTTTACTCAACTTATTCGAGAAGGTCTCTCCTCTTTTAGTAATATAAGCAATGTCATTTAATTCAAACAACTCTTTTGTCCAAGAGTTAAAATCTTTGTTACTAACTTTATCCCTAAAATTTATCGGTGTCTGAGTATTCGTTGCATCTGTAATTTTATCAATAAGAGTCGGATCATCTGTTTCGTATAATCTAATGTTTAAAAATATATCCCTAACTTTGGCTGGCGATTCTTTAAATTTAGAATAAATCACTCTAGTCGTTTGTAGTCCATTTACTATGACTGGATTAGTTGTTGGAATTATGTATTCTCCATCTTGAGGACCATTAGGTAAACTTAGCTTTTCGCAAATAATTGTTATTCCATTGTTCAGGAAAGGGAAATAAATCGCATCGTTAGCATCGTCAATTGTTTGGGACATTTTTTTATTTGCTCTGGCTCGCATCCCTAAGTACCCCCTAATATTTTCGGAAAATAAAAAGTCATATGTAGAATTAGAATTTAGTTCTTCTTCAACTAATTCGCAGAGTTGTAGAGCACTAATGCGAAAATTTGTCGCCCTAACATTTTGAATAGAATAACTATATAATGCCTGATTATCCCTCAACGCAACATTAGAGTTTTCAGGTGTGAATACAAATCTAATATCATTTCTTCTATTTTGCGCTTTTATTAACGCACTTATCTTACTGTAAATACTATTCGAATCCCAAATTTCAAAGCCATTATCTACATTGTGGTAAGCATTGAACGCTTGAGTATTTCCAGCATAATTAGAGTTATCATTTTCTCCACTATACAGAAAATATAGTCTTGGATCAATTATATATCCTGAAGTAGATAGTTGCTTATACTCATTGATCTTAGGGATAAGATCTTCTACATTTGGTTTCCCCACCTGATTTCCATGAATGAAAATATCGTTAAAATCATTTCTAAACTTATCAATTTGATTTGGCTTTAAGGAATTCGAGTTCTTACATTGGAAAACATGCATAATGTAGTAATCACCTTGCTCTTGAAAGTATACACCGTCAATCCCACCGTCTTTACTTCCCTTGATGATAGTGTCATCGTAAACATCTTGAAATGACCTATCCAATACAGCTGCAATTGAAAATATTTCAAAAGCAGTATCTCTATCTACCTGAAAACTTGATGAGATTTTATCTATATACCCTTCTAAAAAAAGATCTTTGTTACTCATATTCCTTATGCTTTTCTAATGCAAAGAGTGTACGGCTATCAAATGCAAATATAAGTTTTATTCAAAGAGTCAATGAGAGTTTGTCACTTTTGGCTAATCAACTCGTTATCAACAATTTGACTACTGCTAACTCAAAGCAATGTCTGCGCCCCACATCCCGAGCGCCAGGCATCCGAGCCAGCCCGCGCAGACATTTCAGTCGACGACGGCCATAGCCTTTGGCGACGAGCCGTTGGACTAAGCCAGCCTGCCTCGCTGTCCGGTTGCCTTAGGGGAAACGCGCTTGCCTTCCTCCCGAACAAAGTGCTTGTAAAATATACTTTTTTCTCTCCCCTGTCAAACTTAGCGCACCGCTCAAAGTCCGAAGGCCCTATTTTACTGCCCGGCACTTTCAGGCAGGCATTCACAGTATCTGGATGATGGTGCGCACCGTTGCTCCTTCCTGCTGCACAATGCTGGGTCAACGGCCCTCCGGGCGTTTATGGGTTAGCCCTGCATGCAGCCCATAATGCCGCGAGCGCTGGAAGTAGCGTGGCTGTTGGTGTTGCAGTATTTGGTGCATCGTAAGCAGCGGCTCCATATTCCGGTACGCTTTGGGGGCTGTTACACTAATACTTTGAAAACCGCTTTGAAAAATTCATAATAATTGGGAAAATGACAATTGAAAGAAAAGGAAATAGTAACGATTGAATGAATAGTCTGCTATATTCCGTGTAACCATGAGAAAAGAACCCTGAGAAAGCAGATCTAGGCATGATTTGAAATAAAGAGGCTAATAAGAACGAAGCGATAGCGCTAAAACAAATGCTTACAACTAGTAAAAGCAATAAATGCTTGTCTGTTTTATCTGGCATAGCATTAGAATACTCTGTATACAGCAAGAACAATGTGTACCCTGGTAAAAGCGCTAATAAAAGCGGATAAAATACAGCTACAGCAGAATACTCAACCCAAGTTATTGGCTCATTCGCCTGGGGAGCTAAAACAACTGAATTAACCCCATAAAAGGCTATTGGAAAATAGAATAAAAGCGAAAAAGTACAAAAGAGGCTGTGAAGCAGCCGTCCAAACAGTAATGCCAAAACAGAAAATAAGACTAACAGACCTGAGAGTCTGTACAACCAATGGTCAAGACCGTAGCCATGCAAAAATATAAACAATGATTCACTCCCAAAGTATGTTACAACGGTAGACATAGACACTATAGCAGCTATACTTGCTAAGCTTTTGTTGTTCATCATGGGCGGTATTATTTGACTTATGTAAGAGCTTATCCGGGAAATCTTGGAGTTTGGCTAATCTTTTATGTCTTTTTTTAAAAAAATCTAATAATCAAGCCGATAAACCACATAACCTTCCACGTGGAGACTTTCGGGTTCCCCCTCTTACTTTTTACTACGCTGCCGTTTGCGCCCTGTACAAGGAGCTTACTGTTTCGGCGTACGCTATTGGGTTTTCTGAGCCCGAATAGCATCTGCCTATTGGGAAAAGTTTAAAAAATGTCCTGTTAAAGCGCATTATGAGGGAAGGTCAATGTCACTCATATTATAGTGATTTATATTTATAAAGCAAAGAGAACACCAACTGGAAACTATTCAACCTGTTAAAAAGAACAACATTTGGATTTATAGCACAAATCCGAATTAAAAAGGCTTTTAAGAAGAATTTGCCTGAGTAACAGATTTCAATTTGCTGTCACAAAAAACAATTAGTTACATGGCACCCTATTGTGATTCTTCTTTGTTTTGATTTATCTGAAAGGGAATGAGGTACAATCTTTCTTGTGTGTCCGTTTGTGTCTCATATCTCTGTCAGCCAAATACTATAGGAGGTCTAATGAATCCAATCAGTCTTGTGAGGCTTTCGGTTCCAACTTTAGCAATACATTGTTCTTTCATTGGTGTATAGTTATTGAGAAATCGTTTATTTTTTATGCTAATGTTGTAAAGTACAGGAACCGTTAGTCTCACTTAACACTTTGACAATCTAAGATTAAATCAGTATTGTTTGTTCATTCAGTAGTTGTCATGGGTATGTTTAGGTTTGTAGGAAGAAAATAAAATTGTTTGTACAGCAATTCCCTCAACACTATCGAGCTGGTTCCCCCAGTGTGTTTATTCTTCCAGTCTCCCAGCTGAACCGATACATGCCCATGACCTTTTTAACTCAAGGCAAAAGCACATAGCGCTCCAGTCAGACTGTTTTCTTTACATCCTCTTCAAGCAGTAGCCAAAGGCTACTGCTTTTTGCATCATTCGGTTCTTTGATCCTTCAGTGCATTAAAGATTGGAATCAGGTTGAAAAATAGTGTAGCTCATTTCCCTATGTACCTGCTCGATGAATGGGGGACCTGAGCGTTATTTCAGCGCATACTGTGGCGAAGGATATGTGTTACTTGTATTTAATTTATTTTCATATATTTGATTCTTATAAAGCTGGGATATAGGAAGCGTATCTGAGATATTTAGAATATTATTCCTTTTTAAATCGTAATTCGGAATAATATATATCGAGATCATGTTTTTTACGTGTAAATAATTCCAATTAACTGTCACAAAAAGTAAGAATATATTTTACGGCACCCTCTGGTTTTTCTGATTTTTGGCATGTCAAACGAAGGGTAAATTAAGTGAGTGTGCTTTGTGCACCTTTTAGTTTGCATTAGTTTAAATTGGGAAAGGCTTATGAACGCATAAGCCCTTGTGAGACTTCCGGTTCCAACTTCTACATATTTGCGATTTTTTTGAAGTGTGCATATTTATTTGAACAATGGTTCTTTATTGCTTTTATGTGGCTGTGGAACCGTTAGTCTTACTTTTACGGGAACTTCTGTAAAGTATAAGTTAATTCTGTTTTCACAGCCATGGGTTTGCTTAGGTTTCCAGGTAGAAAACGAATGGCTCTATGCGGAATTGTGTGGGTGCTTAAGGTCGGGTTTACCTGCTAATAAATAGATCATAGTGATAAAATTATTGATATTCCGGTATCCCCTCGCTCTTCTTTTTGCCAGCTGGATCTTTATGTTAATGCCTTCTAATATCCCATTGGTTAACCGAGATGTAGTAAAACTTATTATTCCATAACAGTGAGCTTTCAGGGTTTTGGTGAATTAAATGAATGGGAAGATGTTACTCTCCCCCACCTGGCCACACCAATCAGCTAAAAACATTTCTGCTTGTTGTTCTTCCTTCATTTCCCAGAAGTCATCAAATGGTATTTTAAGCCAGTAGGCTTCGCCAAGAGTTGGATATAGCTTAAACAAGCTATCCGGCTTATCTTTTTGTGCCTTGTGCTCAACTTCTTCTCTCCTTTTAAATAAGGTGTACTTATGGGCTTTGACCTTGGCCCCGCTTCGTGCAATCCCGGTCAACCGTGACTGAAAATGTCAGTGGCACCAGACATTTCAGCCTGTAATATTGCATGCTTTTAAAAAAATCATGGTCTCCCCCCCCCCCCCT
>NZ_JPOS01000079.1 GCF_000759025.1 Phaeodactylibacter xiamenensis | reverse complement strand
CCCCCCCCCCCCCTTTTAGATTATTGGTGTCAATAAGTTATTGACAGCACATTTGAAAATGGATATTCAAAAATTGCAGCCATGAAGAAGCACCTTTTTCACCTTATCTTTTTATTGTTGCCTGTAACCTTTTTTGCTCAACAATCTGCCTTATATGTAGAGTTTACAGGCTCAGGTATTCCTCATAAGGGTATAATTCTAATAAATGAACAAACCCGGCAAGGCGTATTTAAAGTTGCCATTCCATCACAAAATGGAATCATGGTGATAGAGCAACTTGCACAGCTAAGCCTCTTACAGGTACCAAATGTATACGCTTTCGGGCAATCTGGATGGCAAATGAGTCAGCAAAACCAAACTCAGGGCTCCAATCAGGACTTTGTCATCATGTGCAACACCCCCCGTATTGCTTCGACCGGGCAAATGGCACCCGGCTACCAACCAGACACTTTTGTTTTTCAGAACGGGCAGCTTACGGTACGATCTAATGGTCAAGCCACTCGGGTTAACGCTCGTCCTATCCAATCTCAACAGGAGTATTTAGCTATTGCTCAACAACTAGGTCTCATTCAGTCCACACAGCCTACTACAGCTCCTGTCCCCAACCCGTCTTCCCAGGCTCCCCCTGTCTTTCCTACTAATGTCCCGAACATGCCTTCACCCCAAACTAATCCTGCCCCTGGCCCACAATACCCCACGAACACCCCAGGTGGGCTCGGCAATCCATATCGCTACTAAGAATATCATTCTTCTCTACATTCCAATGTCCTAATTAAAATGATATCATCATGAAGAAGCTACTTTTGTATCTTACTATGCTCAGCATTCTAAGCATCTGGTCGTGTGAAGAACCGGCAACACTACTACCATCTATATCTGGCTGTACTGATGAATTTTCGTTCAACTACCATCCCGATGCCAATGAAGATGATGGCTCTTGTATGCCCATGCACGGCTGTTTAGGCTGGGTAGGCGGCTATAGCAAATCTGGACAAATCATCAGTTCTTTAGGTCATGCTGCTTACGATCAAAAGTTCTGGAAAGAAGTGGCCATACAACGTGCCTTTTTCCAGCAGATCCCTGCCCAAGTGTCTATCCTTTTAGAGCCTGAGCCGGAATTAAAGAATGCTTATGCCAGCAGTGATGGGCAAATCAGGTTTGGCTACTACATGTTTTGGGATATACTGGACCAATATGGCGAATTGCCCGTAGCCAGCATCTTGGCCCATGAGTGGGGGCACCGCACCCAGTTTCATTCCAATTGGAACGATTATAACCAGCCTGCTCATATGGAACTGGAGGCTGACGCATTTAGCGGTTTTTACCTTTTTCTGGCTAAACGCTGGGCATGGTCTCAAATCCAGGATGTATACCAGGCATTGATGGATTTTGGTGATTACAATTTCAACCACCCTCAACACCACGGCACACCCAATGAGAGATATGCAGCAGCGCGTCTGGGAGTGGAACTTGGGAAATATGCAGTAGAAAATGAACGGCAATTCTCCTACAAGGAGCTGCATGATATTTTCATCGAGCAAATTCGCACGCAGATCAAACCCAGAAGCTTGGAAGAAAAGCCTGTTGAGTACTCCGAGATTACCTTTCCGGAAGGGGTGACAGACGAAGAAGTGCGGAAACTGTTTCCCAGAGAATAATGGCAGATCACCATTTGGTTGTCAATCAAAACCACAAAACAATGAAACTCAGCACCCAAATCTTACACCTATTCTTGCTTTGTTTCCTATTTGTACCGACTACGCAGGGGCAAACCAAAGAATACCATACCGAAGACTGGTATAGGGCCAGCTACAAACCTGCGGAAGGCTATCGCAAAGTAACCAATCTTGAAATTGGGACCAGCATGCAATCCTTTACAGATTATTGGGGGCAAGTGCACTATACTGCGGCTACAGATGGCAGAGTACTAAGGGAAGTCAAGGATTATTATCCGAATGGCGGGCTTCGTTTTAAATGTAAAGCTATTTCAGTGACGCAATTACCGGATGAACTACTATTCGAGGGGCCTGCAGAGTGGTACTATCAGGATGGCTCCATCAAAGAAAAAGGCTCGTTCTTAAATGGTAAGCCACATGGCGAGTTTGCAGAATACGCCCCGAACGGAACTATTACCCGGAAAACCATCTACCAAAAAGGGCAGGCCGTTGCAAAAAACCGTTTTGCAGGCACCATCTACACACCTTTATTGGGTACCTGGTTGTACAACGAAGTAAAATACAATACGCCATCACCTCACATTACCAAAACTACCCAAAATAAGGTGACGTTTTCAGCAGATGGTATTTTATCGATCCAAACCAAAGTTGATCATCAATCCAATGACCCTTCTATGGCCATGTTTTGTCCATTGCTGGGAAATGGCACATTTACAGCATCGTACAATTGGCGATATGTGCAAGCTGCTGGCGGGCATTTTCTGGAAGAATACGATGGTGAGGAGATGGTTGCAAAAAGCCGCGTACAGTGGCAGGGCAACAATAGGGTTTCCTTTGTGGTATTGCATTCTAACAACCCGGAGAATATAGGACGGACACTGACTTACCAAAGAATACACTAATAGCACTTCAATCTAAATGTTATGGAAATGAACTCGAAGGGCTTATGGCTATGCTTTGCTCTGTACTTAGCCACCTATGGGCCCACACTGTGGAATAGGTCAAGAAAGACTGCCCATCTCTATTTGGGCTCCTTTGAGTTCGTATATCGGCGACAGGAACAAGCCCTGCTAGCCAATTTATTTGAAACCACTTTGGCTCCGAATCAACGGCTTATGGCTGATAATTGCCCTGCCGCCTGATTCTTAATAAGAGCGTTGATTTTTATAATGCTATTGCTACAAGGCATATTTACCTTTCCTCTTCAGAGAAGGTTCATAAATAATTAAAACAGATTAATCATAATGGAATGGATAACAGAACTCATTTTGCAAGGATTCGGCGACTGTAATTCACAATGCAACTTATGCGCTGAAAAATACCAGGCGATTCGGTTAGTGCTTATGTGGTGTCAGATTGGCATCTTTTCATTTTTTGCCTTAACTCTGTTTTTATTAGGTTTATTTGCTTACCGGAAAAGAGAAAACAAGCTTGACGTCTGGGGGTTGGTTTGCTTTGGGTTATTCTTTTCTATTTTGGTAAGCTTAAATGCAGTCAGTCTATCTACAGAAGATGAATTCGATATGTTTTATTATTCAGAAATATGCCTAAGTGAAGACAATTTTCTTCAAAAACCTAGAAATCAAAAAATACCAGAGTGGATAAAAAATAATAGAGAGCTTCATGATCCTTCTTCTTCCGACACGACGGAACACGAACTTATATCCAAATTCAAAAAACACACGCTCTCTGGTTTAAACAGCTTTTTTCTTTTGTTATCGTTTTGTTTTTTCTCTTCAGTAAGAAATCTGAATAATAAAATATTCGAGCCAAAAGTTTGGGCAATTGTGTCATTGGTTTTATTTATCGTTGCAGTATTAGCAGGTACTTTCAGCGGCAGTGACATACCAGATGTAGCTTTTAGCACATTCATTTTTATTTTCCTGGGGATTATTCTGGGTATACAATTTTTTAACAGAGGCAGTACTGAAATGGCTATTCTCGCCATATTGGTTTGCTGCTCGATCATTTACATGCAGTTCTGTTATTTGACCGAAATAGCCCAGTTCGATGATAACCTAGGCACAGAACCATCCTTAACAGCCGTCATTCAGGAAATTTTACTTCCCAAAGCCACCTTCAACTTCATGAACCTCATCCTGACCTCAGCACTTGGAACCATCTTTTTGTCCTTAGCTTTTACATGGGTTTTTGAGGAATTGAAAATACAACAAGTGCGGCAAAAAATGGAATTTGAGATTCAACAACGGGATGATAAGATTTCCACTCTGGAAGAGAATATAGAATCCTTGTACGAACCCTCAAATATCAAAGATAAATTGAGCCTCCTTACAGAGACAGAAAGAACGGTATTCGAATATTTTATAAAAAACCCGAATAATAGTTACGCTCAATCCGGGGAAAGCCTTTTTAAGTCGGAACACACCGTAATCTCCCATGTAAGGAACATCGAAAGAAAGCTAGCCATTAAAGGGAAAGAAAACTTTGGCCTTTTCTGGAAAAGGGCAGGTAACTGGCCAGGGTAATTAGCCAGGGTGGCCACTTCATATCATCGCATCATTCATTGATTTTTCATCAATAATTAGCCATTCAGAGTTCAGCCTATTTGCTTCTACTTTGAATAGTCAAACGACCCTACACGATTAAGTAGGGATAAAAAAATAAGTTCTCTATTTGAGATTTTAAATATGCCTAAGCCTGGAAGCCTTTAGGGGCTGAAGGTGAGGCATATTTAAAAATTCGCGAACCTGTTTTTTTAGTATTCCTAATTTACTTAAACCATTTAAAAATGAAGACGATTATCATTTTGCTGATTACCGCGATCCTGCCATTTCTGGAAGCTGGAAGTTCTGCTAAAGGAAATGGGTTGACTGATGCTGAATCTTGCATTCCTAGCCTACTCCTCGCTCCTACCGAGACTCTGCCTCCTTATGTTTCTGCCTCTTGGAGGTTTTGCGGTGGTATTTCAGGGTGCCGCCATTGCTGCCTGACTTTGAAAAGCCCCCAAACTGGAGCCCACGAGTGGGAAATGCACCCGGTATTACCCAATGGCCAATATATTTATGGAGGCACCCCCTACATGAAAAAAACAACATCAGGCAATGTATGGATAGTAGGTATGATCGGAGACCCGGATTGCTTTATTATTAGATATAGACAAGCTGGAGGGCAATGGCAAAACAGCCAGAAAATCTGCCCATCCAGCCAATGCTGCTACCCTTAACAAACTCAAAGGCCAAAGCTAATGGGAAATAGTGTTCGGACTGCTATTTCCCATGGCCAACTCAATTCAACAGAGACCATTTTGACTTTACAATTAAAACAGAAAACTACTCAGATTGTGGATGACGGCTAAAAAATGAATCAAGCAGCCTCTAACAATGCGCTAGCTATCATTTGGGCAAACAACCAAAAAAGTAGCACCCTTATGAGAACGCCTGGTTTCTGGTGAATGAGATGAGAACGGGGATATATTCAATGGGTGGACATACGAACGTGTTTAAAAATAATACCCGCCTCAATGAGCCGGGCAAGCTTTAGCTAATAGGAGCGCCTCTAAAGTTTATGCTCAGCAATACTACTGGCTGTAGCTACTAAAGCTCCCTTGCGCTACACAATTTAAATTCAGAATTAGAATAAATCACACTTTACAAAATCACATCAGATGAAAATGATTCGAAAAACGCAAATCTATGCGGCCATGACCATCCTGTCAGTCCTCTTATTAAGCTGTAAAAAAGAGGAACCGTCCTTAACTCATTTGATTACAGGAGACTGGGAAATGGAGAAAATGACCATCAATGGGCAAGCTGTCAATGTCGTTATTGAAATAGAACTTGAAGAGGACGGCGATTTCCAAACAGCCCTTTCTGCCAACGGAGGCATTTTTAACTATTCTGGTGAATGGGAGGTAGATGAAGCTAGTGGAGAACTGGAATTAAAGTACGACGTAGGCACCCAGGGAATGGTTGGTTCTCTACTGGGTGCTCCTTTCCCAGTAGATGAAGAAAAGTATGAGATAGAGCTTCAAGGAGATGAAATGAATTTACAAGGAGTAGTAGTCGGAATTGCTGTTGAATTGGAATTACGAAAAGAATAAAAAAACCTGATACCAGCCATGAGACACACAGTATTATTTTTTATACTTTTTTTTATTCCCCTGAGTAGCGCAATCGCTCAAGAAAGCAGTTTTTCATTCTACACTCCTGTAGGAAAGCTTAACTTTCCATTGTCTACCGACAAAGTAATGATACAATTTGTAGAGGGTGTTTCCTACAACGATAAAGCAGCACTACTGAAGCGCACTTCAGTGCTACAACCACTTGACTCCAGTATGCTGCTGAGTAGCCCGGGACTAGCCGTTGGAATATTAATACCCAATATGGACGCGGATAAGGTCATTAAAGCGACCAAGCAATTATGTAAATCAGAGCAAGTGGCCTTTGCAGTTCCTTTCTTGAGATATCGACAAAGTACGGAAATTGCCCTTAGTGGAGAGATCAACATTCGGTTGCGAACCCAAAAAGGCATAAACCACCTAAGAAAATACTGCGGCCGCTTACAACTTGGTGATTTAAGCCAGAACGAGTATGACCCTATGGTTTATCATCTGGAGTTTAGATGGAAACATTCTCCCCTGGAAGCCATTGAAGCAGCTAATTCGCTCCACCAATCAGGCTTGGTTCAGTTTGCCGAACCAGCATATTATTTAAGTTTAAAGCCATTTACTACCAATGACCCATTACTCAACTACCAATGGGGGTTACATAATACGGGTTCTGCTACCCAATATTATGGCATTCCCGGAGCAGACATAAGCGCCTTTGAAGCGTGGAATATCACGACTGGCTCTCCCAACATAAAAATAGCTATCATTGATGAAGGAGTTGACTTATATCACCCAGACCTTATCCCCAACCTGGTAGGCGGGTTTGATGCTACTGGCCTTGGCAGCAACGGACATGCTAACTCTACAGATGCTCATGGCACGGCCTGCGCAGGCATAGCTGCTGCTGCGGGCAACAATGGCATAGGAATTGCAGGCATAGCTTATAGTTCTAAAATTGTACCAATCAGAATAGCTTATCAAGATGGGCAAGGTGAATGGGTTACCTATACGACCTGGCAGGCCAATGCCCTGAACTGGGCATGGCAGAATGGTGATGCAGATATACTCAGCAATTCATGGGGAGGAAGTGCTCCCAATTTCTTCATCGAATCTGCCATCGACAATGCTCTCAATTATGGTAGAGGAGGGCTGGGATGCCCGGTATTATTTTCTGCCGGCAATGAGAACTCCACCGTTACTTTCCCTGCCTCTTACAATGGAGCTATTGCAGTTGGAGCTACCAGTTACTGTGATGAAAGAAAAAGCCCGTTTTCCTGTGATGGCGAAGACTGGGGGTCCTGCTACGGACTAGGCCTTGATGTATCCGCTCCTGGTGTAAAAATAATGACTACTGATATTTCAAGTTGGGGTGGGTATGATTGGGGAGACTATACGGGAATTTTCAATGGCACATCATCCGCATGCCCAGCTGCAGCAGGTACGATGGCACTTATATTATCGGTCAATCCTTCCCTGACCGCAAATCAAGCCCGGCAAATTCTGGAAAGCACCTGTGACAAAACCGGAGGTTACCTATACCAGGAAAACACACCTTGGCAACCAAACGGGAGTTGGTCATCAGAATTGGGTTACGGCAGGATCAATGCTTACCAGGCTGTACTTGCAGCTTTAAATGGAGGAGGTAGTGGCTGTGAGCCTCCCTCCAATATACAGGTAACCAATTCCGCTTATTCTCATTGCCAACTAAACTGGAGCGCAGCACCATCCGCCACAGCTTACCAAACTCGGATCAGAGCTACAGGAAACTCAGAGTGGGTGGAGAGCCCCAGCTATAATATTGCTGAGATCACCTGGGCTAACCTGACCCCTTGCGCTCAGTACGAGGTCCAGGTTCGGTCTGTATGTAATAATGGCCAAAGCAATTACTCTGAATCTGCCATTGTCAATACGAAAGGATGCAACGACCCTTACTGTTATTCTTATGGACTGGCATGGAATGACTGGATTGAAAAGGTTAATTTAAATAATATTGATATGGTTTCCGGCCAGGACTATGGCTATGCAAACTTCACTCATCTAAATGCACAAATACAAAAAGGTAGTAATACCAGCATACAACTGAAAGCAGGCACCAATGGCTCCTTCAGAAATGTGTACTGGCGTATCTGGATTGATTTCAACCAGGATTATGACTTTGATGATGCCGGAGAAATGGTAGGACAACTGGAAGGAAGTAACTCCTCTACTGTAAATAGCGTGATTTTTATTCCATATCATGCTTTATCAGGAAGCACTCGTATGCGGGTAAGTATGAGCACTGATGGATTTCCCGCCGCCTGCGAAACTGGTGGGAACAGGGAGGTAGAAGATTATCAAGTCATTATTTATGGAAACTCAACCAATGTAGATGAAGCAAAGACTGATGGTAAAATGGATTTGACTATTTACCCCAACCCAGCCTCTGATCATACTACGGTTTCATTTAACCTCAGCAAGAAGGATAACATAAACATAACCATTTTTGATATGCAAGGCAGATTGTTGGAACAAGTACAGCATGAGGTGTTAGGTGCCGCCGGGACACAGACCGTAAAGCTAGACTTAGCTTCTTATCCCAAGGGAGTTTATATGCTTAAAATTGGCATAGGCCAACAGATTATGTCCAAGAAAATGGTAATTCACTAAAGAAAACGGCAACAGGTATTCTGCAATGCAGTACCTCTGAAAAGTAATCGGAAAAACGGTGTTCAACATAATAAGCACTTTGATGGATGCTTGTCTTGCTGTCAAATGCTTATTCCTCAATGCGGATGCTGGATTTGATGGCAAGAGCTTAAGAACGGTTTGTGAACAATTGGATATATTTCCAAATATTGATTTCAATAAGCGAAGGAAAAAGTTTAAATCACCTCAACTCTAAAAACGTTTACTTATGAAGGTTTTATCTAAAATTTCAACACTTATCCTAATTTGTTTAATGTCACAATCAGCAATAGGCCAAGACGTCAGTTATTTAGATAAAGACGGGAAGCCTTGCAGAGAGCAACATGCTGTCTTTCAACGAAATGCGGAGATGATTGATTTCACTCCGACACCAGGAATATATGATGGACTTTCAAATTATGAAATCACGGATTATTATTATCCTTCGAAAACGTTGGCATTCAAAGGTCACGGTCTAAAAAATCTCAACAGTTTCGTTTACGGATTAGGTTATACACTGAACGGTGAGGCAACTTATTATCATCGAAACGGAAAAATTAAGACCCATGGATATTACAAAATCGGAAAAAAACAGGGAATTTTTCGATACTTTGACCAACAAGGCAAACTCATTAAGTCGGAGGAATATAATAACGGAATTTTGATTGGTAACGTAACTGGTAATAGTCTAAACAACCATATTTATATGCCCCTGGTCGGCAAATGGAAAAACAATGTAGTGGATAATTCATTTCAACCAAGTTCTGTTACGGTCATTAAGCGTGAAGCAACTTTTGAAACGACAGGAATGCTCCGAATCTTATATAGTGAAAAAATTAATTTTCAGCGAGAGTACCAATGGATGAACTCAATGACAAGAGAGCATTCCAACACTCAATTCTTTACTTGGAAATACCATCCTCAAAGCAATTCATCTGGTATTCTCGAACAGTATGAAGGGAGCAGAATGGTCTGCAAAAGCGTGGCTAAATGGTACGGTTCGAACAAAGTCGAATTCACAGTAATACAAACTGATTGGCCTGGTGTTCAGGGGAAATCTTTTACTTACACGAAAGTTTCGGGTTAATAAGACGGCGCTGCTTCACATGTAAGGGGGCCTAATTATAGAGTCCCTATATTCTTTGAACTGAGAGCCCCTTACATCCTTACTATTGAAGCACCGCTTATTTTTCAAATGCCTTAATCGTTTTTTAAACGAACTGCCATGTACTTCAGCCTTAAGCCTTTTATTTCACTTTTATTATTGACTTGTATTGCTACTTATAGCACGGGGCAAAGCATCTCTTACAAGATAGCTCAGGCCTATCAACAAAAAGCGGATCAATTCTTAGAACAAGAACAATTTGGCCTTGCCTTACGGCACTACCATAAATCAATCAAGCTACTGCAAAATGAAAGAGATAGCCTTTCGAACTTGCTTCTGTCAGAATCTTACCAAAAAGCAGGAGAAGCTCATGGAAAGAAAATGAACTATGACAGTACCGAGTGGTATTTTTCCAAGTGCCTAAGTACTCTTCAAAGCTTATACGGTTCAAATAGTAGGCAATCTGTCAAATTTATGAACCATTATGCCGGATTTTACGCCGGCAGCGGAGATTGGAAGGCCTCTCTCCAAATGCGGTTAAATGCCCTCGAAATTGCCGAAAGCACAGAAGGAATACAGGACCTCATTGTCATTCTTTGCAACAACATCGCTATTCTATACTTAGGAATTAAAGAGAATACTTTCGCAAGAACATATATCGAAAAAGGCATTGCCAGCCTTCAATCGTGCGGACTGCCCCCTCACAAAAGAGCGATTTTCCTGGCTAATTATTCCAACATTTTATCCAACGACGGGGAGACAGAACTTGCATTTGAAGTCATAAATAAAGCCGAAGAACTGACAAGCAATAACACTTACGCTATTGTTTCACTTCTACAAATAAAAGCCGAAATGTTCCGCCGTATAGGTGATCATGAGTCTTCTTTACGCTCTGAGCAAAAAAGATTAAAGCATTTGTTAGCCGATCCGATTGGGCCAAATGACCTGGCTATTGCCCGGCTCATGTTGGCCAAAGACTTGAGAACATTAGGAAAGGCGGATAAAGCCTTGCTGCAATTGGACACTATAATCGATGAGTTTAGTGGCCAGCAAGTGGAAGATATCCTTTCTGATGTGTACTTTGAAAAGGGAATGTGCAACTTACAAATATCCAAGCCTGATAAAGCCATCGATTTTCTGCAGCAGTCTTTAATATTAAACTCCTACCAAAATAACTCTGTCAAAACCCTCAACAGATATGCCCGGGGCTTTAACTGTTTTTTCTACTTAGCAGAAGCATACAGACAAAAAGAAGCCCCGCTACTTGCTTTTGATGCCTATAACAAAGCCGATTCTTGCTTAATAGAGCAACGCAAACAAATACTCGTACAGTCCTCTAAGGAAAAACTTGGCCCTGATGCACTTGCTCTTGCAGAAAGACTTTTATCACTAAAAGGAATGCCCCATACCATTGAATATACAGAGGCCTGCTTCCGCGTAATCGAACACTCCAAATCGCTTATCCTGTATGAATCTTTTTTGTCATCCAAAGCCACCCAAATCGCAGAATTACCGGCCGAACTTAGAAACCATGAACAGGAAGTACTTAGGGCAATCAACAGTGCACAAATCAACTTATCGAATGCTGTGGAAAAAGGAGTGCCGAGAGCTTCTGCCAAATACCAACGCCTGCGTGCCCGGCTGAATGATGCTTATTTAGATTTCCGGCGATTAACGGCTGAGTATAAAAGAAACCATCCTAATTACTTTAGGCTGAAGTATGATTTTTCCCCAGTTTCCGACTCTTATGTACAAAAAAAGCTAATCAACGATAACCAAGCCTTATTGGAATACCTCGTCGGCGACAGCAGCATATTCATCTTCCTGATCCCAAAAGAAGGAGCGCCAATACTAAAAGAGGTCAAAAAAGACTTTCCGCTGGAAGACTGGGTAGCAAAATTCCGGGAAGGGGTGAGCAACACCAACAAGGTGGAAACCTACCTCAAATATGCCCAACTGCTCTACGACAACCTTATACAGCCCGTAGCCGAACAATTACCGGAACGCGTCATCATCGTACCCGATGGTGTACTTGGCTACCTACCCTTTTCAGCTTTGCTCAGCGGGCAGCCTGGCAGCCTGGGCAACTTGAGTACCTATCCATTTCTGCTCAAAGAACACCAGTTCAGCTACAGCTACTCTGCCACCTTACTGAAAGAGATGCAAGACAAAGAACACCGCCATGAAGCGGAAGGCCAGTTGCTGGCTTTTGCTCCTTTTTTTGAAGAGGAAACCACCACGGTAAATGAGCAACGAAGCGATGTGTGGAAAGGGCTGCCCGCCTCCGGCCCCGAAGTGCAACAAGCCGCCTCTTCTTTTCCGGATAATCACCTGATCATGTTGGGGAAAGAAGCTACAAAAGCAGCTTTCTTAAAATCAGCCGCCAAATACCGCTTCCTTCACATTGCGACTCATGGGCAGGCTGATGGCCGGGTAGGTGATTACTCCTTCCTCGTTTTTGCCAGCCCCACAGATACCTCAACAGCAGCCCGCCTCTTTGTGCGTGAACTATATAATCTGGAACTCAATGCTGATATGGTCGTCCTTTCCGCCTGCCAGGTCGGCGCAGGCCAGTTGCAGCGGGGCGAGGGCATCATCAGCCTGGCGCGCGCCTTTGCTTATGCCGGAGCCAAGAGCCTTGTTTTTCCAATATGGAGTGTCAACGACGGTAAGACGGCGGAATTGATGGGCTATTTTTATAAATACCTGGCGGAAGGAGCACCTAAGGATGAGGCACTGCGCTCGGCTCAGCTCAAATATCTGGACCAACAGCCCAGTAACTTCGCTAAACACCCTGCTTTTTGGGCGGCATTTTCGGCGGTGGGAGATATGGCCCCGATCAAATAAACCTTCTTATAACCTAAGAAATACGTCATTATGCAATATATCAAGTATTTAAGTGTCACAGCTGTAATGCTATTGATTGGGGGGCAGTTCTTGTCTGCTCAGGAACGGGAGTGGGAGGTTGGAGATACTTCCTATGCCCAAAAACTATTGGACGCGGGGAAGAGGCTGACCCAAGAAGGAAAGCTAATCGAAGCATTAAGCACGCTTCAAATGGCTGAAGATATTTATATTCAAACAACTGGCGAAACAACCAAAGAAATTGCCACCATTTACGACCAGATGGGACAAGTGCTCGCTTACATGAACAAGTTTAATGAGTCTATTACCTATTTTGAAAAAGCACTAGATATAAGGCGGGAAATTTTTGGAGAAGGTGATATGCAAGTAGTCATTTCGTTAAACAACCTTGCCCTTACCTTAAAAATTATAGGAGAATATGAAAGAGCTGGAGAATACTACGAAAAGTCATTGAAATTAATTTTGGAAAACTACGGAGAAGACCACAAAAACGCGCCTATTGCTTATAGTAATTTAGCAGCGAACTATAATAAAAGAGGGGAATATAAAAAATCAATTGAATGTGACAGCCAGGCCTTAAGTTTAAGGATTAAATTGTATGGAGAGAATTCACCTGAGGTAGCCGCGTCATACAATAATTTAGGAATCAACTTTCAAGATATAGGAGATTTTGACAAATCAATTGAACTACACAAAAAAGCGCTTTCAATCCGATTAAAAACCTTAAAATTTCTACACAAACATACTGCCTTTTCGTATTCAAACCTCGGTACTGCCTACATGGACAAAGGAGACTATCAAAGGCAGTTAGAATATCAACAGAAGGCTTTTGAAATTTATAAGAACTTATATGGTGATGAAAGTTTAGAAATCATTTCAGTTTATAATAACATAGGACTTGGTTACTATTATTTGGGAGATTACGAACGCGCCATATCATACTTATCCAAAGCACTTTTCCTGGTGAAAAAGTACTATGGAGAAAAACACATTGATATAGCTACCACATTAAACAACATTGGCTCTTGTTATTCATCATTAAAGGATTATCAAAAGGCCACCGAATACCAAATGGATGCTCTGGAAATACGATTAGAGGTATTCGGGGACAAGCACCCTACCGTGGCAGACTCTTATAATAACCTTGGCACCATTGCCTATGACAGGAAAGATTTTAAAGAGTCAGTCAAATTTCACCAAAAGGCACTTGAGTTAAGGAAATCACTACTTGGAAAAGAGCACCCTAACGTAGCTTCTTCCAATTTTAATTTAGGATTAGTGTACGAAGAAAAAGGAGAACTAAACATAGCCCAAACCTACTATCAAAGCGCGCTAAATGAAAACATAATAGTCTTTGGTGGAAGGCATCCAGAAGTTGCGAAAGTTTATCGAGCCCTTGCCTCAATTGCGATTCAGAGGCAATCCTTTACAGAAGCAGAGAATTTACTAAAAAAATCCTTTGGGGCCTTGAGTTTTCAAAGTGGGCATTCGCTATCATCAATTTCCTCGATTCCTGGCTTATTATTGACTCAAAACACTCAGATCAATCTGTTCAATAAAAAATATGACGTCTTAAAACATAGTAGTTATCTACATGCGTCCCGTCGGGCCTATCAGGAAGCCTTTGAGACTATACAGTATCAATCCGAACTAAGCTCATCAAAAGCTATCCTCCGAGAGAACATACAATCTACATTTGAAGGAGCTATGATTGCAAATCACTCGCTTTATTCTCTGACAGATTCAGCAATCTATTTAAAAGATGCATTTTTTATTGCAGAAAATGCTAAGGCACAATTACTGTATGCATCTATCAAAGAATCAAATGCTCTTAAATTCTCCGGCATCCCCGATTCTCTGCTCCAACAAGAATATGACCTCCGGGTAGATATAACTTACTTTGACAAAAAACGCCGGGAGTTACTTCAAAAAGGCTATGAGGCCATTGATACTACTGTGCTTTCCCTTAGCAATCAAATCTTCGACCTGGAGCAAGAGCTGGAAGCCCTCAAAAAACAGTTCGAAGAGGCCTACCCCGCCTACCACCGCCTAAAATATGACCGCTCCACCATCTCTATCTCCGAGGTACAGCAAGAGTTACTCAAACCCGATCAGGCACTGCTCGAATACTTTGTAGGCGACAGCAGCATTTTCATTTTCCTGATCCCAAAAGAAGGAGCGCCAATACTAAAAGAGGTCAAAAAAGACTTTCCGTTGGAAGACTGGGTGGCAAAATTCCGGGAAGGGGTGAGCAACACCAACAAGGTGAAAACCTACCTCAAATATGCCCAACTGCTCTACGATACCCTTATACAGCCCGTAGCCGAACAATTACCGGAACGCGTAATTATTGTACCCGATGGCGTACTCGGCTATCTGCCCTTTTCTGCATTACTCAGCGGGCAGCCGGGCAATATAGGCAACCCTAAAACCTATCCGTTTTTGCTCAAAGAGCATCAGTTCAGCTACAGTTATTCTGCCACCTTACTGAAAGAGATGCGAGACAAAGAGCACCGGCATCAAGCGGAAGGCCAGTTGCTGGCTTTTGCTCCGTTCTTTGAAAGTGAAATAGCCGGCAGAACAGAACAAAGAAGTGATGCCTGGAAAAAACTACCCTTTACAGGCCCTGAAGTAAAAAGAGTAGCCTCCTTTTTCCCAAAAAAGCACCTAATCTTTTCCGGCAAAAAGGCGACCAAGGAAGCTTTCCTTCAAGACGCCGCTCACTATCGCTTCCTCCACATTGCTACTCATGGACAAGCCGATGACCGGGTAGGCGATTATTCCTTCCTCGTTTTTGCCAGCCCCACAGATACCTCAACAGCAGCCCGCCTCTTTGTGCGTGAACTATATAATCTGGAACTCAATGCTGATATGGTCGTCCTTTCCGCCTGCCAGGTCGGCGCAGGCCAGTTGCAGCGGGGCGAGGGCATCATCAGCCTGGCGCGCGCCTTTGCTTATGCCGGAGCCAAGAGCCTTGTTTTTCCAATATGGAGTGTCAACGACGGTAAGACGGCGGAATTGATGGGCTATTTTTATAAATACCTGGCGGAAGGAGCACCTAAGGATGAGGCACTGCGCTCGGCTCAGCTCAAATATCTGGACCAACAGCCCAGTAACTTCGCTAAACACCCTGCTTTTTGGGCGGCATTTTCGGCGGTGGGGGATATGCGAGCTATTAACCAATAAACTAATCTTGGCAAAGCCTGTTTGCTTTTACTTTTGCGGCCAGTTCCTCAACCCTATCCATATAGCTATGTCCCTCTTCCTCCAGAATCTCTTTTAACAGCTCCATATAAGCATCGCAATTATTCGGAAGTTGGGCAACGTAAGACAATAGGGCTAAATATTGAGCATCGTGTTTTCTAAAAACGTCATCTACCGCTAAATAGGATTGTGCCGCTTCCTCATAGGTCCCGGTTTTGAAAAGCACTATACCTTTTAGAAAATGCATAGAATCAGGCACAATAGACGACAAGGTTTCAAAATCTCCTTTATTGTATAATTCTTGTATGCTGGTTTCAATAGAATCTGCTTCCTCAGAACTAGCTCGATAAACGTTAAAGACCGATGCCATAAATTGATTATGCTGGCCCTTAACTTCCAATTGCAGTGTATTGTCTTTTTCTTCTATTTCAGCAATTGGCACATTTCTCTCTTTGGCTTGCACTTTAGCATCAGGTGGCAGAGTTTTCTCAGGCTGAGCCTCATTTATCTCCACCGTATCTGCTAATACCTCCAGGGGGAACTGCCTTTTCTTTGTTACGGTGTCCTTGCTAGGCTGTGCCTCTTCTGCCTTTTCATTCGTTAGGGTCGCGGCAGATGACATTTCACAAACAATTACTCCCAATATTGCCAAAAGAAGGAAGACTACCCCTGTCCATATCCATGGACGGTATTTAGTGCTGGTATCAGAAACAGGATCCGCCTTGGATGGCAGAGGGGTTATCGTCCCATCTGCCCGCCAAATTTCAAATTTCTGCCGGAGGGCCTGCTTGCGTAAATACCTATAAACCTCCACCTGTTTTTTCACCTGCTCGAATTGTATTTGTAGCATTTCATCCTTTTCAAGCGCTGCCTCAAATACAGCACGTTTCCCCGGTGGCATTACCCCCATCAGGTAAGCTTCTATGTCTTCTATTGAATATTTCTGATCCATCACATTTTAATTAAAAAACCATTCACAGCATTTTCAAAACAACTCCCGTAACTTCCTTTTGCATTCTTTGACTGCATCTTTAGCTGTAGACTCTGTCCATCTCATCTCCATCGCAATTTCTGCACTGGAAAAACTCAACATCCAAAGTCCTAATACTTTTTGGCAGCGTTTGCCCAGCTTTGCAAGTATCTTATGAATCCATTCTCTTTCTTCTTTAGATTCCAATAGCTCTTCCGGGTCAATACCCTGATCTGTCAACAAAGGGTTATCGGGGTTGCTTAGCTGTTCCTGCTCTAATAGGTTGTCTCGCCGGTTATTTTTCCTTGCATCTCTCATGATAAGGAAATTCGCTATACTTAGAATATATGTCCTCACTTTACTTTTTGACGGGTCATACACTCCAGACCAGACTTTCTCACAAAAGGTGATAATTGACTCCTGCAGGATATCATCGCTATTAATATCAGAACTGTTCCCTACCCATTTCATAATGGTATGTCTGATTATATCGTCTTGATACAGCTGCTGTAACGCCTTATCCTGTAACTTACGGTTTTTACCTCTTAATGCGGCGACGATCTCTTCATCAGACATGTCGTCAGAAGGACTGGGGTGCTTCTTCATAGATTATTGTCAGTAGGAGGTTAAAAGAGGGTGGTTGTCTTAAAATATTAATCATTTAAAGCAATAGTCCGTGGCGAATCATGCGGCAACTTTGCCGATAGCCCTGAAGTGCTTGGGGATGGAATTAATTTTTGAAAGCTGTGCGCCAATGCCAAACATCGAGTGTATCCGTACAGCTCCAAAAGAAAATAACTAGAGAAAGAAAAGTTGAAATTTTCATAACTGTTTATTTAGTGTGCACTCCCAGTCTTTTGAGAAGTCACATTACTCTTCACTGCCAACCATGCTCTTACTTACTCAAAGGATAAGCCCTTCAGCACGTAAGCGTAACCTGACAAGGATAACGTCATCTGTTCTTCAAGAAATAGGCTAAGCGGTAGGATTAATCTTCAACAATGAAGATAGAGAAATAACTCAAACCCTAAAATCTTTAATACCAAATTAAGTATAGTTTTTTAGCCCTTGATCACCGCTCCCGCAAACGCAAGCGTTATAACGCTCTACTCCACACAGACGAAAGCGCCTACTCCTGAATCAGGAGTGCTTCAGCAGAGTTGGGCCGCACCTCAAAATACTACCTGGCTTCCTGCAGTGCAATCCGCTCTTTTAGTTGCAGAAGGCTAGTGGTCTGTCAAGTGTTAATTTATGGGTTGAGTGGGAGCGAATTTTGAGGCTAATCAAGGCGGATGTTCCCGCGCATAGCAGCGCTACGTAAGGGGTTATCCAACGAAGAGTGCCTCAAAAGTCGCCGCAGGCAACCCCTAGTTTTAGCCTTGACAGACCACTAGTCTGACCTTGAGTGCGTACTTGCATTATTCACGAAATGAGGAACGTTCTTTGATTTCATTTCCATCAAAATTATTCAGATGCGAAAAACTGGACTTACCCTAAACACAGACAAATGTCATAGCAGTAGTAATCTTTCTCCTTGATGGATAACACTCAATTGAAATAATCCATAACTTCAACCTTCAGAAAAGCCAAGCCCTCAACCGTACAACTACAAAGGCAGTCTTTATCGGGTAGAACCAACATGCATTCTATATTTGATCCACCTTACTTGATATTATTTTTAGAGTAGCTTAAATTTTTACCTGTTCAGTTATGGCTTTTAATCATCAACGGACTATTAATTCCGAGCTCCAAGTAAAATGAAACATTATGGCGAATCCTCTTAAATTTGATGTTCTAGTCATCGGATCCGGTATTCTGGGAACATTTCATGCCTATCATGCTCTCCGAGCTGGATATTCCGTCGGGCTGATAGAAAAAAATAAAAAGCCTCAGGGGGCGACCACACGAAACTTTGGTCAGGTTGTTCCATCCGGCCTAGATACTAAATGGCAAAAAATTGGACGCAGGAGCCTTGAAATTTACAAAGAGCTGCAGCAGGAAACAGATATATCTTTACAATCAAATGGATCGGTTTACATTGCTTCTGATAATGATGAAGTAAGACTTATTGAAGAATTAGCTTTACAAAATCAAAAAGTTGGGTACCCGTCTAAATTACTGACTAAGACGGAATGCCTTCAGAAATGGCCTGTTCTTCAGCCTTCATACTGTCAGGCCGGACTTTTTTTTCCTCAGGAAATTTCCCTAGACCCAAGAATTGCTGTGCATAAAATCATTAATTATATGATAGAACAGATGGGGCTAAAATATTTTCCATCTTGCCAGATAACCCAGTCTTTGGTGCTAAATAGGGGGGTAGAATTCCGTAGCAGTGATCAGCGAACCTTTGTTGGAGAAAAAGGAATCATTTGCAATGGGAGCGAATTCCAGACCTTGTATCCTGAATTATTCGGACAAAGCGATCTGGAGGTAAGCAAGCTCCATATGCTTAGAACAACGCCTAATCCAAAGTTACGAATAAAAGGGAATATATTAACCGGAAGAACGATCCGCAGGTATGAAAGCTTCAGGGAATGTAATTCCTATAAGGATGTCAGGGAAAGCGAACCTAAGGATACTTTTGCTAAGAAATATGGAATACATATTCTACTTACCCAAGCACCGGATGGTACTATTGTGCTGGGAGATTCTCATGAATATGCGGATGCAAAGAATAAAGATGCCCTCGGCTACGAAATCGATCAATCCATTAACGTCTTCATGCTCCGGGAAGCCAAAAAAATCTTTCGCATTCCAAACCTGGAAATTCAAAATACCTGGTTTGGCCTTTACAGCCAATGCAAGACTAAAGATATTTTTCAACACAATATTGGAGGCTGCCTTCACATAGTTACAGGTATTGGTGGTAAAGGTATGACAGCCGGACCCGGATTTGCGGAGAAAAACCTTAAGCTGATTTTATAAAAAACACAACAGAACGGAAGAAACGCAGACAAACCTGGACTTTCCCAAACAAACCCCCAAAAGGGACGGATATTTTTGTAATCATTATGAGCGTACAGCATTTGATGCATCGGCTGTGCAAACAAAAAGGGTAAGAGCATAAAAACAATCTTAAGTGCATGTGGAAAATTTTTTCTTTAAAGTTAAATATTTCATTCCTTTTCATTAAACCTTTGTAATTACTTAATCTATATTTTTTCACAAAAAGAAAACGGCTTATATTTACGGCATAATACAGACTCAACAAGAAACCTCAATTCCACCATTATGTATGAACAAAACCTCAAGAATCGGCTTTCCGCTGCCTTGCACAAAAACACTAAAGCTCACTTGCTTTTTGATTATATGAAAACTCATGGTGATGAGCAATATGAAGAGGAAGTCACCCAATTGGAGCATGCATTACAGGCTGCCTACCTCGCCAAGAAAGCTGGCAAAAGCCCTGAACTAATCACCGCTGCTTTATTTCACGACATTGGACACATTCTTGCGGACGATCCGGAAGAAGCCAATAACCCTACCCTGAAAAACGACTTACACGAGGACATTGCCGCCGATTACTTCCGAGGTCTATTCCCAGCCGCCGTACTCGACCCTATCCGACTACATGTGGAAGCAAAACGGTACCTTTGTACCGTAAAAGCAGGCTACTACGAAAAATTATCTGTGGCTTCACAAAAAAGCTACCATTTGCAAGGTGGCAAAATGACCGATAAAGAAATTGCTGTCTTTGAAGGGCACGAGCATTACAAAGATGCGGTTCTGCTCCGAGCTTGGGACGACTTGGCGAAAGATCTGACTAAAGAGGTTCCAGCCATCGAAACGTACGAGGAAGAAGTAGTAGCCGCTTTGATTAAATAACCAACCAATGCTACCCAATGATTAAATTGATCGTATTTGACATGGCAGGCACTACCATTGACGAGAATAACGTAGTGTACAAAACTCTGCAGGCTACCCTGCAAGCAGCAGGATATACTTTCTCCCTGGAAGAAGTATTGGCAGTAGGGGCTGGCAAAGAAAAAAGAGACGCTATAGACAGTTTAATGAAACTATGAGGTTGCTAATGCACGCCCGGCACCAGATATGATAAAGCTGGCACAGAAGAAACTCGGAATAAAAGATGCCTCGCAAGTCATCAAAGTCGGGGATTCCCAAATCGATATAGAGGAGGGGAAAAACGCGGGATGCAAACTGGCAATAGGAATCACCACGGGAGCGCATACCTCTGCCCAACTTTACGCCTCCCAACCTGACCATGTGATTGAGAACCTAGAGGAATTGATACCTATCTTAGGTTTTAAAAAAGCAGTCTACTCATGAAAGAAATCTCCTTCCCCGAGCACCTTCACCTTTCCCCCTTGCTCCTTCCACTTTAAAGTGAGCCGCTCTCCGCTGTAGTCTTCAAAATATTCGATTTTCACAGGGTGATAGCCTTTTTCTAATACGGCTAACCCAGAACGCTGCCTCGTATTATGGGATCCATCATTGTCTACTACCAGTTGGTCGCCAATGTATAGTCGGGATCCATCATCAGAAATGGTATAGAAAGTATAAACTCCGGAGGAAGGGACATTAATCAAACCTTCGAAAACCAAGCCAAAATGGTCTTCCTGTCTTGAGAGCTTCTCGAGATCGAGGCTGGTTGCCACCCCGCTCTCAACAACCTCGGTTTTCATCAAGTCATCCAGGCAGTCAAATTTACCTTCGTAATATTTATAGCGAAGCCCCTCATTTATCCGGTCTAAATTTAAAGCAGCTTTTGGGCTCAGGCGTTCATATTTTTGCTCAAATACCTTGCTTCGGGGCTGACCTTCAGAAGTAAAAAACTGAGCCTTAACCGTAGTGGTCCTATCCATTACAATTGGCTGTTGATATATCGGGGCACTTAAACTTGGCTCTTCACCATTGGTGGTATAGCGTAAACTAAGATTTGGGTAAGGGTTTCCTAATTTAGCTTCCCCCTGACCTACAAAGGCAAACGCCCCATCAAAATCGGGCGTTAGCTGTAATTCTCGCAGGTTGACCCGATAGGAGATCTCCCTGTCGTCTGTCATCGCGTTAAAAACCTGAAAGTGTATATGAGGCACCTCACTTTTGCTTTCCGAAAAATAGAGGTCAAGCAAGGCGTAACTGTGCTTAGATGTAATTGCATTTGCAACTCGTAAAGGGTTCCATTCGGGGTCTTCTATCTGATTGATCCCTGCAAATTGAAGCTCTACTGCATCAAAATCCAAGGCGCCAGACAAACGGTTAACTTCGCCATAGTGTTGATCACCAGTGTAGAAAACAACATTTTCAGCCTTGGAGGTTCGAATAAGATTGAACAAACGCTCCCGGGCGGAAGGGAATTTGGCCCAAGTTTCAGAACCTGCCCGCTCGTCGAGCAAAATTTGAAAACCTGAAGAGATCAGTCGCAAGTCTGCTGGTTGCTTCAATTCATTTTCCAACCATGCCCACTGAGGCTCGCCCAAGACATCACCATCAGTCTGCGGTTCATCCCGGTTATAGCGTACATCCAGCATGATAAGCTGCAATACCTTTTCTCCTACAGGAATATACTCTGCATAATATATGCCGTCTCTTTCAGCCGGGATTTTCTCCTCCAGCCCCCAGAACTCCCGAAAAAGGGCTTTGGTTTGTTCTTTTAAAGCATACTCTTTGCCTGCGTTATTTAATCCAAAGTCATGGTCATCCCATGTGGCGGCTAGAGGATATCTTTCGTACAGCTGCTGAAATGCTGGTTTGGCAGCTAAGGCAGCATAGCATCTTTCAACAAAAGTTATATCGGTCTCCGTATCTGCATAAATATTGTCTCCTATCCACAGGCATAGGTCTGGTTCTGCCTCCAGGTACTTTGACAAAGCTGGAGCAGGTTCAAACTGTTTATGGCAACCAAGAAGGGCAATTCGGTAGTCAGGTTGGGCATAAATACCAGGTACTGTAACCCACATGATGACAAAGCAAAAGAAGAGTCTCATAAATTAATGTTTAGTTTTTTGCAGAAAAAAAGTTCCGCTTCCGGGAAAAGGATTTTGCCATAACGCTTTCGTCCCTTTGTATTGGTCTTCTAAATGGTCATGGTCATAAACGGTCCATTGCAATTGAAACTGGTCTAGCGGAGCAGCATTCAACTGCTCGAGGTGAGAAATAGGCAAGCTTAATTCTGCTGCAAAGCCATTTTTGCTTCTAGTTGCTTTTAGTTCTCCCTCTCTTGGCCAATTATCATTTACATCAATGAGCAGGGAATCCATTGGACTAAAACCTAGACGGATACTAAGCTGATTTGGCAATTTTATTTCTAACAAAGCCCCTTCCTGTTCCCAGCTATGACGGTATGGTGTATAAAAGACATTATCATCCTGTACTTTCAGTGCTAAAAACAAGTTATTTTCATTAGCTGCCACCCTTACAGACAAGCCGCAGTCTTCGATACCCTGCCATGCTGATCGGTAGTATTCCAGCTTTGCGGGTGCTTGATAAACGGCTCTCCCCCACTCTTCCCAGCGCCCATCTATAACCAGATCTGAAGGAGGTTTTTCGCAATAATTAGCATTAGCTATTGTTATGGACTCCACAAAACTTTGCCTGAAGGCCCCTTCTAAAGTCTCTACTGACCAATCCAGCTCAATGGGTTCCAGCTTGCTTCCCCAAAGGATTTGATCTGTAGACAAATGCAAAGCTTTTTCCAAAAATCCATAAGCTTCAATTATAGTATCTATTCTTACCCAGTCTGGTTCTAGTTGTGAATGGCCGAATAGGCGTCCTTTTATCCTCAAGGGTTGACCACAGTAGTTTCGGAATCGCAAATTGGTAACCCATTCCTGACTTGCCTGAGTTTCAACTATTGCATCATAGTTAATGGTACTGCTCTTTAGCACACAATCGACTAGTGGAGCTGTTTCGTCGGTCACTAAACTATCATGTAGGATACCTTCAAGTGTTAAATTGGCAACCTGCGGGCCCTCTTTCCGCATAGTTACCCAAGCGAAGTGATCCAATTGTCCAAATTCCGCTCCTTTAAGCTCGCTTCCCCCTCCTGTGGTACCCAGGATATAGTAGTCTCTTCCTTTGCGCTGCTGCTTGAGATACCTGTGAGTGTGTCCTGCAAAGACCGTGTAGGATCGGTCCTTAAGCGCAGTCTCGATCCTCGAAAAACCAGGTTCTCCTTCCTGCCATAATGGTTTATGGAAAAACAATAAGGTCCAATCTACATCAGAGTGCTGACTCAATACACTCTCAAAATAATCTGCTTGTTCTGCACTAATACGTGAAGGCGCACCGTCTTCAGTGTTTAGTACCAAAAACAGGATGTTTCGGTAAATGAAATGATAGTAAGTCCTGCCATAGCGCTCTTCCCACAGCCTGGTCATTAATGCATTTGACAAATCATGATTCCCCGGAACATAAAAAAAAGGCATTGCTAATTTCCCCACCCATTTGTCAAACTGATTCCACCAACGTTGAATCTGTGCAGTATCCTTTGTATACCCCTCAATCAAGTCCCCTACACTAATTACAAAGTCAGGAGAAACGGCATTTGCTTTATCCACTGCGACGGGAAAAACACCACTTCGATACCCACCTGTTAAATCACCAATTACGGCAAACTGAAATGAATCATCGGGTTGTGCAAATTCCTGATCTGTCCAGGGGTTCAACGCAGATAGTGTATCAGGCTCAAAGGCAACTCGCTGAGCTAAAGCCCAAGAGGAAAAACCCAGCAAAATGGTCAGTATTAGATGGCGCATAGGCTATTTTTCGTGGAATAGCGTAGCAAATGGTACCCGACGGCGATCCAATCCTGCTCCTTCGAATCCAATTTCAAGAGTTTCTCCCAGGAAATCCTCGAAGTATGCCACCCGTATTGGGTGAAGCCCCTTTTGCAAGGCAATATTCCCCCGGCGCACCTGTGCGCTGTGGGAACCATTATTATCCACAACCAGCTTGTCGTGAACAAACAACTGACTTCCGTCGTCAGAGCGGGTATAAAAGGTGTAAATGCCATCCTGAGGCACCTCAATGTAACCTTCAAAGGAGAGCGCAAAATGGTCCATCCTGCGTTCTAGCGAGTCAGGGTGGCTGTATAGCGCAATTCCGGTACGCTTGGGCTGCAAGGTGTTGAAATCTGGTAATTTTGCAGTGAAGTCCCCCTCGTAGTAGGCATACCGTAAGCCAGCTGCTAACGCCCGCTTTTTAATTTTTACAGCAGGCTCAGGAACCACCTTCCGATATTCGCGCGCGGCTACCCCGCTCCTGGCTACCCCCTCTGCATCGAAGTAGCAGGCTTTGATTGTTGTGGTCTCCTGCATTCTAATTGGGGCAGAGTAAAGAGGCGAGTCTGCGTCAGGCTTGCTTCCGTCTAAAGTGTACCGGATTTGTAATTTTTCAAATGGGCTGGAAAGCTCCACCTCGTGCGTCTCCAGGAAGACATCCATAGGTGTAAAGCTGAGTTGCGCCGGCTCGTTTTCCGGACGAATATCCAAAATCCCTGAAAGCTCAAAAGCTGGGGTAAAAGGTTCATCACTTTCGAAGCCCAGAGTCCAGTCCAGTTCCAACGGATCTATATCCTTTAGCGATACTGCTCCTTCAATTCTTACAGGGATAGCAATCTGCACTGTGGAATCCGGCGGTATTTGTAAACTTAAACCATCTTGTTCGGGTGAAAGGTGGTGGTTATGATAAAAGCGCCCTTCAAAACGCAGTGTTTTGTTCTGAACCGCTCCTGAACTACTGTCTTCTCCCCCATAAAACAACCCACTCGATTCTTTGGTAGCCTCCCCATCCAATGTATTAGCGATGCGGAGGTAGACAATACCCTCTGCAGGTGATTTTCGCAACATCATTTGTTCAATTTGAGTCGCATTGTGAAGGGCTAAAGCAATAGGCGCAGTCTGCTCGTTCAGTACATCTTCATCAATGATCCCGCTTAACTGCAAATGCACCAACTCCGGACCCTGCGGAGTCATCGTCACCCATGTCACATGATCAAACTCGCCAACTCTTGGACTACGCAATTTGCTGCCCCCTCCAGTGGTAGAAAGCACGTAGTAATTGCGCCCATGCCGCTGACTCTTGAAATAGCGGTGAGTGTGCCCGGCAAAAACAGTGTATGGCCGGTCTTTGAGCGCTGCTTCTATTTCATCAAAACCATTAAACTCCCTGTAATTCCAAATGGGGTGATGCATAAAGATCAAAGTCCAACGTACATCCTCTTCCTCAGCAATGACATGCTTGAAGTAGTCGAGTTGGTCCCGGCTAAACATAACCCCATCTCCATCATTAGAGTCAAAAGCGAGAAACAATACGTCCTTATATCGGAAATGATAATAGGAAGCGCCATAACGGCTCAGCCAGCGATCCCGCATGACATCATTTGAAATATCGTGATTACCAGGCAGCGCAAAGAACCGCATATTTAACCTTGACAGAATACTGTCGAATTCCGACCATTGACTATTCAGGATGGTTGTATCTTTGGTGTAGCCCTCTACAAGATCGCCTACACTCATTACAAACTCAGGGTGCAATAAATTCAGCTTTTGCATCGCATCACCAAAAACACCGGCTCGGTGACCTCCGGTTCGATCACTCACCACTGCAAACTGAAATTGCTCCGGGGCATTATCGAATGGTCTACCTGTCCAAGGTAAGGAATCGGTAGATAGTTTATATTGAAAATCCTCTTGCGCTGCCATGAAGTTGCAGCAAAACAAGAATAAAGGGATGAAAAAGCGTTTCATGGCTATTTTTTCATAAAAGTAAAATTTTTACTTTTTACTTTCCAAGGTTGATAGTAAAGAACGAAAAACCTTAAACTTGATTTTACAAGACCGTTCAACAGCTGAAGCAAAAAGATCTACAAAAATCTGTCTTACAAACTTTTATAAAAAGAAATCCCTTCCAGTCTATTTTTCTGTCTAATTAACACCCACTTAACACCTTGGATTTATCTTTGATGAAAATTCGCATTTTTTCAATTCTGAAACATGCCAATATCAAGAATTTTCACTCTAGCTGCCTGGCTATGGCTTTTGTTCTCCAGTTGCTCATCAGAAGATCCTCCCCGTTTATTTCGGGCGCGCACTCCCGGACAAACCGGGATAATGTTTGAAAATAACCTAACAGAATCGGAAGAACTCAACATCATTACCTTTGAGTACTTCTACAACGGGGCGGGCGTGGGCGCAGGCGACATCGACAATGACGGGCTACCTGATCTTTTATTTACTGCTAATATGAGCCAGGCGAAGCTTTACCTCAACCTTGGCAATTTACAATTCGAGGACATTACCGAAGACGCAGGAATAAATACCCAGGGCCGTTGGACAACGGGCATCGCTATGGCAGACATTAACTCGGATGGCTGGATAGACCTTTATATCAGCTGTGCCGGGCCATACGAGCCAGAACGCAGGGCTAACCTTTGTTACCTTAATAATAGAGACGGCACCTTCACAGAAAGTGCAGCGAAACTTGGTATAGCTGATACAGGGCATACTACGCAAGCTGCCTTCTTCGATTACGACAGAGATGGTGATTTGGACCTCTACCTGCTCACCAATATAACCGAAGAGGTTGGCCCGAATGTGATTCGTAAAAAGAAAACCAAAGGGGAATCTCCTAATACGGACCGGCTCTACCGCAACGATAATGGGATCTTTACAGATATCTCAGCTGAAGCAGGCATTCTTAAAGAAGGCTATGGCCTGGGCGTCAGTATCACCGACATCAATCAAGATGGCTGGCTGGATGTTTATGTATCCAATGACTACCTTTCCAATGACCTCCTCTATATCAATCAACAGGATGGCACCTTCAAAGACCAGGCCGCAGATTATTTCCGTCATACGAGTTATTCTGCTATGGGCAATGATGTAGCCGATTACAATAATGACGCCCGTCCTGATATCATCGCACTTGATATGCTCCCCCCGGATAATTTACGCCGGAAACTCATGATTGGCTCCATAAATTACGATCGTTTTCGCTCCGAACTGATTACAGGCTACACACCACAATATATGCGAAACACACTTCAGCTGAATCAAGGGATGACCAGTAATGGCGATTTGGCATTTAGTGAAATTGGCCAGCTGGCAGGTATCCATAGTACGGATTGGAGCTGGAGCCCCCTGCTAGCCGACATCGATAATGATGGCTGGAAGGACTTACTAATCACCAACGGCTACCCGCGGGACATTACCAACATGGATTTCTCAGCCTACAAAATGAACCAACTCACCAAAGGGCAGTACGGCTCAGATATGCGAGCAACCTTCCTCGAGGCGCTACAGTCACTAGATGGAGCTCACTTGGCAAATTTCGCATTCCGAAACCGGGCCGACCTAACCTTCGAGGAAGTATCCACTAAGTGGGGCTTTACAGATGCCAGTTATTCCCACGGTGCAGCTTTGGCTGATCTTGATGCCGATGGGGACCTGGACTACATCGTTAACAATACCCAGGCTCCGGCGATGGTGTACGAAAACACCACTACCAATCAAAACTATTTACAACTTACGCTACAGCCAATGTCACTCTCCATTGGTGCGAAAGTATGGATATACACCAATGGGCAGCAACAGTTTCAGGAACTTGTTCCTTATCGGGGTTATCAGTCTTCTATTGAGCCCCTATTACACTTCGGACTTGGCAGCCACAAAGAGGTAGATTCTTTACATATCGTCTGGCCAGATGGCCGTGTACAACAGATTGGAAAAACAACTGCAAATCAGCGGTTAAAAATCACCAAGTCAGAGGCTGCTCAACCACGCCTACCTAAAAAAGGCACCAAATTAACAAAGCCCCTTTTAGAGAAAGTAACAGCACCTATTGGTCTGGACTACCAGCACATAGAGGCGCATTATGCAGACTTTAAAGTACAGCCATTACTACCCCATAAGCATTCTCAACAAGGGCCAAAAATGAGTATGGGGGATCTGAACGGGGACGGTCTGGAAGATTTTTTCGTGGGCGGTGCATTCAAACAAGCCGGGCAGGTTTTTTTCCAACAGTCGGACGGGCGTTTTCATCACCAACCCCTCAGCACTCAGGGGCCTCACTATGAAGAAGACATTGGCAGTGTTTTTTTTGATGCTGACCAGGATGGAGACCTTGACATTTACGTTTGCAGCGGAGGGAGTGAATTTAACGTTGGTTCACCTTACTATCAAGACCGTTTGTACTTCAATGATGGCAAGGGCCAATTCACACATGCAGAATCAGCACTCCCAAACCTGCGCACCAGTACCAGTGCGGTAGCGGCCGCTGATTATGACGGAGATGGAGACCTCGATCTTTTTGTAGGCGGACGAATTGACCCGGGCAATTACGCAAACATTCCAACCAGCTACCTTTTAGAAAACCAAAATGGGTACTTCAAGGATGTCACAGCGGTTAATGCAGCTGTCCTTCAAAACATAGGACGTGTGACCGATGTACACTGGGCAGATTTCAATCAGGACAATCGACCTGACTTGCTCTTAGCAGGAGAATGGATGCCTCTAACCATAGCATGGAATAAAGCGAGTGGCTTTGAACTGCAAGCCCTTCCTCATTCAATTGGTTGGTGGAATACGCTATGCGTTGCCGACCTTGATTCAGATGGAGATTTGGATTTTGCAGGTGGAAACCTAGGCTTGAATAATCCATACCACTCCACTCCTGAGAAACCGCTCAGTTTACAAATTGCTGATTTTGATGGTAATAGCCGAGACGATGCCATAATGACTTTTTTCTTGAAGGAACGTGAAGTACCCGTTCATTTCCGTGATGATTTGAGGGCCTGGCTACTTCCCCTTCGCAAGCAATACCCCGATTACAAAAGTTATGCAGAGGCAGATTGGGAAGACGTATTTCCTAACCACAAGGCAAAAACTACTTCCATTGAGACTTTTGCCAGCGTGTGGGTGGAAAATACGGAATCCGGATTTTTGCTGCACGAGCTACCAATAGAAGCGCAATTTGCACCTATTCACGCTATTGCTACCAGCGATGCAAATCATGATGGCAACTTGGACTTAATACTTGCAGGGAACGATTTTGCCACAGAAACCAATACAGGTCGATACGATTCCCTAAACGGCCTTTTGCTGGTAAAAACAGAAACAGGTTACCAAGCATGTGAAATTGCGGAAAGCGGGCTCTATCTGCCAGGTGACCAAAAGTCATTGATTATCCTAAACTATGCTAAGGGAGGATTACTGATGGTCAGCGGTGAGAATAATGGACAAATTAGCGCATATCATTTTAATGATTCTCTTTCTGAAGATTAAAAACTCCATTTTCATACACTACTTTTCGAGCCGCCTATTCAATTGAATAAGCGGCTCTTTTTATTTTACCAGAACTACTTTTCCGACTCGATGACGAACCTCCATCCCACAATCAAGGCGAGCTTTCCAAAAATAAATACCTGAAGTATACCAATCCCTCAATTGTACCCAACTCGACTCATCATATCGACCAACTAACCGACCAGCTGCATCATATAAATTAAGCTCAAGGCTCAGCAATCGAAGTGGTAAGTTCAATTGTCCATCAGGCCCAAAAGGATTTGACCAACTTAGGTCACAACCGCAATCAATTCCCTGTACATTAAACCGGGTAGTCGTTTGATAACACCCCCAATCAGTAATCAGGCTATATTCGCCAGGCTGTTCTACCCAACGTTCGCGAACAGTTCTGCTATCTGACCACAGGTAGGAAAGTGCACCATGTTGCCCAGCAACCAAGATTGCTTCGTCTTGGCAGACAAAGGTATCAACGTATGACTCCAATCTTTCCGGTAATCGACAAGGGGTTATGCTGACATCATCGATGTAATAGTAAACGGTTGGCGATTGCTCGTTATCTTTAAGCAATAAACGTTCAGTATCTATTTGGAAGTTGCCAATAGTTAAATATCGTTCCCCACCCTTCGATTTGTAAACAGCGGAAAAAGATACCCAATCTTGCTGTTCTTCCAGTGGTACGCCAGGTATAAATCGTAATTGTGGCTCCTGAGTATAAATCGCCTGATTTTGCAAGGGGGCTTCTGTGAGCAGAAAGCCAACACCATCAGAAAAGTGGCTAGAAGCCTCAGCCACGCTGATCCAACAGCGGAATAGATAATCCCGACCTGCCTGCAGGGGGCGGACCAGAGCAACAGAAAGATACTCCCGGTAAGGTGGGTTACCGTCAATTACGGGGACCCAGGTACGCAAGCCCGCATATCCATCTCCGCTATGAGGCACTTGTTCTCCCACCAGGTTAGCAGGTACGCCAGCACCAGTTGAGAGAGGCGCACATCCATGGAAAAAATCGGTGGTTTGGTGGTTGGGAGCATCCCATGCTTCTGCCAAATGGATCTGCCCGGGATAAGGTGGGCACTGGAGGTAAGCCTCAAAGCTTGGATTGGGCACTAAGTTTTGGGCGACAATGGCTAAATACCCAAAAAGAAGTAGAAGTATATTCCAAACTACCTTCATGGTTAGTTATTTTGATCTTTCGAGAGTGTATTTACTTTCCCTTCGGCATCTATTCGTGAAAAAAAACGAATTTCATACCGCTCCTGCGATTTCCCCTCAAACAGTGGCGCTTTATCTCTTTTCAACACCAGGTAATCTGGGCGTAAGTCTATGATTTCAAACCAACCTGCCTTAGACTCGCTTTCAGATATCCAAAACAAACTATCCCCTGATAAACGATAGCGATAAGCCCGAAAGGTTCCAAATTTAATTTCTTTCATTTTGCCATCTGGCGTATATTCATAATCCGCCCAATCCATCCCCTTCTCGTACTCCCAAATATCAAATCCATTGTAATAAGAATAAACCGAGTCTACTTGCCAGGTACCCAATAATAATTCTTCCGGATCAGAGGCGCAGCTATAACAAATCAAGACCATAGCAAAGACAACAAAAAACCTTGCACAACTCATCTTGCATTCAATTGAATAAGATCAAAAAGTAAATATAAAAAAGTCAGGACCCAGACGGAAAGCCTGAGCCCTGAGTAATAGACGTAAACTTTATAAGCGCCCAGCACCTAGAAAAAAGCGCCGGAAAATTCTAATAATTCGGGTTCTGCTCCAGTACGCCGTTGCTAAGATCAATCTCCCGTTGTGGAATGGCAAAGTAGTAGTGCTTTGGCCGCTGGAAATCACGGGATGGCTTAAATGCACCACGGTCCTCCCTGTAATGCTCTACGATATCGATAAAGCCTGCCTTATCCCAACGCATCAAATCCTGGTGGCGCTGGTTTTCACCAGACAGCTCTACACGACGTTCATGAATCAGTTCGCTCATACCAGCGCCACTTACAGGCTCCAAGCCTGCACGCTCCCGGACAGCATTAATTTCTGCATCTCCTGCACCGTTGCCATCACGACGGATTTTTGCTTCTGCAACCATTAAGTAAACATCAGCAGATCGAAGAACAGGAACGTTTTGGCTACCATCCAGTCCACCAGATTCACGCCAGCTGGCAAACTTCCGAAAATGATAACCCGTGCTGGAAAGGTCAGCGGTATACTCTGTCGGTCCACGATCGCCACCTAAATCAATGATATCGCCGGGTTTCATGATAGAATAATCGAGGCGGGGATCGCCTTCCTCAAACTCATCTACCAAGTCTTGAATTGGCTCGTGGAAGTCCCACCCTCCCCAGGGGCGTGGGGTTGAGTAAATCCGGTAGGCACAAGTAGTCCACCCATCCTGCGCCTGCACAGAGAAAAGCATTTCAGGATTGTTCTCGGTTTCTATTTGGAAGTTATCGCCGAAGTCAGCTGCTAATGGATAAGGGCCGTTGATAACGCGCTCACCATGCTCAATCACTTTATCCATATTGTCCATGTACAAATATAGCTTTGCCAGGAAACCATTAGCGGTACCGCTAGTTGGCCGTCCAATATCTGCACCTGAATAACTGGCAGGAAGCAAAGCAGCCGCTTCCAGCCAATCTGACTCAATGGCTGCCCGCATCTCGTCGGTAGTTGCTTTTGGCTTGTTGAAGGTACCGTCAATAACATCTTGCTCGAAAATGAGTGGAAGCTCCCCGTAAATCACATGCAAACGCCAGTTGGCGAAACCACGCATGAAATATGCTTCCCCCAGAACACGATCCTTCAATGCAGGATCCATATCGATATCAGGTACGTTGATCAGGATGGCATTCGCGCGGTTCACAATTTCATATTTCCGGCTGTATCCATGGCGTAGCTGTGCGTTATCCGGATCGAAAACAAACTCTTCGATAGCTTGGTCTTCTCCGTGGTCACCCGCACGCCAGAAATCATCACTGCAAATTTCAAAAGTCTGTTCGCCGTGTCCATATAACTGCTCATCGTTAAGCGGATCGTACAGAGCATTGGCAGCAGCCACTGCATCATCAGCGTTACGCCAGAAAGTTGCAGAAGTAGATTGGGCATAGGGAGTAGAGTCCAGAAACTCTTCACTACAGCCAAAAAGCAATGTAATAAGGGGTAAAAGGAGGATGATATTTTTCATGATCCTATTTAGTTGTTGTAAGATTAGTAATTAAAATCCAGCGGTCAGGCCAAAAACCCATGTACGGGCCTGTGGGTACTGCGCATAATCAACATTGCTCTGAAGGTTTCCATCAATTAAACCGAGCTCAGGGTCCAGACCAGAATAATCCGTGATGGTAAATACGTTTTGCCCCGTTACATAAAACCTAAGATTCGTCATGCCGATGTTGCTCGTGACGCTTCTGGGCAAAGTATAGCCAAGGGATAGGTTCTTCAACCGAAGGAAGCTTCCATCCTCGATGAATAGATCAGAAGTCCGGAAGTTAAGGTTGTCTCTATTTACGGATGCGCGAGGAATGGAATTGCTGCTACCCTCACCTGTCCAACGGTTTTCAGCTTCTGCATAAAGGTTAAACGGATAGGAGGCATCCAGCCCCTGCATACGGTCGGCATTATAAATGTCTACCCCTGCTACTCCAAGGAAGAAAATATTCAAGTCGAAACCTTTATAACCAAATCCAGCATTGAGGCCATACGTTACATCCGGAGTGGGGTCGCCAATTATCGTGCGGTCTTCATCATCAATTAAGCCGTCACCATTCAAATCAACAAACCTGACATCGCCTGGCTGAATCAGCCCTGCTTCCCGACGAGGATCATTGGCGATATTCGCATCATTCGAGATTTCACCAGCGTTTTGATACAGCCCGTCGGTTGTCCATCCAAAGAAGGTTCCGATAGGCTCACCCTCAAAAGTCCTGGCAATCTCCTGGTTAGGCCGGCCGTAAAATTGAGACGCTAAGAAGTTCCCATCAAAAAGAGTGGTAACTTCATTCCGGATGAATGCCGCATTACCACTGATATTGTAGGTAAAATCACCTTTACCGCCACGGTAGCTTAGTTCCATCTCCAAGCCTTGGTTGCGCAATTCACCAACATTCTGATCAGGCACATCTGTCCGGCCAATCGTTCCTACGGTAGGTGGTGCCAGCAACATATCCTTTGTATCCTTGATGAAGTAATTGAAAGTACCAAAGAGTCGGTTTTCAAGCAGTCCAATTTCAAGACCAAAGTTTAACATTTCTGCAGTTTCCCAGGAAATGCTTTCATTGGGAATACGGCTTAGGCTTGCTCCCACTACCTGAGTGCTGCCATCCGGGCCGAAAGCATATCGGCGCCCGGATGCCACCAATGCAAGGTATTGCAAGTTAGCGACTTCCTGATTTCCTAATTGTCCCCATCCACCGGTAAGTTTCAGGAAGCTAATTCCCTCGACATTCTCAAAGAATTTCTCACGAGAGATTCGCCATCCCGCAGAAAAGGCTGGAAAAGTACCCCAGCGGTTATCAGGTGCGAAACGAGAGGAACCATCACGACGAACCGTAGCGGTAAGCAGGTAGCGTCCATCATAAGAATAGTTCAGACGCCCAAATCCGGAAAGGAGAGAAAAGTCTTGCCGAGTCCCGCTTGCGCCGGAAATCGTGTTACCTGCATTCAGAAATCGCTGATCAAATTCCTCATTTGGAAAATCTAAGCGTTGTGCAAAGAAGTTTTCTGAAACAAACTGCTGAGCCGTATAACCGCCGACCAGGTTTACCTGATGAACACCCGCGAAGACTTTATCGTAAGTTAGAAAATACTCTCCTAACAGGGAGTATGACTCGCCGTAGGAACGTTCAAGTGCATTCCGGTCCCGGGCACGTATCTGCTGATCAATGATCGGAAAGAACTCTGTTCTGTCAAACAGTGAGGCATCTGCAGCAAAATTACCGCGCAGTTTCAATCCATCAAGAATTTGAATTTCTGCGAAGAGGTTTCCAAGAAAACGGTTATTCGTAGCGATGTCATCTTCGATATCCTGAGTAAAAATAGGGTTATTGATGTCTCCGAATTCACCACTGACCTGGGAAGAACCATACTGTCCAATCTCGTGGCCTGGAAGGGCTTCGTTTACAATAACGGGCAAGCCTGGGTGAAACCTGATAGCGCTCCAAACCAAGCCTGTTTGAGCAGAATTGGTATTCAGAAAATTACCCTCCTGACGAGTAAGCTGCATGTTTTCACCAATTGTCAGCCAATCCGTTACCTTAAATGTAGAATTAATACGTGCATAGTAACGGTCGAAGAAAGAGTTGTCTATTGTCCCTTCTTCGCTAAAATATCCACCTGTAAATGCAAAGCTGGTTCGTTCACTACCACCACTAATGGTGAAATCGTAATTCTGAGTGTAGCCAGTTTGAAAAAGTTCGTCCTGCCAGTTAGTACGTTGGCGCTGAAATGCCGGTTCGTTCCAAATATCAGGAACATCCAAACCGTCATTTTGATAAGCCTCTTTTTTAATATTCGTCAGAGATGGAGCGTCCAGTACATCAATACGGTTTGAAATATTGGAAATACCGGCGTATGTATTCAGCGTAACGGTTGTTCTTTCATTAAATCCACCCTTCTTGGTTGTGATGAGCACCACACCATTTGCAGCTCGTGTACCATAGATTGCAGAAGAGGAAGCATCCTTTAATATTTCCATGGATTCGATATCATTCGGGTTAATATCGTTAATACTGCCATAAGCCAATGGGACGCCATCTACAACGATAAGAGGATTTGCATTGTTAACGGTACCGGTTCCACGAATCCGGATGGAACCACCATCTCCGGGCGCTCCACCGTTACGAACGACCTGTACTCCAGCGGCTCTTCCTTGTAAAGCCTGAGATGCACCAATAACGGGCAGGTTTTGAAGGTCTTCTCCTTTCACAGAAGATATGGAGCCTGTTACATCCTCCTTTTCTTGAGTACCATAACCAACCACAACCACTTCGTCAAGTAACCTAGAAGAGGTATTCAGGATAATATCAATCTGAGATTGCCCATTAATAGAAACTTCACTGGGCTGATAACCTACGTAGGATATCAGGAGTATCCCATTTTTGTCATTAACAAGCAGCTCGTAGTTGCCTTCCACATCGGTTACAGTTCCGGTACTCGTTCCTTTAAGCTGAACTGATGCGCCAATGAGGGGCTCGCCTGCCGTATCAGCAACTTTACCAGAAACTTTAAAATCTTGGGCAAAGCCGCTAAGCGTAATGCCAAGAAACAAAAGCATAGTTGGCAATACACGCCAGAGTGTATAGCTTTTTTTCATGATAGATAAATTAATGTGAAAAATTAGTTTTTCGGTTGTTTTAAAAGGGTTTCGGCTCTCTGTAAAGAGCAAAGGCTCTTAAATTAACCTCGAAGAAAACACAAGTATATGAACTACATATGAACAACAAATTAATTCTGCATGAACTTTCACAAGAATTAAGCTAATCCTATATTTATTAAGCTTTTACGAAGCTCATATAATTACGGCTAACAAAATTTTCACCTAGAGAAAAACTACACTTTTCCCAACCCTTCCGGTACAATAATTTTGACACTTTGCTCTTTTTGGCGGAAATACAGGATTGATAATGCAATCAACACAATTGTCGCCCCTCCCATCCAATAACCGCATCTAATAAAGAAGGAAAGCCAGCTTAAGTTACTCCCTCCAAAATTCTTTAAAAACAGTATACCTACACTGCCCAAATACCCGAAAGCATCAGCCACATACATTAAATAGCCGATATTACTACGATACCGGAACATAGCAATCCAACGCTCAAACAGCATGGTGTGGTAAGATATATAGGCCAGGTACATACCGAAACCGCTGATAATCATCCAAACCGCCGGAGCAAGCCATCCCGTATCAAATCCCCAAGTCGTCAATAGCACTAGCAGTCCTCCGGCAAAAATAATTAGCTGATTGGCATAGAATGCCGCCCTGTTGCTCCGTATGAACATCATCGCTGCAATGATCAAAAGCACAGTCACCGCAATAGGTAATTCTGCAGTAACCAAAATAGATGGCATTTCACCATACCCCAGTGCACCCCAAAGCTCTACTGCGAAATTGTCGCGAATATCACGGAAAATAGTAAGTGCCATATAGATAGCGACCATCAGTACAATCCCGGGTGCGAAAGTGTAAAAAAATTGGCGCCGTTCCTGACGGCCCATTGGTACTCGCTCAGTCCGTTCTGCCTCATCTTCTGGTGTTGGCGGCGGAATCTTACTCAACATCCATACCCCAGCGAATAACGTTGGTACAAAAAGCGCCCCAACCAAAAAAGGCATCCAGAATTCTGAATAGCCGTAGCTATCCGTTACCGCTTTCCCTACTGCTTTCACAAAGCCAGAAGACACAATGAAGCTCGTGGCCATTCCTGCCCCTAACAATTCCGTATTTCGACGGCCTTCTAAAAAAGAGAACACAATGCCCCAGATCATGCCTAAAGGCAAACCATTAAAAAACAAAGCCATAAAATTATAGGGGTAGGGAATAAAACCAAACGCCAACAGGGCTAGCCAACTTGAACCGATTAATATCAATATGCTTTTGACCCGGGTGTTATGACCCATTTCAGAGACCACTTTAATACCAATAAATTTTGATAGCATGTATCCAATTACCTGAGTGGTAATAAGTACAATTTTGTAGTCTATTCCCAGGACAGACAGGTCATCGTAGGTCCCTGCCGAAAAAGGTTTCCGGAAAGCGTACATGCTACAGTAGGTGATGAAAGCAGCAGCAATGCAGTAAAGAGAAAAGAATAGTCCGTTGGTATTTGCAAGCCATCGGGTAATAGAGGATTGCTTTGGCATAGGAATAAGGGTTTGGACAACAGCATACTGAACTGTTGCTATGTCAAATAAATATTTATTCCTATACTGTTTCCCCTATAAAAAAATACCGACCCTCAACGGCTTTTCAATAATAGCGTATTTAAAAGCCTCCTTTGCCTCTGACAGCGGAAATTCCTTTTCCACGATAAGGTTAAATGGGAACCGGCTATGATAGTTTTCTAAAAAATCAACTGCACGTATAAAATCCAGCCTGTTGTAGTTATGCAATCCTTTAATCGTGTGCAGTCCACGGATCAATTGCTCTGCACCAATCTCAACCTTTCGCTGCGGAAATACAGCCCCAACCCATATTGCTCGACCACCTATTGAAAGCAATTCTAAAGTACGTTCCATTGATGCTGGGATGCCACTCGTTTCCAATACTATATCGAAAGAGCCCGCTACTGATTCCGTTGTATAGGTATGCGTTGCCCCAAAGGCAGAAGCTTTTGCCCGGCGATGCTCAACAGGTTCTACCACCACGATTTTAGAGGCCCCTGCAACCTTGCTCATAGCGCACCCTACGAGACCTAAGGTGCCAGCTCCAGCTATTAAAACGCTCATCCCGTTCATTGGCCCGGCAAGCCGAATAGCTCCAGCCATAGTCGCCACCGCACAATTTGCCATGGCGAGGACAGGTATAGGCATAGAATCTTTCACCTTAATTATTATACTGTTAGGTCTAAGCAAGGTGTAATCAGCCAGACCTCCATGCCAGCTGCAATCAGACGTATGCTTTTCATGCCCATACTTAAAAAGACCTTCCGCTTTCTGAGGCCGGCCAGCCTGGGATTGAGGATCTTCCTTTGGGCTGGCAAATACCGCCCACGTAAGGCGATCACCAATATGTAGCGGCTGACCCTTTTCATCAACTACTGCTGCATCTGGACCCAAAGCTTCTAAATGACCGCATGCCTCATGTCCAAGTATGGTCGGATTTGCTTCTTTCCGCTCTCCTGAATAGGTTTTCAAATCACTACTACAAAGCGTAACATAAGAGTTGCGTACTAAAAGCTCCTGCCCACGGGGCTGAGGTTTTGGAAAAGAAGAAAATTCAAATGACTGCTTATCAGCATTAAATATGGCTGCTGTTCCTTTTTTCATATCGCCAAATATATTTCATAATACGAAAAAAATGCAGTTTTAATCTTATATTTTCTGCAATAAGCAAATTGACTGAAAAGCTGACCAGAAAGTTTTTGCTCTGGCTTAGGAACGTTAAAAAAATAGATTCGACATTTTGAGTCGGTTATTTTTGTGCTGGGCAAGGCGCTAAGAAAGAAGATAGCCAAAGCTACCTGACTGATGAGCAACACAGACCAGCGCAAAAAGAAGCAGTCATAAATGGTGAAGTTATTATTTAAACGTTCCTTAACTATCTTTACCACTATGTGTTTTAGTACCTTTCTGAAAAAAGAAAAAAAAATGAAATTAGGATCTGGCTACGCAATACACCGCATTGGCCCCAAACTCCGGGCTTACCGAAAAGAAAAGGAACTCCGCCTCGTCGACTTGTCCAAAGCCGCTGGAATCAGCTCTGCAATGCTTTCTAAAATTGAAAACGGGCGCATTATTCCGACCATTCCCACACTGTTCCAGCTTATCAGTGTTCTTGGCGTGGAACCCCAGGATTTTTTTGCTGAAATCAACGAACAGGGGAAATTTAGCGGATATCTGCTTGTCCGAAAAGAAAATTATGTGCCGTACGTGAAAGAAGAAAGTGCGGAAGGGTTCCAGTATCAGTCCATTTTTGAGCACACCCTGGATAACAACGATTTTCAGATTTCTATCGTTGCATTGGAGCCAGGCAATAAACGCCCACTCGTATCTACTGCTGCCTATGAGTTTTTGTATATAATAGATGGAGAAATCAAGTTTCACCTTGAGAACACCGTGCTTGATCTCCGGAAAGGAGACTCCCTGTTCTTCGACGGCAGAATCAAACATGCTCCTTTTAACCACCAGAAAACGCAAGTGCAGTATTTGGTAATTTATTTCTTTGTCAGCGAGGAGGGGGAAGTGTAGTACATCTCAACTGCTGTTCTTCCTCCCTGATTTCATTGTCGGTTCTACTAAATATCCAGGTCCGGTACTTTAGAAAATGGAGAGAAAGCAAATACCTTTTTCTCCCGAATTCTTCGCCAAAACACATCATCCTTCTCAGTCTGTGATCAAGCTAAAACATGAGTCATCCCGAATTTTAGGATGCTCAACAAAATAGGCTCTTTTGTGTAAATTCGAGGAATAACGACAAACTTCGAAAAACACAAAGAGCCTATGTTTTTAAAGATACTACAAGAAAATCAAAAGGAGGGAGTAAACACTGCAAATGCTTTACAGCTGTTAGAAAAGCTAAACGATTACAGCCAGGACATACGCCAACAACTAAATATCTTGCTAGACGTCCGTTTGGTACGTACCTTTTTTAATTTACTCGCTATCATTTTATTGTTCCGCGAACGCCGCATGGGGTTACTGCTCAGCGAGTTGGGGGGTTACCTGTGTGGCCATGCCCATGCCCCGGCGGGGACCAAGCGGATCAGCAATTTGTTACGTTCCGACAAATGGGGTTCATCTTTTATTGACGATTATCTTTTCAACCGGTCTTGCCAACGTATCAGCGGGTTGCTGGCCAAAGGTAGACGCCCATTGCTGTTATGGGGCGATAGCCAGGTGGAGAGGCACGAGAGCTGGATGTCAGAGGGCTTATGCAGTGTGTGGAGTAGCAAGGCCAAGCGCTTAACCCAGATGCAGCCTGGCTATTACCGGCCTCCCAAAGAACGCATTTGTGTGCCGGGCTTTAACTGGACGGGGGTGTTTTTGTCCTGTTTGGGGTCTAGCCCGAGTGTTTGCCAAATGAGCTGGTGGACGAGCCGGGGTAAATACAAAGAAGCCCCAGACAACATCACCTGGCGGCTATTAGACAAAGTCCATAAGAGCAAGCTCAAAGGGGTCTTACACGTGTTTGACCGGGGGTATGCCAATGAAAAAATGCTCCGTTACTTGCTGCATTTCGAGCAAGAGTTTCTTATCCGATGGAAAAAGAATGTCTATCTCAACTACCAGGGGGAGCCACTCAAAATTGATAAGATATCCAGGAAGGCTAAACCCAAAGCCAGCCGGGTAGTACGGGATAAACAGCGCAAAAAGACGAAGCGGATAAATATTGCGTGGGCTGGAGTAAGCCACCCGGAACATCCAGACAAAGCACTGACACTCATCATTGTACGTGATTCCAAGTACAAGGGTAAGGGGCCCATGTACCTGCTCACTTCACTGTCAATCAATACTGTCCCGGAAGCTTTTGAGATGCTCTTTACCTACATGCACCGGTGGGAATCAGAACAAGGGTTCCGTTTTTTTAAAACAGAGCTGGCTATCGAGTCCCCTAGACTTTGGTTCTGGGAAAACCGGCTTAAACTTATGGCTATCGTAAGCTTAGTATATGACTTCTTGCTCCAAACTTTAAGGCGTAATAAAGAATGGGTCCAGCTTCTCTTGAAAACCTACTGCCACAGAACAGGAGAGCGGTACCGATCTGCATCGATACCGCTCTATAGGCTTAGAATGGCCATCTCTATTTGCCTCACTTTTTTATTGGCTCAAAGTTCGGGATAACTCATGTTTCTCATTTTATCAATAAGCGCTACTCCCCTACCCCTCAGCCATCTGTTTAGCCCGAGCACGGACACGGGCCTTCTCAGCCTTCCGCTTTTCCTCATTGTACTGCGCTTGCAGGACCTCGTTGCCGCTGGTATGGAGCATGCGGAAGCCGTTGCCCAGTTGGCGCTGGTACATAGCCAGATCACGGACCACCTTCTCAGCGATGTTGCTCAGGTCGGCTACCTTTTGGGTGGTGGCTCTGCTCATGTCGATCTCGACTTTCTTTTTGCCAAACTCGACAGTCAGCTTCAAGGTGTTGTTACCGACCGCTTCGTTTTCCAGCGTCTTGGCTTCTTCTGCCAGCGTCTCGGTGTAGCCCATCTTGATCTTAAATTCCTCATAGGCCAGGTCTCGCTCTTCCTGGGTGATTTTGGTCAGCTGCTCGCGCTCGCTTGCAAGTTCGTTGCGGCGGGCGGCGATTTTGGCCAGCTTGTCCTTAGATTGCTTGTCCATTACAAATACGTATTTGGTGAAAAAATGAATGCCTAAACGGATCGTTGGAGGTTCAGCCAGAACCGACCGAAGCCTTTGAGCTTTTTGAAGGGGTAGCCGTTCCGATTCTCTACCCACAACTCAATGTCGTTGAGGGCCTGCACAAAGGTGCCTTTGATTTCGTCCATCAGGTCTGGATCAAATAGGCTTTCATCGGTGAGCTTATTGTAGCTCTGTGATGCCTTGGCAGCTTTCAGCGCGTCCTTAATAGCCTGGGCGCGGTCGCCTTCTTCGGTCTGAAAAAGGTTGTGCAGATAGTACCGGCTGTCGTCTGGCTGAAAATTGATGATGGCTTCATAACCTCGTATCTCCCCTTCTTCATCGGAGTATTTGAGCACGGTTTCAAAAACAAAAGTCCCCCGGCGGTGGCGCTGGGCGTGATACTTAGTCGTGACTTCCTTGAAGTTGATATCGCGGACTCTTTTCCGGATAATGCCGCGATTTTGCAGCGTTTTCAGTACCCCCATAAATTTTTTGTCCTTAGTAAGGAAGTTGTGACTTGTTGCGAAAATAGCAATTTTTACACTTAGTAACAACAAAAGGCATGGCAACAACCAAACAAACAGGAAAAACTGATAAGACCTTTCACCAGCACAACCCTACAAAATCGGAACACGTAGAGGCATTTTTGCGGGATTTCGATACAGGCAAACGGGGCTCTGCGCTCAAACTCCTGAATGAAGATAAGGTCTACATCGTTGATGCTGATTTTTTGGAAAGGCAGGCAGAACACATCAAGCAGCTGGAATCGAACTATGAAACGCTGGAAAAAGCCCTGACCGAAGTCCGGGAAGAGCGCGACATCCTCCTCAATGGCTTGTACGGCATCTACAGCCGCTTTGGCTTTGTGGTGGATGCAGTGAAGAAGGGCATGGCTCAGAAATCCCCAATAAAAGGCTCCCGTCTTATTTCAGGCGTGATGAAAGCTTTCAATTTCAAACAATCGGAATCGATAGAGGAAGATATAGCCACCGGCAATATTATCGTGAGCGTGATTGCCTCCATCCGGAAGAACCTCCACAAAATCACCGACAACTTCGGCGAACTCGGCGAACAGCTTACCCCTGGCCTGAAGGTGCTCGAAAAGCACGAGATCGTACCGCCACTCAATAGCATGGAAATCCAGGAAGATGAAAAATAACTTTTTCGGCACACCTAAAGAGTTGCCCAAACCTGTAAGCGAGGACGAAATCACTAAGCCTTCTTTTGAGCGCCCGCCAATTGGTGAGGCGACCGACTACGAAGAGGTGACGGATGAGGCGGATGTGAATGAAAACATCATTGACGATATGTTCGGTGATGTTAAGGACATTCTCAATGATGCGGAAGAGAAAATAGAAGAGCAGGAAAAGGAAGCAGCCGAAGCAAAGGGAGATACCGCTCCCGGCACAGTCCCCGCAGCAGACATGCTGGAGGAGGACGAACTCAACGCCGAACTGGTTATCGTTGCTTTTGAGGGGGCCCGCCACCTGATCTACTCTTTCGTCTATAACCGCACGGTGAGCCGCAGCGATTTAAAGGTCATCAAGCGGATCACCCGTCAGCTTTCCATGAAAAACAGCCGGAGCACGGAAGAGCAGGCACTGCTGGAACAGCTTTGGGGCTACATCGAAAAGCATGAACAAATGCGCGATGACTTCCTGGACCGGCTGGCCTGGAAGGACAAGCAGCGGGAAACTCTGGCAAAGCTGATCGAGCTGGAAATCCGGAAACGCCGTCTGCGTGGGCAGTCCAATATCACCAAGTGGGCGGTCATTGGCTCACTGGTCATGAATGAGGCAAACGCTGTGGGCAGCTTGGTGGAAGCCCGGATGAATAAGCCCGACCTTGATACAATCGACTGGTCAGTGGTGCGTAAGGCAGGAATCGAAGTGTAACAGATGGGGAAAAGAGCGACACGCAAAAAGACAGGTGCGAGAGATTACCAATCCTATTTGCTGATCGGGGGCAAAGGGCAGGGCAAGTCGACCCTGCTGATTGACCTCGTAGAAGAATACCTGAAGTCCTTCCAGAATACCTACTGCAAAGGCATCTACCCCAGGGCATTCATCCATGATATGAGCTCTAGCCGGGCGTTCCGCCACCTGCCTACCGTGGAGCAAGCCTGTCAGCAACTTGGGCTTGACCTGGAAGACCCGCTTGAACTGCTTACCCTCAAAGACTCGTCAGGCAACCCGGTATGGAAAAAAGGCGCACTACGATACGTATGCCGAAAAAGCCGCGAGATCCAGCACATGCACGAAATGCTGGCGGCACACTTCCGGAACGGCATGGTAGTCTTTGACGAATGGACGACCTATGTGCGGGCCAACCCGCCGGACTGGCAGATCGACATCGTAAACAACCACCGGAACTACGGGCTGGAAGTCTTCTACGTATGCCACCAGATCATGCGGGTGCCGCTCTTTTTCATCCGGGGAGATATGATTGCCAAGATCATCCTGTTCAAAACCGGAGAGCGTGAGCTGGAATACCGGCAGTTCCGCCGCTACAGCTGCGCCGAGCAGCTTTGGGAAGCCTACCAGCGTGTCCTGAAGGCCCCTGCAACGGACAACTGGGTTCAATATCATGAAATAATCGACGTGTGATGGAACCGCAAAATCCAATACAAGCACCTTCGGGAGCACACGACAAACCGCGCATCATCAAAGTGCGCTGCAATGGCAGTTTTGTCTACAAAGAAGAAATACGGGATGTCCTTAATCTGGGCAGGCGCAGTCATTGGATGAGCGAAATCCGATTGCTCAAAGAAAGTGTGGAAGGTTTTTGGGACGACTATGAGCCCTACCTGCATCGCACACAGGTCACTACTGAGATAGCCCGAATCATCATAGAAACGGTATTGGAGAGAGCCGGTGAAAACGTCCGACTGGTCTTTTGCTGGCAGGACTCTAAGTAAGATGTAATTTTCGTACTCGTAACATCCCCAGCCGGTAAAGCGTCTGCTTTGCCGGTTTTTTTATGCCCGCTGTGTAACGAAAACGGCACAACACGTTGCGAATCGTGCGCTTACGTACCAACACCGCTCAACATGATTTTGCCCACTTCCTCTTCCGATAGATTTGAGACTCATTCACGCTATCAAAAGCTATCGAAAACTAAAACTTCATCCAAGATGAATAACATGCTGAAGCGGGCACTGGAGCAGGATATGCGCAAAAAGCAAGCCTCTGGCTATGTTGCGCGTAGCGTTGCGCCAGGTGTCGCATCTCGTCTCGGTGCGCAGGGCGCATCCCAATCCAAGGTGGTCACTCCTGAACGTGGCGCAAACGTAAACATGCAGGTGCCTACCGGACAGCCTGTTGTTCCGACTTCCATTCCTAACGGTCTGGCAGTTGAAGAATCCGTAACGGTCCATATCGACCTCACTGGCCAGGGCCTGACGCCGGCAAAGGAGCGCATCGTTCTTTTTGACGAAGGCAACTTCTTCTCTGCTGCGAATGGCATTGCTTCCAAGTACCCGGCTGGTTCGGTGTACATTGGCTCTTCTGCTAACAACCTCTACCCTTCCTGGGTGGGCGGCCTGTGTGGCTGGACTTACCTCTTCGCAGGTATCAAGATGGACGTAGCTGCTGCCGCTGGCGCTGCTGCTTCTGCACAGCTCCAGTTTCAGGAGAAGATGACCTACCACAGCCTCAACACCCGTGACCGCATCACGAGCGAACTGGAGGTGTCCAACTTCAACGATCCAGGCAACTATGACCGGGACGTGCGTGTGATCCCCCTGACCGACCGCAAGGCGCGTTTCGACCGGGAGACGGCGCTGGAGTTCTATGCCTACCACGGGCTGCACATCATCCTGACCTTCTGGATGATCGGCCGGGCGCGTGACTAAGGGTTTGGGCTCTTGCCCAACCCTTCAACAAGACACTCTATTTTTTCAACCGAGCGAGAATAATGGACGCAGGAATCATTGATGCTATCCTTTTGAATAATCCCTTAGCTGGCAGCGAAAAGCTGGCAGCATTGGGGCTTATTCGTGAGGATGGGGAGTATTCGCCCGAAGACCTAAAAATGGTCATCCACCAAAGGGTGGCAGAACTGCCGGAACAGGATGGTACAGACTTCGCGTTGCAAACGCTGGATGTACCTATCGACCTGGCAGGAGATCAGGCAGACTACCTCCTGGAGTATCATGTTCAGAATGGCAACCGCATGGCGCTGGAAAATGAGCTACAACTGGCTTGTTCTACTGCCAATGCCCCAGCTGGTTCACTTGCGAAAATGACCATCCTGGGCTGGCCGCTGCCTAATGTCGCGGTGGCTGTAGCCTTTGTCTTCATGCTCGTTCTCATTATCGCTCTGATCAAAAAAATCTGATCATGCTGAAGAAGTATAAAACGCACATCATCGTAGGCGCGGTCATCATTGCCGGTATCGCGGCTTACTACTTCTACAAGAAGGAGAAAGTAAACGGAAGCAAGAATGGCACTGGCAGCATCCCCGCAGCGACAGAGGATGATCCTACCAGCAAGCTGACGGACGTGAAGACAGAAACCGATAAGGTGAACGTCGAACGTGCGATGTCCTACTTGAACTAACCCCACTACACCATGAGCAAGACTGCAAAAGCAATCATCCTGATCGTAGCTATTTTGGTGCTCCTGGGCGTGACGGGCTACGTAATGCAAAACCAGCAACCCAAAGTAGAACCGGACCAACCGGGCGCAATGGGCAATATGCCGTGCGTTCGTGTTAACCGCGACCGCTTTGGGCCCTGGAATCCGGATGCTATTCCAAGCGGCGACCTTAACCGCATGGCAAAACAATACCTGAGGGGAGACAGCCAGACTAATGGCAGTATTGTCGGGGGCTTTTTCAAAGCGATCGACGTCTACCCTAACGAGAGCCGGGCTAAGTTTTACGAGCAGGAGATCAAAGCCTATGCAACATCGGTAGGGCTTCCTCACTGGGATGTGCTGATAGGAGAACTTGCTTGCGACAATAACGCGATTGCATGACACAGCTAATGCCATATGATTACAACCAGCTATTCCGGGGCCGCCCCGTGTGGGTAAAGCCTGTCGTGATTGGCGTTGTGGTCATCCTGGTATTGCTCGTCATTTACTTCCTGGTGAAGGCAATCAGCAAATCACTCGGGTTTAGCTCCAAAAAGGAGCCGCCGATCCGGTTTGATGTGGAAGATATCAACTTCAATCCGGGCGATGGCCCGGTAACGAACTTCGATTTAGAGCCCTGGGTGTCTGAGCTGCACGATGTGCTGACTTCCACCTACCTGTTGGGCTTTGGCATCAGCAAGCGGTGTGATACCTACCGGCGGGTGAGCGCACTGAACCTGAACCAGCTTCGGGCGCTCAATTTCGCTTATGAAGCGGCATACGGACTGACGATACGCGAAGCCATGCGTAAAACCTGGGACTCCGGGTGCATGGTATTCGGAAGCGTAGGAACGGACTACGGCGACCTGCTGGAAACTCAATTGGAACGAATCGAATCCTGATGCTGCTACTGACCGAACAAGAGAAGAATTTTTTGGTGATAAGCCTGGTTGCCTCATTGGTTGCCGCACTCATCAAGCATTATATCATCGTAATATTTGACCCACGATCATGAACAACTGGAAACATTACGCTGCGCTGGCAACCGTCACCGTTATCGCTACGGTGATAGCAGGCCTTATCGTAGACCACTATCAGGAATTGAAGCTAAAGAAGCTCATTGCTGATGGCGTGCTGCCAGCCAACACAGAAGTATAAACGCAACGCTATGAACGATCTCATTCCAACTCAATACGACGTTGAAATCAGCCTGGACAAGCAATCCGCGAATTATTTCGGGCTTGCGGTGGGCACACTGATTGCCGCTGGCATTATCCTGGGCATTGTCTCAGGCGTATTGATCAGCCGAACGATCAGTAGCTAGTCACGCCACATTATAGAAATTCTCGAAGCCTTGTCCGCCAAAGATGCAGGGTAGGGCTTTGATTAATTAAGCCTATATGTCATCTCTATCATGCAGTCATTTCAGCCGAATCTGGCCTCCCGGAAACAAGGATCCGCTCGATGCGGTAATTGCCGGGCTGGATAACGATGCCGGTACTGTCGATGCAACAGGCAGCGTGGGCGATGAGGTCCGGGTGGTCATCAAGCGCAATGGCGTGGTCATAGAAACTACACCGGCGGAAAGCAACAACGGCAACAACCAAATTTCAATCACTGGCCCGCTCGAAAATGGCGATACGGTTTGTGTGCAGACATCCAATGACGGCTTCATTCTTCTCGATGAGGACTCCCACACCATCCCTACACCGCTCTTTGGGTTCGTGCCTGTATCCTGATAGCTATGATCTTGATCAGCTTACAAGACTGCAAGCCTGTATTCCCGCACTGCTCTGGCATGGATAATGCCCAGGCAGTCTTCACATTTACAGACGTGGAAGGGAATACCGGAACCGTCACCGTATCGGGCAAGATCGCAGCTTTCAATGCTATCTCCCACTTCGACTACCTCGCGGTGGATGGCAGCAACGGCACCACCAGCGAAGTGAATGTTGGCGGCACCCTGACCGTCGTTTCTGCCTTTGACCCCGCCTTCAATATCGACAACAACAAGACGGTGAGCATGAAAGTCACCGATTGTGCCGGGTACGAAAGCGTGGAAGAAGTGGTGGGCTATACCGATGCCGTAATGACCCACAACAACGAGTTCATCAAAGTCGACGACGACCATTATCTGATCTACATATAACGAATGCTATGTCTTGCATAATCACAGGTAAGAAACCCTCCCTGCTCGATGACCCGGCAGTAACCGTGGACAACACCGCGTGGCTGGTCATCGAAACCAGCGACGGGAATGTCGTAAGGATTCACCCTTCCGAACTGACCTACCTGGTCGATCCGGAATGGGAAGCTTTCATCGACCCGAACTTCACTGGCACCACCCTGACCATCCCGCTGACCGAAAACAACGGCAAGCTGCCCGATGATGACGATCAGATTTTTGTGGATGTCAATGGCTTGGCGAGCCACATCGGCGCACATTGGAACCCGGTACGCAACGCAGAGGCAACTGCGGACGCTATCGAGTTCGTGGGTGCCAAAACCAACGACCGTATCGGTGTCCGTTTCCCTCGATCCGCATAATTATCCATCAGAAAACACCATCTACGCGATGAAAAAGCTACTCTTTATTCTTGCTGCCCTTTGTCTGACTGCTTCCTGGAGCTTTGCCCAGGAGCAGCGTATCGATCCGCCCCGAAACATCAAGCAGGCACCAGGCGCAAACTACGTCCTGCTTTCTGACGGGCCGGGCAACTTCCAGATTGTACCGGCTGCAAGCCTCCCCGGCGGTGGCGGCGGCGATGTCATTACCAACTTCACCTACAACGGTAGCGACCTGACCATCACTACCGATCAGGATGTTTTTGCTGTAAATGTGGATGCAGGGACCGTAGAAACGACCGTACCGATCAGCATCAATGGTACAGCCTACCCGAGCGGGACGGATATCCAAGTCATTCTGGGCGCTATCGGCACCGCTATAGACAACATAGGGCTGGTGGATAACGGCGACGGTACCTACACCTTTACCGATACAGACGGCAGCACCGTGACCATCAATACAGGCGGCGGTGGGGCAACGGTTACCGCCTCAAATGGCCTTAATGATCAGGACGCTACTTCAGATGTCGATGTGGAGCTGGGCGGCACGATGGAACGTAACACAGAGGTACTTGGTGCTAATTTCAATCTGGACTGGCAAACTTTCACGAATTATCGGGTAAGGGATTTGCAAGGGCAGTTTTTAGCAGAGACGGACACACTTGGCGGTACGAAAGGCAGCTTGCTTATTCAGCCTTCCGGTCAGACGATGCGGATGAACAACTACACATTAGGCGTAAAAGCAGACGTCTACACAAATATAGCAGGAGCCGCCACAATGAGGTATTCACAGCTTGATAACTCTTACCCTTCTATCGTGAATGTCTCTGCCGGTGGTATTGAAATCAGCCGAAAAGCAACGGCAGATACATCAGGCTTGTTTTTCACCGGCGATAGCGCAAGAATATTTACCACCCTACCTCTAGACTTCAGGAGCAATTCAGGTATTTCTTTTTTTGGAGGGAAATACGCTATGCCGGATGCTACACCCGGATCCGGGCAAAAGGTCGTGGTCTGGAATAGCGGTACGCCGAGCTTTCAGGATTATTCGGCAGGCAGCAGCGGTAGTGCCCCTACGATCAGCTCAATCACTGGAGGCGGCGCGACTATCATGGTCAAATACACCGGTACAGCCCCTACCCTATCCGGCAGCTCAGGCAACTGGACGATTACCGTTCCATCCGGAACTATTCTGGATTGGTTTCGATGGAATGGCAATAACTCATTTTTGACTGCCGGGGGCGACATGAATATCACCGTTCAGTGGGTAGGTGTGTCTTTCAATACCTCCCAAGCTGATGCCGTAATCCCTGATATTACCCTTGTGGAGCGCACTACAACTTTGAACCAACAACTTGATGTGCAAGGTGCAGGATGGAATGTTACTTGCCCTAATGCAGGCATAGGCGGGGGAGCTACTACATCCGTTATCAGCGGCCTTAATGGATTTGGAGGGGACTGGACGGTTATTGGAGAATTTTAAACCTGACAGGATGCAAAAGTACGCACTAATATTCATTGCTGTTTCAATTGCGCAATCACTATTTGCCCAGGTAGATACGCTCTACTCTGAAATGACAGGTACGTGTACTTTTGGTAATGTGACTGCGGTCGATTCGGACACCTATACTTTTGACATATTCGTTACGGATCAAGGGAGTGAATACTCGGCAAGTGATGTTGCAGTCGGCCATGTCATTATTGATGGCAATAAGAATAAATATATCGTAACTGCAATTAACGTGCAGAGCGTTTTTCTTACAAACATTACTGTCGATTGTATAGGCGGCAATTGTCCTGCGCCGTTCGGAAAAGGCCAGATTACGCAAGCTACCCCTAATTTCGGTTTTGATTTATTTACTCCGGATAATCAGAATGGCCTTTCGCAAATCATCAAAGCATCTTTAGAAACCTCTAACTGGTTAAAGCTCGATCAAATACTCAACGAACTGACGGCTGCAACAATCTATGGTTATTTCCTTAATCATGTCGATGCTGGAGCCGATGGAGTACCTGTGGGTTCTCCATACAAAGCTGCTTTAGGCAATACTATGGGTATGCCTTGGGGAGCCCTAATTATTCGTACACATTAAAAACAAACTTAGCGAATCATGAGAAATCTAATCATTATTGTTGCACTATTGCTCGCTGGGCAAGGTGTATTTGCCCAGGCAATCACTGGCGGCTCTGGTGTATGTGTTGTCAGCAGCGATCCTGATAACATTACGGCCATGCAAGACCAAGATGCTCGTTACGAGTGTGTTGTTGCCTGGGACAATACCAACCAGGTTCTTTACCTGTACGACTCAACACAGTCGGCCGGGAACCGGTGGACTGATGTCCCTCTATCAAGTGTGATTGACACCGATACCCGGCTGGACAATCCTAGAGTTGTAGGGGCAAACCTTGTTTTTGACCTTTACGACGAGATTACTGACACTGATCTTGGTGATTTGACTGTGCCGATCCTGGACATTGCTCCTGTGCAAGGTATTTCGGCAGGTACGGGTATAAACGTTACTGATGACGGCAACGGAAACTTTACCATAACCAACACCGCGCCTGCTAATGCTACGGATGAGCTTCAAACGCTGAGCAACTCCTTCCCTAACGCTTCAACAGGGCGTGTGACCCTTAGCGATGGCGGAGGAAATGTTGATATCGTTGAAGGTACTGCAATCGACATTGCGGATGACGGATCCGGAAATATAGAAATTACAAACACAGCCCCTGACCAAACGGTAGGGATCACAGGGGGTACAGGGATTAATGTGTCGGGCACATACCCCAACTTTACCATTACGAACTCAAGCCCGACCAATGGCACTGACGAGCTTCAAGACCTAACGCTTACCGGCAATGATCTCAGTTTGACGAACTCAGCAGTAGATATTGATTTGAGCCCTTATCTGGATAATACAGATACTCAGGATTTATCTCTGGTTGGCAATGACCTAAGCCTTACCGACGGTGGTACGGTAACTATTGATGGAGATGCCACGAACGAGGCACAGGAGCTTTCTATTGGGGTTGCGACTGGAACAGCTGCAGTAAGCTTGTCTGATGTTGGCGTACTTGATGGGGGAACCGTAAGTTTCATTGAAGGCGACGGTATTAGCATTACTTCAAACGGAAGTAATGGCGCGAATATCATCAACACTGAGTTTGCCTCCGTAGAAGCGGACGATCATGCTGATGCCGGGATTCAGGGTGTAAGCATTGGAGAGTATTTCTACACTTCGGCAACGAACACCATGGGATTGCCGGCCGGCACTAAGGTTATGCGCCGTTTCTAAACAATAAACCAGAAGCAATGCTTCGAGTTCCGTATAAGTACATCACATCATTCGTATTCCTTTTGATTGCGGCGAATTTGCAAGCGCAGAGCATCGTTGGGGGAGCTGCTGTCTGCAAAACAACAGGTGACCCTGATCTTATCTTAGATATGCAAACGATAGATCAAAGGTATCAATGTTCAACCGCTTGGGATACGGTAAATAATGTGATGTATTTGTACAACTCAGCAGCAACCGTGGGGCAAAGGTGGGAACCAGCACCAGGCAATGACAACTTGGGCAATCATCTCGCAGAACAAAACCTAGACATGGCAGACTTTGCGATTACAGATGCCGATCGAATCAGCGGGGGATTAGGCCCAAACTCTGCGACAAATGTTGCTGAAATTGACTTTAACGAACCTGTAGGCAGTGGAGTGGTTGGCAATGCGATGACGATGGAGCATAACGCTTCCATAATGATTACAAGTGATCGCAATGGAAATGCAACTACAGCTAGCGATGAACCTATAATTCTGTCGCAAGGCAGCATTGATACTGATGACCCAAATTATGTTGAGCTACTGAGAACTTACAATGGGACATTTAGGATTATGGATTCGTACAACATGGCAGTTACCGCTCCACCGGTTGATGGTGACTCGTATGTTCAATCCTGGACGAACGGCATCAACAACTGGACTAATACTAGCACATTTGGAGGTGGTGGAGGCGGGATATTCCAAATAGAAAACACATCAACCATCGCCAGCAGTAGCTCGACGAACAACTACCATCGAGGCAGCCTTGGCATTGGCGACTTTAGCAGCACTACCATTGGTGCAAGCTTTCATTTGTATGACCCTAACATGACTACGAAAGGCTTTGACTATTACTACGGTACATCTTATGGCCTAATCAATTACTACACCTGGGACTTTGAAGGTGCTGACGATGTGCGAGAGAATGGCATTTACCAACCGTCTGACGGCACTTACTTTACTGATAAGATTGCCGAGAAATGCGAAGACTACCTTGATAACTGGGCAAACTGTAACAGTTCACCGTTCTTTCTTTTTGTGCCAATGCTCGCACCGCACGTTGCTCCAAATGGTACAGGCTGTAATCGTCTTGAAATACCAGTAGATAGTCTGCCCAACGCACCTGGTAATTTAACTACATGCCAAAAAAGATACTGGGTAATGATGCGCCAAATGGACTATGCGATTAGCAGGATTGTAAATAAAGTCCGAAGCCTTGGCATCGAGGACAATACGATCATCATCTTTACCAGCGATAACGGGGGCGACGTGGACTATGCAGCCAGCAACGCCCCGTATAAAGGAGAAAAAGGACAACTCACAGAAGGAGGCATTAATGTCCCTGCAATCTGGTATCACAAAAACACAATTAGCCCGCAAGTAGTAAATATACCAGTTCAGGTAGAAGACTTCCACCCGACCTTATTGAAAATTGCAGGCAGGAACATTAGTGACATTGACCAAGACCTGGACGGGATTGACATTTATCCGCTCATAACAGGCGGATCTATTCCCAGTCGAATGTTTCTGAAGCAATATCAACCGACCAATAATGCTACGACCAGAACTTATGCCGTAATCGACGGTGATTATAAATTCTGCAATCTTTGCTTCTCCGGAGAATCTCTATACAACATCGCAAACGACCCGGATGAAAGCAGCAATATCATAGGTAGTAATTCGACCAGAGCAACAGCCATGCGGAATTTCGCAAACAGCTTTAGCAGTGCAACTACAAACAGATCGAATAATAATGCAACATCTCCACCCTCTGGCTGGCAGTCTATAGACGCATGGGCTATTCCGGAAACGTTCTACGATCCAAATTACTTCTACTACAGAAACCCTAAGAACTAAAACATGGAGCCTAAAATCTATCATATAAAGAAAGGAAAGACCGACTTCCGCCCTCGGGAGCCCTTCTGGCCGCATTGGGCGGTAGGCTTCGAGTTTGAAGCTGTCTTCCACCCCTCCTGCTGGTTCTCCAGTGAAGATGTAGGCGGTGACGACGACCGTGACGACTGGCTGAAGCTGACGGGCATGACGGCATTCTTTAGCTGGAATGACCACAACGCTGGCATGTTTGCCTTTCGCCCTACAGATGCAGAAGGCGTGATGGCAGTGACCGGCTACACCAACGATCGAAAAGGCAACCGGACGGTAGGCAGGAAATCAATCCTGTTCAAAGAGGTAGAGGTCGGGCAGCGATTCTATGGGAAGGGGATGCTCAATGCGACCTGGCCTATTACGGCAGATAGCATTGACTACTTTCTGGACACACCGGCTGGCACCTGGTCGGCCTCCCATCGCTTCGATATCCCCTTTTTGCCCCTTTACCGGCAGATCGGCACCTATTGGGGCGGGAAGAACAACTCGCCCGGGCCCTACGGCGGCGCGGCTCCATGGGATGCCTCCCTCGAATTAGCCTTTAACTGGATCAACTAACACGCCCCCTGTAAATGAGCACCTATGCCACACTCCGACTACAATTTCTGGACCGCCATAGTTATTCCAATCGCAACACTGGTTGTGGGATGGCTGGGCAAAGCTTTTCACTTCCGTACCCGAGAGAAACAGAACAAGGAAGAGAATGAAGCCCTGGCCATCGCCAATACCCTGCGCAACGACCTGATGGCAAGCCTTGCGGAATACCAGGCCAAGCTCATACAGTCGAACGACCATATACAGAAGCTGGAAGAGCGCATGGACGAAAAAGAACAGCAGTACCGGCGTGAAATGGCACAAAAGCAAGAGGAAATCGCCCTGCTCAAAACAGAAATACAAATCTACCGCAACGAAGTATCAGAGCGCGACCGGCAGATCAGCGACCTGCGCAGCCGGTTAGCCAAACTCGAAAAGCAAATCAATCCACAATAATATCAAGCTATGAAAAATCTATTTTCATTACTGCTCCTGCTGCTGATTACGGTCAGTGGCTTCGGGCAGATTTTCAGCCCCAACCGCCCGGACAATATTCCCCGGCAGGTGTGGCGGCAGCTCCCCCGCGATGTCCGCCAGGATGTAAAGGAGGATTACAAATTTGAGCGCAAGCTCGCCAAAGAGCGCGAAAACACGTCAGATACCATCTTCATCCCGCCCGGAGAGTCTGTAGCCCTGCCCCTTACGCCGGCCGTAGCCGATGTGCTGAGCTACGAAGCCAACTGGGGGCGCGTGTACCTGGAATGGGACCGCTATGAAGACCAGCTATTGTCGCAAGTCCCCGCCGGGCAGAAGTACGCTATTGTGCTGACCGCAGATACCGGCTTTCCGGACAACATCAACCTGGAGCCCTACATCTACGACCAATTTGTACGCAGCTATACCGGGGAGCCGGTGCTCGACAACCACGGCCACGCCACCCACGTCATTGGCAGCATCGTAGGGCATACCACCCAACGCGCTTACGGCATAGCCGCGAAGTTTGCGGAAGCCGGTCTGGTGAAGATTGCGATTGCCAAAGTCTGCACCGGTAGCGGCAGTTGCCCAAGTTCAGGCATTGCCCAATCTATCCGCGAGTTTACAGACGCTACCCAGGCAAAAGCCGATCAGGGACACCCCAGCTACATCAACCTGAGCCTCGGCGGAGGCGAAAATGCAGCCATGCGGCAAGCTATCGAATACGCCACCAGCAAAGGCGTGATTGTGGTAGCCGCCAACGGCAACCGTGGTGTAAGCCCGCCGTCCTTCCCCGGCATTATGAACGAAACCGTAGGCGTAGGCGCAATCGACCGCAACGGCAATAAAGCCAACTTTAGCCAGTTTGGCCCCACCACACAGTACGCCGCGCCCGGAGTCCTCATTCCCAGCCTTTGCATAGGCAACCGGGAATGCGTAATGTCCGGAACCTCGATGGCAACGCCCCACATCGTTGGAGTATTAGTCTGCCTCGATCTGGCGAACGCCGGGCTTACGAACCCGGAGCTGCTCAACTATGCCGCCGTGTACGCCACCGACTTGGGTGAACCGGGCCACGACCACTACTACGGGCATGGATCGCCCAAACTAAAGCAGTACCTGGACAACCCGGCAGACGGCAACGAAGAGCCCGACGAACCGGATGATCCGGGCGACGGAGGCGACAACCCCGGCATCATCCGTGAAAACCGTACCCTTACCTACGAACTGAAAGGGGAATGGACCATGCCGTGGATGACCGTGCAGGCTTCCTCAGCTACAGACGAGCCCGCCTTCATCATCGACCTCGATAAGAATACCGTAGCCAATTTTGACGGCGTAGCTACCATCACCTACATACAGGTCGCCGTGGAAACCAATACCGATGCAGGCACCACCTTTGAGCTGACGATGGACAATACGAACACCTACCACTATGGCCGCGGGTTAGGGCTGCGAAGCCCCGCCGATGTATCAGACGCAGTAGGATGTAGCAGCTACTTCTACGACATGCTCCTGGACAAAGGCAGCGGCAACCTGGAAGAGCAGGAAGTCCACGTCCTAAAAGTACGCGGTCACGATCAGGACGGCACCCCCATCACCCTCAACGAAGACGATCTGAGGCACTGGCCCCGCCGGTAGCCACACTTTTTGATACCCAACGATTCCCGCTGTGCTCGAAACGGCGGGAAACGTTGCCAAACGGCCGTACACGGAACGGCTTTTTTGTAATCCCCCTATTATTGGGCAATAATCTATAGCTATGAAAACGACAACGTTCACGAAACTGCAGGCTACCCTCGACAGCCGCAACTTTTTTGTCAGCCTGATCAGCCTCGTGCTGCTCACGCTGGAAGCCAATGACCTCAGCATCGGCACAGACGCTGATAGCATTTACGATGCCTTTGCCTCAGGCGAGCTCGGGCGCATCCTGTCCCTGGTCCTCATCAACTTCCTCAACCCCCTGATGAAGATCATCCGGGGCGAAGCAGGCTGGAGCTGGGGCTTTCTGAAAAGCTGGAACTTCCGCACCCAGGCACTGACCGCCGTGCTGATTTTCTTTACCGGTATTGGGGTCGTTTTCCCGGAAGGTGCAGCATCCAACCTCATTGACGCGCTGGCTGGCGGAGAGCTCAATCTGATTATCCTTGCGCTGGCCGCCAACATCATCAATCCATTCCTTCATTTTTTCCGCGATAAGGCTGAAGACCGCCGCCGGGAAGTACCGGGAGAATCCGAAACCCCGGACAGCCCACTCGGCAAGGCTATCGCGTAACCAAAAAACTATCCAATGGACTATTCCAACGTTGGAGCCGGGGCGATCAATGCCTGGCAAAACGGCTCCGTCGGCAACCAAAACGGTGTGCCGGTCAATCAGAATGAGACGACATCAGGCAACAGCTGGTTCTCCGGTGAGAATGTCAGCGGCTGGCTGGGCGGCGTTTCCAGCGTGATCGACTCCCTAAAAGGCAATCAGGGCCCGGATACCGTAATCTATCAGACCGTACCGCCGCCGGACACCGATCAGAATAAGGGGCTCAGTACCGGTGCCCTGATCGGGATCGTAGTAGGCGTGATCCTCCTTTTCGTCATGCTGCTGGCCCTGATGGCCCGGCGCAAAAAATCATAAAAATTATGGCAACAACGAACGACAACGTCCCGGTCAAGGACGAAGAGCAGCCCTTCCCACCGCCCGTCACCACCGAGCCCGGCGTAGAAGTAGCCGGAGGCCCAAAAAAGGGCTGCAGCTGTGGAAGCGAAGGGGAAGGCGATTGTAAGGCAAAGCGCCGCAAGATGATGCTAATCCTGCTGGCAGCAGGCGCCGCTATCGGGCTGGCGCTCTATTTTGCATTCCGGAAAAAATAGCAGGCATGGGGTTTTGCGTAGGCGGGAAATGGTGCAGGGCTCAGGAGTGCCGCAACCGGTGTGAAAGCTGGTTTGGGACGATGGTTGATGTGGCAGATGCATGTAAGAAAGCCTGCAACAACAGCGTATCATTCACGAAAGATGAGTTCCTATGTTCGGGGCAATACCTGGACATAGGCCCGGTGATGCTGCGCTATAAGTTTGACCCCTGCCCGGACGACCTGCTTACTATGGAATCCATTCTTGACCCCGCCAACAAGCGCACCGAAGAAGAAGACCGGCTTAGGCTCTATGCCCCCTACCTGATCGGTGCATCCGTTTTATTTCTGGGCGCACTGGCTCTAATTTTGTTTGCCCCCACCAAAAAAAGATAAATGGGCCCGATTTCAGCCATAGCGAATGCCTTGAGCAGCATCACGAGCACCGTGGTGGATGCCTTTACCTTCAAAGACCGGGCCATGTACAACAACATGCCCGGTTATAGCGACCCAAAGGACTATCTGAGCCCTAAGTTTGGGATAGAGCTATTTATTGGGGGGATGTTCCTGCTGTTCATCGTTATTGGTGTTGTCGTAGCCTTACGCCGATGAAAAAACAAGACTACATATTCGCTGCTATGCTTACCCTTATCGCTGTAGTCCTCATGGCTGTCCTGCGCCGCCCCCGCCGCCGGGAGCAGTCCACCTCCCCTACCGAGCCTAACCCGGTTGACCTCCTACTGGTTGACGAAAGCGCTGAGCGCGTGCTGGAGTGCGAATATCAGCCCCACCACAATATGGATACGGACCTCGATGTCATTGACGTAGTCAACAACCGTATGCGCCTCCTGCAGCGCAACCGCACCACCGCCCTCCAGGTGCGCGAAAAATCCAAAGCCAACAACTGGAGCTATTACAAAACCCTGTACAACGAAGCCCTCCGGCAGCTGCTCATCGAGGGCATGCTCGTACACAACAATCCGGATGCTTGCGGTGTCCCGGAAAAATCTTAAATTGCGATAAAAGCAACTTTTATGAAAAAGAATGAAGATCAGCTAAGCATGAAAAACCTGGGGATGATCAAAATGCACCCCGGCACCATCAGAGAGCTGCGCAAGATGTATGAAGAATACGAAAAGAGCCTACCCGAAGGCGAGCACAAGCTAGTGGTCTGTCAACATAAAAGATGGGGGTTGGCTATGGAAGGCTCATGTCTTGACTTTAGGATAGACCGCCTTGAGTTTGATGCGAGCATCACCGACTTTCATTTGCCAGTCAACTTCCCGTTGAGTTAGATTGACATCCGTCGCCCATGCTGCTATTTCTTCTTGTAGCGTTTCCAATGTCCCTATTCGCCGGTTTTTGAGGCACTGCCTTGTCATTGCGCTAAGCTCATTCTCTGCAATATTAAGCCAGCTGCCATGTTTTGGTGTGTACACAAAATGGATGCGCTTGACATAGGCTCTTGCTTTTTCAGGCGTGAACACCTCATAGAATGCCCCTTTAGTGTGGGTGTTCAGATTGTCACAAACTAGTGTGACCTGTTTGCAGTCAACGTATCGGGTATCAAGCAGCTGTGCAACTTCTAAGGCCCAGTCGGCTTTGGTCCGCTGATCGCGTGCTGTGGCTTGGCGCCAGCCTGCCAAGGGTTCGCAAAACATAAAGATACTGGCTGTCCCAGCCCGCTCGTATTCATAGTCGACCCGTTTAGGGCGTGCTTTAGTAGCCTCAATGGGCTTGCGTGTCTCCTTTACGAGCTGGACTGGCTGTTCATCCATGCACACCATCGGGCGCAGAGGGTCGTAGGGCAATTCGTAGGTATCTAGCACCTCTTCCATACACGCCACAAACTCTGCGTCTGTTTCTGGTGGGATAACCCAATACTCAAGGCTCTGCTGCGAATTCATACCGTTTTTTTTAGCGTATTGCGTACCGTCTCGTGGCTGATCTGCTCAACCACTCCCAATTCCACCACCTTGCGGGCAAGCAGCCGCAAAGACCAGTTGGCATAGCCTTTGGGAGCAGCCCCAAGCCGCATGGCAATGATGGACGCCTCCTGTTTTCCATCAAGCAGCTTGGGGTTTGGTGGGGTGTCCCGCTTTTTACGGTTCAAACATTCCGAAAAACCATGCTCAACGAAGCGCCTGCGTGTATTTTCTACAGTGCTGACGCGGCAGCGGTAAGCCTCCGAGATTTGCTTATCGGGCCAGTTCGCGCCGTTAACGTCGGCCTGTAGAAGAATTTGAGCCCGACGTACTTTTTGATTGCTCCCTTTTAGCTGTGTAGTGACCCGCAGAGCTTCTTCGCGCTCTGATTCGCTTAGCCTGATAATGTATTTTTTATTCATCGCAACTGAGGTTCGTTGCAGGTAAGTTCAACCTTTTAGATGTCTTTTCCAACCCCTATCTTTAACTTTGACAGACCACTAGTGGTCTGTCAAGTGTTAATTTATGGGTTGAGTGGGAGCGAATTTTGAGGCTAATCAAGGCGGATGTTCCCGCGCATAGCAGCGCTACGTAAGGGGTTATCCAACGAAGAGTAGCCTCAAAAGTCGCCGCAGGCAACCCCTAGTTTTAGCCTTGACAGACCACTAGACAAAGGCGAGTTTTTTGGCCAGCACTACGAAAAAGTAATGTCGGCATACTCTGACCTGTACGCCAAGCACAAGCTACAGCAAGCCCAGTTGGAGAATGCCCAGTCCGCTTATCAGAATGCCGCTGAAGATGTAGGGGGGGGCGAAGAGGAACCCATACAAACAGATCCAGAAACCGAAGAAATCAACCTCCTGCACCGGCAAATCCGGAAGCTGGAAAAACGCCTGGACAAAGCTCAGAATGGCGGCGAAATCAACTGGTACGCCATCGGAGCAGCAGGTGTCGCAATTCTATTTGCCATAGGCGCGGTCTATATCGCCCTGCAAATCCGAAAAAAGGTAAAGAACGATGAGTAACCTCCAAACTTACATACCGCAGGCACCCAACGAGACAACCGGCTACGTGATGGTGTCCAACTCCAGCCAAAAGTTGCGGGAGAACTTCACCGTGGGCGAGTTCTACAACCCGAAGACCGGGCTTCCGTCCCATCCACTGGCGGTCAGCGTCATCGACGCGGTGCAATACCTGCGTACTAAGTTTGGAATGCCGATCCGCATCACCAGCACCTACCGCAACTACATCCCAACGGGCCCGGGCGTAGTGGGAGCCGCCACGCACTCCCCCCACATGCTTGCCCAGGCTATCGATTTCCAGTTCATCGGCAGCAAGCGCGAAGTTAACCCGATCTACATTGAGCTGCGGGACGACTTCGACAACAAGGGCCCTATCTTTCAGGAATTGTGGGATATGGGCATACGCGGGTTTGGCAGCTACGACACCTTTCTGCACCTCGACTGCGTACAAAGCGAGCTCTACCCCGTATTCGCCGCCAAGCGCACCCGCCGCCACCAGGGCCAGCTCTACAGCCGCTGGAATAGCATGAAAACCCTTCGCAACCTCTACGTTGGGCCTACAAACGTAGTGCTCGATACCATACTGGTCACTGCCGGAGAAATCCGTGGCGTATTCGCTGAACTGGGCAACGCAGAAGACCGTGGTAAGGACATTCGGGCAAAGCACGTTATGACCATCGCCCTGGTGCTTGCCGTTGCCGGAGCGCTCGTCTATTTTGGCTACCGGTACTTTATGTAACAATAAGATGAATATAGAAACCGCATAAAAAAAGCGCTGCCCAAAGGAAGGACAACGCTAACCCATAATTTACCTATTATTATAAATGTACGATTTTGTTTGTACAAAAACAAGTATTCTTTTTGGGAATGAAAACACCACCCAAGTCCATACTCATCGTGCAATTCGAGGACCAATCAACCTACCGCTTTGAAAACGGCGAACTGGCAGAAGAAGTCGAAGGCAGCCCCATCGGAAACCACCAATCCGACCCTGAAATTACTAAGGGCGTTTCAGTCAAAAATTGCGAATAAGGCAACTAATGATTAATTTAGTGGCTCGAAGAGCTGCTATCATTAAGGTTGTGACTAACCGCAGCCAGAAAGAAAGCGCCCAGCCCCTTATCTACGGGGGAAGGCGTTTTCTTCAGCAGCATTCAAAAGGATAGCAGTTAACAAATACTGCTAATGGCAAGCTTCAATTTATTCGCGGGCAAAATCCTACAGATCGAGGGCGGTTACAACGACAACCGCGACTGGGATGAGAACTTTTTGAACGGAGCGTTCATCGGTACTAAGTACGGTATTACGCCCGCTACACTCGCCCACCACCTGCGCCGGGACATTACCCAGGCAGACATGGTAAACCTGACTAAGGCAACCGCTCTGGAAATCTACGAAAAGGAATACTGGGACCGTTACCGCCTTAGCGAGTTCGACAGTCAGGACTTAGCGGAGATCGTAGCGGACGGCATCATCCAGCACGGCCCGGGCGGCAACGGGGACACTAGCGGTGTAACGATGCTGCAGCAAACCCTCAATGACCTGGGGGAAGACCTCGAAGTCGATGGCATACTGGGGAGCCTGACCGTAGCCGCCTCCAACCGCCAAAGCAAAATCAATGGCGGGCTCCTATATAACCTCTACCGGGACTCCCGCCTGAAATACTACGAATGGCTTGCCCTGCAAGACCCACGAAAGCTCAGCGTACTGCCGGGCTGGAAAAACCGCATCAACAACCACTTTCCGGAAAAAGAAGACGGCGCCGTCATCGTCACCGCCTCCAAATTCCCTGTAGACCGCCTAATCGAAGTAGCGGTAGCAAAGTATGGCTGGGGCTGGATTATTGCTGCCGCTGTGCTGGTGCCAGTCACTGCGTATGCGGTGTACCAGCTCTTTTTCCGGAATGAAAAACCAGCCGCCGCATGAAAAGCCTGTTCGCCCAATCAGGAGAAAAGCCAATCGCCAAGCCTTACGAGCCCCGGCCCAAGATGCCTAAGCCGCTCTTGACTACGGAACAGGCCTTCTACATCGTGATAGGAATAATATTTCTAATGCCTGTTGCTGGTACTTTTTTGTACCGGCGAGGGCACCTGCTTGCAGGCCGGATTTTGATAGGGCTATTTATCCTACTGATCCTCATCAACCTGCTGGGCACTAGTGAAATCGGAGCAAAGAAGTAAATTATGACCAACCGGCAAGCCTACGGGCTCAACCGACAGATCGAAGCCTTGATTGACCAAAAAGGCATAAACCCAACTGCATATTCAGCAGATGAGAAAACCATGCTTAGCCAGTATTCCGGCTACGGCGGGCTAGACCAGTTTTTGGAAGAATCGAACGCGGGAATCCTCTACGAGTTTTTCACGCCCATACCTATAGTCAAAAAGATGTGGGGCTTGGCACTAAAACTTGGTTTCAAAGGAGGCGAAGTCCTGGAACCGGCAGCGGGCAATGGGGTATTCCTTGCTCAGGTGCCCGCCCGGCAATACCTGGAACGGGATGCCGTGGTGACCGCTATTGAGCCGCAGCAGTACAGCTATGCTATTCTGCGCATTCTTTATCCCGAAGCCCGGGCTGTTCAGGGCTTGTTTGAACAGCAATTCATTAATGAGGAAGTCAATTTGTCTATCAAAAACAGGGCCGCACCAGTGTTTGATTTAATCATTGGCAATCCTCCTTATGGAAGTATTACAGGTGGTAAAGGGGGGCGGTACATGGAAATGGGCGAAAGGAGTTATACAAAAGCGCGGTCATACGACGAATACTTCATCCGGCGCGGGATCGACTTGCTCAAGCCCGGCGGCATCCTGATCTACATCATCGGCTCAGAAGTGGCCAACGGCGGCGTGCCTTTCCTTCAGCGCGGCAACAGCCAGGTAAAGGAAGAAATTGCGGCCCGCGCCACCCTCTCGGATGCCTACCGCCTGCCCAACGGTGTATTCGACCGCACCGACGTACTGAGCGACATCGTTTGTTTCACCAAAAACGCAGCATAATGGACGCACAAGACCTACTCAACGACCTGAAAACCGCCATCAACGAGCAGCTGGACCAGTGCGAGGAAGACGGCACCGGCACCTTCACCCCAAAGGTGTGCAGCTTCATCAACAAGCCCGGTGGGCGGGAGAAAATCGTGCAGCTCGTGGTCAACTACGTGGCAGAAGAAGGCATGACCATTGCTGAGGCGATCGACCACATCGAGCGCGACTTTAACGATAATCTAATGGAACACTAATGACCGTACTTGGCAAAAAGATCATCCTTTCCATGCCCAACGGCGAGAAGCGCGATGCCCGGTTCGCTATTGTGGAGCTGGACAGCGTGCTGGCTTCTCACAACGAGCTGACCTTTGCGCCTACTCCCGGCTACCCGGTAAACGAGCAGAGGCAAAACGTGAACGACCGCAACTACGAGGACGACGCAGCGGCACAAGAGCGGGTGCGGGACAATGCCCGCAGGCTGGACCCTTACCGCCTGCTGACTACGAGCCGGACACCATCGGGCAGCCCCATCGTCGCCGGGCAGCAGATTGATGGCAAATGGATTGTCGTCTCTGGCAACAACCGCACCATGAGCACCAAGCTTGCGGCAAGCCGGCACCCGGAGAACTACAAAGCCTATGTGGATGCGCTGTGCGAAGAACTGGAAGCCTTTGGTTTTTCAACTACGGGCAAAACCGAAAGGATAGATTGCCAGAACGGGAAGCTGATTTACCTGCCCACGGGCGACGATTTCAGCATCAACAACGATGCCTATCAATTCCGCCAGCCTTTGCTCGTGCGGATCGACTACGGCTTCCCGGCTTTTCAGACCCGGGAGCTGGCCAAGTACAACCAAAGCACCATGAAGGGCAAGCGGGCGGTGGACAAAACCATTGAGCGCAGCAACAGCCTGCGGGAAAACCCGCTGTGCCAAACCCGCATCCCGGCTATGCTCGACCAGCACGAGCGCATGAGCGATTTCTACGCCGACCGGACGGCCCAAAAGCAGATGCTCGAAGCCCTGCTACAGTGCAACATCATCACGGAGCAGTCCGTCCCCGAATATTATGACGAGGGCTACTTCACAAACGCCGGGAAAGAACTCGTAGAGTCAGTCCTGGCGGGCGTAGTGCTGGAAAAAGCGGCCCTGAAAGCCGCCGAGCGGGACGGCATCAAGCAAGCCCGGCGGGTGGTGGTGTACGCCATGCCCGTACTGGTCAGCAACAGCACTTTGCCCGGCAGCGCTAACCTGATACCCCACATCAACGATGCCATCCTGTACCTGAACGAGATGAAAGCCAGCGGGCTCCCTTTCGACCAGTTTATCAATCAGGGTGCCTTGTTCTCCGAAAAGGCGTGGCCCCCACAGGCCATCTACCTGAGCCGCCTGATGTCCCAGGGGCAGCGCAAATTCAAAAGGGCAATTAAGGCATTTAACGAGAGCGTGCGGCGCAACACCGGGGCAGCACTGTTTTCTGATGAGAACGTCACTCCTGAAGAAGCATTCCAAGCTTATGTAATTGATCACATACCGGCAGAGGAAGCCCGGCTGATCGAAGCGTATGCCAACGCCCCCAACCCGCCCAAAAGCCGCTACCCGGACTGGCTTTTCGTCGGCAACATGGGCGGCAGTACGGTCTATGCTGACCGCCGAAAACGCAAAAACGACGACTACCTGAGCATCGCCCACCTCAACCCATACAACGGCGAAGTAACCCGGCTGATTAAGCCAACCGACAAAGATTACAGCCAAGACTATGAACTCGTTTACCAGCTGGCGGAAGAGGATGGGGTTAAGCAAATGCCTGAAGCGGAAAAAGAGCTTGACCCCCGCCCCGGAGATTACTTTGTCTCCGTGCATGACCAGGGGCAAAAACCGGTGCTTGCCCTTGGGCCGTTCCCCAATCATCAGGAGGCACTTGACAACGTGGGCGCGGTACGCGAGTATGTCACGGCCAATGACCCACAGGGTCATTTTTACGCTTATGGTACTGCCCGGCAGGAAAAGGGCACCGGCAATACGGGCAAGCTCAACTCGAAACTGGTCTATGCGCCCGGGCGGCCAATGTTAGCGCAACGTGGCGTACCGGTCAAAACCGATACCTTCTTCGCCCATGGCATACAGGTAAAAGTGACAGACCACGGTGGAAAGGACGGCAACTGCCGGATGCCCCATGGAGGGCCCCGCCTGCTCAGCCTGCAGGCAAAGCCCGGCAGCCAGCCTTTTATGCAAGATTACTACAAGGCCGTATGCGAAGCCGCCCGGCGGTACGATGGCATTTACTACGAAGTCGGCGGCCCGGCAGAAGAGCTTGTCAATAAGCTGCTCAAAGGGGCACTGGAGAGCGGGGAGCCTTCTGTTAAGATCATCTTTGGCTCCCGCCAGGAAGTGTGCGGTAAGGTCTATCACAAAATCCGCTACATCGGCAAAGCCCTGCCGCCTCCGGTTTTATCGCCCTACGAACAGATTTTCATGGAGTCGTTCGGCATCTCCCAGGCAGATGCCCACGAGATCTGGATGCGGGCCATGGACGAGTACGGCCGTCCACTTGACGATGTCAGCCGGGCAGAGCTGGTCCGGCGTGGGAAGGGCCAGCTTGATGCGCTAAAGTGGGAGCGCACTGAAGAAGGCTATCAATACCTGATTGGTCTGAACCAGGAAATACTTGGGGCCCCTCGTGAGGGAGCAAAAAACAGGCCGGCAAAAAACAGCTCCAGGAAAAAACCCAAAGCAGTGAAACCTTCGCCCAAAGAGGCCACCACCAAACTGCTGTTGGCGAAAGCCAAAAAGAAAAAGAAGCTCAAACTCTTAAAACTGGGATAGCATGATAGAAGCAATCATTAACGACAACTGGTATGTCCAGAACCCGGAAAAGGTACTCGGCACGCCCTACCAGGCCACCGGGCGCTTCTCTGACAACGTCACAAAGTACCGGGGCACGATGGAAGACGTGATGCGCATCCCGGGCGTAGCTTATGAAGCGGCTAATATGCTCTCGCCCCATATTTCCAGCGAGCATAGCGATACATTTGCAAAAGACATTCATATCCCGCAACAGAGGAATATCAAGCGGGCTTTAAAAAAGGCAAAAAAAGAAAAGAGCGCCCGCGGCCAGGCCAAAGCCGGCGAGCTGGATTTGATCACCTTTGATGAGATCGACCAGCAGTACAACAAACACCTGACGGATGCCCAAAAGGAAGTCTTTGTCTGGTACCAGACTAAGGTGCTGGGCCGTGCTATGAAAGGCGGGTGGAAGAAATACTACAACCCGGCTGCATTGTCGAAAAAAGTAGTGCCCCTGGAGTGGGCCAAACAAGAGCTCGTGTACTGGTTCGGCGATGGCTTCCTGCCAGCCTTTATCTACATGTCCGGCAATATCGCCGAGCGCCGGGAAATGCTCGGCCAGGACCAGCCCAAGATTGAAAGCATGAAAGATGGCAAAGCCATCTTTGAGCAGCAGTCTGCCGCCCTTGACCAGGTATGGAACCGGGTTGCGCTGCGCCGCAAGCGCCTCAATGCTGAGCGGGTGGAAGACCGCCTGATCATTAAGCCGGTCAGCAACCTGGCCAAAAAATACACCATCAGGCACCTGAAAGGCGAAGTCCGGCTGAAAGCCAAAATCCGGCAGAACGGGCAGATCGACTATGCCCGTACTTTGCAAAGAGGCATGCGGCAGGAACTCAAAGCGCCAATTTCCCTGCAAGGCGCTTTCGTGCTGTGGATGAGCGAGAATGCCCGGGAGCTGGGCATCCGGCGCGGGCTGACCTGGCGATCCATCAAGGAGCTTTACCTGGAAAGCCGCAAGCGCGGGAAAAAGGAGGACGTGCAAGAGTTCAAGCGCAACAAGTCCGCCGCCCAGCAGGAGGGCATCCGCCTGTTCTCGGACTTCCTGGCCAAAGCCATTACCGATGAAGACCGGGAAGCCATCGAGCGCATCTGGAATGAGCGCTACAATAGCGAAGTACCGGTAGACCTGGACCAGGTGCCCATCGGCTTTACCATGGCCCGCATCTACAACGGCATGGAAATGGACATCCGCCCGGAAAAGCGGGAGGCCGTTGCTTTTGCCCAGGTCAGGGGCGCGGGCTGCCTGGCCTACGGGGTAGGGCTGGGCAAGACCTGGTGCGCTATTTTCATCGCCGCCCAGTTCCTCGAAAACGGCTGGTGCAAACGGCCCTTCTTTGTGCTGCCCAACCAGGTCTACAAACAGTTCATGGGCGAGTGCAAAGGCATACTGCCGCACATCCCCCAAAATGACCTGTACAACCTCAGCGAAGATTACCTCGAAAATATCCCGGAGGAGGGGCCCATGCCCGAAGGCTCCATCACCTTCCTGACCTATCAGGGCTTCAAGCGGGTGGGGCTGGACGATATGCAGGAACTGAACTTCTTTGGGGAGCTGATGCCCATCCTAGAGCAGGAAGATAACCTTGCAACAGGCAAAGCCGCTAGCAAAGCCTACGAGCGCCTCAAAAACAAGGTCGGGGGGCTGATCGGCGTATCGCAGATGGGCGCACGCGCCAATATCGACCGCATGGGGCTCGACATGATGGTGGTGGACGAAGCGCACAGCGCTAAGAAGATATTCACCACCGTAAAAGCCGAGGAGGAAGAAAACCTGGACAATGAAAAGCGCATCAAGCGCTACGATATCAGCTCCGGGGAGCCTTCGGCCATGGGGCTCAAAACCTTTATGGTCGCCCAGTACGTCCAAAGGGTAAACCCCACCGGCAACGTCCTGCTGTTGACCGCCACGCCCTTTACCAACTCGCCTATGGAAATTTACTCCATGATCAGCCTGGTGGGGCTGCGCTATTTGCAGGAGCTGCAGCTGAAGAACCTCAAGCAGTTCTTCGACCAGTTTGTCAATACGTCCAATGAGCTGGTGTTCACCATTGCGCTCAACCCGGAGTTCAAAGATGTATTTGTGGGCTTCTCCAACCTCGATGCTCTGCAGTCTATCATCCGCCGTTTCTTCCTTTACAAGCAGTCGACCAAAAACCTCAAGCGGCCCAACAAGATCGTCCTGCCCCTGCGCCGCAAGGTGGTCAACGGTATGGAGATCAGGCTCGGCGGGAACGAGACGATTGAAACGGTGCTTCCATTCAACGCTTACCAAAAAGAACGCATGGACAGCATCCTGGCCTACGCTGCCGGGCAGATTAGCGTCAATGAGGCTTGCCAAAACGCCAAGGTAGACTCAGACGATAACGGGGGCGGCGTGCGCATGCTCCGTGCGGCAGGCATGGCCAGAAAAGTAGCCTTTTCGCCCTACATTTTGGAGTGCGATGAGGAAACGAAGAACCCCGGATCGCCCAAAGCCTTCATAGAAAGCTCGGCAAAGCTGGAGTTCATCACCGGCTGCATCCGCAGCGTGAAAGCCTACCATGAGCAGCAGGGCTCGCCTATGTCCGGGCAGATCATCTACAGCAATATGGGCGTAGAGTTCTTCCCTTTGCTGCGCGATTACCTGATCGAAAAAGTAGGTTTCCAGCCGCATGAGGTGGGCATCATCGTCAGTGAAAGCCGCATGAAAAAGATGGGATTCAAGGACAAGCAGACGGTGCAAAATGCCTTCCTGGGCCGCCGTTTTAACCCGGTAACACGCGATTACGAAGACATCCCCCACGAGTTCCGCTGCAAAGTGCTCATCGGCAGCGCCACCATACGCGAGGGCATCAACCTTCAGCGCTACGCTTCCTGCCTTTACATCCTGGAGCTGCCCTGGAACCCCACCGACGTCAATCAGCTCGAAGGGCGGCTGTGGCGGCAGGGCAACATCCACCGCAGCGTGCGCATCGTCAACCCGCTTATGGAGGACAGCATGGACATCTTCATGTTCCAAAAGCTGGAAGAGAAAACTGCCCGCATCAATGCCATTTGGGACTTTGATAATAACCAGAGCACGCTGGACACCCGCGACTTTGACCCAGCAGAGCTCAAGTACGTCCTGATCAAAGACCCTTTTCGCATCGCCGAGCTGGAAGCCAAAGAGCGCAGCCTGGAGCTGGAAGACGAGATCGTTGCCATTGATTCCCAGCTTAACACTCTGCAAGGGCTGCGCAACGACCGCTATCAGGCATTCAACCGTTTGGAAGAGATTGTAGAGGCGGTAAGCTACTACCGCGGCCTGCCGGAGGGCGCAGCGCAAGACCCCGACGAGATGCGGCGGCAGGTTTCCTACATCCTGCGCTCCAAAAAGCTCAAAGACGGGCGGCTGGTAGAAACGCTGCGCGAAGAAGTAGAGCGGGGCTACAAAGTCAGCCATTACTACCGCAACCCCTACGAAGATGCCTGGATAAAGCCTGCCGGTATAACGCCCCCTTATTGGTACTCCAACTGGAAAAAGAGCGTAGCAAAGTACAACCGGGCCGTGGTGGAAATCCTCAAGCCCAAAGGGCTGGACGACTCCGAAGAAGCCATCAAACAAGCGGTTGAGCAGCTCCAGGCAGAAAAAGAACAGAAGAGAAAAGAAAAGGAGGGCCTGCTCAAGGCAGAGCGCCTGCAAGAAAGGGCCGAAGAGATCAGGCTGAAAAAGGAAGCCGAGGGCATCGCTGCGGCTTCCATCGACGCGCGGGTGGCACAGTTCGCACAGCTTAATTACATGCTCGATGGCCTGCGCGTGGAAGAGCCCCAGGAAAGCATTGCCGGTGAAGCGGAGGATGCCCTGTACCGGGCAGGGGAAACCGTAGGCTATGCCGGTAAAAAAGCCCGTGTAGAGAAGGCTTACCGGGGCAGCAATGGGAAGTTTTACTACCTGGTCAAACAAAGCTCCTATGTAGAGCTGGCCCTTGAGGCGGAGCTGTCCCCGAACAATGCAACTCAGCAAAAACGTATGCAAGCCCGGCAGATGGGCAGCGTGCAAAAAGAGTTGCCGCAAAGGGCGAACACTAAGACAAAGATACTGCTGGCCAAAGCCAGGAAACGCAAAAAACTAAAACTGCTGCAGCTCGCAGCCTAAAACTTGAACAGCTATGAAATCTAAGGCACAAGCGTACCTCAAAACGATGGGCATGGACACCGCAAGCCTGCCCCAAAAGTACCAGGAAAACTTTGAAGCCATGCGGGACTTCGAGGAAATACTCGATATCGCGGAGCCCGGTTCCGAAGACTATAAGGAAGCCCTGGCTGAGTGGGAGGACTACGACGAGCAGATCCTCGCGGCATTGAAAAGGGACTACCCCGCGCAGCAAGGCTATGGGGGCACCCTGCGCTGGAACTGGGTCAGGGAAGGGGAGGAAGTGCGGGTGGACTGGGACCACCCCGAGCGGTACGTAGACGGGCGGTATTACATTATGCTGCCCAAACCTGCCGAGGGCAAGCTTGCCACTTACGAAAAAGTAGGCGAAGGCGATATCGAATTCCCCGGGCAGGATAAAAGAATACAGGAACTGCTCGCCCGCGCACCGCAGTGGGTCAAAGCCAAAACGCCCAGCCCGGAGGAAAAAGAGGGGCTGGGAAATGTCAACCGTGAGTTCCGGCAGTACATACAGAAACTGGATAGCGAACGCACAAAGCTCCCGGATTCATTGCCCTACATGAAGGGCGACAAAATCGTCGATGTAAAAGGCAGAGAGCACAAAGTCTACCTCGTGGTCGATGATGTCCCCTTTGCCATTTCCACCCGCCACCAAAGAGACGATGGGCACAAGCTCACCTTCCTGGAATACTACGACCGGCAGTCCAAGCTTTGGAAAAACGACGGCGAGCCTTACTACCATACCCACGCGCCAACTGAAGCGGCGATCCGCGCACGCCCCCGAGGCTTCTTTGAAGCGCGTTCCGCCGTGCCTGACAGCATGCCCCCGGTGGATGAAAAAGGCAAACGGCGCATTGACAGCCAAGCTTTGGATGCCCTGGAGGCGCACCTGGAAAAGCTGCCGCAGACCAAAGACATGCACTCGGAGTACGGGGAGTACACCGATGAGCGGAAAAAGCTGCACAACAAGATCATCACCGAAGAAGTTGAAGGCAACACCTGCATCCGCCGCGAAGCCCCCATCGCCATACTGACCGGCGGGCTGCCAGGCTCCGGCAAGTCGACCTACATCCGCAACAACAAGGACTGGATGGACAACCCGGCTATCTTCAAAGTTGATGCGGACGAAATCCGCGCCAAACTACCGGAATACAAGGGGTGGAACGCTTCTCAGACCCACAGCGAAACGCAGGATATCGTCAAAACCCTGCTCGGCAAAGTGGGCAAGTTTGGCTGTAGCTATGATGTCATTTACGATGGCACCATGAACAAATCCAAAAAGTACAAGCCCCTCATCGAAGTGCTCAAAAAGGAAGGCTACCGGGTGTTCATCATGTTCCTGAAAGTCGATAAAGCCACCAGCCTGGAACGGGCAATGGGGCGCTATCAAAAGTCCGGGCGCTACGTCCCCCGCTTTGTCATCGAAGAGGGCGTTCAAAATGGGCTAACGGCTTTTGAAGAACTCAAGGGCATGGTAGACGGCTACGTGCTGATTGACGGTAAAACTCAAAAAGTGCTGGAAAAAGGCGGTGCCGAAATCCCCGACGACCGGGACTACAGCAAGCTGGACGATCAGCCGTCCCAAAAAACAAGCAAAGCCAAGCCCCGCAAAAAAGCCAAAAAGGTCTACAAGAAAGACTACTACGCTGCGATGGACAAAGCCCATCCGGGGCTCAGCAAAGCCCAGGTCAAAGGCATGGGGCAAAAGGAGTACGAGGCCCTGATGGACAAGCTGGAGCAGGGCGCGAAGGGTATGGGCCTTACGGCAAAAAAAGCATCAGAGTATGCCGAGGCTTACGTCAGTGTGCATTTGCCGAAAGGCAGCACGGCCCAAAAGCCCAAAGGCTTCACACCACCTCCCTCCATGGAAGTCTTTCTGGTCATGAACCAGCCGGAAGAACCGGGGCAGTATGATCTGGAAGATGCCGACCTCTACCTGTCCAAAGAAAAAGCCCTGGCCAATAAAGACGAAGGCATAGCCGTGCGGGCTTCGCTCGATATTGAACAGTGGATGGAAGACAACGGCCTCTCTTTCGAGTCTGAAAAAGACTTATTGAAAGAAGTGCAGGAACCGGGCTGGTCATGGGATGGTGTGGTGTCTATTGAGGAGGAAATTGATTACCCTGAGTACACGCTCCCGGAAACCATCAAAGCCTACGGGGTGCTTAGTTTCGTAGACAAGGAAGAAGATTACTATGAATACGATACGCTGTCAATCGAGTTCAACAAGGGCCTTGTCGTTAAAACAGCGAAGGATTTAGGGCAGTGGGCCGTAGAATTGGACTTCAAAGCCGCAAAGTGGCTGGACAGGCTCAAACAAGAAGGTGGCCCGGTGCCTGCTATTCAGTCTTTGGAAGACATGAAAACTGAAATCCGGGGCGGAGGGTACGAGTACGATGATGGCATCGTTACTATCGGAAAGGTACTGCACAACCCGGACGACCTTTCCAATTTGAGAAAAAGCACGGGCACTGAGCCTTCAGCGGGCACTAAGCCTTCCTTTTCCTGGCGTACCGCTGCGGACACCTCCAAGCTGATGCCCATGCTCAACCACTGCCAGGAGTACGCCCTGAAGGTAGACAAAGACTTGCCCGTACAGCTCAAAGGCACCGGCAAGGAAAGCATAACGGTAACCGCTCAGAAAGGGGAGTACCTCATCTTCGACGATAAAGGGCACCTGGTCTACGTGATGAACGCCAACAGCTTCAAAAGGAAGTGTATTGAAAACACTACCCTCGAAAAGCACCTCAAGGAGAAGCACCAAAGCGGGCCCAAGCCCAGCGGCCGGCCATTGCCCAAAGCGCTGGAAAAATACCGGGGCGTATTCGGGGACTACGATGGGGACGGCGTACTGAACGTGGACGACCCCGACCCCTACACGCCGGGCGACGGGACAACCGTGGAAGAAGTTAAGCTGGCCGATGAGATCGAAAAGATCATCGACTTCCGAAAGGATTACGATACTGCCCGAAATGAATTTGTGGAGATCCTCAAAAAGCATGCAGAGGGCGAGACGGATATCCTCAGCCGCACCAAAACGCCATATTCCATCATCAACAAGCTCCGCCGAAAGCGGCTGGTTGGCAAAAAAGGCTTAACAGATGTGATCGGCACCATGGTCGTCTTCCCAGACCAGAAAAGCCTGGAAGATTTCAAGGACAAGGTAAACGCCGGAAAGCTGGGCGAAGTCCTGGAATTCGATGACTACTACAAAAAGCCACAGGCCGGCTACCGCGCCTACCACTGGAATGTCGTCTACAAAGGCTCACCGGTGGAGATCCAAGCCAAGACCGAGCGCGTGAAGAAGATCGCCAAAGCCAACCACACCCTCTATAAGGAAGGCAAAGACGATGCCGAAAAGTGGTACAGCCTCTGTATCGACTCTTACCGCCTGACCAAGATCGACACGCCAGCCCAGGGCAGCTACCGGAGCGTAGTAAGCAAAAGCCAGTTGCAGGCAGCTTACACCACCAAGGGGGAGCGGAAATACCGGAAATGCGCTGCCTTGCACTCGGAGCTTGCTAAATGCCGCATGAAAGGCAACTGCACCACAGAACAGCGCGAACGCTACAAAAAGGAGGTCGACACCTGCGGCAACCTGGCGAAGACTAAAGTAGGTGTACCAAAGTACGTCATCTACCTCCATGCAGAAACCAAAAAGCGCAGAAAAAAAGGCGAGGCATATAGTGATGCACTCGCCCGGGTGGCCGAAGAGCTGCGCAAAGCAGCCGCTTAATCATATCGTTTTTTTATACATGCTTTTCGTGGGTCGAAGTAAATAATGCTTCGGCCCTTTTCATTAGCTCTATCGGGTTTTGACCAGTCATAGCACAAATAATCAGAAACCGTGACAGATCCAGTTGGTATTTCCCGTTTTTGATCCTGCTCATACCAGACTTGTGGATACCCAGTTTCTCAGCGACTTCCCGGCTTGAAAAGCCTTTGTTTTTGTAGCCGGTAATCATGAGACTGACAATAATTTCTGTCAGTGTTTCAGCCTTCTCAATTGCAGTAATAATGCCTTTGTTCATAATCAGGAAGGTGCTTATTTAAAATGATCAAACTTCTGAGCTTTCTCAGCAATATCCATGTTGCCGGAGCGAAAATAGACAGCTAAGCTGGCAAGGTTTTTCCATCCCCCTAGCATCTTTATTCCATGCTGGCTCATCCCCTGCATATCCAAATTCGTTGCGGCGCTTCTTCGTGCAGTGTGCATACTTACTAAATTTCCATTTTGGAACAAGCTCATCCCCATCCTCGACAAGGGTGCTAATTCCTGCTATCTCAGCAACACGCCTTATGCACTTGTTGCGATAGCTGTTAGTGTACCGCGAGCAATCATAATCGTATCTTTTTAAGATTGTTTTTGCCTTGGCACTTACAGGCACAATCACCTGTGTTTTAGTCTTTTTGTTCGTTCCTACGTAAAACACTTTGCTGTTTTTCTCAATGAAATTTGATTTTGAAATAGCCGTCACATCGCTATCTCTAAGCAAAAGGTAGTAGGCAAGCAAAAAGAAGTCTCTTACAATATACTGAGCCTTTGACAGCTCAGAATCTGGGGTTTTTTCGATTTGTGCAATTTCGTTAGGGGTTAAAAAAGGCTTTGGGCGAGCTCTGCCCTGTTTATGCTTGATTTTCTCTATATGTGGATTATCAACCCGCTGGTGCATAATTGCCTTCTTAACTCGACCTAAATGATAAGCAGTTGTAGCCTTAACAAACCCCATCTTCTTCATATAGGTGACGAAATCAGCAACCCATTTTTCGTCAATATCCTTGATATATGATTTGATGGAGTAGTGTTTTTCAAACTGCCTGACTCGGCTTATAGTATTCCGATAAGCTTTTGCAGTACCAGCAGAATATTCACCTTTGTTCAAAGTGATATATTCTTCAAGCGCTTCGGTCAATAGCTTGCTTTTTGAAGATTTCAAAAAGTTTTCAAACGTCCCCCCATTAAGGAAGTGTTCTTCAAGAGCTATTTTCCTGGCTCTGATCTTGGCATTATAAAGCCTTGCGTTGGGGTGTTTAGACTTTACGACTTGCTTGTTCTTATCCCAGAACTTTGATTCGATATAAATACCATCAACCATAAAATATCGCACTACCCCATTAAGGTTAACATATACCTTGACAGCAGCCGTGCCATCCTTTCGCGGTTGGCCCCACAGAACAGTCCGAATTGTCACTATCTTTTGCTTAAAAATGTCTTAAAAAAGTGCTGACCAAAAATAAATAAAAAACACCAAAAACAAGCAAAAGAAAGGTCTGTTACTCTTTTGTAATCAGAGTGAATTATAATTTGTGTATTTGCAAGTGCTATTTGCATTACATAACTAAGCAATAGTTCGGTAATTTTTTGAAGCATTTGGATAAAACGAAAGGAAGCATCATTTTAGTGATATGCGACTATCTACTAATGATGCTTCCAGCAAGAGCCAGGCTCTTGTGGAAACGATACTAAGCAAAATTGATGGCTTAAACAAGCCGAGACGAAATTTTATCATTTCGATCATTGTACTGTATTTATCTCTACGAGGTCGATACACGTTCAAAGGCATGGAGCGATATGGCACTTACTGTGAAAAGACCTACCGACTCCAATTTGAAAAGTCATTCGATTTTCTCCAATTCAATATTGAGTTAAGTAAAGAACATTTAGGTGCTCACCGGATTATCGCCTTTGACCCAAGTTATCTTCCCAAAAGTGGGAAGCACACCCCACAGCTTGACAAATTCTGGAGTGGTTGTTTGGGTAAATCCGTCAAAGGCCTTGAAATAGGTGGTTTGGGCGTAGTCGGCATAGATGATCATACGGCTATGCCATTGGAAGCTATCCAGACGCCTGGTCAAAAAGAACTCAAAGAAAAAGGACAATCCCTGGTAGATCACTATGCCCAGTTGATCATCGAAAGGAAAGAGCAGCTTCGCCAGGTATCTAAGTATGTGGTCGTAGATGGCTATTTCTCAAAGATTTCCTTTATCGGCCCGGTTTGCAAGCAGACCGATCTAGAAGTTGTTTCTAAATTTCGTAAAGACGCTGATTTGAAATATCTCTACGCCGGTCCCAGAGAAAAAGGGCGTGGCCGGCCCAAGAAGTATAACGGTAAAATCAAGCTGAAGAAAATTGACAAAGACCAATTCCAACTGCTCCACGAAGATCAGGAGGTGAAAATATGGGGATTGATCTGTTGGGCAGTCCGTTTGAAAAGAAAGGTCAATTTAGCCTATGTTGAGTTCCTTGACGAAGGTCAGCCTACAGGCCGGTATGCCGTATACTTTTCAACGGATCTGGAACTGGATGGCCAGTTGATCTACGCTTATTATAAGGCTCGTTACCAGATTGAGTTCTTATTCAGAGATGCCAAGCAATACACTGGTTTGACTCACTGTCAATCCAGAGATGAAAAGAAGATGCATTTCCATTTCAACACCTCCTTGACGGCGGTTGGAGTAGCCAAGGCCGCCCACTACCTGGACCAGGATGTAGAACTAAGAAATGGATTTTCTTTAGCTAACGTAAAGACCTCGTATTTCAATGAACTGATACTGGATTTATTTTTATCCAACTTCGAAATCGACCCAGAACTGGAAAAAAATAAATCTGCCTTGCAAAGGCTATTGAATTTCGGCAAGATTGCCGCTTAAAAAATTACCGAACTATTGACTAAGGAAAATATTTAAAATAACAAATTTTAATTAATACCCTGTAATACAGAGTTTTAAAAAGCGATTTTTTAAAGCTTATGTCAAATACTTAAAAAATACCTTATATGAGATTTTATCTGATGAAGATTTACACCTAGTTTTCGGTATAGGTAAGGATTAAAGTTATTCCGCCTGTACGGGGATTCATGAATTATAGTTATTTTCCCGCAGGAAAACAGAACGAGCAGCTCGCAATTCTCAGAGCTGTCCAACAAAAAAGCTAAAACCAATGAAGAAAATCCTTGTCGCCAACCGGGGCGAAATCGCACTACGTGTCATGCGGACCGCAAAGAAAATGGGTATACGTACCGTTGCTGTTTACTCTGAGGCAGACCGGCACGCGCCTCATGTCAAATTCGCTGACGAAGCGGTATGCATCGGCCCTCCGGCGTCCGCTCAATCTTACCTGCTGATTGATAAAATCCTTGATGTTGCCAAGTCCCTGAATGTAGATGGCATACACCCGGGCTACGGTTTCCTGAGTGAGAATGCGAAGTTCTCCCAGGCTGCCGAAGATGCGGGTATCAAATTCATAGGACCGGGTCCGCACGCTATTGAAGTGATGGGTAGTAAACTGGCGGCTAAAGATGCGGTAAAAGCCTACGACATTCCTATGGTGCCCGGGCTGGACCACGCCATTACGGATATTGACGAAGCAAAAAAAGTAGCTAAAGAGATTGGATTCCCCGTACTGATCAAGGCCTCCGCCGGTGGTGGTGGCAAGGGGATGCGGATTGTTGAAAATCCGGATGAATTTGAAGACCAGATGAAGCGGGCCATTAGCGAAGCGACTTCTGCTTTTGGCGATGGCTCGGTATTTGTTGAAAAATATGTGACTTCTCCCCGCCACATCGAAATTCAGGTGCTGGCCGATGAGCACGGCAACTACATCCATTTCTTTGAGCGGGAATGCAGCATTCAGCGCCGCCACCAAAAGGTGGTGGAAGAAGCGCCTTCCGCTATCCTGACTCCGGAGCTGCGGGAGAAGATGGGCAATGACGCCCTCAACGTAGCCCGTTCCTGTAACTACACCGGAGCCGGCACGGTGGAGTTCCTCATGGATGCCGACATGAACTACTACTTCCTGGAAATGAATACCCGCCTGCAGGTAGAGCACCCGGTCACGGAGCTCATTACCGGCGTGGACCTGGTGGAACAGCAAATTCTCATCGCAAGAGGCGAGCCTTTAAAGATCAAACAGGAAGACCTGAGCATTACCGGCCACGCCCTGGAACTCAGGGTGTATGCCGAAGACCCGGCGGAGAACTTCCTCCCAAGCGTTGGTACTTTATCCCGGTACCGCCGCCCAAAAGGAGATAACATCCGCCTTGACGATGGGTATGAAGAAGGCATGGAAATCCCAATCTATTACGACCCGATGATTGCCAAGCTGGTGACCTACGGTGTTAATCGCGATGCGGCCATTCAGCGCATGATCGAAGCCATTGAGATGTATGAAATCGAAGGGGTGGAGACGACTTTGCCGTTCGGTAAGTTTGTTTGCGAACACGAAGCCTTTACAAGCGGAAAGTTTGACACTCACTTTGTCAAGCACTACTTCACGCCCGAAGCTCTTGAGAAGGGGAATGAAGGTGCCGCAAAAGTGGCAGCCAAGCTGTCTGCATACCTGTTTGAACGCAACAAGATCCAGCTCAACGTTCCGGAAGTGAATCATTCGGAATGGCAGAATCGATAGTCGCTTGTTGAAAGGGCTAAAAAGCCTTTTTCGCACCTGAAAGCGATAATCCTTCATCACGTTACCCGGAACAAATTGAACCGGGACCAAAGTGCCCGCCTCGATTTTACGATCCTGGCGGGTTCTTTTGTTGTTTTAAGGGTGCAGGGTATGAAAAGAGACGACCTTAACCGGTTGCCCCCACATGTGGATGGACATTTCCTCTTCTACTGGTTTGAGTGTCACTTCGACCGATTCCCCATCGTGCTTGAGCTGTTCGGGCATTTGGATAGGCCGGTACTCCCGCCCGTCATCGGCTACAATGCCCCAGAAGCCGCCTTCCAGCTTCACGTGTTTGATGGTCCCTTTAATCCTGATGTTTTTCATGTGGCTCGGTGGTTGATTTATTATTCAACAAACGCTCCACCGTATCGTTGAGGTTGTTGATAAGCCTGGACTGATTTTGGATGGTTTGCTTGAGGTCCTTCATTTCATCGTGAAGGTAGCGCTTGATGTTTTGCGGGGAAGGCAGGAAAGGGCTTATCTTCGCCCGCACATACCAGATTTCCCGAATATCGCCCAGGTTGAGGTGGTAAGGTTCGTAGAAGTTGTTATCAGAATGCAGCTCCAGGCTTTGCTTCTCTTTCAGATGGTTGAACGCCCGCTTCACCACCACATCGCCCCGGGTAACGACTACATAAACGTAGCTGTCCTTGACTCCGGATTCCCAGAGGGTGGGCTCCAGGTAGCTGCAAATGACCTTGTCCCCTTCAAACAGCGTGGGTTCCATGCTATCGCCCGCTACATCAAAAGACCGGTGAGTTCCAATTTTGTACTTGTAATCCGGCAGCGTGAAATGCGGCAGTTCCTGAATGAAGGTGGGGTCGGTCATCTCGGCAGCATAACCTGCCTGCGCCGGTACGGGCACATGCACAATGCGCTCCTCCTCATTGGAGTTGGTCACGATAGTCAGTACCCGGAAACTTTTATCACCTTCCTCACTCATGAACATGGGGCCCTCACCGGTGTAGATATAGACCGGATTGATCTTATACTGTTCCACGGCTTTACGCAGCAGCTCTATCGTTACGTCGCGCCGGCCCTTCAGAATTTCGCTCAGGCTTTGAGGTAAATAATCAAGCGACAAGGCAAACTGACGGCTGGACCGAACTTGGTTATCCGCCTTCAGTTTATCGTGGCACTTGACGAAACGCTGGGTAACGATATTACTCATAAGTTATGATTTCTAACAAAAATAAAATTTCTGTCCATAAAATGAGTAGTAACGCGGGTAAGTTTACCAAATAAGTGACACCTATACTCAAAATACTGTCATTACTGTACTGTAATCGTGCCCGGCTCACTGTCCAGCCCTACGAGTTTCTCCCCCAGATTGACCACTTCGATAGCGGTAGGCTGATCAATAATCTGCACCGGGCTTGATTGCCCACTCGCCTTTGCTTCAAAGCAAACCGTGTAGAGCGGGTTCCCCGTACTTACCGTCACACCTTTAAGCGCATTATCGATCCAGGCCACCGGCATCACGCCTTCCTGTACCCGGGTTGTACCGAAGTTTTGGATGGTCAGATAAGGCAGCCCAAAGTCCTTCAGACCCTTAAAGGTAAGCACATTCGGGTTCCATGCCACGGTATACTGCATGGATAAAAGGCTGTTGAACCCCTTCGCGCGTACCGGTGTACAGACCGTTTCCCCGGCAGCAACCGTTTGATCGTCGATGCTCAAAAAAAGGACTTCCGTACTCTGCGGGGGCTGATAAAGCGAGGGCTGCGGGCGGGCCTCTTTTTCATCAGGCACAACAGTTGCTGAAGTTGCCGGCTGATTGGTTTCGGATTGCTGATCAGCAGTGGAACCGGAGGCATCGCTCTGGCAGCTCCACAACATGAAAAAGACAGGCAGTAAGAAGAATAAACGGATGGTCATTGGATTATTTTTTCTGCAAAGTTAATGGGCTTACCTTTGGTATTGCAAAAAATCACGAATCAATCCGGCTGAAATAAATCACCGCCTGCAAACTAGACCAGTGGAGAGATACGTTAAGAACAGGTGTTTCTGTGATTTCACAAAATTTGGTACATTGCACAAAAAATTTGCAGCATGAAGCCCCTTTTTCCAATTGCCATTTTATTTGTTGCGCTGCTGTCCAGCTGTGTGACCAAGAAGGAGTATCAGGAAATGGAAGAGCTCAAAGCCTTCTACGAGCAGGAAGCCCAGTCCACGGATTCTCTACAAAATGAGTACAACAAACTCGCTGAAGAAACCAGGCAACTGGAAATTGAGGTCCGTAATACCCGCCTTGAGCTGGAGGAGTACGTTGTGACCAATAAAAGCCTGAACCGCAGCTATCAGGACCTGCTTCAGCGTATGGACCGCATCCTCGAAGAGCGCAATGAGCTTGACGAGACCGCCTCCTATGAAAAGGTAGCCCTGCAGCGGCAGCTCACCCAACAGCAACAAAACCTGGACAAGGACAGAGAACGCCTCGAAGGGCTGGAATACGAGCTTTACCAAAAAGCCAACCGCCTCAATACCATGGAGTACGACTATACCGCGATGAAAGGCACCCTTCAGGACCGGAATATCCGTATTCAGGAGCTGGAGGAAATGCTCAACCTCAAGGAGGATAACATGCAGGGCGTTCGGGCCAGCCTGGATGATATTGTCGGGCAGTTCTCCTCCCGCGGGCTTAGCGTGGAAGACCGGGGCGGCAAGCTTTATGTTTCTCTTAGCGCTGAGCTGCTCTTCCCAAGCGGCAGTACCCGTATTGACCCCTCTGGCAAGGAAGCCCTGCGCCAACTGGCCGGGGCACTAAAGAACAACCCGGACATTGACATCCTCGTCGAAGGGCATACCGATTCAGATGGCAGTGAACTGGCGAACTGGAACCTCAGCGTGGACCGGGCTGTTGCCGTCACCCAAATTCTGACTCAGTTTGGGGTATCCCCACAGCGGCTTACCGCTGCCGGCCGGGGCGAAAACATGCCGGTGGCGACCAATAATACTGCTGCCGGTAAAGCACAAAACCGCCGTACGGAAATCGTCATTTCGCCAAAGCTTGACGAGGTGTACGAGCTGTTGAGCAATTAAAACTATGTTTCCTGTCACTGCGCGTTTTCTACTGGTTTACACTCTATTGAGCAGCGTAGTTGCGCTAGCTCAAGCTCAGCCACGCTGTGCGCTGAACACCCACAACAGCCCGGTGAGAAACAGTGGAGCCATCGTGCCAATACGGGAGCCTGTTGTCATACCCGTGGCTGTGCACGTAGTCTGGCATACCGCTGAAGAAAATATTTCCGACGAACAGGTCGTGTCACAGATTGAGGTCCTGAATCAGGACTTCCGAAGCCTGAATGTGGAAGTCCCATTTGTCCACCCCCTCTTCGATGAGCTTGTCAGTGACCTGGAGCTGGAATTCTGCCTCGTTGCCATCACCCGCACTTACACACCGGTGGCAGGCATTACCAATACCTTTTCCAACGGCAAGCGGCGCCTTTGCTATACAGACCTGGGCGGCAGAGACGGCTTCGACCCCGACCGGTACCTGAACATTTGGGTGGCTGGCCGGAACGATGGCGCACTAGGCTCCGCCACTTTTCCGGAAGAGGGACAGGAAACGCCCACTGAGGATGGGCTCTACATTCAGCCTGATGCCTTTGGCACGACCGGCACTGTAAGCCCCCCTTTTCACCTGGGGCGGACCTGTACGCATGAGCTCGGCCACTACTTCAATCTGCAGCACCTCTGGGGCCCCAATGCAAACAATTTCAACTGTGATCAGGACGATGGCATTGCCGACACCCCACTTCAGGCCGACACCTACCAAGGTACCTGCCCTACCCTGCCCCCGTTTTCCTGCGGCTCACCGGATATGTTTATGAACTTCATGAATTTCACGCAGGACGCCTGCATGGCGCTGTTCACACCCGGCCAAAAAGCGCGCGTGCTGAGCACCCTGCAGTCCTACCGCCCCGGGCTGCTGCAAGGCTCCTGCACGCCTGTTTCCATCCAAACAACGGGCACCTCTTCGTCAGAGGTCTCTATAATTGGGAATCCCGCCAGAGACCATCTTCGAATCCGCCTGCCTGGAAATGAACCGGCAAAGCTTGCAATTTTTGACCTTGCCGGCCGTTTAGTACAGCAGGTTGAAGCCGCAGGCCCCGAAGCGGAGCTCAGTGTGGCGGGCTTTTATGCCGGAAATTATTATATAAAAATCCGGTATGGGAATAAAATGCACGTCAAAAAGCTTATTATTGCCCGGTGAGAACGATGGCGGTGGCCAGTAGCTGTAACCAACCAGAATTGTTGTATTATGGCAGTGAATCCGTGTGATAGAACTGAAGAAAAGGGTGGCGAGCATTCCATACAAGAAGTTGTACCTGCCCGGCCACTCCGGTTTCTATCCACCGGCACACCCCGCAAGCGGAGCTGTGCTGCCATTATCCACTGCTTAAACCAAACCTTCGTTTCCTGATGAGTATCAATCCTCTCGTTCCCCCCAGGAATCTGGGCTTCCTGCTTTTTTTCGGTGCGGTCCTGACCATGCTCCACAGTTGTGGCTCCCCGGCTTCGGCTTCACTGAGTAAGCTCGACCCCCTCATTGAAATGAGCAAAGGGCCCTGCTACGGACGCTGTCCGGTATTCACCCTGACCATTTACGAAAATGGCATTGCCAGTTACAAGGGAGAACGCTATACCGACCGGCTGGGCACCTTCGTCAGAAAACTGGAAAAATCTGAAATGGAACGCATCCTGGGCGAATTTGACCGGGCCAACTTCTGGCAGTTCCGCGATAGCTACCGGGGGCGCATCCCGGATATGCAGAGCGTCACCATCTCCTACCATCAGAATGGCAAGAAGAAAACGGTGACCGGAAAGGAAATCCGGCCTAATGCGGTCAAATGGCTGGAGTCCCAACTCGATCAAATCGCACAAAGGGAGGGCTGGATCCTTAAAGAAGCACCGGAAGAACAAGTGCCGGACTTCCTCATCCCTGATCAGCTGCTGGTCGAACTGGGCGAAGATACGGACCCTGAAGAATGGGCAAAAAAGTACGCACAGACCGACATGACTTTCCTGCGTTCCCTCAATGACACCGGGTACTGGATTTTCTCCTACGATGAGGAGACCATCACCCCGGATCAGATACTGGAACAGGTGCGTAATGACGAGGAAGTCATTAGCGCAGAGTTCAACAAAAAAATCTACGAAAACCTGGAAGAGGAATTGGAGGAAAGCTCCCCCGCTAAGGAGGCGGCTCCCGCTTCTGATGCCGGCACCCAAAGCAAGGGAAAATCCAATACCCCTAAATCCGGCAAACAGCAATAAATTAATTGCACAAATAGTGAAGCAGCATCCCCAGCTTGTAAAGGTCAAAAGCCCGCAGGTTGGGGGTGTTAGCGTATAGAAGGTGCTGTTTTAGCAAGGGGCGGACCTGATCCAGCAGATAGCGGGCCGGTCGCGCCGCTTTCCAGGCATCAAGGCGTTCGTAGGCGCGAAGCAGGCGGGTCTCCCTCAGGCTGCCTTCCTGATACAGAAATGCCAGGTTCTCAATGGCCTGTTCGGATTTGCGCAGAAATGTCTCTGCCGCCTCCAGCCCGGCATGGATCAGCGGGTTATCGAGGTGCAAAATGGGAATGCCCCGCCGCTGCAGTTCCAGGCCAAAGAGCGTATCCTCATGCCCGTACTGCAACAGGCGCTCATCGAACTGTATCGGGGCAAACAAGGTTTTGGGAATGAGAAAATTATTGGTCATAAAGCTGTGGTAGGGCTGTTTTTGCCGCGCTTCTGCCTGCTGCACCTCCCGCGACCTGCCATAGTGCCAATGAAATCTGAGCCGAGGTGATTCCGGAGGCTCCGGCTGGTAAATCCGCCCCCCGTAGAGCAAACGGCCAGGGGTACAGTGCGACTGGTATTTCTCCAGGTAATCCGCCCGGGCGACCTCTGAATCGCCATCCATAAACAACAAATAGTCGTACCGCGCCGCTTCCGCCAGGCGGTTCCGGATACGGGAGCGCCCCAGGTTTTCAGGCATCAACCGATAGGTGACGCCCGGCAACTGCCCAAGGGGAGCATTTATGTTTTGAAATTCAGGAAGGGACGCATCGTCCCAGCAAAGGATTTCCACGGCCCATTCCAAGACATCAGCCTGTTGGCGCAAAGCCTCCACCAACGGCCGCACGTCATAGTTGTAAACAGGAATCAGTATAGAAAGCCCGGAAGCTGGCATAGGAACATTGGGTTATGGTCGCTCAAACTTAGGTATTTTTTAAACCAACTCCTTTTCCCGGATCGCCATAATATTTTGTAACTTTAAACGGGATCACTTGCTGTAACTATACCGACGATAAAGTGGTTTGCCACAGCAAACCAACTTGATGTCGGCATAAACGCTGGAAAGTGGCCTGCTACGATATCGCAAACCACTTTGTTAAGCGCATACAATCCGGTACCCGCAATGAGAAAACGATTGCTCGCCATAATACTATGCTACGGCCTGATCAGCGGCCTGCATGCCCAGGACTTCATCCTGCAAGGCTGCTACTGGAGCTGCCCGGAAGATGCGCCCGGCAGCCTGCCTGATAGTGCCACCCTTCGTTTTTGGGTAGACCACCTGACGGAGCAATCCCCGGAATTTGCCCATGCCGGCTTTACCGCCATCTGGCTGCCCAACCTCACGGCACAGGCACCACCGCAGGTCCGCACCCTCATTCAGCGCCTCGAAGCACAGGGCCTGACTGTCATTGCAGAAATCGACCTGAGCCAGGACTCCCTTGGCTCGTTGGCGGAACAGGGCATAGCGCTCCGGGAAGCGCTGGGTGTGGAAGCCTTTAGCATTACCGACCTTCCGCTCTCCCCTGCCGAGGCGTTTGCTGCTGATTTTAAAACCCTTGCTGCGGCCGGCCTTGCTCCTAAGTTTGTCATTCGGGGCGTGCCGGGCTTTGACCGTAAGAAAGGACAGGTGCAATGGATACGTAATATCCTCAAAGCACTGGGGCAGGATGCCAGCCCTAAACCGCGCATTTACGATTACCAACTACGGGAGGCGCTCCGCCAGGCTTGTTCTGACTCCACCTACGATGTACGGAAAATTTATCAGGTCAGCATCCGGGATGCTTCCGCGCTATCGGGTTACAATATTGTGACCATGGCCAACCATCCGGCCTATAAAAACCAGAATGCAACGCCCGGCGACTACGATGACCCCATTTCCAGCCCCTTACTGGCCTACGCCTATTTACTGACCAATAATCAACTTGGCCTGCCTACGGTTTTTTATGGTGACTACTTCGGTGGGGAATCAGAGCTGGCAGAATATGAAGACAAAAAGCCCCTGCGGGCTCACATCGACCAACTGCTGGCCATCCACCGGCAGTTCATCTTCAACTCTTCCATGGTGGAATACCTGAATGCAGCAGGCAGTGAAAAGCGTTCGGCTTACTACAGCGGAGATTCTACCCGGGCATTAGTTTTCCAGCTGGAAGGCAGTAATACGCCGGCGGGACTAAAGAGCAGCACACAGGGCCCCCGGGACGTGCTGGCAGTCATCAATTTTGGAAAGGACACGCTGTCCATTAAGCAGGAGCTCAACACTTCCAATATCAAAAACGGCGATTACTTCACAGATGTCACCGATCATGCCCTTACGCCGAAAGCCACCCTTGTCCATTTCGATTCCCTGGATGCCTCGCCCTCGGCAGTAGCGCTCGAGGTACCTCCCCGGTCTTACGCTATATGGGTGCAGGGCAGAGCTCAAAAGGTCAGGCCCAGCCGTATTCAACTGACTGCCATTCCCTATCCCGACTATATTGAACTCAACTGGGAGGTCGCTTACGAACGTAAAGTGCTGGGATACCAGATCGAACGCTCAGTCAATGGCGGAGCTTTTGAGCCGATCGGACAGCTCCCTCCGCTTTCCAATGAAAATGAGCCGGCGTCTTTCCTGTTCCTGGATAAGGATATTTTTCCCGAAGAGGAACTGCGCTACCGCGTAAAGCTGATTGATCAGGAAGGCAGGCATCAATTCAGCCCGGTTGCCGAAACCCGGCCTGCACAGCGTAACCTGAAGTTTGAATTAATCAAAGCGCCGGAACAACATACCTGCGCCTTCAAAATGAGAAGCAATTACAGCGGGCAGGGGGCACTTGCTATTTATGATGCTGGCGGTACGGTTGTTTTTGAACAGCCACAGACCATTAAAAAAGGGGAAAACGTGACCCGGGTTGATTTATCGAAACTCGACAAAGGCATTTACTACATCCGCTTCCGGGCGGAAGAAGGGGAACTTTGGAGTACAAAGGTGGTAAGGCTATAGGTCGAGCAGCCCTTCCGGCAGTTGCATTTCCACCCGTTCTGCTTCCGGGTCGATCGCCTGCAGGAAGGTTTCATTCAATGGGATCAGGACTTCCCGCCCCTGATAACTGACCAGCGCTAAGATTTGCTCCGGATAGGCTTCCACGGATAGGATGGGGCCGATTTCGCCTTCCGTTTCCGTCACCACAGTAAAGCCCTCCAGCAGGCGGAAATCCTCAATGCCCAGTTCCTCCGCCTCCACCTCCTCAGCGGGCAACAGGATATCCAGGCCCGTTAGTGCTTTGGCGGCCTCTTTCGTGTCCACATCTTCCAGCTTAATGACCAGCGGGCTTTCCAGAAGGACGCCCTCATTAAAATAGGGCACCGGGCTGCCATCAACCGGAGCGAACAGCACTTCTGCTTCAAGGGCCGCATCAAGAAAAGCATCCTCCACTAAGATGCGGATGCCTCCGTTTAGCCCATGCGTTTTGCCGAACCGGCCGACCTTGGTATAGGATTCTTTTGCCATAGTTTTCTTTGTGCGGCTCTGAGAACCGCTGCCCCATTAGTTCTGCCGCCCCTCGTCCAAAAAGCTGCCGTGAATAATACCACCGCCCAGCACATCATCTCCTTCGTAAAACACAGCCGACTGCCCGGGGGCCACGCCCTTCACATTAGCGTAAAAGTCAACATGGATATTTTCTCCCATATTGCTTAACTGGCTTAAGGTGCCCTGATCGTTGTAGCGGATCATCGTAACCGCCTCTGTGCCATCGGGGATTTGGTCGTACTTCATCCGGTTGACCTTGCCGACCATCATGCCATTCCGGACAAGTTCCTCCTGCCGGCCCAGCACAACGGTATTCGTGTCGGGGCGGATTTCCGTCACATACATCGGCTCCCCAAAGGCAACGCCCAGCCCTTTGCGCTGACCGATGGTGTAGAAGGGATAGCCTTTATGGGTACCAATTACGTCCCCTGCGGTATTGACAAACTGCCCCCCATCCACACGCGCTTCCAGCCCGTCGACCCGGCGCTTGAGGAAGCCCCGGTAGTCGTTGTCGGGCACAAAACAGATTTCATAGCTTTCCGCCTTTTTGGACAAGGCTTCATACCCCCAGTCGGCAGCCATCTGCCGGACTTCAGGCTTTGTGTAGGGGCCCAGGGGGAAACGGCTGCGCGCCATGCACTCCTGGCTCAGCCCCCAGAGGACGTAAGATTGATCCTTGTGCTCGTCCACTGCCTTGCTTACGTAATGCCGCCCGTTGAGCTCATTGAGCTGGGCATAGTGCCCGGTAGCAATGAATTCGCAGTCCAGCGCATCCGCCCGCTTCAGCAGGGCACTCCATTTGATGTGGGTATTGCAAAGGACACAGGGATTGGGGGTGCGCCCTGCCAGGTACTCGTCCACAAAATTGTCGATGACATAATCACCGAACTCATCGCGTATATCGATAATAAAGTGGTGGAAGCCTACTTTTACAGCTACCTCCCGGGCATCGTTGATGGAATCCAGGCTACAGCAGCCCGTCTCCTTGGAAGACCCACCGGAATTGGCGTAATCCCAGGTTTTCATGGTGATCCCAACAACTTCATAGCCCATATCGTGCATCATCATAGCTGTGACGGTGCTGTCAATGCCCCCGCTCATGGCTACCAATACTCTTCCGTGCTTACTCATGAAAAAAATTACAGTTTTGATTCTGGCCAACTGCCTTCAAAATCAACACACAAAGGTACAAATTTGGGCGCTGATTAGTTCAACCGGTGGAGTAGAATGTAGGCAGAAAACAAAGGCCTTTTTGTCATCCGCGCTACCGGAGACTCGGCAGCTATTGTGAATAAGTCCGATTTTGTGCCGCGTACCTTTTGATCCATTTGTCTATTCTGATCAATGGTCCTACCGCACGTTTGATACTGCCATACTGCTCATTTTGCCGTCGCTTTTACCGGTCACTCCTTCACAAACTTCCGCACCACCTGCTCCGCCCCTGCCTGCAAGCGTACCACATACACCCCGCTCGGCCAGTCCGCCACATCGACCTGCCAGCTTTGCAGGACCGGGCCCAAATTCAAAGCTTCGGTATGAAGGGTTTGGCCGGACAGGTTCTCGATTTGAAGCTTGCCCTGGGTGGATTGAGTATGTTGAAGTTGTAATTGGAGAGTGGAGGTGACGGGATTTGGGAAAAGCCAAAACCCGTCCTTCGTCGATTCAACTTCATGTTGTGATACGATCATTTCTTCATCGATCTCGAACATCAGCCCAATGGTAGTGGTAGAGAGCGTTATCGAATCTGTTACTCCGGAGTAGTCCTCTCCTTTTTGGATCATTTTTACCCCTAAAGCATAGATGCCAGGCGCTTTAGGCTTATCCCAATAGAGCATATCGTTCTCTATATACAAATCCTCTGAAGGGATCGTATCAAGGAAACCTTCGGCTGGAAAGGGGACAATCTCGTAGGTATAACTAAAAAAATGATAACCTGAGTTAGAGCTATCAGGCAACCTAATTAATTGATGCGTTAATACTCCATCCGAACGGACTTCAAAGTTCCTTCGCCCAGCAGTGGGATTAAAAAAATTCTCTTGCCAGCCATTGTCTTCTGGAAAAATATAAATAGAGTCCCTAATAGAAATAGTCCTGATTTCAGACTGATCTATATTCCTAACTTCAGGAATTAAGAAGCTGTCCTGAAAGAGCAGCTCAAACATTCCCGAAGTATCGTAGGTGTAATGCGTCCCATACTCAATCCGGTAGAGCTCTGAATCTTCAAGATAAGCTGTGCCAAAATGCTCTAATAAACTACTGTTTCCATCTCCCCAGGCTATGATAGGTGTCTGAATTTCCGGAATTTCGACTAAGTAAAATAGCCGAAGGTATATGGTCTTACCTGCCACATCTTTACTAGCAATTTCTGCGCCTCTAATGTGTTGTGCCTCTACGGATATTGCTGTAAAAACAAAAAAAATAACCGAATAAATCAATGCGATAGCTCTCATTCTTTAGTTTTTAATGACTTTCACTGCTGAACCGTGCATGGTGAAGAAATATGCTCCTTTGGGTAGGCTATCAAACTCTACTTACAACTCCGAATTCCCTCTTTCCAGTGCAAAGGTTTTAATAAGCTGTCCGAGACTGTTTACCAGATTGATTTCTGAATCAAAAGAAAGCGGAGCAAAGGTTAAAGTTACAGATTGCTGCCCAAAGACAGGATTTGGGAAAACCTTTAAACCTGAACTTAAAGAGCGTTCATTTTCTTTTACAGAAGTGACGGTCAGACCACCTATAGGAAGTTTTGCAAGGAAATTATCCCTGCTACCGTAAAGGGTTTCCTGTTTGTACATATCATCTGGTGAAGCAGGAAACTCTAGTGGGAAGTCAATATCGCTCTCGGTTATACCCGCAAAGATGAAGTCTCCATTTGATAAATTAGCTACACAACTAACATACTCATCTGCATTGCCGCCAAAATAAGTCCCATACTTAAACAAATAAGAAGGCGTAAAGCCCATTATGGAGATGTCCTTTCCACCTTGAAGTAAAGGAGAACCTACCGTACCTTGAAAGTATAAATCTAGACCATAAGGAGGGCAAACTGGGTAGTCTAAAACGCTCGATGGCAAGCCGCAATATTCTAAGAATGGAACCGGTTCACAATCTGTAGACCCAAAAGCAATCAACGTTCCATCTGAAGAATAAATAACGGATTCTCCTGATTCTTGAAAAGGAAATATAGAGTTATTTTCAAAGCATCCGTAAGCAGAAGCCCAATCAAGTTTACGGTCAACAAATACCGAAACCACATGCTCTCCTTTCCCTGTTTGGAAAAATGAACCATAAGTATCAGGTGGAGGGAATGTGGAAAAATTTGAAGTCGAAAAAACAATAGCTACTTTATTGTTTGAAGCCACTGCGATTTTGTTAGCTCCCGGTCCAAATCTATCAGCCCCGTTCCCACCATAAAAAGTGCTCCATAATAGATTATTACCAGCATCAAACTCAGCAATAAAAACATCCTCTATATTATCACTACTACCATTCCCTTTAGGAAATGAATCTGATCCTGATGAAGAATACTTCGGGAAACCACCATCAGTTGGAGGAGTGTTTTGTTGAATTGAATAGGATTTTGTATTTGTATCCCCAACTAAGAAAAAATGACCATTATTATCGCTAAACTCTATATCCACAGGCCGATCTCCACTATCTCCTCCAAAGTGAGTTAACCAAATAAAGTTTAAATCTGCACTGATTTCACCAACAATTACGTCCAATGATCCAGCAACAGTTTGATTGTAAGCCCCCGTCTGAGCGACATTTGTAACTGTTCCTGAACCCTCTGACGTCCCTGCTACAATAATTTTATCACTATGAATATCAATAGCCCTAAAATCATTCCATTTCAAGCCCCCAATAACTTTCAGTGCTTCAATAGTTCCATCAATTTCTTTTATCTTACCTAGAAAACCTTGCCGATCACCAAAACCAATAGGAGGATTACCCGTTGTGAGGGGGATATCATCAGAGTTTGTTCTTCCAACCAAGAAAATATTATCTCCATCCACTTTTATATCGTACCCTATCTCAAATCCCCTGCCACCAAAAATAGTTATATAATTCAATACATTCTACGAATTAAACTTGGCAACTATTACAGAATTAGAGGATAAATCTGAATCATTGGAGTTATTGGAAACATCAATTAGTTCTCCATCTACCTCAGGGAAGACAAAATTCTCTGTTTCGCCTGCCACAAAAATGTTATCTCCTCCATCTACATCAATAGCTCTCACCAAGTCTCTACTAGAGTTTGAACCGAAATATGTTATCCAGTTATCCCCTGAGTTTACTATAACTGGATCACGCCGCAACTCCACCACCAGCACCTTAGTACTATCATAGCTCCCCGTACTGCTAAAGCTCACCCGGCTGCCCGCAATACTATATTCCGGTTTCCAGGCCGTGGATACCTCCTGGCCCAGGCTGTCTATCTGGAAAGCTTTAGGGGCTGGCAAATTAAAATCTCCTAATGAGGTGCCCACGAACAAGTTGCGCGCTTTCAAATAAAGAGAGTCCTGCCCATGAAAATCCAGCTTTAGGTCATCGGGGTCCCCGCCCGGCTGTATGACAAAGTAGTACACTATGCCGCTCTCATCAGCAAACATTTGCAGGTTGATGCCATCATAAAGATCGGTTACGGCTACCCGGCCGTACTGCCCGACACGTGCCCGGCCTTCCGGGATGTGCCCCAGATAGTAATTCCGGTAGTTGTCCAGTTGGTCCAGCCCGGCTGCGCTCATCAGGGCCTTCTTGCTGTCAAAAAACGTAATGTCAACGCGGTGCAAAGTGTCTGGCGTAGCGCTGCTCGTGTCTACACTAGCGGTCACAAAGCTTAGTGTATCGTTCTGCACATATAAGGGCGGATAACTGCCGGTACTGTAAAAGCGCACGCCTTCTACCGAAGTGCCAGACGTATCCGTCAGCTGCCCCCGCTGCTCCGTGAATGCTAAAGCTGGCGAAGCGGCCCCATCCCCAGGAGGTATAGTCAACTGTTTTTTAGCATACCGCACCAACATGTATTCTGTAGAGCCGTTAGACAGCCCGTTTTTGCCCAGAATAGACAAGCCGCCTTCACCATCTAATGCGATAGAGGTCGCTTCATCGTCTTTGCTGTGCAGCCTTTTTTTCATAGGTAAATTATTAATCGGTAAAGAAAATAAAGCATCAAGTGTGCCAGATTCAGGGCATAAAGCCTCCGTCTTCCCGAAGCACAAGGCCTCAAAAAGCAGCAACAGGCATATCTATCGGGCAACCGAATAAACGCGAGCGCAGAACTGAAGCGGAAGCAAAACATCCACCTCAAGAAAGGGAGCGAACGGGCGCGTTCGGATTTTTCGTAAGATACGCAAATGATAGCAAAGGTGCAATGTTAACAAGGAGAAAGGGGATATGAATTCCGGCATGCCGATAGATCAGCTCAAAAATTGCAGCCTAAAATATTGGCCTGCGCCCGGCAAACCGCAATAAAAACGCGCAAACCTGCGTATCTAATTAAGCTTGCCAATTTTTTTGATTAATTTCAAGCCGTCCAAAAAACGATAATCATGAAGAAACGACTGAACTTAAGCCTCCTCCTTGCCCTTTGTTTTACCGTAGCATTGTCTGCGCAAAGCAATGAAGAATGGGGTATCGCATCGTACTACCACGATAGCTTCCACGGGAAGGAAACCGCCTACGGCGTCAAATACGACAAAAAAGCCATGACCGCCGCCCACCGGGAACTCCCCTACGGCACAATGGTCCGGGTTACCCGGCTCGACAATGAAAAATCAGTAGTGGTGAAAGTGACCGACAAAGGGCCTTACAAGCGTGGCCGGGTGGTCGACCTTTCGCGGGCTGCCGCCGAACGGATTGGGCTGATTCAGGACGGATTGACGGAAGTCAAACTGGAAGTAGTCAAACGGGGCACAGCAGCGCCCGAAAAGCCTTCCAAAAAAGCGCAACGCAAGGAACGGCAGGCCAGCACCCCTTCCTCCTATGACAATACCAGCCGTGACCGAATCGTAACGGATGCGGGCAATGCCCCTGCTCCGGCTGAAAAAAAGGTCGCCAGTAATACGGCTTCCAAGCCTGCTGCCTCCGAAACAAAACCCAAGGGCCAAGCTAAAGCCGCCGCTCCGGCTGCGCAGCCTAAACTCGTGGGCAAGGAATACCAAAAGTACGGCTTATACAAAATCAGCATTCATGAACCCGGCGAGAAAGGCTTCGCCGTTCAGGTAGCCTCGCTGACCAATTACGAGAACGTCTTCAAGCAAGTGGCCGACCTGCAAGCCAAATGGTTTGACAACGTGCTCATTAGCATTGAAGAGGGCAGCCGCATGCCATCCTACAAAGTCCTTTTGGGCCCGTTCAAGGAAGAAGCTGCTGCGGAAAACTACCGCAAAAACCTGCTGAAGAAGCATAAGATCAAAGGCTTTGTGGTAGACCTCAATGCTATTGAGTACAGTAAAGAAAGATAGCCAAAGCACTCCAAAGCCTGAACGCAAACAGCTCCGTCTTCTTTAGCCGGAGCTGTTTTTGTTTACTGCAATGACTCCTCCGGGAATTACTGAAACGGGATATTAATGTGGAAGGAATCCTGCTCAAACCGGGCAGGGATGATCCGAAGGCAGTGCCCACCCACACGCTGCCCCTGCATAGGAAGGTAGACTCTTATGCCCTCTTGTTTACTATCTTTTTGCTTGTACAGGTACAAACCGGATGGTACGACCTCAGTACTGTCGATCTTAAAGGTGTAGTAAGACTCCAGGCAGGCTTGCCGCTCCTCCCGCTCTCCATCTTCCCACTCCGGGCCACAGTAGGCCTGTATGAGCTCCCGCTCGGTTTTAGGTACCGGCACAAAGACCGTTGCGACCGTCCCGCGGATGACATCGCTGCTGAGCATGGCAAAGCGAATGTGCGCTCCGGGCGGCCTTAGGTTTTCATAGCGCTCTGCATACTGCACGCTCTCACGCCCGGCTACCCGCTTACGGCTACCGGCATCCAGCATAAACAGATTAGAGTCCTGCACCCAAAAAACAAAGCCGATCATGAGCACAACCATATACCCTGCCGTAACCCCGATATAGCGGGTTTTGGAAACGTTGGTAGCCAGTGTCTGCCCAATGTAGGTGAATGGCTCCAGAAAGGGGCCGGCCATGATCCGGACGGAAAACAGATACAAAGGGAACTGTACTTTCTTCACCCAGCTCTTGTCCCGAAGCTTCTTATGATTGAGAAGCCCCTGAAACAGCAGCACCGAAGTAAGTAGAAAAAGTCCGCCCAGTGCAAAGTAGGTCGCGGGCAGCCCTGGAAAAACCATCGATAAAAAGTACCCGATCCCCCAAAATACCACCAAAATGATGGTGATGAAAGAAAAGGTGAGCACACTAATTCCTGCAATAGAAAAAAGGAGACTGCAGAGATTGTCCAGCCGTTGATTAAATCCTTGCAGGTCAGGGAAGCGGGCCTTGAGCCTGGCCAGAAAATGAGGGCTGTACCGATCGGAATGCTCATTGATCCCTTCCGGGAAAACTGATGCCAGACCGATATTCCCAATCCATAGGGTACGGAGGGAAAAATGAAGGATGAAATTGAAAATCAGTATTAAAGCTCCGAACAGCAAGTAGATGAACAGATACCCGAGCAGTTCCTGCTGTTCAGCCGTGGTGCGCTGCAGGCTCCAATTCAGCAATTGGTCCAGCAGGCCCGGCAGTTGGAATGCCCCCAACAGCGCCACACCCGAAACAATGAGCTCGGCCTGATAGCTTTCCTGCTCCAGGCGCTCCAGCCACTGCGGTTTCGGCTTAGGGTTATTGGGGGCACTACTGCTCATCGCTTAAAAACTATCAACAATAGCATTAAAGTCCGCCGCTTTGAGGGAAGCACCACCGATCAGCCCGCCATCCACATCGGGATTGGCGAATAGTTCTTTGGCGTTGCCGGGCTTCACGCTGCCTCCGTAGAGGATGGTAATGCTGTCCGCAATTTCCGCACCGTACTGATCACGGATCAGGCTGCGGATGTGGGCATGCATTTCCTGTGCCTGTGCCGGAGAAGCCGTTTTGCCCGTACCAATGGCCCAGACCGGCTCATAGGCGATGACCACCTTTTGCAGGTCCTCCGCGCTGAGGTGGAAAAGGGCAGTTTTGACCTGCTCTGCAACCAGCTCATTTTGCTTGCCGCTTTCGCGAACGTCCAGCTTTTCCCCACAGCAGTAAATCGGCTCCATGCCCTGTCCCAGGACTGCATCAATCTTTTTAGCAATGAGCTCATCCTTCTCGCCGAAATACTCGCGGCGCTCCGAGTGGCCCAGGATGACGTATTCCACCCCGCAGGACTTCAGCATGCTTGCGGAAACTTCGCCCGTGTAGGCACCGCTTTCTTCCTGATGGCAGTTTTGCGCCGCCAGTTTCAGGTTGGAAATATCTTTGATTATGCTGGCCACATTGCGAAGATGGATGAACGGCGTACCGAGAATCACCAGCGCATCGGAGGGTTGCAGCCCATCGATGACCGCCTTGGTGAGGTCGCGGCCCTGTTCATAATCCATATTCATTTTCCAGTTGCCGGCAACAATTTGCTTGCGTTTTGTCATAACTTATTTTTGAATGGCTTTTTTCTTGAGTTTTCCCTTCTTGGTGTATTCCACATGAGCCGGGATACGGTGCCCCGGGCGACTCCATTTGGGGTTTTCCTTTTTGGCGCGCTCTTCCTCCGTCAGCGGTTCAGGCTGCGGGCGGTCGCCTTTAGCGAATGGCGCGGTGGGCTGTAGCCCCAGGATTTCAAACATTTCCAGGTCCTCGTTCGTAGCGGGGTTGGGGGTGGTGAGCAGTTTGTCCCCTGCAAAGATAGACCCGGCTCCTGCCATAAAGCACAGCGCCTGCCCTTCTTTGGTCATTGACAAGCGGCCCGCAGAAAGGCGTACCGTTGACTTCGGCATCACAATACGGGCGGTCGCTACCATGCGCACCATATCCCAGATCGGCACCGGCTCCTGATCTTCCATTGGGGTACCCTCCACCGCCACGAGGGCATTGATGGGCACAGACTCCGGCTGCGGGTCGAGCTGAGAAAGGGTCAGCAGCATCTTGCAGCGGTCTTCCACGGACTCGCCCATGCCGATGATACCACCGGAGCAAACGGTCAGCTTAGCTTTGCGGACATTACTGAGGGTTTCCAGGCGGTCTTCGTACCCCCGGGTGGAAATCACCTCCTTGTAGTAATCCTCCGAAGTATCGAGGTTGTGGTTGTAAGCGTAAAGCCCGGCCTCCGCCAGTTTTTTGGCCTGCGTCTCCGTGACCATGCCCAGCGTGGCACAGACTTCCATGTCCATGCTGTTGACGGTCTGCACCAGCCTGATGACCTGATCGAAATCCTCGTCGTCCTTCACGTTCCGCCAGGCAGCGCCCATGCATACGCGGGAGGCGCCCAGTACTTTCGCCCGGTTAGCAGCCGTGGTCACCTGCTCTACGGACATGAGGTCATTTTCTTCAATATCTGTGTGATAACGGGCGGCCTGCGGGCAGTAGCCACAATCTTCCTGACAACCTCCTGTCTTGATAGAAAGGAGGCTGCTGATTTGTACTTCGTTCGGGTTGTGGTGTTTACGGTGGACGGTAGCGGCCTCGTACACCAGCTCCAGGAGCGGTTTTCGGTGTACTTCCAGGATTTCGGCTAACGTCCATTCTTTACGTTCTTCCATGTTATGCTTTCTTGCGATTATAGAATGCTTCCATACCGATAGCAACCAGGCCTGCCCCCAGCATCATGAGGGCATTCCAGTACCAGGCTACCGGTGCTTCATTTTCATTGATGACGATGACCGGGGATTCCCAGCTGTAGCCTTTCTCTTTGAGCCGGTCCAGCCCGGTCAGGTTGGCGTCGGGCAAAGGGCGTACCACCCCTCTCAGGGTTCTTGTGCCGGCGGCGATGCAGGTGTCCGCTTCCACACAGGGGTCAAAGAAGTCGGCGGTCCAGGCCAGCAAAGCCGGGGTTTGGACCGGACTGCTTTCCGCAAAAACCGGATAAAGGATAATTGGCGGGCTGCCTGGTTGTTCCGCTTCCTGATACACAAAATCAGGCTCGAACCGGGCATTCGTGATTTCTACGTAGTCGGCATCCCCAATGCCCTTTTCGGCCACCTCTGCCATGTCAAAAGACCGCAGCTTGTGCGTGCCAAAAAACTGGGAGATCAGGCTGTTGCACCCGTTGATGAAAAACACCAGGCACAGGAGAATAATGATAATCCTTACGATCATAAGTTCAAACTATGCCCCCTAAAGTAGGGCCTATTTTTGATTTATCGGAGTACGGTCCGGGTAATTTTCGTCATCCTTCCGAAATCCAAAGCGACAGGTCAGTCCTGCTCCTGCAGCAGAAAGGCCGAGAAGGCGGCTTCCATCGCGCTGTAGGCCTGTTCGAGCTGCTCATTGGTGATGCAATAGGGCGGGATCATGTAAATCAGGTTGCCCAATGGCCGCAGCAGTACGCCCCGGTCCAGAAAATAGTGGTACAACTGATCCCTCAGGTTATTGAAATAGCCCGTGGCTTCCTCGCTTTCAAACTCTACCGCCAGTATGGTGCCTCGCTGCCGGGACGACCGCACGGCCGGGTGCTGCTCTATGCGCGCCCGGAATGCCCGGTGCTGCGCTTCCACCCGTTGACGGTCCCGGGCGGAGCCCTCCGACTCCAGAAGATCAAGGCTAGCCAGTGCAGCGGCGCAGCCCACCGGGTTGGCCGTGTAGGAATGGCCATGAAAAAAGGTCTTGTACTTATCATCCGACCAAAAGGCTTCAAAAACCTCTTCCGTGCAGGACGTCACCGCGAGGGGCAACGTGCCACCAGTCAGCCCCTTCGACAGGCACATGATATCCGGCTGCTCCGTCAGGTAATCACAGGCAAACATGCGCCCGGTCCGCCCAAAGCCCGTCATCACCTCATCGGCAATACAGAGGGCACCGTACTTTTTGCACAGCGCCATGAGCTGACTGAGTATTTCGGGCTCGTACATGATCATCCCTCCGGCGCCCATCACCAGGGGCTCAAAAATAAAGGCGTAAACTTCACCCGTTTTCAGGTGCGCCTCCAGGGCTTCCAGCGCAGCCGCCTCCTGCCCCTGCACCGGGTTGGGAATGCGCTTGACCTCAAAGAGGAAGTCCTGAAATGCCGTAAAGAAAGAGTGGTCGCCACTGGCTGCCATCGCCCCGAAGGTCTCCCCGTGAAAGCCCATATCAAAGGCAACGAGCTGCGTGCGCGGCCGGCCCTGATTGAAAAAGTACTGAATGGCCATTTTGATGCCAATCTCTACGGCAGAGGAGCCATTGTCAGAGTAAAAAATCCGGTTTTGGCGGTCGGGAAGATGGCCAATCAGGCGCTCCGCCAGCTCCACGGCCGGCGGGTGGGTAAAGCCGGCGAAGATGACGTGCTCAAGTTGCAACAACTGCTGATGCACTTTTTCTGCGATATAGGGATGGGCATGACCGTGCAAATTCACCCACCAGGAAGCCACACAGTCAATGTAGGACCGCCCCTGCTCATCGTACAACAACGCCCCTTCCGCTTTCACAACCGGCAGAGGTGGGGCAGCCGTTTTCATTTGTGTATAAGGATGCCAGATATGCCGGGCATCGCGTTCCGTTAGGTTCATCGTATTTTGTGGTTTGTCATGGGTAAAGTAAGTAAAAAACCGGCAGGGCTTCCAGGACCCGGATGACCTGACCATTTTATGACAAAATTACCCGAGCAGGCTTTTGCAGGCCGCGCCCACCCGCTGCACCTGCCGCTCAAAGCAGGTTTCTGTGAGGGCTTCCATTTCTCCCATGCGGAAGAGCGGCTGTATGCCGGTCATTTTTTCGATAATGCTCTCGGTGGAGGGATGAGGGTCACCGTTAAAGACCAGCCCGGCAATCGGGATATTGCGGTGGCGCAGGGCTTCCACACTCAGCAGCGTATGGTTGATGCTGCCCAGGTAGTGGCGGGAAACCAGGACGACTGGCAGCCCGAGTTGCTGAATCAGGTCGATTATACAATCATGGTCATTCAGCGGAACATGCAGCCCGCCGGCTCCTTCCGCCACCAGAAAGTTATCGGTCTGTGGCAATTCGAAATGCTCCAGCCTGATCTGTACGCCATCGTCGGCAGCACTGGCGTGAGGCGACATTGGCAGGTTGAGGCGATAGCGCTCCGGGTGAATTTGCCCGGCGGCAGCTCCGGCCCAGGCCGTGACCTTCATGGTATCCGTATTGTGAAGGTCACCGGATTGCACAGGTTTCCAATAGTCGGCTTTCAAAGCGCGGACCAGGAGGGCGGAGACTACTGTTTTGCCCACTTCGGTCCCAATCCCGGTTACAAAAACGCCTTTCGTTTGCTTCATGATCTTTCGTTTTACGAGAACAGCAATTCACTTCGGGCGGCAAAAATAGACTTTTTTCTTACCTTCGGCAGCATCACCAACTTCTTCTTCCAGGTATGAAATTTGGCAAACTTCCGGATATCAGTGATGTGGACTTCAGCTTGCCGGCAGATGCGCCGGGCAATGCGCAGCGTTTGTCCGCTTTGCCTGCCAACGGAGCAGCCCCACAGCTTTACATTGGCTGCACCGGCTGGAGCATGAAGGAATGGGTGGGCAGCGTTTATCCTAAGGGTACCAAAGCCAAAGACTACCTCAAAGCCTACAGCCTGCAGTTCAACACCATAGAGCTCAATACCACCCACTACCGAATTCCCGACGCTCAGACCATCGACAAGTGGTACCGGGAATCCACGGCTGACTTCCGGTTCTGCCCGAAGGTGCCGCAAACGATTAGCCACAGCAAATCGCTGGGCCTGGGCACTGATCTGATCCCGACCTTTTGTACCGCCATCGCCGGGCTGAAGGAAAAGCTGGGCTGCTGTTTTTTGCAACCCCCCCCCTACTTTGGCGCCGACCGCCTGCCCCAACTTGAGCAGTTCCTGCAAGCCTTCCCGGCTGAAATCCAACTGGCGGTGGAAGTGCGGCACGAAAGCTGGTTTGAAGATGTACGCAGTCTGGAACAATTGCTCAACACGCTGCACCGCCTGCAGCGCAGCGTAGTCATCACAGATGTGGCCGGCCGGCGGGATGTCCTCCACATGGGCGTCACGAATGCCACGGCTATGGTCCGCTTTGTAGGCAACGGGCTGCACCCCACCGATTACGCGCGGGCAGCTGATTGGGTGGGAAGGCTAAAGCAATGGGCACAACAGGGTGTGAAGGAAATCTACTTTTTCCCCCACGAGCCCGACAACCTCCTCGCACCCGAAATGGCTGCCCACTTTTATGAGACTGCAGCAGAGGGGATTCCTGCCATTCAAACCCGTGGCCCGGAATTATCTGAGCCCGGCGATCCGAAAGGTGAGCAAATGTCCTTATTTTAGCCAGTGAACCTATTTGGCACTCGCCAGGTCAAACTATAAGACTTCTTTCAATGTCCAAACTTGTTGAACACCAGGAAATGCTGAGAAACGAAAACGCGATATCGAATTACGACACCACTGAACTGATTCACCAAAGCAGTAAGGGTTTCCCTTTGCTGGAGCGCGATATCAGCTGGCTTTCCTTCAATTACAGGGTGCTTCAGGAAGCCAAAGACCCCACAGTGCCGTTGTTTGAGCGCATCAAGTTCCTGGCCATTTATTCCTCCAACCTCGATGAGTTCTTCCGGGTGCGCATGGCTAACCACCGCAACCTACTGCGTGTCGGCAAGAAGACGAAGAAAGAACTGCATATCAACTCCAAGCAGATCGTAAAAGACATCCAACGAATCGTCAACAAGCAACAGGAGGAATTCAGCCGGATTTTTGAGGAAGAAATCATTCCGGAACTGCGCAACCACGGTATTTACATGATCCGCCGCCTCGATCTTAACGATGCCCAGAAAGAGTATGTGGAGACCTACTTCAAGGATCATATGTTGCCTTTCGTGCAGCCGGTGCTTCTGGTCAAGAATAAAATCCGCCCTTTCCTCAACAACGCCGCCCTGTACCTGACCGTTCTGCTGGCCGAGCGCAACAACCCTAATGCGCCCCACAAGTACGCCATCGTCAAAATCCCTTCCGACCATCTCCCGCGTTTCATCCCTCTGCCGTCAGATGGCGGGCACAAGGATGTGATTATGCTGGACGATATCGTGCGCCACTCCGTGAGCTGGATGTTCCCGGGCTACGAGATCCTCGACACCTTTTCCATCAAGCTGACCCGGGACGCGGAGCTGTACATTGACGATGAGTTTTCCGGCGATCTGGTGGAGAAAATCAAAGCCAGCCTTTCCCGGCGGCAGGTAGGTCCGGCTTCCCGCTTCGTGTACGACCGGGAAATGCCCGATGAGCTGCTCGATTTCCTAAAAGAGGCTTTCGACCTGGAGAAATACGATATCCTTCAGGAAGGCCGCTATCACAATAACTTCGACTTTTTCAAATTTCCGACCTTTGACATTGACCACCTGAGCAACCCGCCTATGCCGCCCCTGCCCTACCACCCGCTGGAAGATGCAGACGATTTTTACCAGGCTTTGCGGGAACGCGACCATTTGATACATGTTCCCTACCATTCCTATGAGTCCGTGGTGCGCTTTTTTGAGACGGCCGCCCATGACCCCAAGGTGACGCACATCAAGATTATTCAGTACCGGGTGGCCCGTAAGTCGCGCATCATGAAAGCGCTGATGGAAGCGGTGGAAGCCGGCAAGCAGGTCTCTGTTTTCATAGAAGTAAAGGCGAGGTTTGATGAGGAAGCCAACCTGCGCTGGGGCGAAAAGCTGGAACAGGCGGGCGTGAATGTACATTACAGTTTTCCTGGCGTTAAAGTACATTCCAAAGTGGCGTTGGTACGCCGGGTGGAAAACCGCCGGGCCCGGATGTATGCGTATTTATCTACAGGCAACTTCCATGAAGATACCGCGAAGGTCTACAGCGACTTTGGGGTCTTCACCTCTGACGAACGCCTCGTCAATGAGGCGGCACGGGTCTTTTCCTTTTTGGAAACGGTAAAGGTGCCGCAGCAGGGTTTCGAGCACTTGATGGTAGGGCAGTTCAACCTCCGTACCGGACTGGAGCAGCTGATTGACTATGAAATCGAGCAGGCCAAAGCTGGCAACCGGGCAGAGATCATTCTCAAGCTCAACAGCCTGCAGGACGAGCCCATGATAGAAAAGCTTTATCAGGCCAGTCAGGCGGGCGTAAAAATCGAGCTGATCATCCGGGGCATTTGCTCCCTGGTGCCGGGTATAGAAGGCGTCAGCGAGAACATACGGGTCATCAGTATTGTGGACCGGTTTCTGGAGCACGCGCGGGTCTTTATCTTTTACCATGGTGGTGAAGAGCTGATTTACCTGTCCTCCGCTGACTGGATGTCGCGCAACCTCAGCTACCGGGTGGAGACTGCTTTTCCAATTTACGCGCCCCACATCCGCAATCAGATTAAGGACTTCATGACTATTCAGATGAGCGATAATGTGAAGGCCCGGGTGATCGACGCCGCCTCTTCCAACCATTACCGCAAGGATGGGTCAGATTTGGCGATCCGGTCTCAGATGGAAACCTATTACTACATCAAACGGCAGGCCGACCGGGAAAGCGGGCACGATCAGGAAGTGGTGCCGGGAATGATGTAAGGGCCCGCTTTTATCGAAATTTCACCCAGCTTAATCTATGCATCTGGCTTTCAAGGGCCTGAAGGATTAGTTTTGGAGCATTAATCAACGAAATCACGTTATGAAATTGCTCCGACTTATCACCCTTGGCCTGTTAGCCGCTCTTGTCATCAGCCTGAGTAGCTGCCAGAAAGACCCCGTCCCGACCGATAGCCTGGCCTACATTCCCGCCCACGCCGCCTCCGTCAGCACCTTCAATCTGCAACAACTGATGGACAAGGCGGATTATCCTACGCTGGTGCAAACGCCAGGCTTCCAAAAGATGGTGTCCGACATTGCCGAAGACAACCCTACCCTGGCCGCCATCGTAGCCAACCCCGAGCAATCAGGCGTAGACCTGAGCCAGAACGTCTACCTGTCCACCCTGCTTAGTGATACGGATGAGCCCCTGATGGTGTTCTCCGCCTCCCTGAGCGACACCGCTGCTTTTGGGCGTATGATCCGAAGCACCGAAATCAAGGCATTGCCCGCCAGTCAGCCCTTCAACTATGCCACTACGCCCGACGATGGGGCCATGGCCTGGAACGGAAAGGTCGCCCTTCTGGCTGTGTCCCAAAACAAGGAAGATGTTCAGGGCCGCCTGAAGGCACTCCTGGACAACTCCTCTAAAGCATCAATAGCTCAGAATACCAGCCTGCGCAAGCACCTGAATGGCGATTATGACCTGCTGAACTGGCTGTCCAGCGACTTCATCCTGCGCTCTGAAAGAATCAAATCCGGAGGCGCCCTGCTCAACTACAGCGAGGAAGACCTGCAGGGGCAGCACATAGCACATACCCTGACTTTCGAGAAAGGCTATGTGAACAGTGAAGTGGCCCTCGACCTGCAGGGGCAAATTAAAAATGACCTCAGCATGCTCTTTAAGGACGAAGTAAAAACCGATTTCGCCACCTTAGCGCCCGCTGGTACGCCCATGTTTATGCTCACCGCTGCTTTCGACATCACCGGTCTGAACCAACTGCTGATCGAGAAGTACACCAAAGGCATGGCAGAAGAAAGCCTGGCTGCATTCGGTTTTGATGTGGAAGGCCTGATTGACGAGCTTGATGGGGACATCATGCTTGCCGCCTACGATGAGCTTAACATCATTTTTGCTGCCAAACTCAAAGACGAAGCCCGTTTCCTCAATAACCTGAATGCTGCGGCGGCGGAAGGCAGCCTTGACCAGTTATCCGACCGTCGGTTCCGCTTCCTGAAGTTCAGGAAAGGCGCACCAGCTGACTCCACCGGGCAATCGCAAAGCATCGACATCGAAGGGCAGATTTTAATTCAGGATGGGCTGTTGTATCTTGCCAGCAATCCTGATTTACTGAAGCAGGTGGAAAGTGGCGACACCGGCCTGACAGGCACGGTCGCCGATGCTATGGGCGAGGTGATGATGGAGCAAATCTTCACAGCCATCGGAACACCTGTAGCCCTGTCCAAATGGGATGATGACCTCAGGCGCATTGAAGACGTGCGTGCCGGGGCCACCCGCGAGGGCGTGCAGTTCCGCGTAGACCTGGAAGAAAAGGAAATGAACAGCCTTCGCTATCTGATTGAGCAAATTCAGGAAGAGGAGGCTTCGGAGTTGTAGGAATGTATCAGGCGGCTGTGGGTGAGCTACAGCCGCCTTATTGCAGTTGCACCAATTATGGCATCCGGTATAAGCAGACCATGGCTAAGCCTATAATCTTCGATAAACCCTGATGCCATGATAGAAGTCGCTTTATCTATTTGAAGTTTATCATAGAAATTAATTCGCTTTTTCATCTGATCCAGCTCGGCTTTGTTACCCATACCCTGGTATAGCTCCATAACTGTGACCGCAGAGAGTATGATATTTGAAAGCCCGATCTTGTTTAGTTCTTCAATAGTAACAGAGTTACCATTGAAAGCATGTATAAAAATATTAGTATCACACAAAACCATCATTACTGCTCAAATTTTCTGTCCCATGCAGTGGCACGAACCTGCTCTAAAGTCTTGGGGTGTTTACTCCATATACCAAATAAAGAGGTAGGGTCAATGCTTTTATCTCCCTTAATGTAACTCTCCGATGCTGTTGAGGGCTCAAGCTGAACATTCACACTATTAATACCTAAAGTCTTAAGTAAATTCAGCACCTTCGCTAAAGCTTCTTTGTCGGCTGTCTGAATGGTAATGGTCATCTGTGGTATTTTTTAATCCAAAAATAAAACGTTTTTCACGATCATTAAGTGCCCAGCTTTTTTCACGATCAATAACAAATAATGCGTGGTTTCAACAACCCTTTTCGGACATTGCAAAATAAATGGTCAACGCTTTTCAGGAAGCTGCCAAAGTTACTCCTCCCCCATTCCCTTTCTAACCTGCGCTTCGCCGCCCACAACCGGTAGCACCAGCTTCGTCTTTTCCAGGTCTACGGTCAGCTCGGTACCCGGGTCTGGCCAAAGCGTAAAATCCCGGTCGGAGGAGAAAATCATCAACCCAATCTGTTGACCAGCGGGAATAACCTGATCATCCGGTTGAAGATCAAAGGAAACGGTATAGTACCGCCCGGGGTTCAGGGGCTCGCTTTCGCGAATGGAGGCGTGGTTCTGCGGGTCTGCCCAGCCGCGGGTGATGATGTTGTCGGTGATTTTGGTGCGGCGGCCTTCCTCCCAGGGCAGGGAGACCAGCCATACGGACAAGTTCGCTGCGGGCTTGCTGCTCGACAGGCGGATGGTCACGCGGGGGACTCCGGAAAGGTGCAGGTCTTCTTTCAGCTCCGGCGTGACGTACATCAGCCGGTGGTTAGTGTACTCGGCTTGTGCAAGGGCTCTGCCATCAAAGGAGAAGTTATCGGTCAGCGTTTCCTGCCCGGGCTTTTTGGCGGGCTGTAGTTGCAGTGCCCCCTGCCCCGGTGCGCCACCCTTCAGGTAAAAAGTAACCGCTTCCGCTGCCGGATTCGGATAATCCTCGTAGGGCGTGGGGTTGCTGTTTTCATCCTCCTCTCTGACAATCCAGGCTACGGGGTCGTCCTCTACCCCATTGTCAACGCCATGCAGGTAGCGGGTAAACCAACGGTTCATGATCCGCATGGGTGGTGGGCCGCCGTGCCCGGCCTGATGGTAGTAAATCTGCGCAGGCAGCCCTTTCTCTTTGGCTGCTTTATAAATGCGATAGCTATGCTCCGGCATGACATTCCAGTCGTTGAAGCCATGCGACATCAATAGGGCCGCTTTCATCGGCTCCATATCATTGAGGTAGTCGCGGCCCGCCCAAAAGTCATTGTAATCCCCGGTTTGACGGTCCATGCCTGCTTTCATTTCCTGATCGCGCACGGTGGCGTTATTATAGGCCCGCTTCTCCGGATTGCCGCTGTGGATGAAATCATAGAGCACGTCTATATCTTCGCCCAGGTAGCCCCCCGGAGAACGCACCAGCCCGTTGCTGCGGTAGTAATGGTAGTAAGAGGTATTGGGCGCAATGGGAATGATGGCCTCTAACCCATCCACGCCGGTGGTGGCAGCGGCCAGAGGGAGGGTCCCATTGTAGGAAGTCCCGGTCATGCCTACTTTGCCGGTCGACCAGTAGGCTTCCACTTCTTCATCGCCATCGGGCGTAGTGTAACCTTTTACCCGTCCATTGAGCCAGTCGATGACTGCTTTGGGCGCTAAAGACTCATTGTCGCCCCCAACTGTGGGCGCCCCCTGTGACAAGCCTGTGCCCGGAGAGGAAGAGTGCACCACAATATACCCCCTCGGCACCCAGGTACGGATATGGGAGTTGGAGATAATGGGGCGGTCCACACGCATTTCCACCTCAGGGTGTGCCCGCTCCGGGCCTATCTCCCCCAGCTCATGCCGTACATTCCAGAACAAGCCCTCCACATCTGGCGCTACACCGGCAAAATAAGGACTGGATACATAAACGACGGGCAGTTTCAGCCCTTCCGTTTCCGTTTGCTTTGGGCGGGTCACAGCGACATGCATGCGGTCCGGCTTATCATCGCCATCGGTGTCGAAGGTGGTTTCCACCCAGAGGTCGTGGCGTATCCATTCGTCTGCATTTTCGAAGGCGGGTACAATCTGAGCTTCGCCATCCTTGAATACAGGCTTGGTTTGTGCAAAAACACTGGCAGCAGCCAGGAAGCTGATCAGGGCAGCAAGCACTATGGTTCTGAATCGTAGCATTTAGGCATCGTATTGGTTGCCCGCTGAAGATAAGACAAAAAACTGAGGTGGAATATAGCGCGCAAACACTAGTGCCTCAAGCCGTCCTCCTCCGGCTCAACCTTAGTATGTTTTAACGCCTCGGGCAAAACCAGGTTGAGCAGTATGGTAGATTTGATGCCCGACAAAGCAGACCGCCATAGATAATGAAAAACAGAGCGGCTGTCGTCACGGTCAGCATGGATTTTTCCCAAACGGTGCTTGCCGCCCGCCAGGTTTTCCTGAGGGAATGCTAACCCTTCCACCACCCCATTTAGTATTTTTTTCACCAGTTTGGAGTCGCTGTCCAGGTACTGGATATCCAAGTCTTTATAAAAAAACCGCATTTCTCCTTCTACCTGCTGTGCATTAGCCACAGCGTTCAGGGTAAGCTCATCGACCATACCGCTTTTAAAACGAAAGCCTGCTGCCTCCGCCAGAATGGCATTCGCTCTGGGCAACGGGAACTGTTCCAGCCGGGCATTGTACCGAAAGGGCGCGCCGGGGTCATTGATGGGGAACTGTGCTGATAAATAAAGAGGCGCTTCTCCGTAAAAGGAGCATTCTAGTTCAAGGGTTATAGGACTTAGATCTGCATCGTTCCCAACTGTATGGATATCAGCGTTCAAATCTTTAAAATCTACTGTTCCAAGTTCCTCCTGGCCGGCGTAAAGCTCTGCATATTGAATATCCGCTCTGCGTAGCAGGATTTTATTAATCCTCACGCTCCTGCCCAAGTCTGACAGCCGGTTATGCGGCAAAGACTTCTGACGGGTAGAATCATGGGGCACCCGCTTGTCCATCACCACGCGCAGCTGAGGAGATTCCAGCGTAAGGGAGTGGGCGTGGAGGCTGTCTCGCAGTAGTGCTTTATAGCCCAGCCCTTCCACCTGTAGCGCCGGCAATTGCAGCGCGTAGCGCCCCTTCCGGTAGTCCATTTGCCGGGCAAAATCATTGGCGCCATGCAAAGATTGAACAGATAGGGCTTTGAGCTTGAGGGTGCTGTCCCGGCTATCCCCTGAGAGCTGCTACAGGGAAATTTGGTGCAAAAACGCCCGGTCCGGCATTTTACAGCTCCGGAGGTTGAAGGAGAGGTAGTCAGCCACCTTTGACGAAAGTCCCTCCCCTGACTGATAAGCGATCCCACCAATTGCTAGCGAAAAGGTATCTATGGTTGCGCGGGCGGTGGTGTCCTGGGAATTGGTGTAAATAAACTGCCCGTTTTGTGCGTAAAGCCGGCCGATTTCAAAGCGGAATTGTTTGCCAGATTGCCCGGAAGTCGTATCTGCCCTGACCTTGCCGGAAGTGTCCCTTTCCAAGTTTATCTGTGGAGCCTCCCATTTCACCTCCGAAACATGAAAAGTGGAATGAATCAATTTCAGCCATCGGATTTGGCGGACATGCAGGGCTTTGACCTGATACTGAAAGGCCCATCGCCCCGATGCGGTCTGCAAATCGCCCTTCACCTCCATACCAAAACAGGACACCTGCCGCCGAATGATGCTGACTTCCATTTTGTCATAGGAAAGGGCAACCTGACTGTTCCCGGCAGCCTGCTGAATTTTGTGCTCCACCCAGGAAGGTAAAATATAAAACACCCCGACCCCCAGTGTACAAGCTACCAGGAAGGCAATCAGCAAAAAGGTTTTCGATAGTTTTATTCTGGTCATTAACTTTTCCAACCTGTGCTTTTGCCGTGTGTTCGATTTCAAAGGGCCAGACCAGCCCCTTTTTCATCGGCCAGTCAGCAGACCTTGCACCACGAGCTTAGGCGACCGATCCACCCGGAACAAGCCCCAATGTTTCTCCGGCTCATTGGGGTCCGGTGAGCCTTTCCAGGGCTCGTCGAAGGAGAGAAGTAGAAGACCTCGATATTGTCCTGCCGGGCCCACTGCTGAATATTGAGGAAGTAGCGCAGCGCATTGTGGTGAGCAGGCGCTGCATCATTGAGTGCCGTGCCCTGACTGGGCCAACCGGTTTCGGTAATTATCACTTTCTTGCCCTGCCCGGCGTGCAAGGCCTGATAATACATCTGCTTGGCATGCATAAGGCTGTAATCAATATGACAGCTTCCCCAGTAAGGGTAGCAGTTGGCTAGAATGACATCACATGCAGCGGTAATCTGTGGATGGGCCCAAAATTCAAAGTAAGCGTCAACATAGCCTACCTGGACTTCCTCCAAACTAGTGAAGCATCTGCAGGGCAGTGTGCTCTACTCCACCTCCACATCAATCACAACAGGATCAGACCATGCTTCATCATTATCCTGCACCCGCACACTGATTTGGTAACGACCTGGTTTGGGGTAAATATAATCCAGCAAACTTCTTGAGGTAACTGTTTTATAAAACCCGATCAGGTCAAACTCGTAAGCGATCACACTTCCACCCCAATCCGCATCTGTATCCAGGCTTTCTCCTGCATCGATGCGGACGTGGTACGGCGATGCCTCCGCAACCCACGCAGCAGTCACTCTGACCTGCGGCCGTTGATTTTCCATAGCTATAATCTCGATTACCGCAGTACTTGAAGAACCGGAAGCCGCCCGGGCTTCTAAAAAAAACGAGTGCACGCCGGCTTCCAAAGGGCGGAAAATAACATCTCCCTCACTCCAATCTAACACAACGGTTGTGTTATTCAGTACCTGCCCATCGTACATTACCAAACCGCCTTCGAGCCTTGACATTGACAATTCTGTACTGCCCTCACTGCCCAGGATGCGAAAAGGGATTTGAAGTGTGGCACCGTGACCAAACTTCAGCGTATCCTCATAAACATCTGTCCCTCCAATTTGCAGTTCGATTTCAGCATTACCACCTGGGTTATCGCCTTCCGGATTACAGGCTGCGCAGCCAAGGGCGAACAGCAGGAGTAAACCCACTAATCTATTGGTTACCATTGCTTTCATATTTTTATTGTCTGATCAATTTAACCACGGCGCCTCCGTATTGCCCTTGAAGCCGCAAGTAGTACAATCCCGCCGGTAGTGATACTCCATTTAGATTAAACCGGATATTTTCCACTTGCTCGCTGAGAATCAGCTCCCGCCTCAGCAACTGCTTTCCGTAGGCATCCAGCAATTCAAGCTGATACAGGCCAGGCTGCTCTACCTTTAATGTCGCATTAATAAAACTCCGGAAAGGATTGGGGAATACCCGCCCATCAATATCTCTGCTACCTACGAGTGGCGTGCCACGCTCGTCCAGTCCCCCTCCAACCCCATCCCAAACAGAAACGGAAACCAGGCTTTCTTCCATTTGATACCCCACACAGCCGGCTGAATCCGTCACTTCCAGCGACACATCGAAGGTACCGGGCAGGTTGTAAAAGTAGTAAGGAGCCGGGTCTGTGCTCCATCCATTATCACCAAACTCCCAGAAGTAACTGCAATTGCCACAAACCTCTGTTGGCAAAAACTGTACCAGGTCACCCTCCTCTAAATCCAGGCCGGGGTTCACCGTGAAGACAGCTTCCGGTGCCTGCACTTCGATAGGATACTGCACTAATGCAGATGTACAGCCTGCTATCCTGCTTCGGGTGTAAATCACCTCATCTGTTTCAAAGCCCGGGCTTACCCACACCGGACCGGTAGCAAAGGGGGTGTCGTCTGAGAGGCTGCCGTACCATTCTACAGCAGCCTGAGGGTAACCGGGCACCGTACCCGAGAAGTAAGCAGGCTCACCCCGGCAGATTACGCCCCCACCATTCGCCAGGATCTCAGGAGCCGGAGGAGGAGTATCCAGACTTGTAACGGTACCGGAAATGCTATCAGACAGCCCGTTAGCATCCGTAACAGTAAGGCTGTAATCTCCTGTAGGCAACCCTTCAATAAAAGCAGTCGTTGCTCCATTGCTCCAGGCGTAGGTGAAGGGTGGCACACCGCCCTGCGCCGTAGCATGAATTGCTCCTGTGGTGCCAGATGCACAAAGTGTTGGTTCAACAGACAAAGCCAGTGTCAATTGAGGTGGGGCAGCTATCGTCAGGACTTGAGAATGCTGGGCTGTACAACCCTCAGTAGTTGACACTTCCAAAACTACGGTATAAACGCCTGGGAGCAGGAAGGTATGCGTTGGCGAGGTTAAATCCGTTAACTGCCCATCCCCGAAATCCCAATTGTAGCTGGCATGGTCATTAGCCACAGGTAAAAAGACTACTGCTTCCTGAGCTGTAAGATTACCTTCAATACTAAAATCAGCTTCCGGAGACTGCACTTCCAGGCTGAGAAAAGCAGAAGGCGAGAAACAGCTGCCCCGGCTGGCCTGAACAAATATGGACAGAGAATCTGTATCATCAGGCGCGAGGGCAATGTTGCTACCCGTTCCTATCAGGGTGCTATCTTCATTATACCACCAATACTGATCTACAACCTGCCCTGTGGTCGCCGTGAACAGCGTACTTTCCGAAGCACATAAAGGAGTACCGCCAGGCACCGTAATGACAGGTTCAGGTGGGGTATTAAACAATGGATTTAGTTGCAGTTGCCGTTGCAGCGATAGCCCATCAGCATCAGTCAGGGTAAGCCCGTATGCCCCTGCTGCCAGCCCCTCGGCAGTCATTCCGGTACTCCCGTTAGACCAATTGACGGTGAAGGGAGGGGTGCCGCTGACGACTTCTGTTATAGTGATGGCTCCGGTGCTGTCACTTTCACACTCGGGCCGTTGCAGAGCTACGGCTAAGCTCAACTGCCCGGCAGGGGCTACGCTTACTGCATTGGGCTGCACCGCAGAAGCCGTACACCCCTGCGGAGAGCTGACCGTCAATCCAACCGAATACATACCAGGTACCTGGTATGCATGAACGGGTGCCACTTGCTCTGCTACCTGACCATCACCAAATGACCACTGATAGGTATAGCCTGTCCCCACCCAGTCTGGCTGAAACTCTACCGATTCCCCTGTCGCAGCAACCGGGCTGCTTACCTGAAAGCCAGCGGATAGGTCCTGTTGGTACAACGTCACCGCCGAGCGCTCCTGACTTTGACAGCCATTGCTCACTGATTCTACATAAAAGGTCTGGCTGGTGCCATTCAGCCCGTGTTGACTGTAAGCTGCGCCCGAGCCTAACAAACCATTACCGCTAGCACTACTATACCACAGGAAATTGCTCGCCACCCCATCCGGGTCGTAAGCGTACATCAAAGCAAGTTCTCCGGCACATAACGTATCCTGCCCGGTCAGGGCAACCGGAGCAGGCAATGCCGGCACAGTGCTTTCCAGCACGATTTCACCGTTTGCTGTATTCCCTGCAGCGTCTGTAACAGTAAGGTTGTAGGTACCGGAGGACAAACCGCTAATTATGCCGGAGGTTGGGCCATGTGCCCAATTGTAAGTGTGAGGAGCAAGGCCTCCTGTTACCAACGCCTGTACTTCTCCGTCTTCATCTTCTGCGCAGAAGGGAGAAACGGACTCAAAAGTTACCGCAAGTGCCTGGCCATTCCCCACTGCCAAGCTTCGGGAAAAGGTCGCCGAGCATCCCTCAGGGCTTGTTACTGTTAGTGTGGCCAGGAACGTACCGGAGGAAGAATAGATATGTACCGGTGCCTGATCAAAGGAGCTGCCCCCATCACCAAACGTCCAGTCATAGTTCCATTCCGAACCTAAAGTATCCGGAATGAAAGATATAGCCGAACCAGGCAGCACATTTATCGGATCTGTGGTAAAGGTAGCAGAAACAGCCAACGGGTCCAGGACAGCTTCAGTCCGCTCCTCTGAAACACAACCGCCAACAGCGGAGCCAGCGTACCATCCTGAAGCAGTAGCAGGCAAGGTATAGGCAGCGCCTGCATAAACAGGGGAACCTCCCGTAGGTGTAGGATACCACAGCACGGTAGCTCCGGGCGAGGAAGGCACTCCCACCAGTGTAACAGGACTGCCCATACAAGCCTGCGCGGGAGCGTTCACAATGGGTGGTGGCAAATCCCCCACAGCGCTTTCCAGCTGATAATCAGCTGTGACCTCCTGCCCTTCCGCATCAGTTACAGTTACTCCATAAAAACCTGGCAACAGCTCTTCCGTCAAGGAATCAGATGCGCCATGGCTCCAGCTAAAGTTATAAGGAGGTTCGCCCCCTGTTGCCAGGGCTGTCAGTGAACCATCTGGCACATCCGGACAAGACGGAGCTTCGGCGGCTATGGCGACCTGAAGGCTGACCCCCTGATTGCTCAACACTTCCACCCATTGCGATTGCATAGCGTTACAACCGCCCGGAGTCTGAGCCGTTAGTTCCACCTGATATAAACCCGGCGACGTATAGATATGCCCGTTGGAAGGCCCGCTAGCGGTCTCTCCATCCCCAAAAGCCCAGGTATACTCATCACTGACCGGTCCCTCGGCTTCCACCACAAGTACATCACCTGCTGTAAGAACAACCGAAGAAAGTGAAAAAGCAGCATTCGCAGCATCAATGCCTACCGCAGCGGTTGTGCTTTCTTCTGACACACAGCCTTCATATACTGTGCGTACTTCATAAGATTGCGGCACTGATACTGCTGGAAGTAATAAATAACTGCCTGTATAAACGACATTTCCTCCCTGCAACCATTGATATTGTGCTCCTGCGGGGCCTCCCGTAGCGGAGATCCACGCGCTTTCACTTTCACAGACAGTGGCTGTAGTTTGTCCGATTACAGGCGCTGACAATGCAGGTACCACAGGCGCTAGCTCCGCTGCTGCCTCACCAGTCCTGCCTTCGCTATCTGAAACCGTAACAGCATAATAACCAGGCAGCAGCCCGGTTAAAGTACCGTTTGCTGCTCCCGTATTCCAGGTATAGTTAAAAGGAGGCGTACCGCCAGAGACTACAGCGGAAAGCCCACCTGTAGCGTCTTCCGCGCAAATCGGGCGGTCCATTTCCAAATCCAGCGACAATCCTCCGGAATGGGCTCCGCTTACCACGACAAACGCTTGCGACTCCACTTCACAACCTCCGGCACTAATGACAGTCAGGATCACCTGGTACGTGCCAGGTTCATTGTAAGTATGCTGGACCGCCGAACCCTGAGCAGAAGTACCATCGCCCAATTCCCAGGAGAAGGAAGCGGCAGAGGGCTCGGAAGCCTGAATATTGACCACCTGCCCAACCGAAGGCGCAGCCGGAATAACCGAAAAAGCTGCAGTTGGCATTTCAAATGTTACATCTATGGGTGTACGGAGAGAAGTGCACCCGCCCAGGCTGGTTTCAGCATAAATGGTGCCGGGTAGGCCTCCCGCCATAGCCTCCAATACAGGCCCCTGTCCCAACAGGTCCCCGCCTATTGGGCTATCATACCAGAATACCGTAGCTCCGGGCCGTATTCCATTAGCTGAAATAACTACCGGGGTGCTCGGACAAACAGGCTGAGCGCCCAGTACGGTTAACTGGGGCGGCTCCAGCGCATCATCTGCCCCCACTACAGTACTCCCAAAAGCCTCGGCGCCCTGACTATCTGTAACAGTTAAAGTGTACGAATCAGGCAACACTCCAACCTGGTAAGCTTCTGCACTGCCGTTACTCCAGGCGTAAGTGTACGGAGGAAGTCCGCCGATGGCGGCTGCCGATAGTGTACCAGAAGCACTGTTTGGGCAGGTAGCCGGTTCCGAGAGAGGCAACGCCTGCAATACGCTTTGTGCGCTTCCGGCATTTGAGCTACCAAGCACCTGTATGCGTTTGGTCTGTACGTCAGTGCACCCCGATTGTACAGCTAGCGCAGTAAGTGAAACCTCATAAATGCCCGGTTCGGAATAGGTGTGCTGCATGTTTGACAAGGTGCCATCCGGTGTGTTATCGCCCCAATCGTAAACAAAAGTCTGCCCCAGTTGAAGATTTAATGCTGTGAATGTAATCGGCTGATTAACATAAACCACTTCAAAATCAGTGGTAAAAGTTGCATTGGGCCGGATGACCTGTATAGGCACCGGCGTTCGGGAAGAGGAACAACCTGATGCTGTACGCGCCTCCACATAGTAAGTCTGGCTTTCTTCTACATCCAACAAAAACAGGGTCTCCCCCACGTATACCGGTTCATCACCAACAGCAGTGGGGTACCAAAAGTAGTCTACTTCTTCGTCGCCTTCTGTTTGATAAGCGACAGCCCAGGCATCTTCGCCCGCACAGATAAAGCTACCGGCATTAATAATCACATCGGGGGCTACTGGTGAAGAGCCTGCATGGATGCTGACTTGGGCAGCCCTGTCGTAACCATCAGCATCCGTTACCGTTACGGTATAAACGCCTGCACTTACATCATTCAGAAAGGGCCCTGTGCTACCCTCTGACCATTGAATGCTGTAAGGAGGTGTGCCCCCCACTACCTGCACCTGTGCCTGGCCATCATCAGCCCCCTGACAGGTAGCAGGCTGAGCTTGAAGGTCTAAAGCCAGGTTTCCTGCCCATACCTGTACTGTGACCGTTACTTCTGATACACAGCCTGCGGGATTCGTTGCCCGTAACCAGACTTGGTAACTTCCTGGCAGCTCATAGGCATGGAGGTGTGGGCCAGGCCCAAAGGCATGCTCCCCATCACCGAACGCCCATTCATAATCCAGTCCTGCAGGGGCCTCAAAAGTCAACGCCTCTCCGGGCTGGGCGGAGTAATCCGAAACCGTGATCACCGGGTTCACTTCGGCTACTTCAACTGTTACCGGCACCCGTTCGCTCACACACCCATCGAGACGGGCTTCAGCCCATAACTCCATATCCAAATTCAGGCCCAAAAGGGTAAGCTGATCGCCCACATAAACCGGGGTCAGGTCATCCGGGCCACTATACCACCAAATATTGGCCGCCGTTGCTTCAGTAAAAGCGGATAAGGTAACCTGCTCATCCTGACAGTGTGTGCCCCCTCCCGAGACCATCGGAACTGGCAAGGCCGAAGGAGCTTCAGGCACCTCCAAAATGAGTTGTGCCGTAGCGCCCACCGCATCCGTAGCCGTGACGGTATATTGACCAGCTAGGAGACTATCGGCCAAAAGCCCGGTTAGCCCATTGCTCCAGGCTAACGTATATGGAGGCATGCCTCCTTCAACCTGCAGATGTACAATACCCGTATTGGAATTGCACGCAGCAGGCACAACGTCGGCTTCCAGGCTTACGGTACTGCCCCAAATGACAACGGTCCGGCTTGCCGAAGCTTCACACCCCAGGGGGCTTATAACTGTGAGGGCCACTTCATAAACTCCAGGTTGATCAAACTGGAAGCTACTTTCTACCTGACTGGCTGTCCCCAGGCCGCCCCAATCCCAGTGATAGGAATAACCGGTCTGCATGGTATCAGGAGCAGCCGTTAAAACCTCTCCAGGGAAGGCACCCGTTGCTGAAAGGTGAAAGGTAGTCAATGGTGTTTCTACTGTAATCTGCGTGTTCGTTCGCCCCGGAGATGTGCATGCACCATATCCCGCCTCAACCCACAATGATTGCGGTTCTGTCACGCCATACAACACCAGGGTATTGCCTGTATGGAACGGGGTGAGATCAGCTGAGTCTCTGTACCAGTTCAAACGCGCCTCGCTGCCTGGTGCTACCGCAGAAAGAACCACATTGGAGCCGGCGCAATACCCGCCGCCGCCCGCAATGACTGGTAGGGGTAAATTATCAGCTGTTGCACCCACGATGAACTCCGTGGACGCCGTGCTGCCCTGGCCACTTCGGTTCTCTTCCCATTGCAGCGCACCGGTCAGCAAATCAGGGAGTTGGTCGCCATTAATATCTCCTACCGAATGAATCTTCCCTGAAGCGTCAGGACCGACCGGTCCGCGTTGCAGATAGCCGCTCGGCAACGATTCGTACCAAAGCGTCCCATTCGTACCTAAATCCAGCAGTATATCCTCCTGGCCATTTCCCGCCATATCCAGGCCCCACACCCCCTTTGCGGCAGTGGGTGCAGTGAATAGTATTTCAGATGTTCCGGTATCCAGGCTGTAGCGGGCGACCTGACCATCCGATTGAAGAACCAAAACAGAACCGTCTGACGCCCAAAGCCCTTGTACCGATGCATCCGTCAGCAAATTGGCAGAAAAATCCCCCGGAGCTGTTTGAAGGTAGGCGGTCAGTCCCCACGTACCACCAACCACCAAGTCAGCCAGGCCGTCCGCTCCGTTGTCTGCCAGCGCAAGCTGTCCTGTATTGCCGCCCGGCGCACCAATCACCTGGCTTTGCCAATTCCCAGCGCCCTGCCGGAACCATCGGACTTGACCGCCCCAGAATGCTACCACATCGGTATCCTCGTCTCCATCCATATCAGCAGCCAGGAGTGCTTCCACTTCACTGCCGGCAGCATCAAGAACTTCCACGGCAAAGGTATCAGCAGCATAGCGCAAAGCAGATAAGCGAAGCCCGCTGCTATCGGCTGCAAAAAGAAGGGTATCCGACTCATGAGCCGGAATAGCGCTTAGATGAGTGATGTTACTCAAAGGCACAGCAACAGCTTCCATGTGGAAATTTTCCGGATGAGACTGCCACAGGCTGTCCCCTCCGGCCATAACATTCATAACACCATCATTGTCTATATCCGTGAGAATAGCATCCCCCGAAGTGAAAGATGGCAGCAAGGGATGGGTTTCAAAAGGTAAACTTTCCGTAACAGATACCGTATACACCCCGGGCAGCAGGCCTGTCGCCTCCGGCCCGGAAGCGCCATTACTCCATTGATACCGGTAAGGAGGCTGGCCACCCTCCAATATCAAACTGGCACTGCCGGTAGGGCTGTCAGGACAATCTGCGTCGCTTACCACCGGCACAATGCGAAAACTACTTTCTGCAATATTTATCAATTGCACTTCGCTTGCGGTACAACCCTGAGCGGTGACCACACTGAGTTCCACTTCGAATACCCCGGCAGCACCGAAGGCATGAGCCACAGAAGGCCCCTGAGCAATTGCCCCATCTCCAAAGTCCCATTCGTAACTATATGTAGTATCCACCACACCCGCAGTAAAAAAGATGGAATCCTCAGGAGCATTGACTAATGCGGAAGCCATGAATCCGGCATCGGGCGCATCAACGAAAACCTGCGCGGGTGTTCTGGCCTCAGAAGCACAATTGTTCAAGCGTGCTTCAGCCCAAAAAGTAACGGTATCTGCAACGCCATTCAGCGTCATCGTATTCCCTACATAAAAAGGCACCTGGCCAGTAGAGTCAGCGTACCACCAGGTCAGCCCACCCATCAGGCTTTCCTGAGTAGTTAATGAAACGGTGGCCCCCTCACAGTAAGTGCCGCCACCCAAAACCGCGGGCGCAACGACCCATTGTTCAGGCTGCAGCGAGATGGTATCGGAAAAGGCGGTGCCAGTCTGATCAGTCACCGTGACAATATATTCGCCTGGCGACAGGTGCTCAATCCGGCGGCTGTCCGCTCCGGTATTCCAACTGTAGAGATAGGGCGGGATGCCATTTACGGCCTGTACCGTGATGAAGCCCGTGGTATCTGTTTGGCAAAGGGGAGCTGTGATGTCGACCAAAAGATCAAAGCTGAGCTCATCCACTTCTACCAATGCCGAGGAGGTAGCCGTACAACCGGCATCGGTGGTGACTTCCAGCAGGACCTCATACAATCCCGCTTGCTGATAGACATGCCGATAAGGAGCGTCATCTCCAATAACTCCGTCCCCCATTATCCATTTGTAATCATATTCCTGCACCACTTCCTCCGGTAACAGGACCAAGGTATCCTGAATGGCAAGGTCGTTGTCATTTAAGATAAACGAAGCATTGGGAGCGGGATGAGCAAAGAGAGCTTGCTCTGTTTGTTCAGAAAGGCAGTTGCGAAGATTGGTCTCCGCCGAAAAAACGGTAGTAGATGTCAGTTCAGTAACGCCTATAAAACTGCCGACTTCCACGATATTGCCCGTTACATTGTACCAGTAAATATCCGCGGCGGGTGCGCCATCGGCACTGGCGAATAGGAAAACCGATTGCCCTTCACATAAAGTATCAGCAGGAGCCGCCGAAATTACCGGAGCTGGTATTTCCTGTTCCAGATTTTCCACTACCGCCTGCGCTTCACGGCTAAAACCATTGCCTTCTGTGACGGTAAGGGAATAAGTGCCTGCTTCCAGATGGTAGATGCTGTCAACGGTAGCACCTGTGCTCCAGTCAAGGGAATAAGGCGGGTCTCCTCCCGAAATATTAACTTTTGCCCATCCCAGCGTATCCGCCAGGCAAAGGACAGGGCCGGCGCTTATCGCAAGCTGCAGATTAATGGAAGCAATATGGAAAGGATTGCCGAAGCTGCCAATCAGACCGTCTGCTTCAAAGGCCACCTTGGTTTTTGCTGGTAAGACCTTATCCAAACTGGCATCATATACCTGAAATGTCAAAGAATCCGCTGGGGGATGCGGGCTTTCTCCGGAGTAAATAAACATGGAAAGCAGATAGCGGTCAATTCCGGGTACATAAACGGGCTGGGCGACACCGCGTATCCTATTGCTTTGCTCCCAGAATACCGCAACAATATCGTTGGTATCCGTTGACTCTATGCCCTCTATTTCCAGGACGCCCGTCAGAAGCATATCCTGTGGGTAAGCAGCGGGAGTTACCTGCCATGTGCCAGGATCCTGGCGATCGGCTGTATCCTGCGCCGAGAGTGGCAGCAATCCGGCAAAAAAGAGGCCAATAAAAAGCCCGGTAAGTTGTGTAGCCATTTTCATGAGATGGAGCGTTTGGGTTTAGTGGTGCTGATTTTGCTTCAAAACAGGCAGGGTAACGGTATGCCCTGCGCCAGTAATCATCCGAACCAGGTAATAGCCATTCGGGACTTGCAGCGGTAACCTCCACTGCTGTTGCCCCTGTCCCTGCCAGTGCCCCTCCCAAAGCAGCTGCCCCTGATAGTTGCGAATGTCCAAATGATAGGTGTCTGCCTTCGGAGCTTGCAAGGTGATCGTCAACACCTCATCAAATGGGTTAGGCATCACGATGATTTTGGGCATAGGGCCGCTAGGGACCAACTCTTGTGCTGTGGGGGCCTGAACCTCCACCCACTGAGCAGACCGATGCGTACAGTCGAGGGCATCCTGCACCCGGAGCTCGCTTATATAATTGCCCGGCACCGGGTAAGTATGCTGGACCACTGGCCCGGTGGCAGTAGTACCATCTCCAAAGTCCCATTCGTAATGCCAGTCTGCAGCCAGTGTGTCTGCGCTGAACACCACCGGATGACCGGTCAGCGCTACAGAATCAGTAATACGGCTAAAGGTAGCGGAAGGCTGAACCACTTCAATATAAAAGGCAACACTATCTGAAGGACAACCATGCAACATCGCTACCGCAGTACCGGACCAGTGACTATTAAGGCTGTCTTGAGCCCAGGTTACACCGGTTGAAAATCCTTCGGTAGTACTGTTCCAGTGCACCGTAGCGTCCGCCATAGCGTGGTAAGCCTCCACACTTGCCGGTGCCCCCAGGCAAATCGCTGTCCCCTGGGGGTATCCGATTTCCGGAACCGGTACACCTTCCGGCCTGAGTCCTATAGTGACGCTATCGGTTAGCGAAAGCCCCAGGCCATCCGTAAGGGTGATGTGGTAAATACCGGGTGAAACTCCGGTCAACGCTGCTCCCTCCTGCCCGTTGCTCCAGGTAAAAGTCAATGGAGGCTCCAGTCCACTCCACCAGGTGATTTCAGCTCCGGCAGTGGTATCGGCTGCGCAGTAGCCTTCCCGGGTTTCAAACCAGACGCCCGCCGGGGAATTGTAAAGCGACAATGGCTGCCCAAAGCTGCCAGCGATTCCATCCGGAATAAATTCGAAGGTATCGGTGCAGCGATAGACCCGGTCCGCGCTGGCGTCGTAGAGCAAGAGTTCGATTTCTTCATCACCGGCACTGCCGTAGATTAGCATCGCTACCATGAACTGGTCAAGTGCAGTAATTTCTCCCAACTGGGCGGTTCCTCGGCAGACTCCGTTTATAAAGGCCGCCACACGGTCCTGTGGATCAATGGATACTATACTGTCAAAGTGAACAGTAGCCGTCAGCACCATGCTGGAAGGATACTGGCTGGGGTCCACCTTCCAGGTGGAGGGGTCGGCCGGATTGGCTTTGGGTAAGGGTTGAGCTTGGCGCAGCCCTGTTCCACCCTGCAAGCCATCGGTTGCTCCCGGATAATCCAGAAAGGCCATATCATTCGCCTTAAGCTGGTAAGCATAATTGGGCCGTAGGTACTGCATATTGTTTGATGCCAGCCACATTCCCGCGCTGGCATCGTACATGGCAAACTGATTGTTCAATCCAGGGGCTTGAGGCACCGTCTTGATTTCTTCACCGGCATCACTTGGCGTGATCTGAAGGGCTTCATTAATCCCCATCTCCTGCTGCAGCGGAAAGCCGATCAGATTCCAGCCATTATCCAGCTCAATGATAGAATAGGCCGCGTCTCTGCCCGTAACGCGCAGGGTATCATCGGGGCCATTCAGGTAAAGGAGGTAGCCGTCCTCCGGCTGTATGGTATCCAAGCCGTTCAGGCTGAACCAGCCCAGCCCCTCGACGTAGCCGGCCGATTGGTCGCGGGTTTTGAGAATATCGCCATCCTGGGGAGCTTGCAACTCCCGAAGCACAGCGTTGACACTATTGTCCGGCTCTTCGGAATTGAAGGACAGCCAGGTGTAGCCACCGCCGCCATCGCCCGCCCCATTCACCGGGATGTAGCGCGCCCGGTTTTTTGCAGGGTCAATTAGCAATAACTCTGGCTCGGCAAAGGTGCCGATAGTGCTCCCTTCTCCAAATACGGGTTTGGCTTCGTAAATACCGGGGTAAGCATTATACTCTATGCCCGGATCCGCGTCCCATACCCGGAACTGCAGTGGCCGGCCGGCATCTTCTGCATTGCCGTAAACCGCAATCACCGCCGCGTATTCGCCCGGGAGTATCTCTCGTAATTGCCCGATGCCCCGGATTTCGTTATCCATCCAAACGGAAATAAGGTCGAGTGAATCCGTCGATACCTCTTCCGGTCCGCTGAAGCTGTAGTTGGCAATCACCGTTTGCGTGCTGCTATACTGGCTGGGGTCAAGGTTCCAATAGGGCGGCTCCCGGAACACATTAACTTTCAACTTAACATCCTGCGACCCCTGTATGGAAAGCCCGGATTGGGAAGCCACAGTAAGGGTTGCCACGGTATCGCCTACGGGTAGCATTCCCGCATCCACCTCGAATACCAATGGCGTGGCTACCCCGGATGGGGCAGTACCACTTGGTGTAGCTGTGCTCAGCCACGGATAATCGGCTAGCCCCTGTACCTGGAAGTCCACGCTTGCATTCACGGTGGTGAAAAGATTGAAGGCAGCGGCACCCCGCTGGCTTTGGTAAAGGGAGAGCTCCTGCTCCGCCGGCAGCACGAAAACATCCCGGCCAATAACTTCGAAGGACCATTCAAAATCCCCTTCGTAGGTATTGCCAAAGGGGTCGCGCACATTCCTGATCTGAACCTGTAGCTCCTGCCCGTCCAAATCTTGTATGGGAAGGGCAGGGTCAATCAACAAGGTATTGTCGTTATTGAAGCAAATGAGTTCAGCTTCCAGCGTGTCGCCGGTTGTCAGGCTGCGCAAAATCATTTGCAGGGAGTCCAGCTCACCACATCCGATATCCTGATTGAAGCGGATGCTGATTTCATCACCGATCTGCAGGCGCTCATCAGCGGGTTCGGTGACTCCAAATAGCCGGTCCACCTGCCGGGCAATGCGCCCGCGGATGATATTGGAGAAAATCCGGCCATCGGTGCCGCAATTGCTGATGGCTCTGACTTCGTAGATACCGTCAAAGTAGGTGTTGTTTTCGGTAATATCCCAAATGAAATAATAGGCGGCAGGCTCCCCGGGCCCAAAGTTAGCCGCATTATACGCCAGCAGGGTATCTGCCGGGATGGGGTTGATGCCGCCTGCCAAATCCTCCGGGGCTATCCTTTGCCAGCTGGCTCCGGTACCGATCGGCCGGTATTGCAATTCTATGCTTCGCAAGGCTGTATTTTCTACTTCATAATCCTGAATTTTGATTTCCAGCTGTTCCCGGCTGTTCTCATCCAAAGGGTTACGGGCGTTGATGACCCAATCGTTGCCGGGTGAGGTGATGGTGACATCGCTGCAGGGGTGATCGAAGTACGTACTGATGTAGACGGTGTCGCGCAGGGCATCAAGGACGGGGTCTCCATCAATGCAACTGGGGCGGAGGATGATGCCAATACTATCAAATTGATACCGGTCAATGGAGCGTTCCATAACAATGGGAACGATTATGGGATTGTCAGCAGCGAGGGTGTTAAACACCACTCCATCTTCGGAGCTGGTTCCGACTTCATCCCCATTGAGATTAATGATGGCACCATTAGGATTCGAAAGGCCATCTACGTACAGGCTCACATCCCGGGCCTCTCCAAATGGATTGAGGTTGGTCATTTGCAAATAAAATACCGCCCCATCGTCCGGCGCCAGATTGCGTTGCTCAAGGAAATCAAACGTACTCTGAGTTTCCGGATCGTAGAGTGCCAGGTCCACCTGATCGCGCTGAATAGCCCCCTCTTCGGGTGGGCAGGAGGAGCGGCCACCCAGGAGCTGGAAGTAGGGAGAGTGGCCAGGCGTGCGGGCTTTGATGGCAGTTACGCTGAACTGGTCGCCAGGGTCGTCATCAGAAAGCACGTAACCGGTGATGGTTTGTATGGTGGTATCCGTATAGTAAGAGTGCCCCCATCTGAAACGCCCCCCGTTGGCCAAACCGATACGGTTCTCGGTGGTGAGATTTGTTGTACCTACGATAACACCAAACCCGGTACTTAAGGTCAGCTCCCTCGAACCTAAAAAACCACCGGAAATCTGGAAGTACGCTTCCTGTTCGTGCATCTCCTCCGAGCTCGAAAAACGCCTTACCACACTTTGTTTTTCAATTTCAATACCTCCCGAGAAGGTAGTGTTCTCCACTTCTTCAAAAAGGCCTATGCCGGCCTGTACATCAGATATTCTATCCTCGATTTCGTCTACCTCCAGATATAAGGAGTCCAGCCAATAGCCCATTATACTGGAGGCCCTGGTGTAGGCATCCTTGAGGCTATTGTCGAAAATGACCGTTTCATTCGGCACGAAGTCAGCTCCCTGGCCGTTTCCAATCATTGAGCAAAATGACTCCTGCTCTTCTTTGGCATTATTAACCCTTTCCTGAATGTCTGCTTTGTCCAGCCCATCAAAATCATCATCCGCCAGGCAACTGATATCAAACCCAAATATATCTTTTCCGCACTCATTTATTCTGCCCTCCCTTTTCAACTCATCATACATCAGGTCCCCATCAAGTGTCATGGCACACAGTTGATTGTAAGGAACTGACTTGCGCCCGTGGTAGTCCAAAACGTTCTCCCAATTGTTGCGCTCAGTCTCTAAGCGGACAATGGTGCTCTCTGTGCTCAGCTCAACCCCGTCTACTGCGAGTTGCAAAAGACCTGCTTCCACCTCTTGTATCTGCCGTTCCCGCTCTTCAATTAATGCCTCGATCTGCTCAACGGTATACAGCCAATCCGTTCTTATTCCATTAGGAGCAATACTGAGTATTTCTCTCTTCTCCACCGCACAATCCTCCTCTGCCAAAAGAATCTGTTGCCCGATTCCATACTGAGTGGACATACCGACTCCAACGAGTACATCTGCGTCTCTTCCGACAAATCTGGGGTCGGCAGAGGTGGAAATTCTTTCCCGTGTCGTAAACTCCATGGAATATACCGTCTGATCACTATCTGTTACGGTCCCTCCCACCTCTCCGTTGGCAAAGAACCCAAGCCCTAACGCAGTAAATCCCTGATTGGTAAATGCACTTCCTAAGTAAGAGTTGTTATCATAATCTACGTAGGACACAGACACGGTTTCTCCTTCTTCTATGTAGGAGTAACTATGATCACCGGGCGGATCTCTAAGTACCAATACCGGTAATTTGAACTGATCATCGTTCAGCTCAACAATAATATCATTTCCCGGAAGCTGATCGGTTCCGGTAACCAGCACACTCAGGCGCCGTTCTGCCAACAAGTCTCCGGTCGGCGAAAAGTAACTAATACGTACTCCTTTCAGGTGAGGAGCAACTAAATTTGGGAACCCTCCTGTAAAAGCATACGGAAGAAACTGCCCGTTTTCGTCTAGTTCAATCGTTTGTGTTTGTACTTCAGCTGCTGAATTGTTGATCACTAAATAGCCTTCCGTCACCGGGCACTCCTGGCCACGGTGGGTTTGGCTTACCGCAAATTGAACGGTATACTCTTCGCCCTGCATTATGACTCGCGGCCGGTCCGGGTCTCCGCAGGCGAGTGTCCCGAACGGCGTCAGGAGCTGTATCCCCGCCGGCTTGTGATAAACCAATTCTATACGGGCAAGGCTGTCCAAATTAAGCGCCCCTCCAGATGCGTCGTACTGCTGGTGTAAGGCCAGGATATCGGCTGTGGCAGGCCGGGGCCGCAGGTAGTCCCGGACCAGCAAATTGCCGGCGACTTTGGGTTCAACCTCTCGGACACTGATTTGGAGCCCATTAACCGGCGGCAAGGATAAGGTTAATTGGCCATTTGCATTCGTGAGCGCGGTACGGAAAAAACCACCCTGCGGCCGGTTGACTTCTATCTCGTACCGTCCGAAATCGGTGGGAGGCCCACCGCAGACTGTGGTAACTGCGATGTCGAAGTCATAAGTAATCCTGTCCTCAAAATTGAGTTCCGTTACCGTTGGTAAAGCGCTGAGGTTTGCAAATTCTGCCTGTGTGGTTGCCTCAAAATCGTGGCGGATCAGGAGCGTATCTGACCCATCCAAAAACTGACTAGTTTCCGAGATTAGGATTTCAATTCGTTGTAAGCCTTCCAGGTCCGGCTGTACATTGAAACTATACCGGCCATTTTTATCCGTCATGACTTCTTCGAGCTCAAGTTCCGGTGAAACCTGAGTATTGGGTGTAAAATGGTACTTCCGCATTACCGTTGCACCAGGGATAGCGATGTCTGTACCCGCGTACAGTGCCCTTCCTTCGACGACGTAGGCAGTATTGTCGAAAAACGTGATATTATTGAAAGACCAGATTTGAGGTGTAAATTCCACCTCTTTGTTATTATTTATGAATTCATGGTCTTGGTACGAAACGCTGACGGTGTAAGCCGCTGTTTCTTCTCCATAAAAAACCCCTTCAATGCTATACTTGCCATCCGGCCCGGATACCGCTTCGTAGCGATATTCCTCTCCGCCAATTATGCCAACTGCAGTAATCTCAGCCCCCGCCACAGGTGCTCCGCCAATGGCAGTCTGCACCCGACCGGCAATGCGCCCTTCGCTCTGCCGGTGGCCCCGGTCCGCTTTGGATTGGGCTGCTTCTCCGCTGTCTCCGATGGCTTCCACCCGGTATACGTACTCCTGTCCGGGCACGCCTTCGGTATCGTTATAAAAGGTGTTGGTGGGGTTCAATGTAGCCAGTGGTTCATCGTCGCGGTATACCCGGTACCCCTGCAGGGTATCGGTTGAAGCCGCCGACCAGTTGATGAGGGTCCGCGATTTGAAGGTGCCGTCTGAAGCCGTTACCTCCGTGAGCAGATTTTCATTCGCCCCGGTAAGCAAACAGGAGCCATGGTCATTGTTGATCTCGCCGGACCGGAAGATTTGGCCATGCGCCTCCCGGATGGATAATACCGTATACAGAAAAGGCCCTCCGAAATCTCCGTTTATAACGTCCGAAAAAGTACGCTGCCCGGCGGGTAGGGTCGCCACAATATCTGAGCCCCGCAAAATTCGCTGTTTGTCAACGTTCGCCTCAAAGGGGAGCTGCCAGGTGAGCTCCACGCGGTTTTCGAATTCATCGTCACTGGCCTCCAGCGCCGTACCCATGGGGGGATCAGGGTAATAATCCAGGGAACGTACTGTACCTTCGGAAAAAAAGTCCACGCCCTGCCGGGTGGCAAGCGCCCGCAGCTTCACTTCAAATTCTCGCCCCGGCCAGCCATTCGGGAGTTCAACGGTCACGGTATCATGGCCAATTTCCTCATAATTGACACTTAGCGTTTCCTCATAAAGCGTCCCACCTGCGTCCAGGCTCCTGATTTGCAACTCCACAGCATCAATCGCTTCGTAGGCATAGGGCAGCTTCAGCCGGGCCAGCCCCAGGCTTTCATCCGCTTCAAGCTGGGCCTGATCCACCTCGTGCAGTACAGGAAACACCACCTCCACTTCTTCGGGCAATGATGGGTACAGCTGCCCGTTGCGTTCCAGCAAGGCTACCAGTTCGTAGCTCGTGGAAGCCCCGGGAAATCCGCCCTGATCCAGCACCTCGAGGCTGTCCGGTGCGAATTGACCGATGAGCTCACCGCTGCGAAACAGCTGAAAACCGGAAACATGCCTGCCTTCGTAAGACCAGCTGAGCAGCACGCCATTCCGATCCGGATCAGGCACGGCTTCCAGATGGGGCGCAACGACTCCCGGAAACCTGACCTGCACACTGCGCAAAGGAGAGCGGCCCAGCTCGCTGCCATTGACCCTGCGCACCGCTTCCAGCTCGTAGCTGTATAGCTGCCCGGGGATACCGGTACTGTCTACCCACTCCATAGCTGCATGGCCACTGAGCTCTCCTATAACCACGCCATTGCGGATCAATCGGAAAAGGTCGGCTTCTGCCGTGGGGTGGCTCCACTGTAATGAGATCGTATTGAACCCCGTCAGATTAGGTGTAGCAGTGAGGTAGTCTACTGCTGCCAGGCGTGGAAAAACCTTGGGCAGGACTACACTCGCTCCGAGGAGCTTCCGGCCTTCGACAATAGCGTATGGCGTAATGGAATAATCGTAGTCAATCCCTCCAACCCCGGTAGAATCAGCGAGATACAGGGTACTGCCCCGTTTGGGCATCCGGGCCAGCAGCGTGGTATTGCGGTATACCTCAAAACCATCCAAACGCCCGGGGGTAGCCTGCCAGCTTAACAGGACGGCTTCCCCGCGAGGGCCATCTTCCGCTACCGCATTAATCACTCTGGCAATCCGGTTAGGTTGCGGGAAGTCCGGATAGGCGGCCGCTTGAAACTGATCCCGGAAGGTGAGGAATACATCCCCGCTCTCCAATTCGTTTTTATCAAAAGGCAAGGCATCAGCCACCAGGTGGAGGCTGCGCCCTTCTGTTCTGATTCGTACTTCATTATCATTGCCCATCATAGTGGGGGCAATCGCCGGTAAAACAAATGCCCCTGCATCGTTGGTCCAGCCCCGGGCCAGCACCCGCCCGTCACTGATCAGCTCTACCCGCGTACTGTCCAGGGCGAGGCTGGGAAGCGTTTCGGGCAGGATTCTTCCTTTGACCCGGTATCCATGCAACCGCTTGCCCTGATCACCAACCTTTACTGAAGTAGAAATTGCCCCGGATGACTGGTAAATGGCCTGAATAGCGTAAGAGGTCGATTGTCCAGGTATGGCTTCCTGGTCATAGAAGGCTCTCGCAACAGTGGGCAGGGTATCCACCACCTCACCATCCTTATAAATGACAAAATCAGACAGTTTGAAAACCGGGTAGTCCCAGGTCAGTACAACGTGGGAAGCGAGGTGCTCGGAGGCCTGGAAATTGGAAGGGGCTTCGAGATCATCATTATCCACCGGCAGAGCGCCACTGAATACTAACTCATCTAAAGGCCCGCTAACTATGCCTTCCGCCTGTTCTTTAAAGGGCCGCACTCTAACGACGACTCCTGTAAAGTTATTCGCTTCGCCATTGAAATGGTAAACCGACGCTGGCTCACCAATCCGAATGGTATCATGATACTCCAAATTAACACGAAAAATGAAGCCATCTGCATTGGTAAAATCGCTGCTGGAAAAGTCAGGATTGAGGGTGAGGATTGCCTTTCGAGTTGAGGGTGAATAATTAAAATCATAGGCATCTGAGGTAAATACATCGCTTGTCCCTCCAATGGGGCCAGAGGTTACCGCTTCTCCAAGGATTGTTGTATCCGGCCGTTGCAAAAAGGCTGCAATGCGATAGGATACAGATTTGAAAGGCAGCACGGTCAGGTCAGTAAACCGGGTAGTATCTCCCTTCAGAATGGTGCCAATCTCGTAATCGTTTCTAAAAACTTTATACCCTGTAAAAAACTGATCCTCCAGGGGGGGATCGGTTTGGTCATTCCAATCGATATAGGCATATCCGGGTTTATCTTCAACTCCAAGGCTTTGTGGGACTGGTAAGGGAGGGAAATCCATCTCCACGTCCTCCGGTTCCGATTCAGAAAGCCGGCTGCCGGTTTTGCGGTAAGCAGTCACTTCGTACTGATGGGTTTCGCCCGGGAAGCCGTAAAAATCCAGGAAGCTGGTCGCGGTAGATGGCAGCTCCTCAACCAGCTCCATGTCCCGGTATACCCGGAAACCGGTGATGTTGGCGGAAGGGTTGGACCAGTCCAGCCGGACAACGCCCCGCTCTATACCGCCCTGCAGCCCGGCCACCGGCGTCACTTCCGGGAAGGTGTTATTCCCCAGATTGTAGCGTACGACTAAAGCAGAATCGTTGCGGTAAAGGTAGGCCCGAACTTCATACAGGTAATTGTACCGGCCCTGCCCCGTGCGGTCCTTCAATGGGTAGACCGTATCATCTGACAGTGCGTCGAGCTTGCGGCCGAAGTCGACCAGTTGCCCCTCCCGGTACAATTGGAAGTAGACCGTGTCCCGGCTGGAAGCGCATTCGCCTGCCTGGGCAAGTTCATCGAGGCCGGCTTGCAGCCCCGGGTTGATCAGGCGCAGGCTGTCGTCAGCCAGTTCGGGCAATTCTGTGCTAAAGCCGAAATTGACTTTTTCATACCGGTATTTTGCCCGACTCATTCCGACCGGCTCTTCGCCAATCATCTGCCCGTCAGCCACCGCGCGCACGGTGAAGGTGGCGGAATCCCGGAAGTACAGGGCATCAAGCTGGTATAAACCCTGATCGTCAGTGGTGTCTGAATAGGTATAAGCCTGCCCCCGGATAGTAGCCGTGGCTGTAATTTCCACGCCTTTCAGGCCCACTCCGAGCGGCGTTCGTACCGCACCAGCGATATAACCGAAGGGCGGCAGGGTATCTCTGGCTTCTACTTCCACCAATAGCTCGTCTTCCTGATAGGCTTGCAGGCGATAGGTATTGAACTGGCCGAAAACGGGAAAGAAATCGGTGTATTCATTGGCGGGATTATCGGATAAATCCTGTTCGATTACAGCTTGATCATTGCGAAAAAGCGCAATGCGGGTGGCGTAGTCCCGAATATCTGCCCACGACAAAGCGATGAGGGTGTCCTGCGGTTGGCTTAGTGCATTGAACGCTATGGGCACTGTTTCACCATCGTCAACCGCCTCCGGATTGTTGTAGGTTTTATCGAAGCGCTCGCTATAGGCCGTGATGCGGTAAGTATAGATTTCTCCATTTTGTATGCTGTTGCTGTCCTGTGGCACAAAGCTGTCCGTAAATGTGAATACGGTTTCCTGAGCAGCAAAATCTCGGAGTGTCCCTGCCACCACTTCCCGGCCTGCCTCGTCTGTACGGTGAATGATGAACTCATTCGGCAGGTCAGAATGGCTCTCCCAGCTCAGTTTTATTTCGTGCAGGCTTTCCTCATCGGTGGCTTGCAGGGCTTCAATGGCCTGATAGGGTAAAGTCTGCCCTGTGGCTTCCAGGTTGCTGCAGGCCGTAATTTCATGGCCTGGCCCTACTAAATAGGTATTTAATTTGTACACGACGGTATGCCCCGGCCCTACGAAATGCCGCATACTATTCCGGACAACATTCACCACATCCTGTTGAATCAATTCTGCGTAAATCACTTCCGCTCCCTGATCAACGACGGATTCGTCGCCCATCGCTATAACTTCCACATAGACCCCTTCCGGAGCAGGCTGGCCGGGCTGACCGGGGTCAAGGAAACAAGTATTCGGCAGTACCCACCTTACTTCAACATAGGCATCGCTTTCGTTTTGGGCTGCGCTCAGCCCTACAGCCGCCTTGGGCGCGTTAGAGATTTCAGCGGGCACCGGAAGACCCCGGAAGGCGCTGCCGTTATTCCCTGCTAAGGTGCCGGCAGGTTGGTGCCCGCCAATACCAGAGCGAAAAGAACCGACAGCGGGGTTCGTACCTCCGCTGCCGCCAGAGGAAAGCGTACGCTGTGCAGCAGCAAAGGGATGGAACAGAAACAGGGCAACTGCGGCTGCCATGAGGTATTTAATCGTGTGCATATTCGGGGTAGAGTTAGGAGATTCAGAATTCGTTTTCAACGAGGTCGTTTCCCTGGCCTTGCTTTGCAAAAAGGGACGCCCCCCTGCCCTGAACTCTGCAGGATGCTATTTAATATCTGGCCTTGATTATGTAATTCAGCACCTGGAAGGGGGGCATATTGGGGTGGGGCTCGTTGCCGCCGGTCGGATCCGTGGTAAAATTATGCTGGTGAGCACTATTCTGACTATGTATTATTGATCCGGGGTTGTTGTTCTCGTGATCATCGGTCACAAACGAGCCAGTCCCGTCCTCTACCTGTGCTACATTATTTCCTCTGTGTTCGTGTTCACCATCATTATCCGTCTCCCCGGTATGCATATGCTCAGGCATTTCCTCCACGGTAAGGGTATGTTCCACTGTTCCACCGGTGCTGCCGAGCGTACTGAAGGTATCCTGCTGAGCGTGGTAGCCGAAAGGTGCCCTTCCCCGCAAATCGGGCAGATTGAAGGTATTGCCTGAACCACCATAACTGTTACCGATGACGGCGTATAAATCAGGGTACTCGCTTTGCTGCAATGCGCTCCCGTCGCATAGCAGCCAGCCATCGGGGGCAGAAGAGCCGGCAAAGGGGGTAACCATGCCAATAGGCAGCAGCCGGCTTAAGTAGTCAGCCTCAAGGGTGTTGGCTTCCTCCGCTACCATAGCCTGTGCCGAGGTGGATGAAAAGTAGGAAAAAGGGACCGATTTAAGCGGGGTGGTAGCCGATAGCGTATAATTGCCGCTTGAACCCGCCGGGTCAATTTCTTCTTTCAGGCAAAAATCGGCGGCAGACCAGTCTATGGCGCTGAAGTCACCGGCAGTTTGAGCGCCTTCCCCTATGACCACAGTAGCTACGCCGTTTTCATCGGTAGTCGTGGTATGGATTTCCTGATACTCTATATTACTCTCGTTGCACGCTGCAAGGATGTTGAACCGGAGCCCGACCGGGCTATTTGCTAGCAGAGCGCCCTCCGCGTCCCGAATGACCGCCTGATAGGTGAAGCCATCTGGTGCCTGGGCATGCAAGGTGTTTTGGTAGCCCGCCAGAAAGAACAAAATGATAGGTACGTACAGGAGGGAACCTCCCAAACCAAGGTTTAGATTGTGCATATTGTTTATTACTTTTTACTTAAATTACCTAAATGGTGAGTGCATGCCCAATAGGTTTGCCTGCAGGAGCAGCTTAATCGATTATCGGTAAGGGGTATAAAAGAGACAGGTTTATTGCTTTCTTAAAGCCACTAATACGCAACTTTATATCGAATATATATTAAATAGCTTAATTCTCCAAAAGAAACTGAAGTGTTTTTTCTTACCGTCAAAAATAGTGTGCCGGCTTCTACTATTTTTTCACCAAGCCGGCTACCACCGATTTAGGCGACCGGTCCACCCGGAACAGCCCCCAATGCTTTTCCGGCTCATTGGGGTCTGGTGAGCCTTTCCAGGGCTCGTCGAAGGCTTCGAAGACGAAGGTGAGGATTTCTTCGGTATCCGTCCAGTCCATAAGGTCGTCGTAGTAGGTCTTTTGCAGGCCTTCATTGACGTGGCCGGGGTCGATGCCCTGACCGTTGGAACGGGTCGTCCAGCCGGCTTCGGTGATAACGACCGGCGTATCCGGGTAAAGGTCTGCAACACCGTAGTAGTTTTCTTTGGTATATTCCAGGGATTCGTGGATGTGCTTATACTCCCATACCGGATAAGTATGGATAGAGATGAAGTCGACCTCCTGAACCAGCGGGCGCAGCTTGTGCATCCAGGGTACATAGTTTTCACAAAAAGTGACGGGCTGCTGGGTAGCAGCCTTGAGGCGGCGAACAAAAGCAATAACCCGCCCCACCGGAACGTAATGGTCGGTCCAGTCCACACAAGCTTCATTCCCGGCTGAGGTGCAGCAGATGATGTCGGGGTAGGCATTGGCCCATTCGATGAGCTTGTTAATCTGCGCGTCGTTTTTGGCTTTGTTAGCCTCCAGCTGTTCCTCCGCATACACCCCGCCGCCCCAGGGGCAGCCGTAGTTGTTCATTTCGGCTTCGATGTAGGCGCCCTGCATGACTTTGAAGTCCAGCTTTTCCTGTTGGATGACCTGCAATACGGTCTCTCCATGCGGGTCGCAATCGTAAAGCCGCAGGTACTTCCAGTGCCCTTGCAATATCAGTAAGTCTTCCCGGACCTGCTCATAGGTTGGGTATTCACCACCAGGGTGTTGCCCTTCCCGAAAACCAGAGTAGCAAATCGCCCGGCCGTACGGAAAAGGCAAATGGTTGTTGTGCTCCATTAATTTTTAAAATTTCAGCTGTTCATGCTTGTCCCAAAGGCCCCAGTAGGCCCCAACATCCCCTTCTGCGCCTACCTTCCAGGATTCATCGAAAGAGGAGAAGTAGAAGACCTCGATATTGTCCTGCCGGGCCCACTGCTGAATATTGAGGAAGTAGCGCAGCGCATTGTGGTGAGCAGGCTCTGCATCATTGAGTGCGGTGCCCTGACTAGGCCAGCCGGTTTCTGTAATGATCACCTTTTTGCCCTGCCCGGCGTGCAAAGCTTGGTAGTACATTTGCTTAGCATGCATCAGGCTATAGTCAATGTGGCAACCCTCCCAGTAAGGGTAGCAGTTGGCCAGAATGACATCACAGGCAGCGGTAATCTGTGGCCGGGCGCTGAACTCATAATAAGCATCCACATAGCCTACCGGGATATCCCCGGGCAGGGCTTCCCGTACCCGCGCGATGTACTCCAGCAGTTCTCCTTCGGTCAGGTCGCCCCGGTACATCACCTCATTGCCTACAGCAGCAATATCCACGTAGCCGGCTTTTGCCTGACGGATCAGCCCCTCTATTTCCTGCTCATTCAGGTCTTTGTCATCGCCCAGCCAGGCACCGACCAGGGTTTTGATGCCCATCTCGCGGGCTACCTCAGCCACCAGTTCATTGCCCTCCACGCAGGAGAAGCTCCGCACCCATTTGATGTAGGGCGCAATGATCCCCATACGCCTTCTGATCTGCGCTTTGGTCAGAATAGCGCCCGGTTTTTGACCTTCATCGTAGGCACTGTAGCATAAGCCATGCAGGCCACTGCCCAGCACATTTTGAAAAAGCTGCCGGAAATCATCCGCGTCTTTGCCGGAATAATCGAAGCCTTTCAGACCATCCAGTCGTTCTACCCGTAGTGACATATTGTTAGTTGGTTTTTACGTTTTGTGAAGCAAACTTGGGCTGTTCGTGCTTGTCCCAAAGCCCCCAGCGGGTACCCACCTCGCCTTCGTGGACCACTTTCCAGGACTCATCGAAGGAGGAGAAGTAAAACATTTCAATACCGTTGGCTTTTGCCCAGTCCTGGGCATTGATGAAGTACTTCATAGCGTTTTCAGCAGAAGGCTGTGCCGCTTCCACGCTCTGCCCCGCACTCGGCCATCCGGTTTCGGCAACAATCACTTTTTTGCCTCTGCCGGCTTCTGCCGCCAATGTGTACATCTGCTGCAGGAACAACAACGCGTGGCTACTGTCTGCTCCTTCCCAGAATGGGTAGCAGTTGATCGGGAGAATATCACAGGCATTAACCAGTTCAGGGCGCTCCAGGAACTGATAGTAGGCATCCACATAGCCCACCGGTATGCCTTCTGGAAGCTGCGCCTTCACCCGCTCAATGTAACCAATGATTTCCTGCTCCGAAAGCTCATTGCGCAGCAGCACTTCATTACCAACAGCTGCTATATCCACCAGGCCTTCTTTGGCCAGCCTTACCAGGGCGTTGATCTCGGCTTCATTCCGTGCTTTGTCTGCGCTGATCCAGGCCCCCACCATTGTCTTCAGGCCTTTCTCATGGGCAATTCGGGGGATCAGTTCATTGCCTTCTGTACAAGAGAATGAGCGGATCCATTCGGTATGCGGCATAATGATTTCCATACGGCGCCGAATCTGTTCTTTTGACAGGATGTCACCGGCAGCCTGACCTTCCACATAAGGGCTGAAGCATAGCCCGTGCAGGTGGCTATTGAGCTTTTCCGTAAAGAGGGCGCGGATTTCACCAGTGGATTTTCCGGCAAAGTCTAATCCGACTACCCCATTGAGAAGCAAGCCCTCTTTAAGGGCCAGCAACTTGCCGGGCATATAAGCGGAGGAGCTTCCTTTCGCCATTTTTTTACGGTCAATCGCCGCACGGACTTCCAGTGCTTTTTCCTCCGTTACATCGTAATCGCGCATGACCCACATCGCAATCAGGGTTCCTGCAATAGGCAGTCCGGAGAAAAATATCCGCAGCCCGGTAATGGCCTCAGGCTGATCTGTACCCGGAATGCCTTCCTGAAATCCTACGATGGACAAAATCACCCCACTCAAACCACCGGCAATGGCAAAACCAAACTTCACCATCCACCAGTAAATGGCACCGAAAATACCTTCCCGCCGCTTGCCAGTATTCAACTCGTCCAGGTCAATCACATCCGAAGTCATGGACATCATCAGGGTGAACAGGCTACCGATACCAAAGGAAAAGAAGGGCAGCGCAAAAATAAACAGGTAAGGCTTGCCCGGCACCAAAAGGAACCACAGCATCACATACCCGATAATTGAAATACCCTGCGACAAAATAAAAGCTTGCTTCTTACCTATTTTGCGCGATAGCCAGGCCACAATCGGAATAACAATAAAGGTGGTGGAAATCGCGCCCAGGCTACCGAAAAGTGTGGGCCAGAACCCCGCATTCGCAGCATCCGCATCCCCGTTGAACAAGTGGTATACGATGATGAAGAAAGTAAAGGTAGCTACGGTATTGAACGCATTGAAAATGAAGAAGGTGGAAATACAAAGCTTCCGGAACGGCTTGATCTTCAGCGCTTCCTTAAAACCGAGAATGATCTCATTGAAACTCCCGCCAATATTTTTGAGTGTCATCGGAGAATAATCCTTCTCCAGAGTGGATTCACTTTTAATGAAGATGGCCGGCATCATGGCAACGAACATCAAAATGATGCCCACCCAAAGGGCAAGGGTTCGGGTAGCTGTTTCTGCGTCCGGGAACCACCCATCCGGGCCATTATCATACATGATGACCCAAAACCAGGGCGCAATTACCCAGGCCCACTGCCCAATCCACTGCGCAGTAGCCATAATGTTGGTGCGCTCATGGAAATCGTCACTCATCTCATACCCCATAGCTACGTAGGGCACACTGAAAATGGTCAGTCCCAGGTAGAAAACAAAAGACCAGATCATGAAGTAGGTGAAGTTGTAGTTGAGGGACACCAATTCCCCGGTTGCCGGGTCTGTTTTGTAGAGCTGCCACATGGCTACAAACGCGACCCCCATGATAATCGCACCGGCCATCACATACTGCCTGCGCCGCCCCCATTTGGATTTCGTGTTGTCCGAAATGAAGCCCATAATCGGGTCCGTGAAGGAATCAAAAATCCTGGGAAAGAAATAAATTACCCCCCACATCCAACCCGGAAAGCCCAGGTTTTGTACCAGGACCACCATGAAAATCCCCAGTACGGCCGGGAACATTTGATTGGCGAGCATGCCAAGCCCGAAGGCGACCTTCTGCCCAAAGGGCACTGTATGTTTAGCTGTAGTACTCATCGCTGGTTTTATTTATGGTTTGATGACTATGGTCTGAATCGCTTGCTTGCTGATGGATAGTTGGGCGGACTGCCCGCTCAGTTCTATGGCCAGAATTTTCTCTTGTTCGGTGGGATTGAAAACGACGACAGCGACAGATCCATCCGGGTTCCTGGCGGCTGTCACCATCATTTCATCATCCGGGTTTTCAAATCCGATGCGGGTAGCGCCGGGGCGAATAAATTTGCTAAAATGCGCCATGGTATGGTAAATGGGCGTAAAGTAGACCTCGTCTTGTTCGGGGTCAACGATAACCGGGGCCACACACCAGTTCTTGAACCAGTTGGGGCCGCCCTGCCGGTTGAGCACCATATTCCAGTCCACCCAGCCATCTACCCAGTTGTTCAGGCAGCCAATGATATCGCGGGCATAACGGTAGACCGGCACGTACTTCGGGTGCAGGTGCTTTTGGTCTTCCGGTGCCCAGTCCCAGCCCCAGTCGGTGGCTTCCTGAGACCAGTACCAGTCGTCGTTTTTCCATTTGGGCACTTCCGCATCCACGCAAGCTTCGGTCTGAATGAGGTGCTTCCCGGGTGCTTTTTTGTGAGCATACTGCAATTCCTCCGGAAAAACCTCATAGGTACTGGCGTACCAGTGAATTGCTGTACCGTCAAAATATTTGGAAGTGGCTTCATTTTGGTACATGTCATCCACCCATTCTTTGAGGTGTTCCCGGTTCTGATCGTAGCCAAGGATTTTTGCACTATGCCCGTCCGCCTCTAAGCGGGGGCCGAGGTGGTTTTGCACAAAGGCCGTCATCTCCTCCGGGCTGAAGTGCATGCTCTCCCAGTTACTATCATTGCCCAGTGGCTCGTTCTCCACCGTAAATGCCCAGATATCAATGCCCTCTGCCTGATAAGCGTCCAGGTATTTGGAGAAAAACAGCGCCCATGTATCATAGTATTGGGGCTGCAGCTTGCCCCCCATCCAGTCGTTGTTGTCTTTCATCCAGGGCGGGGCTGTCCAGGGCGAGGAGATGATTTTGAAGCCCTCTTCCGAGACAGCCATTGCATCCTTGATCATGGGGATGATGTCTTCGCGGTCTTCTTTTATGGTAAAATGCTGCAGGGCGGTATCGCCTTCCACCGGGGCATAGGAATAATGCCCCAGGGAGAAGTCGCAGGAGTTCATGTGCGTACGGGTGAGGGAGTACTTTGCGCCTTCCGTTCCGAAGTAAGCATTAATAATTTTGCTGCGGTTCCCAGCGCTGAGCTGATTGAGCAGGTAAGCGGATGCTTCGGTAAAAGAGCCGCCAAAGCCCGTGATTGTCTGATAGGTTTCCTCAGGCAGCAGCTTTACCACGATGGGATTTTCAGCCTGGGCGAAATCCGACAAGGGCGTAAGCTGATGGCCACCGGCAGAGGTTTCGTAGACTTCCACCGGTAGTGGTTCCCTGGATTGACAGGCGGCAAGCATCATCAAGACCATCAGACAGGAGGATATGTGAATAGATTTTGTCATAGGTTTTAGCTCAAAAGCTGTTTTATGGTTCTAATGGTCAGGCGCTTCTTCCATCAAAGGAGGTACCTCCACGGATTCCAGAAGTGCCGCTTCGTCCCCATCCATAGTTTTGGCTACAGGCTGGCCGCCGCGCCCTAAACCTTTAAACACCCCGGCATCCACCAGGTCCCAAAGGGCATACTTGGCTTTGCCATCGATCGTGAAGAGCCCAAAGTGGTTCTCGGAGCCGCCCGGGTTTCCAGCGTCTTTCCAGTTTTCATCAAACGCCTCAAAGTAAAAGCAGCTGATGCCATCTTCGTCGGTCCACTCCCGCATGCGCTTGTGGTAGATGGCAGACTTATACTCATCGGTCGCTTTCGAGCCGCCTGGTCCGTAGAAGCTGTTGGAAGCGGTCGCCCAGCCCGTCTCCCCAATATGGATGGGCTTTTCAATGCCCAGCCCGCTGATGTAGGCTGCAGTTTGTGCGTATTGCTGCTGCGCGTATTCCAAAGCACGCTCCATTGCGGCTTCAATCTGTTCGGCTTTGGGCAGCTCAGCTTCGGCTTCCGTTACCCCCCAAAAGTCCGGATTGTAGTGGGTGTCGTGCATAGGGTAAGTGTGCAGGGATACAAAGTCTACTGCCCGCAGCAACTGCTCCAGGTCCTCTACATGATACTCTGCACCGCCACCGCCCCAGGACGCAAAATTGTCTGAACTGGTAATCCAGAGGCTTTCGGGCAGTTCGCCATTAGCTTTCAGCCCCTTCAGGTGGTTGACCCATTTGAGGATCACCCCCGGCTGTACAAAATAGCTGGCGGCCCATTTCACCATAGCTTCGTTGCCCACCGCAATAACTTTGACGATATCAGGGTAGGCTTTCGCCATTTCCACTGCACGCCCGATTTCGGCAGCGTTGGCTTCTGCATCTTCGGCACTGTGGTCCGGATTAGCGGTAAAAGCACCTTTGCAGTTGATCCAGGCGCCCAGCATAACGTACATCTCGAAGCCAGGATCTTCGCTTTTCAGCTCGCGGATGGCGACCAGCAGATTGGAGGCTTGCGCCAGATGGGTGTTATAGGTCCTTAGTAACTTGATGCCCATAGCCTGTAGCAAAAGCATGTCCTCCTTCAGCTGAGCGACGGTAGGCTGTCCCTCCCGGCTGTTGGCACGGTAGCCTCCGTAGGAAATAGCCCGGTAAGCCGGGTCGCCAAGGATGTCAGCAGCGGTCACTTCATTTGGTTTTTCAGTTGGCGTTACCGTTGCCTTTTCTGCAGATGGGCTGCAGCCAATGGCCAGGAAAATAACCACAGCTACACCCAGCAGTATGGACAGCATCAAAGTACTCAAGGGATGGTTTTTTGATTTCCGCATAGCTATTTCAAATCTTTAGGGTTCAGCGACACGACAATCCGGGCAACCTTACCGCTTCGTTCGAACACTTCCTTACTCAAATCAGGGCTTAAAGCGGTTTCCTCTGAGGCATGAACAGTACCATCACTGCCGACCACCATAATCCCGGCTGCATCTCTCAATTGATAGAGCACCGGCACCTGACAGATGGTGAAAGCCAGCGTACCTTCGCCCAGCTCTGCCTGTTGCTCCTCTCCTGCCACATCGCGGAAGGTAAAAGTGCGTGGCCGCTGCAGGAACTCTTCCTTACGGAGCAGACAGGGGTCGAAATGCAATTGCCCCTTTTCAAAAAAGACACCCAGTTCACCAAAGCGGCTCAGGATATCTTCCTTCACCTGCCCGGTCATACCCGGCTGCTGTGCACCTTTACCCGCCGGTGTATGCGAGTACGGGTCCGTAGGAAAAGCCCCGTAGAGGTCCGGCGATTTGTGTACGCCTATGCCCTCATTAATTTCGTAGTAATGCTCCAGCAAACGGCCAACCACTTCCTGGCTTGCCCCCTCACGGATGGCCTTCAGGCAGCATTCCTGTACGGCCAGCTGCAGCTTGGAAACCATATGCCAGTAGATGGAGCCCAACCCTTCGTACCCGAAGAAGGTGCCCGACCGACCGGTGAAGGCTTTGTGGTTAAAGACTTTTTCGAAGGTCTGAAGCACAGACTTGCGCTCGGCTTCTGCCAATGCAGCGTACTGAGTATCCGCCAGGGCATCCAGCGCCACTTTTAGATCGTTGGCGTTTTTGAAATTGCCATTGAAGTGGTAAGCGCCTTTTACATCCTGATAGAGGATTTGGGCATTGCCATCCGCGACCAGCTTTTGGAGAAGTTTGGACTCGCCCACCATTTTGGCGGGAATGTTGTTTTTGGCCATAAAACGCCCAAGGTCCTTATTGGGGTACAAAATATAGCTGTACTGATCCGGTCGGAAGAGGGCACTGTTTTTCAGTGCATCCAACACCCGAAGCGCCTCCGCTGAGGACAAGGAACCGGCACTGAGCACCGCCACCTGCCCTTCGAGCATTTCATCAAGGTATTCGATGGACACGCCACCATCTTCTTCCACGGCCATGAGGTTGTAAGCATGATAAAGCCCATCCTTTCGCTCATTTGCCTTTACAGAGTGGTCCAGGTAACGTATGCTGAGGCGAACAAACGTTTTGAGGTCTTCCAGCTTCAGCTCGTGCTTTTGCCCGGAGAAACCGTGATCGTATATCTTAGCCCGGTAACGGCTCGCAGCCTGACCAAGCCCCTGTAGCACGGTCATCCGGTCTTTATCGCTGAAGGTGCCGGATAACAGTTTTTCATTCGAGTCCAGCGCTTTGGCAATCCCTTCGAAGCAGTCCAGCAACTCAGCCGATACACTGACTGACTGGGCTTCTGACTGGGCGAACAGGTCATCAAAAAACTGTAGGAAACGACGCATGTAGTAAAGCGTCACCATTGACACCCCGTTACCTACTAATGCATTATTGGCATCATTCCACTCCGGGCGCTGGGTGTTCATCCAAATGCCTCCTTCGGGAATGAAGTTGGACATTTTGGCAAGCAGGGCCGCTAACATTTTTTCAATGAAGTTCACCTGATAGATTTGCCCGCTCTGATCCGCCAGCAGTGCCCCATCGGCCCCAATCTGATCTCTTTTCTGCCGGATTGACTCATCTGCTTCATGATCAAACTCTATGGTATCCTTGGAGTCTTCCAAGATTTTCTCGAAGGGCTTGATTTTGTAGGGCACATTCGCGTAAACGAAGAGGTCTTCGCTAAAGTAGTGCTGCAGGTCGCCCGGCGACTGCTTTTCCCAGAATTCCAGCAGCTTCAGCAGGTAGATGATCTGATGGTCGCCCCAGTAACCGATGTAGGACCAGGCATCATCGGGCTCGATGGTTTCCCAGTCGAAGCCATCCTTGGTCACCCGGTAGGGATTGTAACCATCGAAGGTGGTGGCATTGAGGAATTTGTGCACCATGCTCTCCACGAAGCGCGGGTAAGAATGCGCCAGGGCTTCCCAGTTTTGGAAGATGTCCCGCCAGTTGCCCTCATAGTCCAGTATCTTCGAGCCATCTACCTCACTGCGGGTATTGATGGAGAATTTGTTCCAGGGGCGGCTGGGGTCACCGTGACGGCGGCTGAACTTCAGGGGCATGTACTCCAGGCAAAGGCGGAGTAGATGGGTATTGCCTGTAGCTTGAGCGGCCTTGCGCAGCTCGCTGAGTGGAAAGGTATCCGGCAGTTCAGAAAGCATCGGCTGAGCCGCCTTGAAGACAGTCCTGTTGGCTTTCGCCAGGTAGAGGCTCAGGTCTGCTTTCTCAATCTGGTAGTGATGATCGAAGATACCGCCACGCATGATGTTGAACAGCACGTTGGAGAAGTGGCGGGCATCCCGGAATTCATCCGCCGTCATTTGCAGCCCATCGGCCTGAGCATCCAATGCGATAAGCCGGTCCGTACCTTTGCGGATGTCCTCCTCAATCTCAGTGGCCAGGTTCGGGCTGGTCTGAATTTCATGCATAATACGGGCAATGTCCGCATGATTTTTGTTGACATCGGCCATGATCAACCACTCCTGGGTGCCTTTGGCGGGCAGCTCCATCTCCTTACTAACGAAATAGGCGCCTTTCTCCGCCCGCATATCGACTTCCTCCTGAAGCGGCTTTCCCTTCCGGAAGGCATCAAGTTGGCGGGAAGTCAGCAGGTAGGTAGGCGACTCCAGCCCACAAGACCAGGCGATATTAGCTTTGAGGGCCTCGCTGGGCTCCGCCCGGTCCACGATGATGGCGCTGAGGGCATAGATACCCAGCCCGGCATCTTTTTCCAACTCGCTCTTTTTGTAGGCATCTACGAGGTTGCTGGAGCGCATTTGCAGCTCACTGTTGACCCCGTAGGGCAGGATATTCTGAATGCCATCCAGCAGGTGGACCGAAACCGCTGCTTCGTTGTGGTTGATCAGGGCGGAGCGGCGTACAAAGCCAAAGCGGTCACTGGAGCTCCATTCATACTGGAATGTGAGGCCCAGATCGTGATTCACCTCCTCAAAGCGTACTTTATTGCCGTATACATTTTTGTAGAGGTTGCGGCTCAGCTTGTACTGCCCTTCCTGCCGAACAGAGAACGGCTCCCAAAGCACCGAATTGCCATTTTGGTCCACCCGGAACAGCGCTTTACTGCCCGTTACTTCGACCGATTCCGTGATTTTGTCATCGGTGTAGTAAGGGAACAGCGCGTATTCTGAGTTTTTCCGGCCTGCCGTCAGCCCTCCGTTGCTGGCAATAAAAAGCCAGTGATTGGAGTCGCTGACGATGCTCATGAAGAAGGGCCGCATGGCATCGCTGTTAGAAATTTTGAAGTAAGGTTCGCCATTGATGTTCACCCGTTGGATATCAACGGAAGCAGCGGTTTGGTGGTCACCCATAAAAGTTGACACTTTATTTTTAGCAAATGTTAATTGATGTCTTTAGTTAGGCCCGTTGTAGACCCGGACATAGTCCACAAGCAGGGTTTGCGGAAAAACGGTATCAGGGCCTACTGCTCCGACAAAGTTGCCGCCCACTGCAAGGTTCAGGATGATGTAAAACGGCTGGTCAAAGACCCATTCGCCATCTACATCCTCGGGGGTGATCTGATTGTACAGCACATCATCCACATAGTAATTGATGTACTCCGGACCCCACTCAATACCAAAAATATGGAAGCCTGTATCAAACCGGTCCTGAGGCAGGACGTACTCTTTGCTTACCGCATCTCCGGCGGAGTAGCCTGGGCCATGTACGCTGCCAATTAGGGTTGAGGGGTCCTGTCCGCGGTATTCCATGATATCGATTTCGCCACACTGCGGCCAGCCGACTTCATCGATATTGCTGCCCAGCATCCAGAATGCCGGCCACAGCCCCTGCCCCCAGGGCAACTGCATGCGGGCTTCGATGCGGCCGTAGCGTTGTTCCACTTTACCTTTAGTCGTAATACGAGCGGAGGTAAAAGCAGCGCCCTCAAAGCTTTCCCGGAGCGCAGTAATGTGCAGCATCCCCCCTTCGACTTTGATGTTTTCCGGGCGGTCGGTGTAGTACTGCAACTCATTGTTGCCCCAGCCTACAGGCAGGCCGTTGTTTACGCCATTTCCAAGCTCATAATTCCAGGAGGATTCGTCAACCGGGCCGTCTGTATCAAAATTGTCCTCGAAGGCCAGGTCGGTGAAGGTGACCACCGTTTGAGTTTCGCTGTTTTCACAAGCCGTGAACCAAAGCCCCAGGGCCAATGCAAAAAGGATGCTGATAGCAGGCCTGCGGGTTTTATAAATTGGTGTCTGCATTTTCATTTCTTTTTAATTGGTTAGCATTTGCAATGACTACTGCTGATAGTAATAGACATTGTCGACATAAAGAGTTCCACCGCCAGCGGGTAGTCCGGAGAAGATGAGCTGCGCCAGATTTGTTGTACTGGTCAGACCCTCAAAGTCCGAAAGTGGGATATCATAGGACACCCATTGCCCCTGAGCGAGATTGTCGAAGATTAACTCAAACTCGCTGTCGTCTCCTCCATCAAAGCCACCATCGGCACCAAAGTCCACCAGTTTGATCCGGAAGGTGGTCATGTTCGGTGTCCATACATCTACATGGAAATGCGTCATGGAAGAAGCATCAATTAGATTTCCACCGGTGGTTTCAATGCCGACAAAGTCGAGGGCCGTGTACAACTTCACATCGTTGCCCGCCACCTGAACATCTTCCAGTGTCGCGGACGACCAGTCTGTCCTCCAGGTATCCACCCCTACGTTGGTGTAGGCATTGCTAAACATGGAAATCACATTTGCGGCATCCTGGGTTGGCGTTGGTGCAGCCGTAGTCGGCTCATCTCCTCCGCCACCTGAGGATTTGTAGAAGTAGATATTATCCAGATAGATATCGCCGTTGCCATCAAACTTCATTTGAATAATATCTGCCAGGTCCACAGGTGAGAAATCACCCAGCGGAATGTCCACGCTGGCCCATCCGGATGTAGGCACGGGCAATGCACTCGCCGTTTCAGTAGGCCCGGTGCTGATCAGGAAAGCGTTCAGAGCAGAAGAATTTTCCGTCCAGTAATCAATGTGCAGGAATTCCATTTCGCTTACATCGGTGCTGCTCTCTAATTCCAGCCCCTGGAAATTCAGCCCGGTGTAGAGTAGGGTGTTGTTGCCCTCAATGCTCACCTGGGAAACCTGAGTGCCCTGCCCCCAGTCCGGGTTCAGGTTGGAATTGATATTCGTATAGGCATCGCTAAAGATGGAAATCACATCCGCAGCACCCGCTGTTGGTGCCGGAGCAGCCATGGTTGGACCAGTAGGGCCACCTGATCCTCCGTCATTATAAAAGTAGACATTATCCACGTAGATACTGGATATAGTGGCGTCAGAAACGAAGATGACCTGCGCTAAATTAGACCGGCCAGTCAGCCCTCCCAAATCCGAAAACGGCACATCAAGGCTATACCATTCCCCCTCGGTCAGACTGGAACCAGGAATTGAAATTTCGCCGGAAGAATCATCACCGGTACCGAATGTATTGTCCGGGCCAACGTCAGCAACCTGTATGTTCAGATAGTCACCTGGCTCCACCGGCTCTCTGGGCTGAATGTCGATGTGGAGATGGGTCATGGAGGAGGCATCGATCGTTGGGGCATCGTCCAGAAACTGTATGCCCACGAAATTCAGCTCTCGGTAGAAAATAATATTATCACCGGCAATATTGATATCATCTTGCCCCTGAGTGGTCTGGAAGGGAGCCCAGTAACCGTTATAATAGTCTACCGGTTCATTGGTATACGCATCCGAAAAGATGGAAATGACATCAGCGGGGTCCTGAGTAGGCGTAGGAGCGCCGTTAAACTCGCCTGTGACGGTCACGGTGGCAGAACCCGCTGCTTCCACTCCATTTAAAGTGGCGGTGATGACTGCTTCGCCCGGGCTTATGCCCAGGATATTGCCTGCAGCATCAACCGTGGCTACGCCGGGGTCAGAAGACGTGAATTCAAAGTAACTGGGTGCGACCGCAATGGTTTGGTCTCTGCCATTGCCCAAATTGACGGTTTGCTGCAGGCCGGCAACACTAGTGGATACCCCTACAAAAGTCTGAACCGCAGCTTCTGTGCCTTCAAAAATAGCGGGCCGGAGCTGGGCTACTTTCCCGGTCTTTTCGAATTTCAACTCATCTATCCAGAAGGAATAGCCTACGCCGTCTTCCGGGCCTTCCGAGTACCAAAACAAGCCATCGACCTCCGTCAGCTTGGAAGGATCGGGAATGGCGATGGTGTACTGACGCCAGTTGGTGGTCAGCTCCAGGTTAAGGAGGGTGACCTCATACTTATTTTCTGCAAAGTCTTGTCCAAAACCAATTTCATTGATGTTAGCGGCCTGACTGGCTTTCGCCCAGAACGTGAGGGCATCGAAACCGGAAAGGTCACGCCCGCCGTAGTCCGGGAATATAGCGCCGGCATAAGCTCCGTCCGGGTCCCCGACATTAGGCACGTCAAATCGCATGGCGGATTCGCCTTCGTATACGGTCTGCTCGTCTACGGAAAACGCTTCAAAGTAAGAGTCACCGAAGGGCAGGTATTCCAGGCCCGGGCTAAACCCGTCAATGTATACATCCCCGTTAGCTGGGAAAGTAGCAGGTTTTGCCTCTTCGGAGAGGTCTCTTGTGCAATTGCTAAGGACCAGCACCAGCCCAAATAAAAGTAGGATATTAAGTTTCATGACTATATTCTTCATGGCTTTATTTTTTCAAAATGGCAGTTATTTGCCAATGTTGACGTGGAGGTAAGTTCTGAATTCCCATTCGGTCCCGTTCTCAAAACCTACCGGGCTGATGGTCGGCTCTTCCGCAAACTCAGAAGCCGTCAGGTTGGGCAGGTAGCGGGGAGAGAACTCGTTGAGGCTACGCCACGTCCAGCGTACGCCCAGCTGAGTGCCCGGCAGTATGTACCAGTCTGGTTTGCCCAGCGTAGTGGATATGTCCACCATCAATTGCAGCGGATAGGTAAGGTTGAAGTCCCGGTGGTAATCGAAGGGACCCCAGTCATTGACTTTGAACTGGGAAACGAACTTGTACTTCTTGTAGATGGCCCGCAGGTCCATAGCGTAGCGTTCAAGCAGCCGGTCGCTGTCCCCGTTAGCCTGAGCTGTTCCGAACAGGATGTTGGCGATGAGCCCCAGGTCCGGATTGACTTTCGAGACCATCCGGATATTGGATTCCCAAAGGTCCTGTGCAGGTGCCGCGCCGGGAAACGCGAAGGAAGTACGATTACCCAGGAAGCCAATAGCTGCATCCATAGAAGTGGGCAGGTGGCGGTAAACGAAGCCAGCGCTCATCGCGAACTTGGCATCTTCCGAACGGTCACTGTCCCAATCGTACATCCAGGTACCTGGCGTAGGGTCGAACGTGATCAGCAGCTCTCCTGCAATGGTTTCCCGGTTACCGTCTCTGACTGCAAAGGGGTCGTCCAGGATATTCCTGAGCCGCCCTGGCCCGCTGACATCACCGGGGATAGGATCAACCAAAGGCTTCTGCCACATAAAATTAGGTGCAATCTGGAAGTTACCGATCAGGTAGGTAAAGCCCGTCAGGAAATTGTTCATATTGCCGCTGCCGCTGTCCTTGAGCCTCCAGCCGGTGAAGGTGCGGGTGGCATCAAAACCTCCATTGGCGACAAGCCCCATTACAGAGCCCTGCGCATACCAGTTGAATGCCCCTTTTGAAAACTTAACCTTGGCTTTGCCGCCCCAGTTATCAGAAGGGTTAATCTGATCCTCGAATACCTCATATCGTCCCGGTTCGCCCTGAACGATCTGAAAGCTTCGCCCGTTCAGTGGAGAACCGCCCCAGATACCACCTAGTTCGATATCCAGAGGGCCTAATTCCCGTTCTACATGAAGGGTTGCTCTTCGGGTTTTAGGCAGGGGCACGGCAATAGAAGTCACGAATTCGGGGGCATCGTCAATATCTTCGTGGAAGACCCCTGTGACTTTAAAATGCTTGATTTCACGGCCGTATTTCACCAGAACTGCCGGGTTGGCGCCCCACCACAACTGAGGGCCGAAAGCCACATTCAGCCCACTGAATTCATTTTTGCCGTCAATTTCCATACCCAGAATTTCACCATTGTAAATATCCAGGTTAGGGCCATAATTGGCTTCCGGGTAAAGCCCAAAGAAGTCGCCCTCATACTGCCAGTGATAATGGCCGGTCCGGTAAAAGGCTCTGGCATCAAAGTCCTTTCCGGTCCAGTCTACTTCAGCGTTGTACAATCTTAAATTGCCGTCACTTCTGTTCCCGGTACGGTCGCGTACGATATTTTCATAGAAAATTTCATCAATTGGGTTATCCGCGACATTGCCAACCAGGTTAAAATTGGCAGTAGCCCTAAGATTTGAAGTGGGATTAGCCTCCACACCAAAGAAGAAGGACTGCATATGGTCGAAGCCCAATTCATCCGGATAAGTCGTGAGGTTCGGGTCGTTTTGAATCGCTGCATCTGGCGCATCGGGAGTTGTGAGCAGCGTACCACCAGTATTGAAGGTCTCAAGTTCAGCCCTGAAACTGCTCAAGCTGAGTTTTTGGTTGTTGCCTAAGGCCGCCTTATCGCCCCGCGCTCTGAGCACGGCATCCATGAGCTGGATGTTGTCAAAATAAGCATAAATTGAAGCTACCGTGGTGCCTTCAGTGTAAGGATTTAGCTGATGCGCTTCCTTCAGGGCATAGTAAGCGGCTCTTGGGTAAAGCGTGTACAAACCGCGCTCGTTGGTAGGGCCTTTGGCGCAAATACCAAACCACTCTTCGTTCATGTTATTCTGGCCTTCCCGATAGTCGATGTAATATCCGCCGTTTGACCAGGAAGCGTTGTTGTCGTGCAGGTCTGCATTTTCCCGGTCATCAAATCCAAATTTCCACCAGCCATCACTAAACTGGAAGGTAAAACCACCGATAGAATTGCCTACGCCTCCGACACCCGCAGCATTCGCATATATCTCTTTCCAGTTTTCTACCATAAAATGGGCCTGCATCTTTTGGTCTTCGGCCATTTCTATGGCGTTGAAAGCATCTGCTCCGAACTCGGTGAACAGGATAGGCTTGTTCAGCTTGTCCTGCACCACCTGGAACATATCACCGAAGGACTCACCCCGGTAGGTGTTTGTTCCGTAGATGTCCACGTCTTTACACTCCTCGGCAATGATGTCGATAAAGAGCACATCACCATTACAAATGGCTACCGGGTGGGAGGAGTCGATGGCTTTCATGGCTTTGGCCGCTTCGTTCATCAACTTGTACATGGGACGTCCGCGGGATTCGCCTATAAAATCAATTCTTGCCTGATCATCGGGAAAGTCTTCCGTTTCGGCTCCCTGCCAGAAGAGGCCGTAGTTGTTTTCATTACCCAGCAGGTACAGCAGAAGCCCTGGCGTATTTTTATATTCTTCCACCAGTTGAGTGACTTCATTCATCAGGAATTCCTGCGTTCTCGGGCTATCGTAGAGCGTAACCGGCGTCCAGACACCATCCAACGTAAGCCCATACCGGCCAAAAGAGTGGTTGAGCATGGTGTAAATGCCATAATTTTCATAAATATACTGAATCCACCGGGCGGGCACGCCGGTGTACTGCCGGATCACGTTGACGTTCATATTCTTCAGGAGCGACATCTCTGCGTCCAGCCCCGCCTTAATAATGTCATCCGGTTTTTCCCAGAACCCAGCATTCACGGTATTGGTCCCGATAGGGATGTAGTCCCAGTTCATACCATTCACCATGAAGTCGGAACCATTAACGACCAGTTTCATGCCCTGATCGCTTTGCACGACTCTAACGTCGTCTGCCTGCCCGAGCAATTGGAGCGCCAGGAGCGGCATTAATAATAAGGTCAAGCATCTTTTTAACATAAACAAGGATTTAATCAGTTAGGGCAAATGGAGCTTCAGGCAGTATGCACAGTATAAAGACAACCTGAGCGCCACGCTAAAAACCAGTGCTATGTTAACCCAAAAAAATAGTATTTTAACCTCCAGCTTAAAAAACTTAACTCATCATTTCTTTCACTTTTTATAATTTTATCGCTACAAACTTACACAATAACAAAATTAAATTCCTGAATAACAAATCTTTATGCCTAATCAAAACCTGCACAACCTCCACCACATTACTCACCAGGCATTCATCTGTTACTTTTTCCTGTGTTCAGTTGTTGTTTTGGTGGCTCAACCGCTTCAGGGCATCTATCCTATTCAGAATTTCTACCCTTCAGACTACAAAGCCGGGATTCAGAATATCGACTTTGCACAAAACCGGGACATGCGGCTCTTTGTAGCCAACAACCTCTGTGTCCTCTCATTTAATGGCAGGGAATGGGGGCGTTACAATTTCAAAAACGGAAAGAAAAACCGTTCGCTAGCCTTCGACGAAGACCATGATCGCCTTTATGTGGGGGCGCAGGGAGACTTTGGGTATTTCGAAGGCGACTGGCAGTACCGGTCGCTCGCGGCGGCTGTTCCGGAGCCCCACGCTGAATTTGATGAAGTCTGGGATGTTTTTCTGATCGGTGGCAAAACATATTTCTGCACCTTTCAGGGGATTTACGTTTATGATGGCAGGGAAATCCGGGTGCTGGACCACGAAGATGGGCTGGAGCGGTGCTTTGAGGTTAACAACAAGCTCTTCGCCCAAACCCAAAAGGGCGTGCTGTTCGAAGTGGGCAGTAACGGGCTGAACCCGGTCTATGGGTTTGAAGCGCTCGGTGGGGTACTCACGGGCATGATTGCACACGAGCAGGGTTATCTGTTGTTTTACAATTCCGGGCAGATGGAGTACCGGACCCCAATGAAAATGGAACAGCCCTACCCTACCCTAGAGAAAGCCCTGGAAGGCACCTATGTGAATCACGTGCTGCAGCTTTCCGACCGCCGGATGGCCATTGCCACCCAAACAGCAGGTCTGTTTTTATTCAATCCACAGACTCAGGTACTGGAGCACATCACGGTTGATGCCGGCCTGGCGACCAACGCCTGCCTGCGCAGTTATCAGGACTACGAAGGGAATTTATGGGTGGGGCTTCAAAACGGCATTGCCCTGATCCATATCAATTCGCCTATGCGGCTGATCGGCAAGAATATCGGTCTGCAGGGCAGCGGGTACGAAGGCTATGAGACCAATGAAGGCGCTTATTTCACCTCTTCCAGTGGAATTTACTTTCTTCCCAAAGGGGCAAAAAAGAGCCGGTTCCTGAGCGGCACTGAAGGGCCGTCCTATGGCATTTCCGAAGTTGGGGGACGGCTGTACGCAGGCCACCACCGGGGGCTGTTCTTGCTGGAAAACGGGCAAGCCCGGCAGGTCGCCGCTACGGATGGCATTTGGGGCGTAAAGCCACTGCGATCGCAACCGGGCTATGCCATAGGGGGTGGCTACTTCGGGCTTTATCTTTTCAAAATCGGCCCTCAGCAAGTGCTATCGCTGGCCCATCCGCTGAAGGGGTTCAATTTATCGAGCCGCTTTTTTGAGGAAGACCGGGAGGGCCGCATTTGGGTCAGCCAATACTACAAGGGGCTCTACCGCTTATCCTTATCGCCGGATTTGACATCGGTGGCCGCCACGCCCATCTCCGCAGATTCGCTGGAGCTGAGCGGCGAGCAAATTGCCCTGTCGGAAGTGGAAGACGAGCTTTTCCTGGCCACCTCTATAGGACTGTACCACCTCGACCCTGAAAACGCCCGTATTTCGGCAACCGAGCTTTTTTCAGAAGGGCCAGAGCAACAGCCCGTTTATTTGGTTGCCCAAGACCAAAAGAACAACATCCACCTGCTCTGCGACAACAGTGTGGGCTTTTATGAGAAAGTCAGCCAGGACAATTATCAATACCAGCCTTCTTCGCTTTACCAGTTGCGTTACCACCTGAACAACGACCTGCTGCATGCCTCCGTGCATATCCGGCAGGGCATCTTGTTTTCTGCCAATGATGGGTTTGTGCACTACATGCCCGCCGCCGAAGACCAGCCCACCGTACAACAGCCGATAGTCGCCCGGCAAGTGTACAGCACCTCCAAAGATCAGGAATTGTATGCACTGAACCCCTTCGCGCCAGCGCCTGGTGCCCCTGCTGAAATTCAAGTGGGGCCCGGCACAAAAATCATAAAATTCAGCATCGAAGCTTTCCAGTTTTCCAACCTGAACGACACCAAATACCGGTATATTCTTGAAGGCTTCGATGAGCGCTTCAGCCCCTGGACGGGCACCACGAGCAAAGAGTACACCAACCTGAAGCCCGGCACTTACACTTTCCGTGCACAGGCCCGTAGCAATCTGGGGGCGACCATCACAAGCCAGCCCGTTCAAGTCACCGTCACGCCCCCGTTTTATCTGAGTAAAGTAGCTCAGCTCCTGTATTTGCTGCTGGGCATCGCCGCCCTGGTTACGCTTTTCAACCTGCAGCGCAAGCGCTATCAGCGCAAAGCCCACCGGCTGGAACAACAACAACAGCTGGAATTGCGGAAAGAGCAGCAAAAACTCACACAAATTGAGGCAGAAAAACAGCACGCCGTAGACCAGCTGCAACGGGAAAAGGTTCGGACCGAATTGCAGCACGTCAGCAACCTGCTCGCTGCCTCCACCATGAACCTGGTGGTCAAAAATGAATTTATTGACTCCATCAAACAAGAACTACAGTCGCTGAAGGAAAACGGCCGCTGGGCCGAGGCCAAGCAAGCCCTGGAGCGCATAGTAAAGGAAATTGACACCAACCTTAAGCTGCAGGAAGACTGGGAGCAATTCGAGTTTCACTTTGATAAAGTACACGGTGATTTCCTCTCCCGCCTGCAACAGGCCTACCCCGACCTCTCGCCCAACGAGCAAAAGCTTTGCACCCTGCTGCGGCTCAACCTCAACACCAAAGAGATTGCCAACCTGCTGAGCATCTCACAGCGGGGCGTGGAGGTGGCCCGCTACCGCCTGCGCAAAAAACTGGACCTGGAGAAGGGGCAGAATTTGTCGAAGTTTATTTTGGAATATTAGGCCCTTTGGTGGATATATCAAAAACGTAAAGGCATCAATCATCTGATTGTAGGTATCAAAAGAGACTGTAAACAAGTCGGCATTAAGGTCGTCGTCCCGTTCGCCCAGCTGCGTAAGGATGGGCATCAAACGCTAAAAAGCCCTGCATTCCAGGAATACAGGGCTTCGTCAGCGTTTCAATGGGTACTATAGTTAGTACCCTGTGGTACCCGGAGCGGGGCTTGAACCCGCACGGCCGCAATGGCCACAGGATTTTCTTACCAGCTACAGCTTTCGCTGCCCCTGACGATCAATGTCAGGATTTGTGACCTGGACTTTCTCTTCACCGTATACCGACGATTGTCCGTACTTAGGCGCTTCCCGTCAAGTCTCTACACCTTCCCCGGCTAGGCCGGGACTTGGCTCGGGATTACCATTCCGATAAAGGAGAAGGCTTCCCCGAATTTGAGAAGTTCTACATCCGGCGTTTCCGCCGGCGCACTCAAATTGCTTTAAGTCCTGCGTGTCTACCAATTCCACCATCCGGGCAAATTGGGTACATCCAATAAAAAGGTATGGCTAAAGTAAAGCTCCACTCCGTTGAGTGGTATGCTTACTAGCGCTCACAAGATAGCCAAAATAGGGGCTACCGGCAAACAAAAAAAGCCTTCTGCGTACAGAAGGCTTTTGAGCGGATGACGAGATTCGAATGCAGACGAGGCTTTGCCTGTCTGCATCCCCGACAAGCTGTGATTCGTCGGGACCCGCGATCTCAAACTTAATCCCGGTTGCACAGGGATGATCTACCTCTGTTTTACCGGGAAGCCACATCTGCTTAGTTCCTTTCAAATGAGTGAAGCAACTGCTTTGCTCCAATTTGGAGCGGATGATCCTACTTCGCCAAGGCTACGTCGGACAAGCGAGACCCTGACGAAAAGGTTTTGTCAGGGCAAGTTCGAATGCAGACGAGGCTTTGCCTGTCTGCATCCCCGACGAAGCAAAGCTTGTCGGGGCCCCGCCGGACTTCAACCTTAGTCCCGATAGTTATCGGGACGCTCCATCCGCTTACTTATTTTCAAATGAGTGAAGCAACACTTTGCTCCACTTTTAGTGGAGCGGATGACGAGATTCGAACCCGCGACCTCAACCTTGGCAAGGTTGCGCTCTACCAGCTGAGCTACATCCGCTTATTTGCTTTGCTAAAGCTAATCTTATTTTTCAGTACAAAAGAGCAACTTTTTTGCTCCATCAATTTGGAGCGGATGACGAGATTCGAATGCAGACCAGGCTTTGCCTGTCTGCATCCCGACAAGCTGTGCTTCGTCGGGACCCGCCGAACCTCAACCTTGGCAAGGTTGCGCTCTACCAGCTGAGCTACATCCGCTTATTTGCCCTAAAATATTAGAGCTTACTAATTTTATTTCAATTGTCGTGAAGCAACATTTTGCTTCACTTCGTGGAGCGGATGATCCTACTTCGCCAAGGCTACGTCGGACAAGCGAGACCCTGACGAAAAGGTTTTGTCAGGGCAAGTTCGAATGCAGACGAGGCTTTGCCTGTCTGCATCCCCGACGAAGCAAAGCTTGTCGGGGCCCCGCCGGACTTCAACCTTAGTCCCGATAGTTATCGGGACGCTCCATCCGCTTACTTATTTTCAAATGAGTGAAGCAACACTTTGCTCCACTTTTAGTGGAGCGGATGACGAGATTCGAACCCGCGACCTCAACCTTGGCAAGGTTGCGCTCTACCAGCTGAGCTACATCCGCTTATTAATATTTCAAATACCCTTTTTTCTAAGAGCGATGCAAATATACTCTAATCCCGAAGACAAAAGCAAACCTTTAGACCGTCTTTTTTTCTACTTTTTCGCAAATCATTGATCCACAGATTAAAGAAATTTCATTGCCGTACACTTTTAGCTCGGCAAAAAGTTCATTGAAAGTTTGGAAAGAGAGACAGAAAAAATAAGGGTTTTCTGAGATTTTAAAAATCTTTGCAGAAAACCCTTTCAAAATGCCGTTCTGCAAAGATCTAAAAAATGGTTGATAAAGCATCAATCTGAGGTTCCACAAGGCAACGCCTTGCGTCGATTAACCGTCTTATCTGGTTTATTAGGTGCCTTAATCAAAGGTGGCCGGGCATCTTTATCAGAGTTGGGCCGCCATATGGAAGACCCCACTGACCTGGAAAGTCGGGTCAAGAAGGCCAAGCGTTGGTTGCAAAATAAGTGGACCGATGTCACGGTACACTTTATACCCTACCTTCTTCCGATTCTCCACTCTCTGAGCAAGGCTGGAGAGTTAGTTCTGGCCATCGATGGCTCCTGTGTGGGCAAAGACTGCATGGCGCTGATGGTCAGTGTAATCTGGCGCAGGCGAGCCATTCCCATTTGTTGGGTAGTTCGTAAAGCTCCCAAAGGCCATTTCCCGGAACACATGCACGTGGCCATTATCGGTCAAGTGGCGATGCTTATGGACAGTATCCTGGAACAGGATTGCCGGATTTTCCTGCTGGGAGATGCCGAATTCGACGGCTGCGAGTTGCAACAGTCTTGTTTGGCTCACGGTTGGGAGTACGTGCTAAAAACGGCGAAGGATACTTTGGTAGCCGATCATCCGGACATGGAGAATGCTTCGGCTTTTGGCCATTTGGCCGCAAGTATCGGTCAAAAAAGCTTGTTCCTGCCCCAAATGTATGTGACTAAGCAAGGGTTTGGGCCAGTCAATGTCTTGTTCTGGCATGACCGGACCCGATATGACCGACCTTTGTATCTGTTGACCAGCTTGGAATATGGCCCGCAAGCCGAAACATATTACCGAAAGAGGTATCACATTGAAACCTTTTTCGGCGATATCAAATCTCGCGGATTCCACATTCATAAAACCAGGATTGAAGAGCCTCAAACCTTGTTCAATCTCTTGATCGTGGCTAGCCTGGCTTTCATCATCTGTATCTTGTTCGAGTTTGATGCCCGAACCTCAGCCCAGTTGGGTAAATTCTGCCGTAAAGACCGAATCGATAGCTTGTCCGTGTTTCAGATTGGACTGAGGGCTGTCCGATTTTATGTCAGGCATGCTATGAATCTTTCTTTCCAATTTTCAAAGAACTTCCCGTGAAATAAAAGTGTACGGCAATGAAAAAGAAATAACCTTATTGGTTAAATCAATAGAAAACAGTAAAGGATAAAACAATACACAATTATTACAGCAAGAAGAATGGAAAATGACGACGCTTGCCTTACTTTTGCTACACACGCACCTGGATCCCCAACCATTCTTTTCCTTAAAGACCAAAACATGAAATTCCGCTACTGCTACTCGCAGCTGCGGATCACGCTTTTTATTGATCAGGAACCAAGATGACCATGACTCGAACACTACTCTTGCTTGTTTTTGGTGCACTACTGTTTGGTGCCTTCCCACTCAAAGCACAACTGGACTGTTGCTCTCCCGCCCCACTCGCCGGACCGGGACCCATTAACGTGCCTACAGTTGCCGGGCCTGGAAATGATAACGATAACCTGGCCAATGGTACCTGCCTGGTCGGTGGGGAACACGACACTTATTACTTTATTTTCGAAGCGACCAGCGCCGGAACTTTCGAAATGCTGCTTACGCCTAACAATCTGGGTGCGGATTATGATTTTGCCTTGCTGGCAAATGCCTGCCCGGGGAACGCGGGGTCCCAGCAAATCTCCTGTAATTACGTAGGGCCCATCAATACCCCACCTTTTGTGCCCACTGGCATCGCGACCAACCCGCAGGCTTCCTGGGGGGTCACTGGTGCCGCCGAATGGGAAAATACGGTCAACCTGACAGCCGGTACGACTTACCTGCTTATTCTGGACAACATCACCGGTAATGATGTAGGCTTTTCGCTCGAAATCGGGGGTACCGCAACTATCGCACCGGGTGATCCGGGAGGAGGGCCTGATCCTACTATTTTTCCAGCGGGGCCTTTTTGCCCGGAAGACCCTCCTTTTCAACTGACGGCCAACCCACCGGGCGGTACCTGGGGCGGTGATGCCACCAGTACCGGCTTGTTTGTACCCGCGAACAATGGCCCCGGTATTCATGAGGTGACGTACTCTACCCCCGGAGCAATCTGCCCTAATGAGGCGACACTCGATATTCAGGTCCTAACCGGCCCAACGATCGTCATCAACTCCGGGCAGCCTCTTTGCCCGGAAGGGCCTCCGGTTACCCTTACCGCCACGCCTCCGGGTGGTACCTGGGGCGGTGTTGCCACACCCTCCGGACAGGTTAACCCCCAAGCTTTAGGTGTGGGCTCCTTTCAGGTGACTTACGCTGCTACCGGTCCGAATGGATGTTCAGGGACGCAAACTGGCTTTGTAACGATTCTGCCGCCGCCAACGGTGACCTTCTCTACTCCCGGGCCTTTTTGTATGAGCGAGGGTGTCGTCACCCTACAGGCTCAGCCTTTTGGAGGTACCTGGGGCGGTGTGGCACTACCCAACGGGCAAGTCATCACCGGGGTCCTCGGGCCGGGCCTTCACACCGCTACCTATACCTATACAGACAATAACGGATGTACAACTACCGAAGATCTGGTTTTTGAGATTGTCCCCGATCCTGTAGTTGCTATTGTTGAGCCGGATCCATTTTGCCAGGATGATCTGCCGGTAGTGCTTGAAGCCTTTCCTCCGGGCGGCACCTGGGGCGGGGAAGTAGCGCCTAACGGCCTATTTAACCCTCAGCAGGCTGGGCCAGGCTTTCACCTGGTCACGTACACCTTTACGGATGCGAATTTCTGCACGGCTACGGACGACTTCCTGATTGAAGTTGCAATACCGCCTTTCACCTATATTGATGCGCCACAGGGACCATTTTGCAGCAGTAGCCCACCCGTGCCCCTCACCGGTATTCCCGGCGGTGGCGTATGGGGGGGTGAAGCTACGCCAGGCGGCACCTTCGACCCATCCGGGCGGACCAACGGCACCTACACCGTAACCTATACCTACACAGATGCCAATGGGTGTGTTGCGGTGGCTACTCTTGACCTCGAAATCAGCTCTGACCTTCAGGTGAGTATTCAAGACCCCGGCCCTTACTGCGAAGGGGCTATGCCGGATACGCTCATAGGCGCTCCTGCGGGCGGCACCTGGTCGGGCGATGTGGATGCACAGGGCATTTTTGACCCCTCTGCACTGACACCAGGCACCTATCAGGCGATTTACGATTACACCGATCCGGAAGGTTGTGAAGGTACCGATACCCTGCAACTGGACATCCTGCCTCTGCCGGTAGTCCTGATTGATTCTGTGGGCACGCTTTGCGAAGATGCAGCGCCCATCAATCTTTCTGCCACACCAATGGGCGGTACCTGGTCGGGCGATGCCTCCACGATCGGGGTATTCGATCCCAATGCCAACGGGCCGGGTACCTACCAGGCTATTTATACTTTTGAGAATGCTGCCGGTTGTTCTGATGCGGATACGATTTCTATCACCGTGAGCCCCTTGCCTGCGCCTGTTATCGCTACTGCCGGGCCATTTTGTGCCAATGACACCCTTCAGCCCCTTTCTGCCAGCCCAGCCGGAGGGGTTTGGTCGGGCGCTGCTGATACTCAGGGCAACGTAGACCCCACTGCACTGGGTGGCGGGCTGCATGACGTGACCTATACCTTCACCACAACCGAGGGCTGTACCGCCGCTGATACGCTGACTATTGAAATCTTCGATTTGCCTTCAGGCATAATCAGTGGCAATGGCAGCATCTGCCAGGGCAGCGGGGATACGGTGGCTTTAACACTCGACTTTGCCGGGCAGCAGCCTTTCACATACACTGTGGCTATTGACGGAGATGCACAGCCTGCCCTGACCACCAACGACTCGACTGCGGTCTTCAATGCCACGCTGCCTGGTAGTTACACTTTACTGAATGTAACAGATGGGAATGGCTGTACAGTGACTGGTACCGGCAATGCCGAAGTGGTACTGAACACAGCTCCAACCGTTTCCGGTATCATGACTACCTGCGACTCCACCAACACCAATTACACCCTGAGCTTCAGCATTAGCGGTGGGGACAGCACCACCTATCAGTTGCAATTCAGCGATGGCACGATTGTGAATAATACCCCACCGGATTATACCACGCCGCCCCTTGCCAATGGTAGCGCCTACAGTATCACCGTCACCGATGCCAATGACTGCAACCCCACGGTCGTTTCCGGAACTTTCTCCTGCGATTGTGCTACGGTCGCTGGTTCCATGGCCACCAATCTGGTCACCGCTTGTGAGGATGAGGCCGCTACATTGATTTTCAATCAGGATGCTCAGCTAGACCCCAATGACACCCTGCTGTTCGTATTGCATGACAACAACGGCACTTCACTGGGTTCCATCTTTGCAGAAAACGACAGCCCGGTATTCAACTTTCAGGCGGGCATGAATTTTGGCCAGACCTATTATGTATCCGCAGTAGCTACAGATGTCACCCCGGGCGGCGCTCCCGACTACAGTAGCCCCTGCCTTTCGGTTTCCATTGGTGCGCCTGTAGTATTTTACGCGCTGCCAGCTGGCACCCTAACCGGAGATACCGCTATTTGTGAAGGGGCTACAGCCCTGCTTACCTTTGACTTCGCCGGTACTGCCCCCTTCGATTTCACCTATGAAGCCAATGGGGTGCTCAATACGGTTGAGAATGTCAACTCGCCTTATTCACTGCCGGTGATGCCGGATGGAGCCGCGACTTATGTGCTGACCAGCCTTAGTGACAGCTCTCCGGCCGGTTGCAGCAACATATTATCAGACAGCGCCACTGTAATCCTCAATTTCCCAACGAGTGCCAACCAGACATTGGAAATTTGCCAGGGGGACAGCCTGCTGCTAGGCGGTGCTTTCCAAACCATGCCAGGCACCTATGTGGACACCCTGATCGGTTCCAATAGCTGCGACAGCCTGTTGTTTTCCACCCTTGTGGTCAACATTCCGGATACGACCCTGCTCAGTGACACCAACTGCGATCCGGCGCAAACCGGGACTTTTACGGAAGTGCTGACCAATACCGATGGCTGCGATAGTGTCATCATAACCACCGTCTCTCTGCTGCTCAGTGATACGGTCATGGTGCAGCTCGAATCCTGTGACCCGGCAGAGGTGGGCACAACGGAGGAGCTCTTTAGCAATCAGGACGGGTGCGACAGCCTCGTTATCACCACCACTACCCTGCTGCCCAGTGATACCACTTTCGTGGAAATCAGTTCCTGTGACCCGGCGGATGTTGGCACTACGGAAGACCTCCTGATGAATCAGTTTGGGTGCGATAGCCTCGTCGTAACGACAACGCTTTTCCTGGAAAGCGATACCACGCTGCTCGATGCGACCACCTGTGACCCGATAGAGGTAGGCACAACGGAGGAACTCTTTAGCAATCAGGACGGATGCGACAGCCTCGTCATCACCACCACTACTCTTTTGCCGAGCGACACCGTCTTTCTGGATGCCACCAGCTGCAACCCGGCGGACGTGGGTACGGCCGAAGTCCTGCTGACCAATCAGTTCGGGTGTGACAGCCTGGTGGTTACAACAACGACATTACTACCCAGCGACACGACCTTCCTCGATGCGGCCAGTTGTGATCCGGCTGAGGTGGGCACAGCAGAAGTGCTGCTGACCAATCAGTTTGGGTGCGACAGCCTGATCGTGACCACCACCACCCTCCTGCCTAGCGATACGGTGCAAGTGGCAGCGGAGACCTGCGACCCGGCAGAGGCAGGTACCACGCAGGAATTATTTGTAAATCAGTTCGGGTGCGATAGTCTGGTGATCACCGTTACCAGCCTGCTGCCCAGTGACACTACTATGGTGGAAGCAGGCAGTTGCGATCCGGCTGATGTAGGGACAGAGGAAGTTTTACTGACGAATCAATTTGGCTGTGACAGCCTCATTTTGACCATCACGAGCCTGCTACCCAGTGATACCACTTTCCTGACACAGTCCAGTTGCGACCCTGCCGATGTAGGCACAGAGGAGACCTTATTGTCTAATCAGTTTGGGTGCGATAGCCTGATCATCACCACCACTACCCTGCTAATGAGCGACACCACCATGGTCAGCGCCAATAGCTGCGACCCGGCTGATGTGGGGACTACGCAGGAACTGTTCACCAATCAGAATGGGTGCGATAGCTTAGTCATTACCACCACTACCCTGCTGCCTTCGGATACCACACTGATCAATACCGCTTCCTGCCAGCCGGAGGATGTGGGGACCGTGACCGAAATCCTAACCAATCAGTTTGGGTGCGATAGCGTGGTGATTACAACCACCACCCTGGCCCCGCTGGAAATTGCTGCTAATGTAACGTCTAGCTACGGCCCGTTTGAGGTCAGCTGCGCCGGTGGTGACGATGGCATAGCTGCAGTGGATATTCTCAGCAACGAATTTGAGCCGCCCTTTAGCTACAGCTGGTCTACCGGGGCAAACACGCCAGAGGTGGACAATTTGCCGGCAGGCACCCACTACGTGACGGTCTCCAGCGCCAATGGCTGCATAGCGGTGGATTCTGTAATCCTCACTGCCCCGGAGGACCTGCTGATCAACCTCAACGTCAGCCCTATTTCCTGCTTTGGGGAAACCGATGGCGCCGTGCAGATAGTGGCGGAAGGAGGCACACCGCCTTACGTTTACGCCCTTGACGGTGGCGCTTTCCAAAACAACAGCACCTTTACCGGGCTGGATGATGGCAACTACTCTGTTGCGGTACAGGATGTGAATGGTTGTGTAACTACCGCTGCTATCCTCATCAATCAGCCACTTGAGCTGGAAGTCAGTTTGGGCGAAGACATCGACATTCAGACCGGTGCATCAGCTATCCTGGCCATTGAGACCAACATAGCGCCTGAAGATATCGATACCATCATCTGGGAGCCCCGCTTCCCAACCGAATGCCCCGATTGCCTGGAGCAGGTGGTTACGCCTTTGGTCACTACGGCCTATTCAGTCATGGTGCAGGACATAAATGGCTGCATGGCGGGAGACCAAGTCAACGTCATTGTGGACCAGCGCCAAAGCGTTTACCTCCCCAATGTCTTCTCTCCTAATGAGGATGGCGTCAATGACATCTTCTATGTTCAGGGAGATGACCGGGTAGAGCAGGTCGATGAATTCCAGGTTTACAACCGATGGGGAGAACCCGTCTTTGAAGCTTACAACTTCCCCATCAATGACGATCAGTTTGGCTGGGATGGCACCTTCCGCGGCAGCCTGATGAATAGCGGCGTCTTCGTGTACTACGTAACGGTGACCTTCAAGAACGGTACCACCGCCCAGTTCAAAGGCGACGTGGTTCTGATGCGGTAAATTTGACTGTCTGCTAACGACGACGCCCGGTAAGCAACAAGGCTCACCGGGCGTTTTTTATTTACAGGCGCAGAGTCGGTCCTAGCAAATCAGCTCCTTCTCTTCCAGGATCGTCAGCACCGCTTCATCCATCAGGATTTGAGCCAGGCTGTCGACTTTCGCCAGTTCGTACTTGTAGAAAAACTTAAGGGTATGCACCTTACTTTCGTAGAAAGCCGTGGTGTACGTATCATCACCAGTGACGAGAGCCTGTTTGGCAGCAGTCGCCATTTTGAGCCATTGCCAGCCTACCACTACCGTGCTCATCATCTGCATGAAGAGGGTCGCGTCGGACAGGTAGCGCTCATACTGTCCTTTCATGGCGTAAGGCATCAGCTTGCCCAGTACTTTTTGCACCAGCTGTAATTTTTGGCCCAGCATGCCAGCGTAAGGCTTGAGCTCATCGTAGGTCAGTGCCGCTTCCATATCTTTTTGCACTTCGGCAGCCAGGTATTCCAGGGCTTTGCCTTTCTGCATCGTCACCTTTCGCCCCAGGAGGTCCTGCGACTGAATGCCAGTGGTGCCTTCGTAGATAGACATAATCCGGATATCTCTCAGGTATTGCTGCAACACGAAATCGGTGCAGAAACCGTAACCGCCCAGCACCTGCAGCCCATTGTCCACGGCTTCCCGGCACTTCTCAGATGGATAGGTTTTGGCAATCGGCGTGAGCAGTTCCAGCAGGAGGTAGTATTTTTCATGGTCTTCCCCTTCGGATACCATTTCCAGGTCATGGTACAGTGCCGTCTGATTAACCACGCTCAATGCCCCTTCGTATATAGCCTTTTGCAGAAGCAGCATCCGGCGTACATCCGGATGGTTGATGATGAGCGTCTGCTCTTCGGAGACATCCTTCGTGCCATCGTTTTTCAGGCGGCGGCCCTGCGGGCGCTCCTGTGCGTACTGCAGGGAAGCGTGATAGGCAGCCGAAGCGATAGATACCGCACCTCGCCCTACCGCGATCCGCGCCTCATTCATCATTTGGAACATGTACTTCAGCCCCTTATGCGGCTCACCTACGAGCCAGCCGGTAGACCCTTCATTTTCTCCAAATACCAGGTGGGTGGTACAGTAACCCTTTTGGCCCATTTTTTGGTAATCGCCTGCCGTGATGACGTCATTGGGTACCAGGTTGCCTGCTTCCGGGCGCTTTTTCGGCACCACAAACAGGGAGATACCCTTTGTCCCTGCCGGTGCGCCTTCGATGCGGGCCAGCACGAGGTGCACGAAGTTGTCGTTGTGCTCATGATCCCCTCCGGAGATGAAAATTTTCTGCCCTTTGATCCGGTAAGTGCCATCCTCCTGAGGGTAGGCGGTGGTGGTGATATCCGAAAGTGAGCTGCCTGCCTGTGGCTCGGTTAGGCACATGGTACCTCCCCACTGACCGCCCAGCATTTTGCCCACAAAGGTTTCGTTCAGCCATTCGTTGCCAAAGGCAATAATGAGGTGAGCAGCACCGGCGGTCAGCCCCAGGTAGCCCGGTATGTTATTATTAGCCGCCTCCATAATGTAGTAGGCTGCGTGGAATGCCATGCCCGGCAGTTGAAGCCCGCCGGCTTGCATATCGTAGGACGCGCCAATTACGCCCAGTTCGCCTCCTTTTTTCATCGCCTCCCCTACAGCAGGGTGCACAACGATTTTGCCATCCTTAAAGTGCGCCGGGGCTTCATCCATTTCCCGGAAGGAAGGGTATAAATCCTGATCGGAGAAATCCTTGATGGAGTCCAGAAAGATATCCACTGCATCCTTATCGTATTCCGCATAACGGGCATACTGAAAAAGCTGCGGCATATCGTGCACCTGATAAAGCTGAAAGCGCAGGGTGTCCATATTGACGTACTCGGCCATGGGTCTAACTCTTTTTTATAGGTAATGATTTTACCCGCATAATATCGGCATATTTGACCGGACACGCAATAAAATTTAGCGAAAATTCGCTAAAGTCTTTAAATCCGCTCCAACGCCCCTACCAAATACCGCCAAAACTTCTGCACCGAAGCAATATGCACCTGTTCATCGGGCGAGTGGGCGTGGTGGATAGTGGGCCCAAAGGAAATCATATCCAGCTCCGGCATGTGCTGACTGAGAATACCGCATTCCAGGCCGGCGTGACAGGCAGAGACCTTGGGGGCATCGTCGAAGAGGTCTTTGTACAGGCCTTCCATCGTGCGCATGATTTTGGAATCAGCATCAGGGGCCCAACCGGGGTAGTCGCCATCGTTGACCACTGTCGCACCAGCGGCTTCAAAGGCAGCGCGAACGGCAGCAGCCACATCATGCTTACCCGACTCAATGGAACTGCGCTGCAGGCTCTGCGTCACAAAGCTTCCGTCCTTCACGATGACTCTGGCCAGGCTGCTGGAAGTTTCCACCAGATTGGGAATATCGGGGCTCATGCGCCATACGCCATTCGGGACGGCGTAAAGAGCAGCGAGGACTTTTTCCTGGTCTTCCAGCCGCATGACCTTTTCGGGGAGGGTGGTTTCAGCCTGCTCAATCGTCATTCCGGGCTCAATAGCGGCAAACTCACTTAACATTTCCCGGCGGCGGGCTTCAAAGGCTTCCAGGAAGGCAGTCAGATGCCCGTTGGGAACCACCACTATGGCTACAGACTCCCGGGGAATGGCGTTGCGGAGGCTGCCGCCATCAATGGAGGCGATGCGGAGCCCATAGGGTTCACCGGTTTTGTACAGCAGGCGGTTCATTAGCTTATTGGCATTCGCCCGCCCTTTGTGGATATCCATACCGGAGTGGCCGCCTTTTAGCCCGCGGACAGTTAGTTGCAGGGCTGTACTGTTGACGGGTGGGGCTTCTTCCATGTAGTCCATTTGGGTATTGCTGTCAATGCCGCCTGCACAGCCAATAGTTAGTTCGTCGTCTTCTTCGGAATCCAGGTTGAGCAGGATGCTGCCCTCCAGCATGCTCGCATCGAGCCCCTTGGCACCAGTCATGCCTGTTTCTTCATCTATGGTAAAAAGGGCTTCAATGGGCGGGTGCTTAAGGTCATCGGCTTCCAGCACAGCCATGATGGCAGCCACGCCAATACCATTGTCTGCGCCCAGCGTGGTGCCTTCTGCGGTCACCCATTCCCCCTGTATGGTACTGCGGATGCCCTCAGTATTGAAGTCGAAGTCGGTGCCGGCATTTTTTTGATGCACCATATCGAGATGAGATTGCAGAATAACTGTGGGTCGGTTTTCCATGCCGGGCGTCGCGGGCTTTTTGATGACGACGTTACCCAGTTCATCGACCAGGGTGGGCAGTTTCAGGCTTTCGCCGAAGGCGCGCATGAAGGCAATGACCCGGTCTTCCTTTTTGGAAGGGCGGGGCACAGCGTTCAGGGCTTCGAAATTTTTCCAGATGGGCTTGGGCTCAAGGCTTAGGGTGGGAATTTGACTCATGGTATTTTTTGCTATTGTTGTCTTGTTCTTATGATTTAACAGCTTGGGGGGCTTGCAAGGTTCACGGAGGGGGTTCACGCAAAGGCCGCAAAGGGGGTCGCAAAGGCCGTGGAGGGGGTCACGCAAAGACCGCAAAGGTATTCGCAAAGGTCGCAGAGGCTTGCAACTAAGCATAGCTGCTAAGGATTCAGCTGCAACCGTTACCGGTTTCCCTCATTAGGATACCTCAAAAAGACGGTAAAAACGAAAAGACGGTCATCCAAAACGCCCAACCGTTGTTTTCAAAAATAACCTTACCGGCTTTACCGGTTATTCTCCGGGAATCTAGCAGAAAAAATCAAATTTCACTAATTATGGATGCGAGAACTTGTCCAAACTGCCAATACCGATACAGCCCCAAAGCGTACCTCAGCGGCATGCTATTCCGTAGCCTGGGGGACACCTGGCCCTGCCCGGAGTGTGGGACGGACCTCCGCTTTGACCGCAAACGGCGGTTGCTGGTAGCCCTTGGATTTACGGTATGGATGGGCGTGCTATTCCTGCTAAAGGAAGCTCTTGGGCTAAACGGTGCTCAAATTTTGTGGCTGCTGCCGCTTATCCCGTTTGGGGCGCTGTTTTACCTGTTGGACCGCTTCAGACGGGCGGCGTCCTAATGCTGCAACAACCAGCAGTGGTGAATCTTAGGATTGCGGAAATCCTTGGGGATGGTGGCGCCGGTGATGTCTTTGATGCGGCTGGCGTGCAACTTTTCCGGTTCCAGTTTAAACTTCCGGAAGTTGGTGGAGAAATACAGCAGCCCTTCCGGTGACAGGCGCTTCAGGCAGCCGTTGATGAGCTCGGGGTGGTCGCGCTGCGTGTCAAGGATGTCATACATAGCTTTGGAATTGGAAAAGGTAGGCGGGTCGAGTACGATGAGGTCATACATTTGCGCCACCGGCTGTTGCAGCCAGGCTTTGACGTCCGCGCGGACGTACTCATGTTGAGGCCCTGTGAGGTTGTTCTGCTCCAGATTTCGTTTGGCCCATTCCAGATAGGTATTCGACAAGTCGATGGTGGTGGTTGCGGTTGCGCCGCCCGCTGCCGCATAAACGGTAAAGGAGCCGGTGTAGGCAAAAAGGTTGAGTACGCGTTTACCTTCGGCCTGAGCACGGACGGCTTCCCGGGTGGGGCGGTGGTCCAAAAACAGCCCGGTATCCAGGTAATCGGCCAGATTGACGATGAACAGTAGCCCGTTTTCCTGTACGATGATTTCTGATTGCTGTTTGCTCAGCTTTTCGTATTGCTCCCGGCCTTTCTGAGGCTTGCGCTCTTTGTAGTAAATGTTGGCATTGGGCACCTCCAGGGCTTCGCTCAGTGCCCGGCGGGTGCCGGCCCGCCACAACCGGTAGGAATCCTCATCCATGCCGTGGTCTTTTTTGTACTCCGCAACGTGAAGATAGGCCTCGTACCGGTCTACCGCCAGAGGGAAGCTCGGCAGGTCAGCATCGTACACCCGGTAGCAGGTGATGTTTTTCTTACGCGCCCACTTGCGCAGGTGCTTGTCCATTTTGCGCAGGCGGTTGGCGAAGCTGTCGAAGTCAAAAGAACTCATACAAACGATTTGTGCCCAAGGTACTAATCAGCACCCTGGGCACAAAACACTTTTTCAAGGATGGTTCTTTACACCCGGTTAATCAGCAGTAATTGCTTAGTGGTGAGTTTGCCATCTTGCTGAATGGTCAGGAATAAATTCCCGGGCGTAGCGCCACTCAGGTCGATTTCCTCATCAAAATAGCCATCAAACTGATTGAGCTGCTGCTGATACACCACTCTGCCGGAGACATCTGTGATTTGCACGCTTACCGGTGCCTCCTCAGCGGCAAACTGTACCCGGATCAGTCCGTAGCTCGGATTCGGGAATGCCCGGTAATTGCCCAGCTCAAGGGTGCTTTCCGGTACGTCCATCGTCTCCTCAACAATAGCCGGCACTTCTTCTTCCACGCGCTCGCAGAGGTAGAATTTTGCGCCTAAATCCTTAATCATACCGCCCCGGTTGATAGTCAGCATAAACTCATCGCCGGGTTCATGCTTATTGCGTTCTTTGAGCAATTCAGCATTGCCGTTGACCTTCACCCCATCCATAGCCAGGATGACATCACCGGGCTGAACACCGTATTCCTCAGCCGGTGTACCACCGATAATATTGGTCACCTGCACGCCCTCGCCATTCGCGCCGGTACCGCCAACGTAGACACCGATAAACACATCACAGGGCTCCCGGTCTTCATTGAGCACCGTGCGCATGTATTCTTTCTCGCCCAGCACTACGGAAAGGGTCTGTGGCTGTCCATCGCGCAGCACCTGAACCTCCACCTGCTGCCCGGGCTCCAGCTTTTGCAAAACGCCACTCAGCCCATAGGTGCCATTGGTGGCATAACCGGCAATCGACTGAATCACATCGCCTTTCTGAATGCCGCCGACCTGCGCACCAGTCCCATCGACTACACCGCGTACAGCAACCCCTGCATTATCATCGGTACTGCCCGGATAAATACCTAAAAAGGCTTTGACCGCTTTGACTTTTTTGGTGCGGCTGTTGGGGTGTGGCCCACGGATGCGTTCCTCAATCACTTTCGTGAAATCGCCGGCATCCCCATTCATAAAAATGCGGACTTCCTCAATTTCTTCGTTTTCATCATCTGAATTGGCACGGCGGAAAAACAGGACTGGCTCATCGTCCGCCTCACCGGAAGGCTCCTCTCCCATGACCACCTGAATATCAACGGATACGGCTCCTTCATCTTCGGTCAGGGTTTCCAGGTAAGCTTCCGGATCTTCATCACCGGAGAGCCGCTTCTTAACCGTGGTTACGGTGCCGTCCTCGTGGGTTACGGTCTTGATTACAGTAATGGAACGATCGCCCTCCTGCGCCTGCAAAGGCGTGCTCAGGACCAGGCAAAAGGCACAGGCGGCCATAAAAAGATAGGTAAACTGCTTTTTCATAAACGTCGGGTGTTTTGATTTTTTAAATTAAATCATCGCCCGGAAGACGATTGATTTACCCAAAAAGTTACATACACCCGTATAGACAACCGATTATTTGGAGCGTTGCATCAGTTGTTCACCCCACCACCTGCACCGTACTAAACCCATTCCCCTGCTTCGTCACCTGCACCTGCGTAGCGATGCGCTCCTTCAGGGCTTTGACGTGAGAAATGATGCCAATGGTCTTCCCGCTTGCCTGCAGATTTTCCAGGGTGGCAATAGCCAGGTCGAGGGTATTTTCATCAAGTGTGCCAAAGCCCTCGTCAATGAAGAGGGATTGAATCTGCGTATCCCGCCCGGCCAGTTCGCTGAGGCCGAGGGCCAGAGCAAGGCTCACCAGGAAACTCTCGCCGCCGGAAAGGGTATTCATGGAGCGCCGGTTGTCGGCCTGATAGGTGTCTACGATGTCGAGTTCCAACGTATCGCCTTCCCGTTTTTGGATGAGGTAGCGCCCGTGGAGCTGCTGCAAGTGGATATTGGCCAGTTGTGTCAGCTTTTGCAGGGTGAGCCCCTGCGCGAACATCCGGAACTTCTTCCCGTCCGCCTGCCCGATGATGTCATTGAGGGCGGCCCAGCGTTGGTAGCCTTTGCGTTGTTGCGCCAGTTGTTCTGCCAGACCGGCGGCCTTAGCCTGTTGTGCCTGATAGCGGCGCTGTTGTTCTGTGAGTGCGCCCGTTCGCTGTTGCAAAGCAGATAAAGCTTCTGCGGCTTCTTCCAATGCCGTTTCCAGCTCGTCGGCAGGGCGGTCCGTGAGGGCGCGGGCTTTTTCCTGCTCCAGTTCGGCTTGTGTCTCTTTCAGGCTCTGTTGAAGCTGCTGTTGTTGCTGCCGCAGGGTTTCGGCCTCCGTTTCGAGGGACTGGGCTTCCGATTCGGTTAGTAAGGCAGACTGCGCAGTAGCGGCATCTTCGAAACCTGCGGAACGGGCGGCTTTGACCAGCTCGTCTTCAAATCCTTTAACTTTGGCAGACTGGCTGATTTGCTGTTCCTGCTTTTCCTTAAGGCTGGACTGGGTGGTAAGTACGGCCTGCTCTGCCTTGACGGCGGCGTCCTGTGCTTCGTCCCGCTGCGCTTCGGCCTGCTCCTGCTGTTCCTGTAGTGCCTGCCCCACCTTGACCGGGTCTTTGTCGCCAAATAAGGCTTCGCGTTCCTGTTGCAGTTGGGCAAGGGCTGATTGAGATTCCTTTACCGCAGCTTCCTGTTCCTGTACCACTGCCTGCCGTTCTTCCAGCTGCTGATTGAGCTGCTCCAATTGGGCTTCCAGCACGGCGGTTTCTTTTGCCAGGGCATCGGCTTCTCCTTTTTGGGCAGCCCAGGCTTCCCTGCGCTCTTCCAGGGTTTGAAACATGGCTTTAGCCGTCTTCAGCTCGAAGGCAAAACCGTGGGGCTCCAGCAGTTGATTGATGCGGGCGGTGCCTTCCTCAAATTGCCGGGCTTTTTCGGCCTGCTCCTGTTGCAATCGACCCACTTCGGCTTCCAGCAATCGCTGATCAGCGGCGGCATCATGGTAGCGGCGTTCGGCTTTTTCCAGGTCTGCCTTTATCGCATCCAGGGACTTCAGGACCTGGCTCAGGGTTTTTCGATCGGCCTGCCGCTGTTCCAGTTCGGCTTGTAAAGCGTTTAGCTCGCCACTCAGGGACGAAGCTTTCACCCATTGGCTTTCTTTGGGTTGAAGGGCAGCGATCTGCTCTTCATGGGCCACGAGTTGCTCGTACTGCTCCTGCAATTTGCCGGCAAGGTCTTTTTTCTCATCGCCCTGCAACTGCTCGATGCGCATTTCGATCTGCTGCTGCTCGGTAAGGAGCTGCCGTTGCTGCTGCTGGGCTTTTTCCAGTTGCGCTTCCGCACGCTTCAGGTCCTCCCGGGCTTCATCCACAAAGGGCTTCACTTCTTTTTCCCGGAAGGGGTGGTGAGTCGACAGGCAAAGCGGGCAGGGCTCGCCTTCTTCCAAATGGGCACGGTCTTTCTCATAGTTGGCAATAGCCTGCTGCTGCTCAAAAATCCGGCTGCGGTACTGCCGGGTTTTCTGCAATTGATCGATCTGATCGAGTGTACCCAGGACTTCGGCGTTCAGGATGCGGTCACGGGCCTGTAACTCCTCCAGTTCGGTTTCCAGACGACTGTAGGTCGCCAGCAGTTTTTCGTAATCCCGGCTGAGGGTTTGAAGTTTTTCCAGGCGGGTTTGCCGTTGGGTCAGACCGGTGATTTCCTCGTGCAGGCGGTCCAGCAGGGAGCTGGTATCGGTAGTGAAAGACTTGGGCGCCAGTTGATTAAACTGGCTCAGGGCATGATCTCTCTTTTGATTTAAATCATTGGCCTGCTGCTGCAGCGTGGACAGAGCGGCGGCACCTGTCTTCTGCTTATTTTCCTGCTGTTCCAGCTTTTTGCTGATGGACTGTTGTTCCTTGAAGCTGCCAGCCAGCTGTTTCCGTTGCTCGCGGATGCCGGGCAGGTCTTCGGCCAGTTTTGACCAGGAGGCGTGGGTTTCCAGCCATTGGCCAACCGATTCCGCCTTTTCTCTGGCCGTTTGCAAAGCGGTGGCTGTTTTTTGCTGTTGCTGCGTTGTTTTCTGCAGGTCCTCCCGGGCATGGGCAAGGGCTTGCTGCTGTTTTTCCAAAGTGGGGCGCTGACCGGCAATAGTCAGGTCCAGAGCTTTGACCTTTTCCAGCAGCGGTGCCTGCTTTTGCTGTGCTGCTTTGGCCGATTGGAGGGCATCTGCTGCTTCGGCACTGTTCTTTTTGGCCGCTTCGAGCTGTTGCTGCAAGGCTGGGAGGGCCTGTTCGTCCTTTGCGATCCCTTCGTTGAGGGACTGCAGCTGCCCGGTGGCGTCCTGCAGGCGCTGAATGGGCAATTGCAGGGGCAGAGCTTTGCGGTGGAGGGCAAGTCGCCCGGCTTTGGGCTGGAAAGCGGTGGATTGTTCTTCCAGGTCGTTGGCTTCTTGCTGCAGGCGTTGTTCTTTTTGCTGCAGTTTTTCCAGCTGAAGCAGCCAGTTGAGTTGTTCCCGGAGTTGCTGCTCTTCTGCCCGGCGGGATTTGACGGTATTTTGGAGTTCTTTTAATTGCTGATCAAGCGCAGCGGCTTCTTCTTCGGAAAGCAGGTCTAGCATTTCGAGCTCCTGTTCCAGGGCTTCCAGCCTCTGCTTTTCCAGTTTGTGGCGCTCAAAGGCGGCTTTACTAAGGTCAGAATAGATAGCGGTGCCGGTGATGCGCTCCAGCAGTTCGCTGCGGTCGCGCTCGTCTGCCTTGAGGAAGGCAGCAAAATCGCCCTGTGACAGCAGCACGGACCGGCAGAAGCGGTCGTAGTCCAGTCCTGTGATCTCAACGATTTTTTCATTGACCTCCCGTTTTTTCTCTCCGATGATTTCGAAGGCCTGCTTTTCGGCATTCCAGTGGGACAGTTCCCGGCGGGAGGGCTGCAGGGCACCCTCTGCTTTTTCATGCGCCCGCCAGATGCTCCACTTGCTGCGGTAGCGTTCCTGCCCGACTTCAAACTCCACCTCGGCCAGGCTTGTGCCGGCACCGTAGGACATGATTTCGCCTTCATCTGCCTTCCGGGGCACTTGCCCGTACAACGCCAGGGTGAGGGCATCAAGAATGGTGCTTTTGCCCGCGCCCGTATCTCCGGTGATGGCGAATAGCCTACTTTTAGATAAAGGAGCTTCGTTAAAGTCAAGCACCAGCATCGTGCGCAGTGAGTTAATATTCAGCAAGCGAATAGAGATGATTCTCATTGATTCTGATCCTATATTTAAGGCTATACTTTTTGTTCGGTCATCCAGGACTGCAACTCCCGGAAAGTAGCGAGCAGTTCGTCCATTTGGTCGGGCGGGCTGCCGTATTGTTCGCATTTCATTTTGAAGACTTCTTCGGCTTCCAGGGAATCGAGGTCGGGGGCGTTCTGCTGAGCCAGCTCCTGCCGTTGCGGGTAACGGGCCTGTATCTTCAGGATGGATGCGCCGCCGCCGTTGGCTTCCAGGGCGTCCTGCAAAAGGGTGCTCAGCTCCGGCACCATGCGGTCCAGTTCCACACTGACCTCAATCCAGGGCTCCAGCCCTTCCCGGTCTTTTTGGACGAAGCGGGACAGGCTTTCCAGCACTTCTTCCAGATTCCCGCTAATGCCCTTCAACCGCCGGAATACCGGCACCGGCAGGCTGCGTATCGTATCCAGCATTTTGCCAGACCATTCCAATACATAAATGGTTTTCTCGTCCTTCGTTTCACTAAAGCTCAGCGGGATAAGCGAGCCCGAGTACCGCACGTGGTCCAATCCACCCACCACTTGTGCCCGGTGGATGTGCCCCAGGGCGACGTAGTCAAACAGCTCCGGAAACTGCCGCGCCTCGATGTTTTCTGTATTGCCGATGTAGATGTTGTCCTGCCTGCCGGAAGCACCTGCCCCGGTGGCGTAGAGGTGCCCGGTCGCGATCACCGGCACGCCCGAGGTATCGAAGTGTTCCGAAATATAAGCCGCCCGGTCATCGTAGTGTTTTTTGATACCGGCGCGGATTTGCTCCACCCGGTCGTAGCCCGTTTCCCCGGCCACACTGTAGCGCAGATCGCGGTCGCGCAGAAAAGGGACCGCTGCGATGATCGCCTCTACCCTGCCGGCTTCGTCCTTCCAGACCACGATTTCCTCTGCTGCATATTCGCCTGCCGCGCCCACCACATGCACATTCAGTGCCTGCAACAGCTCCCGGGGCGCATTGAGCATGGCCGGAGAATCGTGGTTGCCCCCGGTGATCACTACGTGCCGACAGTTGGTATTCAGCAGTTTGCGCAAAAACTGATAGTATAGGCTGCGGGCGTAATTGGGCGGATTGCCAATATCAAAAATATCACCGGCAACAATAAGCCCATCGGCCTGCTCTTGTTCAATAGCCTGCAATAGCCAGTCCAGAGCCAGGCGGTGCTCTTCTTCCCGGTCGTTGTACAAGAGTTTCTGGCCAAGGTGCCAGTCGGAGGTGTGGATGATTTTCATTACCTAAGGGATAATTTCCCCTATGATAATCAAATTTCTTAGTCGCAAGATAATGTTAGTTGAAAATATACTGTTAAAAGCCAAAAAGGCTCTTAAGCATAGAATGATATCCTAGAAAAAATTTGTTCTTTTCATCAAGTAAATCTAAAACAAATTTTTCTCCTTCTTGAATCTCCGACTCTATCAGGCTCTCATAAGCAGCTTTTCTTGCCGAAACAAGCCCATCATCATTCAAATTGATCAAATCAATCATATAAGATGCCTTTCCTTTTATATCAGGCTCTATATTTCTTGCCGGTTTAATACGTCCTTCAACATCATACTCAAAGTAGCTTTCGATATTTTCATCCTCACAAGGATTTATATATTTTTCAGCGATAAATTCTGGCTTTTTATTTTTTTTATCCTTGTAATGACCGCAAAACTGATTCTTACCCTTTGAATCCTGGTCGGTTGAACAATCGTATCCATTGCAAGATACTGAAAGATTATCGTACTCAAATATCAGCTCTTTGAATTGAGACTTATTCATCAAGTGTTCAAGGTGACTATCTGAGTTGAGCCTGGTTTTATGAATCTCCTGCATACAGTAAATGCATAAACCCTTTTGCTCCCGCCAAAGATGCTCATGCAATGCTCTTTTTGCATTTGACCCAACTTTAATCCGTTCACCTGTCACCTTATCTTTTCGAGAAATTTTTGTGAGCTTATCCCAAGGTCTTTTTACTTTCAAGCTTTTTGCCTCTGATTTTAAGAATTCACTCCACTCATCACATTTATTTTCGTTTGAAACAAACCTCATTACTAATTTAGTTTTCTTTCCAGAACCTTAATTTGGTGATTAACTCTGATCATTGTAGGGTCTTTATCTCCTAAAATACGGATTAATTCATCCCTTCTCTTCGCTACATCATCACTATCATAATCATGAATATTTAGAAGTGAAACTAGGTCGTTAACTTTTTTATCTATTTCCCCATACCTCAACCTTGACACCCCCATAATCTCTTTTAGAATTCTGTTGGGTTCAACTCCTTTTGTATGTTTATTAAGTGTTTCCATATTTTCTATACTGATGCTCAAATTATTTGGCTCATCTACACTTTCTTCCAAGTTCAAAATAAATAAACTATTAGGATCAACGGAGGAAATTATATGAGGAGAATGCGTAGCGATAATAAACTGGGCATCGTACTTTTCAGAAACTCTTGCGTAAACATCAAATATCTGTTGTTGCCACTTTGGATGGAGCGATCGCTCGGGCTCATCAACCAAGACCACAGAATTGTAAGGTGTCACAACCTCTAAAAAAAAAGCTCTTGTAATTAATTCTTTCTCTCCCGTTGAAAGGTCAGATATTGGTATTTTGTCCGAATGTCTGTTTTTGAAATATACGAGAAAACTTTCTTTCCCTGCCTCCCACGAAGCATCAATGCTGCCAAATCTAACCCTAAGGTCAAAATCCTCAAATAGACTATCTAAAATATTTTGAACTTCATTATATGCATCTTTTGGGCTAACATTTTTATTAAAAATTAACTTTTTCACAAAAGAGAAAATAAGATTATTAACATTCTTGAAATCAAATTGCTCTGTGTTTAAAAATACAACTGAACTTTTCAATTTGGATATTGCCTCGACAAAAATTTCTTCTTTATCTTTAAAAATAATTTCTGTAGTTCCATTAGCCGTTAGGTATACTAGATTATCATCTGAATCTACATTTTTTTGTTTTTTTTCAAAAGCCGTTATATTTTTAAATAGACGGTAATTCAGACGGAGTGAAGCCACTGACTCTATTAACTTCCTGTTATCTTTTTCTGATCCAAATTCCGTTAAGATATCTACGTATCCTTTCCTATCTATCTTAGGGTCAACAACCATTTTATGGATAAACTCTAATAGAGATGTTTTACCACTGCCATTGACACCCGCTAACACGATTATTTTCTTGGTAGTTCCGTCTTCATTAGAAAAGTCTGCTTCAAAACCTTTAAACACTTTGTACTTATCAATTTTCAATTTTAACACTTCCATAGATATATGCTTTTCTTTATAAGTTATTAGACAAATGTATATTTTTCATACCATATTTTACAATATCAATTTTAGCGCTACTCAACGACCGATCAAATGCATTTCCACCCAATCCAGCACCGGGTCAGCGGTATTCAGATAACTGTCCTTGTCCGGTTCTACCCAGTGATCCGGAAGAAGCAGGTCTTTTGGAGCTTCCGGCGCCGGCCGTTTTTTGTGCCAGACCGAAATTGATATTTCTTCCTTGCTGTTAGGCAGGTTCACTCTGGATACAGCGGTTGCCCCTTCCGGCCGTTCACTAACCACCGTCCCAACCAACTGCCCAATGCCATTATCTTTTACCAGCGTAGCCAAACCGGCAGCGGCGCTACCAGTTTGAGGCCCAACCAGAAAAATAACCTGCCCGTCATACTCGGGTACGGGCGGCCGAAAGTATACCGGAGACCTGGGGTCCATGACAGGAGCAAAGAAATCAGCTTGTTCTAATCCGGCAGCGATTTCCAGACTGTCTACATTCACGAGTGTGCCATCGGCGGGCAATGATTGATTGAGTTTTTGGCAAGCACGGTCCAACGCTTTCCACTCTTCCTGGAATTGGGACCTTGATAAGGGAGAAAGGTAAATGTAGTCCTGTATGGGGCGCACAGCTGCCTGCGGGGCCAAAGCGTAGAGTAAAGGACGGGCCATTTCCAGATCACCTCCACCGTTACTGCGCAGGTCGATAACAAGGGTCCGAAGGTTTTTAGCGTTTAAATCGGTAAATACCTCCTGTAAAAAGGCATCAAAGTCCTCAGCATTGGGCCTGATCCAGCGAGTGGATTTCCCCTTTGCTGCCCGCCGGTACTCCCGCCTGAGAAATAGTCGGGCGAGCGGGCGGATAGGTGCCCGGACGTAGGTCTTCAGGCCATCCACCACTACTTCCCGGTCAAACATACCATTGAATTGAAAGTACCCGTATCCTTTATCTTCGATGGCCTGATACCAGAACCCATCCTGGCGAGGTTTGGAATGGCTACGGCGGGGCTTTTGGCTTTGCAGGTTGAAAGACTTACTGGGACCGGGGGCAACCCTAAGCTGCCTGGGCCCATCCGGGCAGGAACACTCAAGGGATAGGCCCTGTGCCGTATCGACATCCATACGGGCCAGGAGGCGGGGCCGGGAAAACAGCCAGCGCCGGTAGAGGTCGTCGCGAATGCCATATTCATGTTCCCGGGCCGTCATTTCCCCAAACGCTGCGGACAGGCTGTCCAAGCTACGGTTGCCAATTTGATCCACCCAACAACCAATCCAGGATGCCCCATAAATGGAATCGATGCGCTCAATATACCAGCCATAGCCTTCGTTTCGGGGGGCATAATTCAGCTGATAAGGATAAAACAGAGGTTCTTTCGGGTACCAGGACTTTAGCTGCCGGGTATGGTCATTACGGAAGGTGGCCAGTAATCGCTGCAATTCCCACCGGAATTCCTGTGGGCTGCATGGCAGGGCTAACGCTTCGATTCCGGCTTGCTCCAGGGCATCAAACGCTGCCGGCGAAAGGATAGATTCCCAATCGGGATAACTTTCACGTATCAGGCGGGCTGCGAAAAGGTAGTCTTGCTGATAAGGGTTGAGCGCCTTGTAAGCTGGTGTTTGAGTGACCGGGTGGCTGACCGGCTTGGTGCCTTTAAGCAGCACCTGTTCAATGGAGCAGGAAGAGAGCAGGAGGCCAAATAGCAGTAATGTAAAAACCTTCTTCATCGGGGTGCGCATTATTGATGCAATGAAAGTACGCAATTCTTTCTTAAGAAAATCGGCACAATCCGTGAATTGGCTCTGGCAAGGCATTTCATCTTGGAAGTCAACTTCTAATTGATCTCCACCTGATACTGCAGGACCGCCATCCAGAGCCGGTCGGTTTCGAAGACGCCGTTTTCCTGGGCCTGGAAAATGGGGCGGTTCTGTGCGCCCAGCGTCAGCTTACTGTTGTGCCCGTTGAACAACAGGTTGACCGCCAGCTCATAGGCCAGCATAGGGTCGGAAAGCCGGTCGTAACGGGCGTATTCCACAGAGGCATTGGGCTGCAGGCGGGCTTGAGTTGGCGTGCCCCCTTTTGGCAATAAATAGCCGGTTTGCCAAAACAGCACCTGCCCGGTACCAATCATTGGGAAGGCAGCGCCGGTGCCATTGAAGCTGGCTTCGCTCAGTAATAAGCCGGTGGCAGGATTGTTGGCGCCTAGGTTGCGCAGGTAGCCGGGCCCAAAGTCGTAATTGAAAAAGCCGAGGTAAGCCGTAAAGGCATCGGCAGTGCCCTTAAACACGGGCCACTCCACGTACAGGTCTGCGGCAAAGTGGAACATATCATGGTAATCGGGGCTCAACGCGCTGCCCGTCCACATCGCGCGGGGCTGCCAGGCAAAGCCTGCGCCCAGGTTGAAGATTTTCTTTTTGCCTAGGTAAGTACCGGCTCCAAAGGGCCCGTTTCCCTCATGGTCAGCAAACTGATGCTTGAGGTAGAAGGACCAGCGCAGGCGTGGGCGGGTATTGGCCCAGTCAGCGTAGGCACCGGGGTCGCCACTATCGTACTTTATCGGATTGTTCATGACGGCGCGGTAATCCCAGTTGCCAGCCTGCCCCTTCACCCAAATGCCCAGGTTGCGCCCCAGGTGATCGGTCTGGTTGACAGAGTAAAGGGAAAACAGGGGCGCATCCAGCCCCAGCATGGAGCGGCTGCTGCGCAAATTCAGGCGGCTCAGCCCGTGGTAGCCGGATTTCCCAAAACCAACGGCCAGGGCCCGGTGAAAGGCATACTCTGCGTAAAGGTCCAACACCCCGATTTGGAAGTCTGCATTGTTGCGGTAGTTGAGGTTGTTATTGCCAAAACCAGCGTAAACGAAAAGCTCGGGGGTCAGCTGCCCGCAGAAGTTCATCCGCAGGCGGCGGATGGATACATCGAAGTACTCACTGGTGGGCTCGCCGTAGATAACGGTACCGGGGTTCATCTGCGTATACCGCCCCCAGAGCTGGGCGCGAAGACTGGCTTTGAGGTAAGTCTGCCCGGTGGTATCCAGGTTGTACCGCAGTACGCCCTGTCCTTGCAGCACGCTCCATCCCATCATCAACACCACCAGAATTTGCAGGAACCGTTTCATATCGTCATGCTTTTGCCCGCAAGGAACAAAAGGCAGCACACTTCCGCAGTGACTTATCTCAGGGGGAGGGGTGATTTAGTGTTAAAATTACACTATGTGCGACTAAATGAGCATTCTGGAGTAAAAATGGCTTTTCAGGAGCTCTGCCCCGGTTTTTCCAAGTAGAACCTGCCGGATCCCAGAAGAAACCGGGATACGACAGGAGCAATGAGCTGCAAACTTTAACTTTAAACACTTTAACCTTCTACGGCCGACATAGCAAGTAGAGATGCGAAGTTGGCTACTTAATAACCACCCGTTCCACCCAAACCTGCCCCTCCACTTCCACGTGCAGGGCATACACACCCGGGGGCAACTCCGGCAACTGTAGCGGTACTTCTGGTGCAGATGGCTTTGTCACTGCCCATACCGCCTGCCCCTGTATATTGTAGAGCGTGAAGTGGCCCGTGCCCGTGGGCGCTGCGCCCGGCCAGGCGACCGTAAGGTGGCGGGAGGCGGGGTTAGGGAACACCCGCATACCCGGCTCCTCCATCGGCTCAGCCTCTGCCACACCCGTAAGCACCTCACAGGGCGTCTCCCCCTGACACCCATTGGCATCCGTTTTGATGATCCAGCAGCGGCGAGGGCCATCGCCATTAGCTTCTCCGCCACTGACTAAATTACCGCTGGACAGCTCTCCAAAGGAGAAAAAGCTCCCCCCGAGGATAGGATTATTAAGGGTGTCAAATGGAGGAAGGTAATAGCGCGACCAAAGCGAATCCCCGAAAGCCGTGAACTTAAATAGCCAGCCTGCACGGGTGGAGTTGCCATCTACATTTGTACTTACGTGGCCAGATCCTACGAAGTAGCCATCAGACACGTGCTTGATTTCGTGCAGGCCATTATTTCTAGAATGATAGCCAGAACGGTAAATAGGCCGCTGCCAGACGATCTCATGGTTGCTATTGAGGCGGGTCAGCATAGGCTGTACGATGTAAGTATTCCAGTCGATAATTTCCAGCGGCTGCTGCCCAAAGGTGATGATATCCCCATCTTCCAGGGCAACCAATTGCCGCAGCCATCCCATGTCCGCGTTTACTGAAGACTCCCAGCTATCTAAAAGCGCACCATCGGATATCCGGATACGGTGGAAAAAGTTTTTGCTATAGCCCAGGCTAACCTGCCGCTGACCCCCAGCTACTAAAATAGAATCCCCTAAAAGCTGTGCATCCTGGTAGATGTCCTTATCCTCATAATTCCCGTAGAAATTAAGCCGCACGGTTTGCCCATGCTCGTCCACAATGCGCACAAAGGGGTCGGGCACCCCATTGTCCCGGTCTATATCGCCGTACAACAAATACCCCTCTTCTAAAGGTATAGGGCTGCGGTAGTGATAATTGCTAACATCTTCAATGTCAGTATACTCATGACGGAACTCTTCGTTGAGCTGCTCATCCAGTTTAATAAAAATGGCATTAAAACGGATCGTGTAAGCAATTATAACATACCCCCCTCCATTTGCGGGTGCAAATCCACCAGCATTATCAAGCATATATAGACCTTCGCCTCCAAAGTCTGTTAATAGCTGGCTGGCTAACCGCTGCCCTGTGGAATCGTATGAAGCAATTAAAACGCCGCTTTCTAAGGAGTCAGTGCGAGCGGTACCTATGGCAATGACTGTATCATTATGAACCATCACCCTTTCAAAGAAATTACTTTGATACCCCAAATCTTCAGCAATATTAAAAGACTGTGCACTAAGGCCTACAGGCCCCAGCAGCAGCAATAAAAGTGCTTTGGTCACTAACTTCATGGCAGGCTTGTTTAGCGTGAAACAATGATTTTGTGATGCACCGGCTGCTGCCCGGCTATTTGCAGGCGTGCCCAGTAGATGCCCGCTGGCACCGGCAATTGCAGAGTGGTGCGCGAGCCAGTGAGCACGGACTGGAAGGCAGGCTGCCCCTGTAAGTTGTAAAGTATCAGGGAGGCTTGATCAGTCCCTTCCGGAAGGACGACCTGAAGGGTGCCTTGCGTGGGGTTAGGGAAAAACGCAGCACTCCTACGGTCCTGCCTGAGGTGCAGCTCCTTTGCCTGGGGCCCTCCGCTGTTTTGTTGAGCCATTGCCGGGCTCGGGCTGTTGCATTGTACCCCTGCTTCTATCCCGTTGCGCCGCAGAATTTCCGCAGCCAAATACCCAGCCTCGTTGCAGTACACCGTAAAACTAAATAGTTCCTCAACTAACGGTTTGGCCATTGGGGCTAGCTGTCCCTTTTCAGATACAAATGGCTGCAATATCTTAAACAGTTTAGAAAGGACCTCGTAGGTTTCCATTTGGTATGCCGTCAGCTTAACCAGCTCAGGGAGGCGCTTCCAGAGGGCCTTAAAAAAAGCCATATCCCAAAAAAGAATTCCTCCCGGGCCAGCAGGTACAGGCTGCCAAAGGTCTGGGTGTTTTCCAGCCACTGCCGGATAGAGTCTGCTTCTACCGCTACCGTATCCAAGGCATAATATCGAAGGATTTGCCTGGCAGCCCGCCGGCGCTCCTGCTCAAATAACCGGCTTTGCCGCTCCGCTTCCTCTTTTTGAGCTCCTGACAGCCCGGAAGCTACTTCCAGAAGGCTATCCCGCCGGAACCCAAAGTCTTCAAAACGAGCTTTGATAAGAATAGGATCTTCCGGGCAGGGCGGGGAGCAGGGGGCTTCGCCGCAGTATAATTCCTCGTCTAGCGGCTCAATTAGAACCCCTGTTGAAGAGCCTGGATTCTGAGATGGCGCTCCGGGTTTGAAATAGTAAATGATTTCATACAGATCATTCTGTCCCTCCCCGCTTTGATTACTGATGGAGGAGGCGAAAATATTGCCAGCGGGCGTAACCTCATTATCCTGATTCATCCCATGCTGCTCCTTTCTAATCGTCCCTCCGGGCTCAATCAGTATGTCCACACAATTCTCAGGGCCCGGGGCAACGCCGGGAGGCTCTGCCAGGAAGTCGTTGCAGAGGTAAACCAGCCCGTTTTCTTCGTTGCCATTATTAAACCGGGCGGCGTTTCCAACCTCCATCGAAACGTAGTCATTATTGATGATTTCATTGTCCAGCCCATGTCCCGTAACAGTACAGATGGTACCATAGTAGCTGCAGTCCTCGCTCAAGGCCCCCAGGCGGACAAAGGTATTGCCCGAAACGGTAAAGCCCTGCGCTGACCCAAAAATTTCGATACAGGATTTATCAATGGACAGTTCAGCATTAAAATAGGTGGGGTGCTCGTCCGCATTCATCTCAAATAGATTGTCCTGAATTTCGAAGCTACTGCAAAACCTAGAAACTATGCCCTTTGTATTTTTGGAAAACGTGCAATTACTGACTGCAAAGCTGCCCTGCTGTATGCCCAGGTTGGATGCCCGGATGCCTTGATATAGTTTAGAAAAAGTAGTGTTCGCTCGGCAGAAAAACCCAGCTTCCCGGGCATCAATACCAATGGCACGTTTTGGGCAGGCCCCGTTTGGGGCAGAACAATCAGCTGTCCGCTCGTCTGCAAAAGTGGTGTACCTGATCCGGGTGCCCCGGTTACCGCGCAGGACAATAAAGTAGGGCCGTTCGTCTGAGGCACCTTTATACTGGTCGTTGAGCTCAAAATTACCGAAAAAGACCTGATTGCTAGTCCCAATAGCATCATCAGCATCTACGCGTAAGCCTATCTTGTTGTTCATAAGCATACCTCCAAAGATGGTCACCTCCGAGCTATTGCCTACCGCATCTATCCCGCATACAGCATGCTCAATATTGCCCTGCCCAAAAACTTTTACGGCACCTCCCGACTCTACCTTTATACCCTGCCACATTTCATCACAGGCGCTTGTCAAGGTGTTTTTGATGTGGAGCGCTGCGCCAGTTTCTACCGTAATGGTTGCGCCCGGCAGCATCTGCAGGGGCGACAGTATTTCAAGCACGCCTGCTCCTGCTTCTACTGTAAAATTCCCTGTTACACCGGAAGGGACGGTGCCGGGGTAGGCTGCTTCCTGAAGCTGGATTTTATCCAATACGTCATCCGAATAGTAAGCATTCAGCTCCCGCAAATATTTTTTCATTCTCAAGGCCTGCTGTTCCGTAAAAGCATTCCTGCATCTATCCGGGGATATATAGTTCATGTAATTGCGCCGCACACTCGCTGGTATAGATTCACCGCCAGAGCAATCTGTAGGGTCAAGCTCAAAATCCTCATTCAGATCGTAGTCTGTATCACAAACGTAATCGCCACAGCAATAGCAAAGGTCTTCTTCTGAAGAGCAGAAGCCCACAGGTTCAGGAATATCCCCTTCATTGCACTCCCCAAGTACATCACCGGCAAAGGTATGCAACAGCCCCAGCGCATGCCCTACCTCGTGCACCGTTATAGTGCCGCTAGTGGCTAGTTCGCCAGCTTCCAAGCCCTTGACAGTTACATGGTTGCCAGGCAGTTGAGGCGCAAAGCCCAAAGGTTCCCCCTGGCCACTGTTAATGTAAATATTCAGGGCCCGTTCAACCTCATCTTCCGTTTGGAGGCTCCCCCTAATCAGCTCCAAAACACTTAACCCTTGCGGATTTTGATTTTGCAAATCAAAATAAGAACGATAGGTAGCTGGCGTAGCACAATCCGGCGTTGGCCCGTCTGCCAGGAAAAATATTCCATGCGGGTTGAACGCCTGATTGAGGTTGTCCAGCCCTTCTTGAGCCTTGACTGCCAAGTCATACCCCTCTGTACCCCACCAGGTATTGGCCTCGCTCGTTGCCTGCTCATCTATAAAATTGAACTGAACGCGCAGGAAATAGCTCTTGGGGTCTTCTTCGTACTCCCCGTACAAACCATAAGTGACGTAGCTTTGCCCGGTTGCGGTATGCAAGCCTGATATCATGAGCATGGAAAAAATAAGCTTAATATAGAATGTCGTGCGCAGAATTTGTGTGTGTCCTCTTTCGCCTGTTGGCTTCGGCGGATGGAATGTGTGTGTGTGTGTGTGTGTAAACATGAGGTCCGTTTTTTGCGGTTAGTGAATAATCGGTAAGATACGGATTTGGGTGGAGAAAAACAATGTTGGGAGCTCGCCCGTTTTAGCTGGAAGGCGAAAGGAAGCTAAACCTCACAACCTCCTCGCAAAGGGAAAACCAAGACCGGATAGATGCTCCGTCAAAAATTTAGATCAGCACAATAGCTTTATAGCCCTGCAAACCTCCTCACCCTAGCCCTAATCCACAAATAATATGCGCCCGCTCGTGGTACGCTGAAACGGCTGTTGATCCAACTCCCTGAAGCAGTCAAGCCTTGCGCGCCAGAAATAAATCCCCGCAGCCAAAGAAAGCTTTGTCTGGCTCAGGCTTTCCTGATCGCCTGACCAGACTTTCTGCCCGGCGGCATTGAAGAGTTCAAGCTTGTAACTTTCCACATTACGGGAAGGTAAAGCACGTAATTCGGCAGGCAGCCGGCTGGGAGAAGGAAAGGTTATATCACAGAAACACCCATCGGTTTCAACGGTAAAAGACTGCTGGAGGATATCACATCCATAGTAATGATTGAGCGTATACCTTCCTGGCCTCCGGGTTTGCAGCACAGGTTCTATACCTTCCCCAACCCAGTAATAGCCATCTGCATCAGGCAACCCCTCGAGCATTGCACTGCCACTATCGCAAATCACAGTGTCCTTTGGAGGTAATTGGGTGATAGAGCTGCCTGTTTCTCCGCATCGTTCCAACACGACCTGATCTACGTAATAGTAAGCCCAGGGCAAAGCATTCTCAACCCCTGTTTCCTCAAAAGTGGTACGTGCCTGATCGTATAGATTACCAATAAGCAGGTATTCTTCGCCACCCTCAGCCAGGTACTGCCCCCGGATTTCCATCCATCCGGAAGTATCCGAAAGGACACGACCTTCAAGGTTTTTTACCGAATAATAATACCTGCTCAAGCTATCCTGTTCAGGCCGGTTGTGCAACAGCATAGCCCCAAAATCATCGGTCCGGAACTTTGACCGCTCCGAAAGACAAACCTGAAAACTTAGGGTATAAACCTCCCCCGGCTCCAATGGCGCTGTCAACTGCACTGCAAGAAACTCCCGGGCATCCAAAGGATAAACAATCATACCTGCATACCCATCGCCCATATAAGGTTCCTGAAATCCACGATGATTAGCCGGCACACTGGCAACAGCGGCATAAGACCGATGAAAAAACTCTGTCGTAAACAGCAATATGAACCAGTCTACAGAACGATTGACCCCTGTTGGCCTGAATTCCGGATCATCAATTACCAGCTCAAAGGACGGATTCGGTACCAGGTTTTGAGCGGAAATATGCTGAATCATTAGAGCATGCGCTACCAGGCAAACACCTACCCGTAGAATTAATGGAATCATTCTCGAAATTTTTGTCATAAGAACGCGTGCAAATAAATTGAGCTCTAATACCGCACGTCCTGGTAGACCGTGTACTAGGCGAAATTATATTCACTAGCAAACAGTTACAAAAATGGTTCTATAATAAGAGTTCGTACAAGTACTTCCTGAGCAGTTGTAGGTATAAGTCATAGTAACACCTACAGGCACGTTATCGCTGCTACTACCTGGCTTATTAGCCGAGGTTGCAACAACGTCTATGTCAACTGTATAAGTTGGGCTAACACCACTCCAAGGACCTCCTCCGCAAACAACAACTCCCGGGTCAAAAGTCCAGTCTATATCTGTTACATTGCTCCCGCACGGAATACTATATAGATTTTGTACTAATAATTCAACTTCTGAACAGTCGTTTGTAGTTACATTACATATCTGATCATACGTAAAGGTCATAGAGCAAGAAGAATCACTTGAATCATGAGCCAAAACTTCATGTGATGATATAAATGAAAAGGAAAAAAGAGTAAGAATGGTTAAGGTTTTCAATAGGTTAAGCATGGTAATGTTTTTTATAGTTTTAAACAATGTACTATGTAAGATGCAAAAAAAAAACAGAAGCTCCTAAACTTTAACACTTAAGGGGAAGAAAACTGAAAGGTAGGATGAGCTATCCGTTTGCCGGTTACACGGTTTTGCTATGAAACCTGCCGGATACCGGTAAACTACCCGCGAGGTAAGCTCTACGACAGGAGTACTGGCTGCTGGGGTAGAGCTTAAGCCTAGTCCTTCCCAGGCGCTCTACTCCAGCTTTCCTAGGTAGAACCTGCAGCAGAGCAGAAAGCTCTACGACAGGAGCATTAGGCTGCTGGGGTAGAGCTTAAGCCTGGTCCTTCCCAGGCACTCTGCTCCAGCTTTCCCAGGTAGAACCTGCCAGATCCCGGTAAAACCGGGACACAACAGGAGGGCTTTGCTGCTGGGGTAGAGCTTAAACCCGGCAATTGCCAGGCGCTCTGCTTCAGCTTCGCCATGGAAACCTGCCGCAGAGCAGAAAGCTCTACGACAAGAGCACTGAGCTGAAACTAAAGCGCGAAGGGAATGCGCACCTTAACACGCTGCGAAGTCAGGGATAAAGCAAATACCCCTCCCGCATCTCCCGGTAAGCCGTTAGCCCTTCTGCCCAGGAGGCCCGGATTTCCTCCGCCGATTGACCAGCGACAATGGCTTTGCGCAAGGCATCTGTGCCCGCCAGCTTGTCGATAAAGAGGGTCTCCAGAAAGAAGTTCGCCTTATTCGGGTAGGCTTGGTAGAAATCAACGAGGTAGTCAAGGTTCAGGTAGCCTTCCCGACGAATGTGCTCAGGTGCAGTGCTGGCCAGAGAAAAGCCGCGGCAGCGCTTGCCTTCCAGTTTGGGATATTTGGCGCCGGGCATGGGCTCCGGCGTGAAGTAGTAATCGCCAATGGTAGCATCGGGATGACCATAGACCTGGAATTGGGTGTTCGTCCCCCGGCCTACGCTGACCACCGTGCCTTCAAAAAAACAAAGCGACGGATAAAGGTAAATGGAGCGGTTATTGGGCAGGTTCGGGCTGGGCTTTTCCGGCAATTCGTAGGGTGTGGAATGGGTATAGTTCAGGCAGGGCACCACTTCCAGTTCGCACTTGATACCACCCTTAAGCCAGCCTTCGCCATTGACCATTTTGGCATATTCCGCAACCGTCATGCCGTGTACAATCGGCACCCGGTGCATGCCTACAAAGGACTTGAAATCCGGGTCAAGGATTGGGCCGTCCACGTAATGCCCGTTAGGATTGGGGCGGTCGAGGACGAGGACTTTGATGCCTTGTTCCGCACAAGCCTCCATGACGTAGTGCAGGGTGGAAATGTAGGTGTAAAAGCGCACCCCCACATCCTGAATGTCGAATACCACGACATCCAGGCCTTGCAGTTGGGAAGGTTTCGGCTTTTTATTGTCGCCGTAGAGGGAAATGATGGGCAGCCCGGTTTGTTTGTCTTTGCCATCCGTCACCGTCTCTCCGGCATCAGCTGTGCCCCGGAAGCCATGTTCCGGTGCGAAGATTTGTCGGACGTTGACGCCCTGAGCCAGGAGCGTATCCACGAGATGCGTGCTGCCTATGACCGAGGTGGGGTTGACGACCAGCCCCACGCCTTTGGCTTTCTGCAAGTCCGGCAAATAGGCGTCCATACGCGCTGCACCGAGAACGAGCGTGCTATCGATGTCCACAGCCAATGGTATATCAACCGGCTGAACCGCCTTTTCTGACACACTTTTTGCACAATTTAGTGGCAAAAAGCCCAGTATTACAAACAAAATTTTTAACTTCACAACATATTGTTTTTTTACTGACGGAGATTAAACTATGCAACCCAAGCGTTACGCGATTGTCGACCTGGAGACTACCGGAGGCCGGGCTTCCCGCCACAAGATCATTGAAGTGGGCATTGTCCTTCACGATGGGCAGCAAGTCCTGGACACCTACAGTTCTTTGGTCAACCCCGAGTGCTACGTCCCCTACGGCATCACACAACTAACGGGCATTACGCAGGAAATGGTGCAAGATGCGCCCAAATTCTACGAAGTAGCCCGAAAGATAGTGGAAATGACGGAAGGCGCCATTTTCGTGGCACATAATGTGCGCTTTGACTACAGCTTCCTGAGGGAGGAGTTCAAACGGCTCGGCTATACCTATTCCCGGAGGAACCTGTGCACGGTCCGCCTGAGCCGCAAAGCTTTCCCGGGGCTGCCATCCTACAGCCTGGGCAACCTCATCAAATGGATGGGGTGGAAAGCCGATGCCCGCCACCGCGCACTGGATGACGCCCTCGCCACAGCCGAGCTGCTGCGCCGCATTCTGGCAGAAGAGGACAATCAAAAGCAAGTCGTGGACATGGTCAACCTGGGCATCAAAGAATCCCTGCTGCCCAAGTCCTTCGATATGGAAAAGATGCATGCCCTGCCTGAGGAATGCGGGGTGTACTACCTGCACAACGCTCAGGGAGAAGTGGTTTACGTAGGCAAGAGCATCAACATCAAAAAGCGCATTGCCGAGCACTTCGCCGACAAAACAGAGAAAGCGGGGAAGCTGCAACGGCATGTGCACGATATCACCTACGAAATTACCGGCAGCGAGCTGGTGGCCCTTTTGCTGGAAAGCCACGAGATCAAACGCCTCCATCCGCCCATCAACCGGGCACAGCGGGTGCGGCGCTTCCCTTATCTGGTGCATACCCTTACAGATGAGGCCGGCTATATTTGCTATGAAGCCACACAGGCAAATGCTGCCCGCCGGAAAACCCTGCAGGTCATTTCGGAGTATCCCAAATTTGCCCACGCCCGCAACCACCTCAACCGCGTCCGGGAAGCCTTTGAGCTTTGTGCCCGGCTTTGCAAACTACAGCCCGGCAATAGCGGTCCCTGCTTTCACTACCACATCAAGCAGTGCCACGGTGCCTGCGCTGAACAGGAATCAGTGGAAGACTACAATGAGCGGGCCCTGGCAGCCAGAGAAGTGCTTTCCACAGTATTCGAAGAAGACTTTTTCCTGCTGGATGAAGGCAGGGAGCCTGGAGAATTGGCAGTCATTCTGGTTGAAAATGGCAATTATCAGGGCTTTGGCTACCTCGATGAGGAAGGGCTGAATGGCAGCATGGACAACCTCCGGGACGCGATTACGCCCTACGCGGGCAATCCGGAAACCACACGCCTCATACAGCGCTACCTAAACAAAAAGCCACACCTGAAGCGGATTCCGGTGCAGACGGAAGCAGTGGAGTGGTAAAGGGTTACGCCTGCATTTGTGAGTATTCCTATTGACGAATCAATCCAATCCCGCAGCAATGCAGCCCAGACGATCTTTTCTAAAAAAAGCCATTGGCGCTTCCGCCCTGCTTGGTGGTTCCTTTGGATTCCGGCAGGCCCCGCGCAATGCGCCCGACCGCAGTGACCTCCTTAAGCAATTCCAGGCTATTGAGCGAGAGCCCATCGTTCAGCATCAGCACATTCCCAATCCGGTACCCATCAGTGATATTGGTGTCTACCGCAATGGGGAGCACTTCTTCCTGCGTGCCCGTTCCAAGAGCGGAGTGGAAGGCATCGCTGCAATGAAGCCTAAATATGCTGAGCGCCTTTACCCGATCATTTACGAAATGGTGGCGCCCATTCTCAAAGGTAAAGATGCCCGCAAATGGGATGAACTGCTGGACGACTTATACCTCAAAAAGCTGAACTACAAATGGCAGGGGCTCGCACTTTGGGTAGCGATAGCCTATGTGGAGATTGCGGTGCTGGACATGCTGGGGAAAGCCGGGGGCGTACCCATCAGTACGCTGCTGGGAAGCCGGGTGAGGGATGAAGTCGATATCTACTATGCGAGCGGCCGGCGGGGCAATGCCCCGGAAGCAGAAATGGAGCACCTGCTAGAGCTCGTGGAAGCCTCCGGTGCCAAAGCCGTAAAGTACCGCCTGGGTGCGCGCATGCACTACACCGATGAAAGCATGGCCCGCGACAAAGCGCTCATTCCGCTGGTGCGGAAAACCCTGGGCAGTGATGCCACCATTTACACCGATGCCAACGGAAGCTTCGATGTGCCCACGGCTATTGAAATTGGGCGCATACTGGAAGCGCACGGGACCGACTTTTTTGAGGAGCCCTGCCCCTTCGACTACTACGACGAAAACAAAGCCGTAGCCGATGCCCTGAACGTACCGGTAGCGGGTGGAGAAGAAGAGGCTAGCATGCGCCGTTTCATGTGGTTCCTTACCGAAGATGCCCTGCAGGTCGTACAGCCAGACCTGCTCTTTTTCGGTGGCTTAGTCCGATCCGCTAGAGTTGCCAAAATGGCCGAAATTGTGGGCAAGCCCTGTACGCCACACATCTCCGGTGACGGGCTCGGCTTCCTCTACATGATGCACTTTGCGTCATTCGTACCCAATATTGGCCCCTACCAGGAATTTAAAGGGAACGAAGATGGCATCCCGATAGAGAGCAGCGTGAGCCTGCAGCCCAGTGAAGGCAGGATCAGTGTGCCGGATGCGCCAGGGCTCGGCATCACTTTTGACCCGGCATTCCTGGATAAGGCAGAGCGGGTGAAAGCGCTGTGATTTATGACCATATCCAGCGATATTTAGTAACTTTCATTACTGATGATCCAACTCCTGCGCAGTAATGCAAGGTATCTTCTTCGTATTAATACCTAAATGCAGAATCCTGCTGCCGGATTGGTTGATGGGATTGACGCTCTTCCCAATGACAACCCCGTCTTCAGGGCAAAAGTACTCCTTGACTGTTTTTCCAAAAATGGTCTTTACGGCGGCAATTTTATCTCCCTTCTTTAATTGCTGCCCGAGCTGCGGGAAGACATTGAGAATCCCCCCTTCATCAGTGTACAGCCAATAGGAGGAGTCGCATAGGGTAATTTCATCTGCCGGGCAAAGGATTTCACCGGGCAGCATCTTCAGGTCGCAGAGTATGTTTCTGACGCCTACCAGACTGTCGTTGATCACATCCCGTTGAAACAAATGAGGATCTCGCAACTCTATAGTGATGGTCTTGATGCCATGTATGGCGGCCCGCCCCCTTAGCGTTATGCCGATTGGAGTGTGGTTGAGAATGATCTCGGGGTTCTGCAGCCTTGCCATCCTTGAGCTCATTTCATCAGACATATCAGCGCGGATGTAGTAGGTGTTCACACGCCCGAAACTTGCGGTATGCAAATCGATCAGGTAGTCAAATTTCTTGACGATCCTTTCAAAAAGCCGGTAGACATACAGCTCGCTTTGGGTACCATCGCGCTTGCCCGGGCTGATCCGGTTGAGGTCGACACCATCGTTGAAAGCCCTTTGCTCCAGCAGCAGCCCGGGGACATTTGCGACGAGTACGCCCACAATTGTACCCCTGAGTTCATCCAGATTTAAGTCGTTGATGAGCTTCTGGATGACCGGGATGCCGTTCAGCTCATTGCCGTGCAGGGCGGCATTCAGCCCAAGCACCGGACCGTCTTCCTTGCCCCGGGCAATAATGATGGGTATCCGGACCGGCTCACCAATCCCATTGTTGATGATGTGCAACCACGCTTCGCTGATCTGCCCCTTTGGGAAGCTTTCAATATTTAGCTCTTTGATCCGATAAGAATGCTGTCCTTCCATTGCCCTGTTGTTTTTTATTCATGACAACCAACGGTACAATATACGAAAGCCCTGTTCATCGTTGCCTAAATTCCAGCCGGTCTCCATCGTCATTAAACCGGATCGTGTTTTGGTCAATGGAAATGAAATACCAATCGTCATCGAGCTCGTCAAAGTTTCCGACATTAGGAAAGTCCATGTACAATTCCACCCTCCCGTCATCACGAAAAACATTATATGTCCCTGTAACAGTATCACTATCACCCACTGCCGCTATATTACCGTTTGAACTGAAGTTAAAAACATAGGACTCAAAATAATCGGTCTCATCATCTCCATCATCTGTCAAAAGGGTAATGATTAAACCTGCATCATGCATCAAGAAAGAAGTAACAGCGCCAGCATCATTTGTTGATGGACTAACGTCGCTGCCATCATTCTGACTACATCCGATAAACACCAATGAGCAAGCCAGCATGGTAGCAAAACAAAAGAAAGCATTACAATTACCTTTCATAGCATTACTTTAATTTTAAATAATATCCTATTGACACCTTACCTTAATTTTGGTTCTGCCGCCAGCATTTTTTTATTCAAAAAAACGCTGTGCTACCCTGTCATCGCAATGCCCGCTGCATCCGCTTTATCCGCCCGGGATAAAGCACCAGCTGAATAAAGTTGAACTCCAGCTGCCGGAAGGAGACTCCACCCTCAGGTCCTATATTTTGAGTTGGCGTATACCGCAAATTAGTGCGCAGGATAAAGCCCTGAAGCTGATTGGGGCGGATATCCCAGCCGAAGGTCACCCCCGGCACCCATTGTACTTCGCTGCCCTCGTAAGGCGTAGACCGCTGCACCGTTTCCTCCATGCTGAGCCACTCGCGGCTGAGGTGGGGGCCGATAAATGGTACGAAGCCATGGTAATCAAAGAGGAATTTATAGGCTTCGAGGGTTAAGGCCCGGCGTTGCAGGACCTGAGCAGTGCCGTAAGCCGAACGCTCCGACCGGTTCGCCCGGAAAGCCAGGTTCAGGTGGGCATCCCAGGGATAGTGGTAGTAGCCCAGCCCAAATTCCGGGAAGATCGCCGCACCGCTATGGCGGCCTATCGCCGGGTACAGTTTATCATTGCGCGGTGAGCGGCCTAGTATGAAGGCAGATGAAGGGCCCACGGCTACCGACCAGCCGCTGAGGGCTCGCTTTTCTTCCAGGCGCTCCACAGTTGCAGCCGTCTGACCGCTCTTCCAGCTTTTCTCCGCACTGAGGGTCGTCTCTATCTGCCAGTTGCAGCCCAGCCAGAAGTAGGTGGAGGGGAGCTCAATCTCTACCGCATCATTCGGGCTGACGTAGTAGTCCGTTTGGTTATTCAAAAACTGACCCGCGCCCAATTCAAACAACAGCTGCTTGCGCTGCCAGGTCAGCCCCAACTGTACCGGAAACCGCGTCTGATGCGCAAATGCCCCCGAGCCCCGGTTGCTGTTCTGTTGCCAGTCGCTTATTGCAAAGGCGGCACCGACGAAAGGACGGAATTTCTTTTCCTCTATGCGCCAGGGGTATACCCGCAGCCCAGTTTCCACACCGGGATTAAAGGTGTAATCGCCACCAAATGGCACACTGTTGTCCAGCACATTCGCAACAGGTATGGAGATGTAGAAATTGGCGTGCCCCCAAAAGTGCGTCCCTGCGATATTAATGCGCGGGACAAGCGCCGCATTGGGCGTAAAATCCGACAAGCTGCCGTCTCCATCCAGGGCGAAAGTCTGCCCCGATGCCGGAAATAATACCGCGTCCGCCCCAATCAGCAATTGCGCAAACCGGTGACGGGTCTGCCCGCCCTCCACGTAAGGCTGTGCGGTAGACTGAACGTAGAAAACACAGGTCAATAAGCTAAGCCATAGGTATCGCATGAGTTAGGTGTTTTCAGGCAAAAGTAACTCTTAATTCAGGGATGTTCCGCGAAACCCTAAACTTTGCATGGAAACATACATACGTGCTGATTCCTCCTACTGATGAGGCTCGAAGCAGGGTTCGGCGAGAAGTATTCCGGGCGAAAAAGCCACTTTTACAGCACACCCGGCGAAGGAAGTGCGCCGGGTGAAAAAACCACCTCTAAAGACATTACAGATTTCATTCCCTTCCGCCCGAGCCATGCCTCGCTCACACTTTTACATTTTACATTCAGCAGTTTGCAGTTTTACATTCCCCCTCCATTTCATTCCCTTCCGCCTATTCAGCAAAGGCTGGAATATTCACTGTACATCAATTCACCCCAAAACCCAATACAACACCAATACCCCCACCAAAACCGTCGCCCCCTGAGCCGCTGTAATCAACGTAAAACTCCGGTACGCCTCCCGCATTTCCATACCGCTAAACTGCGTGACCACCCAAAAGTAACTGTCGTTGGCATGAGAGACCGTCATAGCGCCACCGCCGATCGACAGCACCAGCAGCGACAGTTCCACCGGGTTCTCCATCCCGAGTTGTAAAACGACCGGTGCTAGCAGAGAGGAGGTAATCACCAGCGCATTGGTAGAGGAGCCCTGAGCTGTCTTCAAAAACGCCGCAATCAGAAAAGCGACCACCAGCACACCTGCTCCGGCATAACCGCCACTGCCCAGACTGCCTTCCACCAGGTCCGCAACCGGTGTGGCTTTCAGAACGCCCCCAAAAGCACCGCCCGCACCCGTAATAATAAGAATCGGCCCTGCCAGTTTGATGCCCTCTCCTATCCAGCCGCTGAGGTGCGCGCTGTCCCATTTGGGCATTAGCCAGAGTGCGGCCACCGTGCCCAGCATAAGGGCAATGAGCGGGTGGCTGAGAAACAACAGTAATGACGTGCCTGGACCATCGTACCCGAGCAGTTTGAGGACCGAACCCGCTGCGATGAGCAAAATCGGGAGCAGTATGGGCAAAACGGAGCGCCCCAGAGAAGGCAATGTACCTGTCTCCGGCGCTTCTGCTACCAACTCCGGCAGTTCCAGCCGCTGCCCCAGCCGCTTAGCCAGGAATACCGCGACCAGCATCGTAGGCAGGGCCACCAGCAGCCCAAGCAGCATAATCGTGCCGAGATAATCCGCAGCGCCGAGGTTACCGGCGGCGGCGATTGGGCCCGGAGTAGGGGGCACCAGGGTGTGGGTGGTATAGAGCCCCGCAGAGAGGGAAAGCGCCAGCACGCCTTTTTTAACGCCCGACTGCCGGGCGACCGCGTCATTCAGCCCGGACAGGATGATGAACCCGCTGTCACAAAATACCGGGATGCTGGTTATCGCTCCAATAGCTGACATCGTCAGAGCAGGGCGACCCTTCCCTACGCTACTGAGCAGCGCAATCGCCAGCCGGTGGGCAGCCCCCGATTTCTCCAGAATATACCCGATGATACTCCCGAACACCACGATAAGCCCGATGTAGCCCATCAGTCCACCAAAGCCTTCGTTAATAGCCGTAATTAGGCCAGAGAGTGGCATACCGGCCGCCAGCCCCAGAAACAAGGTAGCGCTCAAAAGGCTAAGAAGAGGATGCACGCCCAACCGGGCAGACAGCACAATAATCAGTACAATGGCTGCAATAATCGCCAGCAGCAACGGGATTCCGGTGAGCATAAACTATAGGTTTTGAAGCAATGCAGCCATAGAGGTTTGCAGAGCTTGAGCCGCACTTCTTGCTTTTTCCGCAAAGTCCTCCCCTTCCCCGGCGAAAATGATGCCCCGGGAAGAATTGACCAGCAGCCCCACATCCGCATTGGCACCGTGGCGGGTCAGGGCTTCAAGATCGCCGCCCTGTGCACCGACACCGGGCACCAGCAGAAAGTGGTCCGGAGCAATTTCCCGGATTTCCTTAAACTTCTCCGGGTGGGTGGCCCCAACGACGTACATCAGATTGCCGGGCGTACCCCATTCCTGCGCCTTTCGCATGACCTTCTCATACAAAGGCTGGCCGTTTTCCTGCTGATCGAATTGGAAATCCTGACTCCCCTTATTGGAGGTCAGCGCTAAAAGGATCACCCATTTGCCTTCAAACTCCAGAAACGGTTTTACAGAATCCACGCCCATGTAAGGGGCTACCGTAACCGCATCAAAGCCCATCTCCCCGAAAAATGCCTGTGCATAAAGGCGGGAAGTATTGCCAATATCGCCCCGCTTGGCATCGGCAATCGTGAAGTGCTCATCGGGGATGTATTCCAGGGTCTTGCGGAGGCTTTCCCACCCTTTGCTGCCAAGTGCCTCGTAAAAAGCCAGGTTGGGCTTGTAAGCCACACACAAATCTTTGGTCGCGTCGATAATGGCTTTGTTGAATTCAAAAACCGGGTCCTCTTTGTCCAGCAAGTGGCGGGGCAATCGGTCAATGTCGGCATCGAGGCCTACGCACAGGTAGGATTGCTTTTGCAGGATTTGGGCGCTGAGTTCCGCTCGGGTCATATTCTTTTGGAGCGAAAATAGGAAAAAGTGTACATTTCAACTCTATCCCTCCTGTTGTGTTACTATGGCTGGCACAACCGTCTAACTAAAGGAACCCAAACCGGAACATGACCATAACCACCGACCGGCTTACCGCTCAGCAACGTATGAACGACCTGGGTAAAGACCGCCGGCCTTTTCTCTTCCTGATCGACTTTGAAATGCAACGGCCCATTGTGCTGCCCCTTGATGCCATAGACCCGGAGCAGTTGCAGTTTGCCATTCACAACCATCGGAATGACAGGGGCATGCCCTCTGCTACCGACTTCCACTTCGAGCGCCATCCGGTATCGCTTGCACGGTATGCTGCTGCATTCAAAGAAGTGCAGAAAGCTTTGCACGATGGCAATACCTACTTGCTCAACCTGGCCTTCCCTACTGCCATTGATACCAACCTGAGCCTGCACGATATTTTCCTGCTCAACCGGGCGCGTTACCGGATTTGGCTGAAGGGGCAGTTTACCTGCTTTTCTCCGGAGCCTTTTGTGCGAGTCAGCCAGGAAGGGCGCATCGCCTCCTTTCCTATGAAGGGCACGATCGATGCTACCCTGCCCGGTGCCGAACAACAATTGCTGAGCAATGACAAAGAACGGGCGGAACATGCCACAATCGTCGACCTCATCCGCAACGACCTGAGCATGGTGGCTAAAAAAGTCCGGGTAAAGCGCTACCGTTACGTGGAGGCTATTACTACCCATACCGGCAGCCTGCTACAGACCAGTACCGAGATTGAAGGGCAACTGCCCGGTGACTTCCATCAGCAACTGGGTGACTTGTTCTTCAAACTACTCCCGGCCGGCTCCATAAGCGGGGCGCCAAAGCAAAAGACGGTAGAGGTCATCCGGGCCGCAGAGGGACAAGACCGCGGTTACTACACCGGCGTGTGCGGCATTTACGACGGGCAAACCGTAGACAGTGGTGTGATGATCCGTTTTGTGGAAGCCACCCCTGATGGACTGATCTTCAAAAGCGGAGGGGGCATTACCGCCCGCAGCCGGATGGAAGCGGAGTACGAAGAGTTGCTTCAAAAAGCCTACTTGCCTTTTGCCCCTGCAACTGCGCCGTTGATATGAAGCCACGCCTGCTCGAAACCATTTGTTGCCAAAATGGGCGACTGAAGGGGCTGGTATTTCACCAGGCCCGCGTCCGGCGCAGCGCACATGCCCTTGGCTGGACAACCTTACCTAATCTCCACAGCATTACTATACCTCAACGATTTCAAGAAGGGCGTTACAAGTGCCGGGTGCTCTATCGGGAATACATTGAAACTGTTGAATTTACGCCCTACGCAATACGCCCCGTGCACAGGCTTACCCTAGCCAATGCCGATCATATCGACTACGCCTGCAAGTACGAAGACCGCGCACTGATTAACGCCGCCTTTGCCGAACGCGGAGCAGCAGATGATGTGTTATTCGTTAAGAATGGCTTGCTCACCGACACCTCCTATGCCAATATCGCCCTGTGGGACGGCTCCCGATGGCTGACGCCCAGACAGCCAATGCTAGAGGGGACCCGGAGGGCACGGCTCCTGGAGCAGGGCCGCATTTCCACTGCGGACATTCACGCTGCCAGCCTTGACCAATTTGAAAAAATCGCGCTCTTCAATGCGATGATGGACCTGGAAGAAGGCCCGGTAATTGCAGTGCACCCAACCAACATTAGACAAAGCCGCCCGTTTACAAAAAAATAACAGCGGGTAGCTTGTTTATCCCATTTTGAAAACCATACCTTACCCGCAAAAACAGGAAAAGCACAACGCATGAAGTCCCAACTATTCCAACCCGGACAATTTGAACCGGAAGACCATTGGTACGCCAAAGCCCTGAACGCTACCATCCACCCGATGATCTCCTTTTTCCTCAACCTGAGCCAGGAGCGCATCATCAAGCGTTATTGCCACCTCCACCCTATGGTGAGCCCGGATACACTGCGCAAGCTGCTCAAATACAAACCCAGGCACTTTGTATGGGCGGGCGCTGACCTCATGCACGTGACGAGCGAGAAGGGTAAACGCCAAATGGTGGTTATTGAGAACAACTCCTGCCCTTCCGGTCAAAAGTCTATGCCGCTGCTCGATGACAATCAGGAACAAGGCGGCTACCGGCTGCTGATGGAGCGTACTTTCAAACCCCTGACCAAGTCCCGCCGCGGCCCTTCAGGTGAGCTGGCAGTGGTCTATGACAAGAACCCCATGGAGGCCATAGGCTACGCTAAAGCCATGGCTGATGTTTTCCAGGAGCCGGTACATACCGTAACGTATTACAATACGGACGAAGACCCGGCCGTCCGCTTCAAAGACGGGGTCATGTATGTCCTGGGTACGGATGGGGAATGGCACAAAATCAGAATGGCTTTCCGCTACCTCACCCAAAGCCCCTGGAACCGGCTGCCGGTGATGAGCAAAACGCAGATTTTCAACCCGATTGTCGCTTGCCTGGCGGGCGGGCGCAATAAAATGCTGGCCTCCAAAGCCTATGACCTGTTCAATGCCGAACTGGAACAAGCCGGGCTGGAAATCCTGACGCCGGAAACCATCTGGGACGTCAGCCTGGAGGAAGTGCCCATCTGGGTGGCTAAGCTGGGCGGGCAGGCTGTGGTCAAAAACCCATACAGCAACGCCGGGCAGGGTGTTTACACTATTGTTAACGAACAGGAGTTGGCGGATTTTATGAAGCAAGACTTCAAATACTCCCGCTTCATCGTACAGTCGCTCATCGGCAACTACAACTGGAGCTCCACTAGCAGCAAGGGGAAGCTTTACCACATCGGCACTGTGCCCAGCAGTAAAGGCAATGCCTATGTGGCCGACATCCGCATGATGGTGAGCTACACTGCAGAAGGTATCAGGCCCCTGTCTATCTACGCCCGCCGCGCTGCCGAACCACTGGCTGACCATATCGAAGGGGGCACCGACTCCTGGTCCATGCTCGGCACCAACCTTTCCATTAAGGAGGGGTCCAACAGCTGGGGCTCAGATACCAACCGCCTGCTGCTTATGGACCGCCGCGATTTCAACAAGCTCGGTATCGGGCTGGATGACCTGGTGGATGCTTACATCCAAACGGTATTATCCATGATTGCCATCGACAAGATGTCCATACAGCTCTTTAATTCCAAAAACAAATTCCGCACCCGCCTCTTCAAGTCCCTGGATGACGATCAGGCATTACTGGATGAAATCATGCTGTCGTAATGGAGCAACTCAAACCGTATGCGCTTTTTTTAGGGATCATAGCTGCCACCATTGTGCTCGCTGCTATTTTCAGCTGGCTTTTCCGGCGGTTTCTCAAGCGGTCGACCATCATTATCAGGAATGATCCTACCAACTATATTTTTCTGAGACATGCCATCACCGGGCTCATTTATATTGTAGGTATAAGCTGGGCAGTATATACCGTGCCCAATATGCGTGCTATTGCCAATTCGCTGCTGGCTGGCGCTGGCATTTTGGCTGTAGCGGTTGGCTTTGCCTCCCAGCATGCGCTGAGCAACATCATCAGCGGGATATTCATCATTATTTTTAAGCCTTTCCGGGTCAATGACCGGCTCAAATTCCAGTCAGGGCTTCAGGGTGCGGTGGAAGATATCAGCCTAAGGCATGTGGTTATACGGGATTTTGAGAACCGACGTATCCTCATACCCAATTCGGTGATTAGCGAAGAAGTGATTATCAATTCTGATTTTGGGGGTGACTCGATCTGCAAGTGGCTGGAGTTCTCGCTAAGCTATGATACCGACCTGGAGTTGGCCAAGTCCATTCTGACTGAAGAAGCCATGGCCCACCCCAATCTGCTGGACAACCGCTCGGAGGAAGAGAAAGCAGAGGGCTTTCCTGTAGTCAGAATCAGGGTTATTGATTTGGGGGAAAGCGGATTGCGCCTCCGTGCCTACCTTTGGGCAGAAGATAATGCAAGTGCCTTTGCCATGGGGTGCGATGTGATGGAGCGCCTGGTGTCACGATTTAAGACCGCCGGAATTATCTTTGGCCTGCCACAGCGAGTAGTAAGCATGCGGGAAAACCCAGACCGTAAAGAATAAAAAAACCGCACTCAGACGAGAATGCGGTTCAGCAAATTAATTAGTATGAAAAAACTCTGGTAAATTTAACTCGATAGGCCGGCTTTTGTTTCACTTTTTTAAAATTTTTAATAAAAGATCACACTTAATTAGCAAAGGGCTTACAAATAGTTAACCATTTACCTGTTTTTTCGCTTTTCTGCTGATATATATCATTGAAACAGCTAAAACTAAAGTGGATTATACCTGCCCTTAAACAGGTATGACCTAACCAATACCAAACCAGATAAAACCACACATGAATCGAGACATTGAAATTGCTCAGCAGGCAACACTTCAGGATATTGGAGCGATTGCCGCCAAACTGGGCGTGCCTGAAGGCAGCCTGGAACGCTACGGCCACCACAAAGCCAAACTTCCACTCTCCCTGATTGATGCAGAAAAAGCCAGGCAAAGCAACCTTATCCTGGTAACGGCCATTTCCCCAACTCCCGCTGGAGAGGGCAAAACCACTGTATCCATCGGGCTGAGCCAGGGGCTGCAAAAGATCGGGAAGAAAACAGTGGTGGTGCTTCGGGAGCCCTCCCTGGGCCCGGTTTTCGGCATCAAAGGCGGTGCTGCCGGCGGTGGGCAGTCGCAAGTCCTGCCCATGGAGGACATCAACCTCCACTTTACAGGTGACTTTAGCGCTATTGAGAAGGCCCACAACCTGTTGGCCGCCCTCATTGACAACAACATCCAAAGCAAACAGGGCAATCTGGGTATTGACCCAAGGACTGTGCTCTGGAAACGGGTTATGGACATGAACGACCGGGCTTTGCGGCAAGTTGTGGTAGGCTTGGGCGGTACCGGCAACGGACTGCCCCGGGAGACTGGCTTTGACATCACTGCGGCCTCAGAAATCATGGCGATTCTGTGCCTGTGTGAGAACCGCACTGATTTAAAAACGCGCCTTGGCAATATATTCATTGGCTTCACTTATGACCGGAAACCGGTGTATGCCCGTGACCTTGGTGCGCAGGGCGCGATGGCAGCACTGCTTAAGGACGCCATCAAGCCTAATCTGGTACAGGCCCTGGAAGGGGTACCTGCCATCCTCCACGGTGGCCCTTTTGCCAATATCGCACAGGGGACCAACTCTGTTATGGCTACACGAATGGGGCTGAGCCTGGCGGACTACGCCGTCACAGAAGCGGGCTTTGGCGCAGACCTGGGCGCTGAGAAATTCCTGGACATCAAATGCCAAAGCGCAGGCTTGTCGCCCAAAGCAGCAGTGCTTGTCGCCACCATCCGGGCTTTAAAATATCACGGTGGCGTAAGTCTTGACGACCTGAAGAACCCCGATCCTGAAGCAGTTAGAAAAGGTATCCCCAATCTTGAGAAGCACCTGGAAAACCTACAGCAGTTCGGCCTGCCGGTCGTGGTGGCCATCAACCGGTTTGTTTACGATAGCGAGGAAGAGCTCGCCACGGTGGAAGCCGCCTGCGCAGAAAAAGGCGTTAAGGTGGCCCGGTCTGATGGCTGGGCTAATGGAGGCGAAGGGACCCGCGCATTGGCGGAAGCAGTGGTGGAACTTACAGAAAACGGCAATACCCGGTTCAAGCCTTTATACGAATGGAATATGCCCGTAAAGGAAAAAATCAAGACCATTGCCACAACCATTTACGGCGCTGCAGATGTAGCCTACAGCAGGGAAGCAGAGCGCGATCTACGGCGAATCCGAAAATTGGAGCTGGAAGGCTTACCCGTTTGTATAGCCAAAACGCAAAAATCTTTGTCGGATGACCCCAAACTAACAGGACGCCCTGAAGGCTTCACCCTTCATATACGAGGCATCGAAATAGCTGCCGGTGCCGGCTTCCTGGTGCCACTTAGCGGAAATATGATGCGCATGCCGGGCCTACCCGCATCGCCTGCCGCCCTGAATATTGATATTGATGATGAAGGGGTGATTTCTGGCTTGTTCTAATAGGCCATCAAGCTTAATTCATGGGTTGAGCCTTAACAGACCACTAGTCCTGATCTTTGTCGATGAGGTGGTCTTCCAACGGCAGCCCATGCCGGAGCAGTTGCAGCCGGTCCTGGCATTTCTCACAATTACCCAAGTGAGTAATCAGGTGACGATGCGGCTCACTGCCCGGTCTTAATTTCCCACGCCAAAAGGCTGTGAGCACCTCATTCGATGGGCATTCATATACCCGGAGAATTTGCCGTACCGCCCGGTAAACGATGTAAGCCGCAATGAGAAGGAATATTGTAAACATCAGCACTTTATTGGCCCGAAAGATAAGTAGAATCGTATCCTTATGCTTTCCAGGACGTAAAATAACGGGCAAAGTTTTACGCTGTTTTGCCTGCCAGGCAAAAAAACCAAAACTTTCAAAATTGAACTATTTATTGGGGAAAGCCGTTTCTTATAATGTAGCAAGTTGTTTAAAAGTTTGTATTTAATTCGGGTTTTCTTGTATTTCCCCTCTAATCGCCTGACAACCAATTCAATCGAATTTTCTTTCGGAGGTTTTTTTTGATAGCGGAGGAACTCCCTGATAAACGCTGGAAAATCTATGTTGCTACATCCAAAACAGGAAAACACATTAACCAGGAAAAAAATTTCATGGCAAAAATTAAAACCCGCAGGGTGCAAGTTATCGAAGCCGACGCGAAATATGTTACATTGCTCTTTCTCGATCAGCATTGCCAGATTCAGCTGCCCAGACTAACCTTTCTGCACCGGAAAGAATTGGGGCTGTATGAAATTTTGAATCCTGAATTCATGAAACCTGCAGTATAAAACCAAGAATACCATGTGGTTAAAGAAAGTTGTGAATTACTTCACTGGAGAGGACGAATCATTTGAAAAGAAAGGTAAAGTCAAATTTTTTAACCGCAAGCGCGGCTATGGCTTTATAGAGCCCGAAAATATGGATAGAGATGTGTTCGTCCACGTCACCAGTCTTGAAGACAAGATTTCAAAAGGCGACGAAGTAGCCTTCGAGGTTGAAGCCAGTGATAAGGGACTGGAAGCTCGTAAAGTCCGGTTGATTTAGTATCCGGTCGCTTTGGATTCATTCTATTTTATTCACTAAACTATTACTATGAAATTGCGTAAGAACTTTGCAATGGGTAAAGGCAAGTACTACTTTACGATAAAATCCGTCCCCAACAATATTACCATTTTCAGAAAATCAAAAGACGCTGCTATTTCTACTTTCAAGAAGTATCAGAAAGCAGGAAAGGAAATCGAGTGGCTTGGCAAATGGGACGGCAAAAAATTTGTGGACAACTCCATACCTGCTGCCCTGGCTTCCTGATCTGCCCGGATAGAAAGCAAAGCCCAAGCGGCTATAGTTGTTCCCGGTCAGTTCCGTTTATTGATGTCTTTTAAGTGCAAACATTTGCGCGTATCAGTCTTGCAGCCCGTGCTGACCAAACATTAATCTGCTTTTTTGAAACTTGCGCCCCTGGCATTCAGTATACTAATCATGAATCCTGGTCGCCACTCGAAATAAAGTTTTGCCTATTCTATCGCACTTCACACCTCTTCCCTGGTTTTATCAGGGAAGACGCAATTAGATATCGTTCCAATAATTAAAAGCCTCCATGATATGGTTACGTCTGAGAAAGATGAAAAAGTTTACGAAAAGGCTATTACCTGGGTCAGGCAAAGAGGTTACTCCAAAGTAAAAGCCAACGTAGAAGACGAGGGAATCGACAAGCCCACGTCTTTCAAGCAGCCCCCCTCCTCCCCCGATGAGGAAGAGTCGTATATCACTCCTGATATTACCGCAGTGATGCGGGGCAACAAATGCTACTTTGAAATCGCCATGAAATCAGACCAAAAACAAGACCTCATCACTAAATGGAAACTGCTTGACCGGCTGGCTTCAATCAAAGAGGGAAAGTTCTTCCTCTTTACACCGCATGGGCACCGTGCTTTTGCAGACCGGCTGGTAAAACAACATGATATTAACGCCACCCTGATTAACATCTAAGTGTGCCTTTATTTGACCATAAAACGGTAGCCGTTTACCCGAACTTACCGGACAACTACTTTCTTCAACATTTTAATCGACAGCTATTATGATAGATCGAAGCATCAAAGTCAAAGTACTCAAGGAAACGTCTAAAACCGTTACGGTACAACTGACGACTTTAAATAGAAAAATGCCCGTGCCTCGAAAAGAATTCGAAAAGCGCGTGAAAAATGGCCTGTACGAAGTCATCGGTGGTTACGAAGTAGAAGCTGAAGAGTAGTTCTTCCCGGACTACCTTCCCAACACAGTCTAGCATTTACTTCTGCACCATCAGGCGCTTCATGCCTATACATTGGCCGTTTTTCAGGTAAAAGCCGATCAGGTAGGCAGCAGGCGGCAATCCGGCAAGGCTCATTCTCCGACCATCAGGCTGAATGAGCCTTACTAGTTTACCCTCTGCTGTGAAAACCCTGCACTGAAGCCCCGGCTTTTCTTCCGGCAGCTCGATATATACAGTATCTCCGCCCGGGTTCGGAAATACCTCCACACCTTTCATAAAATCGCGGGCATCTTCACTTACGCCGGTGGTCAAATTGCCAAACAACCACTCATAGGCAGCGGGGAATTCTCTTTTCCAGTACCATTCAGCATGTGTACCATCCGGATGCCCTACAGCAACAATCTCGCTTTCCTCAAACCCCGCAGCCAGTAGCTCCTGCTTCATAGCCATCATATCAGCCACCTGTTGCCCGTTTGCCCCTTCCTGAGCTCCGGCAATCATATATATCCGCATATCCTCGTGTTTCCCCCGGTCGCCTACATGGTCATAGCACGCTTCAGCAAACCAGAAAGAAGCAGAAAAAATCCCCGCTTTGCTAAATATATCCTGATGCTCTATCGCAGCATAGAGTGAAATCAGGCCGCCCATGCTCGACCCCATAATACCCGTGTGGGCCCGCCCCGGAAGCGTCCGGTAGTTTTCGTCTATGTGGGGCTTAAGTGTTTCCACGATAAAATCCACATAGGCTTCTCCTTCCCCCCCACCATAACTTGGGTTCACCCACGGACTGTACTCGTCTAACCGGGCGACCCCGCCGTTGTCAATGCCTACTACGATTATGCCGTCATCCCCATTTTCGAACAGGGCGTTCAGGGATTCATCCACTTCCCATTCTCCGAAGGCTGCAGTAGCGGCATCAAAGAGGTTCTGGCCATCGTGCATATAAAGGACCGGATAGTCCGTTGTGGAGGTCGTGTAATCTGGTGGCAGATAAACCCAAATACGACGGTTGCGGTCCAGCTGAGGCATATAAAAGTCTTCCGCAACCACAGTAACATTATCAGCGGCAGTGGAACTTCCCGGGCCGTCTCCTTCCCAGGATACAATTTCCAGATCGACCTCCAACTGCCCCCCGCCGTACTCCAAAGTCCGGTTGGGCAGAAAACCGCCATCCGAATTGCCTTCCACCGTTGCCCAGCTACCCCGGGTAAATTTGAACATCAGAGTGCCCGGATCAGGCTCAAAAGTGAGGGTGTAAGTACCATCCGCAGCTGCAGTAAAGGCATAATCCGAGCTACCTTCCTCCCAACCATTAAAGTTGCCTGCCGCATAAAGGACCGCCCCGTCCGGCGTATTAGCTGGTACACTCGTGATATTGAAAGTCACCTGAGCCAGTGCCGTTATCCCGAAAGCAATCCAAATGAACGTAGACAGAATGATTTGCCTCATCTTTTTTTTTACACAAATATAGGGCTTTAACCCAACCCTCCCTGCTTTATCCAACGTCTGGCTTTGTGAGAAGTCATCGGGAATAGATTATCTCTAAACTTTTCACAAATTTACCTTTATGAAAACGATCCCGACTTTCTATTATCTGATAGGCCTGCTCAGCCTTGCGCTGGCTTTGCCTTCTTGTATAAAGGATACCTGTGAGGCAACGAGTACTTTTCAGGCTTATGAACCGGTTTACGTGAAACCCGCTGACTTCCGCCACTCTATAGAATTTGAAGCACCCAAAGACCTGGAGAACCCTGGCAAAATTTATGTTTACCAGGATATCCTCCTGATTAATGAGCGTGGTGCAGGCATACACCTGATTGACAACAGCAATCCGGAAGCCCCCCAACCCTTTGGGTTCCTGAATATTCCGGGCAATGTGGATATGGCAGTGCGTGGCAATATGATCTACGCTGACAACTATGTAGACCTGGTCGCCATTGACATTACCAATCCCAACAGCCCGGTTTTTGCCGGACGGACCGAAGAAGCCATTCCCAGCCATAGCTTTGACGAAGAGCAAGGCTATTTGGTCCGGTACGAGAAGGTGCCAATGACGGAGGAGGTAGACTGTGACTCGTATACCGGTAATTCCTTTTGGAGAGACGGCACTTTATTCATCGATGTGGCGGCAGGCGGTGTGGCGCAGGATTTCGCCAATGAATCCGCCGGACAAGCGCAGGACGTAGGTGTTGGAGGCTCTATGGCAAGATTCACCCTCGCCCAGGACCACTTGTATGTGGTGGACGAACACCGGCTGCATGTATTTGGCTTGTCCGCCACCCCTGAGCCTGAAAAGATCAATGTAGTCGATATAGGCTGGGGTATTGAGACCATTTTCCCTTACGGAGATAAGCTATTCATTGGTGCTGCCGACGGTATGTATATTTTTGACAACAGTGTGCCTACTGCTCCGGAGCAGCTATCGGTATTCCGCCACGCTACGGCTTGCGACCCGGTTTTTGTAGATGGGAATATTGCCTACGTGACGCTCCGGAACGGCACGGAATGTGAGACTTTTACCAATCAGCTCGATGTGGTGGATGTCACCAACCTAACAGACCCGGTACTGATCAACAGCTTTAGCATGCACAACCCACATGGATTGTCTAAGCTCCATAACGCCCTGTATATCTGTGAGAACGAACAAGGCGTAAAGATTTTTGATGCCACCGACCCGGCAACGGTTGGCAACGAGCAAATTGGAAAAATGACAGGATTCCAGGCTTATGATATTATTACGCTGCAAGGCCATTTAGCGATAGTCATAGGCGACAATGGTTTATACCAATACGATATTAGCAATCCGGAGGCACCACGCCGTTTGAGCAACCTTTTATCGCTGTAATATGGCACAGTATATGAAAGCATGGGCTTTTGCCGTATTTACAGTCTTGGTGCTGCTACTGCCGGGCACAGTTGAGGCACAGCAGGATACTGAAAGCATATTCGAGCCCGGGTGGGCGCATGAAGTGCACTACGGCAGCCTGATCGGGTCCTCAGATTCAGAAATACAAGCCGGTGCCTCCCTGCAATACATTGGCACCTACCGGATAAAACGTTATCTTGGGGTAGGTGGAGGAGTTGGGGCACAAAGCTATCAGTTCAACAGTGGCTACAGCTACTTCCCCTTTTGGGCTGTTTGCAAGCTTTATGACCCTTCTCAAACTGGTGTGCAGCCCTATTTGCAGTTTGCCGCAGGTTATGGAGCAGCGCTTAACCGGAGGGATGAGGAGACTTTGCTGGTTGATGCAACAGGAGGCTTTAATGCTCACGGGGCGATAGGCCTGGAAGTACCCATTCGGCAGGAACTTGGCCTGTTATTGAGTCTGGGCTATCAGTTTCAGTCGGCTCAGTCAACATTTGACCATTTTGGCTGGTGGTGGGGAGACCGGCAGACTACGCAGGAATGGAAGTTCCGGCGTATACAACTGCAAATTGGAGTTAAATTTTAGCCTTCTTTGACAAATCTCGTGGTCAAGTCGAAAAGGGAAGCAAAAGCAACCAACGGGAGCGTTGATTTCCTTTTTGGCTTGACTCTAAATCACGAGATTTGTCTAAGAACCAATTTTAATATGGCAAAGGACGCATCCGCATATACCGATGAAGAGCTGGTGGAAGGCTGCCTGAAAAACAGGCGGCTGTCTCAGGAAATGCTCTACCGCAAGTACTTCAACAGTATGATGCGGATGTGCCTGCGTTATACCCAGGATAAATCAATAGCGCTGGAAATCCTGAACACCGGGTTTCTCAGAGTTTTTAAAAAGCTGGAGAAGTACTCATTCAACGGGTCACTGGAGGGCTGGATCAGAAGGCTTATCTTCCATAGTTTATCAGACTACTTCAAAAAGCACAACAATCAGGTTCATTTTCTCGATCTGGAAGACCGGGACGGGCCTGCACCTGACAACGCCCTGAGCCAATTGTATTTGGAGGATATCCTCAAGCTGGTGTCTTATTTACCGGATGCCACAAGAGAGGTTTTTTACCTCTACGCTATTGAAGGCTACACGCATGTGGAAATTGGAAAGCAGCTGGGGATCAGCACCGGCACCTCAAAATGGCACCTTTCCAATGCCAGGCAAAAACTGAAACAATTAATCAGAACGCATTACAACCATGCAGGATAATTTCACATCGAATATTAACCCCGAATGGGTGGAGGAGGGCTGGTCAGGCATGCGGCAAATGCTCGACCAGGAAATGCCCGTTCAACAGCGCCGCCCGTTGGTATGGGTATGGTGGAGTGCTGCACTGCTGGCTATTGGCATAGGCACAGGTTGGCTGCTCAATGATTTTGCCGGTAACCATACAGTCATCGGGCAGTTGCCGGTTCCTTCCGAATGGGCAAGGGCCAGCCAAAACCCGGAACACTCACCGTTGGAGCAGGAAGCAAACGTTACTGGTCAGGGTGACTCCTCGCCGATTGCAGGCAATACTCCCCCAATAGCAGGAGCAGCTCATTACCCTAATGCGGCTTTGAACACTTCCCCAATTCCCCGCCCCGTAAAACAGTCTGAGCCTAATGCGAAGGTTCAGTATAGACAGACAGCAAGTGCAACGACATCCATAGAGCAGGAAGGGCCACTTGCGCTCTCCCCTGCACTTACTGCTATTCCCCCGCTGAACGCTCTTGCAGCACTCAGCCCTGAACCATTGGAAAAACAAAGCTTTCCGTCGCTGCCCGAACAGCCAAAAACCACTTTGGCTACAACTTCCCCCTGGCAGCCCGGGCTTTTCATAAGCGGGCTCTTCGTGCCAGAACAAGGCAGCACAGGGTATGAAGCAGGGGTTTTTCTTGCCTGGGAGCCTAACCAATCAAGATGGTACAGCCGCTTTAGCATGAGCTACCTCCGCTTAGGGATGAATCAGCAACTGGATCAACGGCAGTTTGCGCTTTCCAACAGTCGCTTCTCCAACAACCCGGCTGTGGTCAGCATGGCTACAAAGGTGGAAGTTGCACACTTCGCTAACACAGCCCTACGTGCCGGCTATCAAATCACTCCTGGGCTGGGGTTGGAAGGTGGCTTCTTCATGGCCTACCTCACCAGCGCACAAAAGGTTAATCTGTGGGCTGGCACAGGGGCACCGGACAATAGCGGCGGAACGGACGGGAGCGAGGCCAGCCTTCCTGCTTTCAATATTACCAACCGATCTCAATCCGTAACAGGGTTAAGCCGCTGGAGTACAGGATGGACAGCTGGTTTACGGTATAATTTAAGTGACAATTTTTTCACTACCCTTAACTACAGCGCCCCTGTAACGGGCTTTCCAGCAACTGGCAATCAAAAAACAATCTTAAACCCAACCATTGCCCTGTCACTATTTGGCAGCTTCTGAAGGGCCAGTTAACATTTTTTTTAGTAGCTTTTGACCCTGAACTTCAGAGTCATTGACAGGAACGAATCATGTCTAAGCTAAAAAAAGGTGATTGCCTGCTCAGGTGTGTTCTTTTTTTTGCGCTTTTTTCGAATTGCTGCCTTCTTCATAGCCAGATCAGTGAAGAGCAACTTGTGCATTTTGATATTGAGGACGGGCTGCCTTCTAAAGTAATCTATGGCGTTGAGCAAGACAGTTCCGGATTCATCTGGGTTTCCACCGATGTTGGCCTCTCCTACTTTGATGGGGTTGAATTTCACACGCTGACCACAAAGGACGGACTGCCGAGTAATGACGTAATTGGCACTGACTATGTGGACCACCGGCTTTGGGTAAACACCCTTGGCCACCTCTCCTACCTCACCCCTGACTTTAAGGTCCAAATTGCCCCTATTTCTTCCTCTACCTTTTCTTCCTACATTGACCATCAGTTTGTAAAAACGGAAAGTGCGCTTTGGATCAGCCGTTCAAATGACCTTTTCAGGCTCAACGATGCCCTGGACATTATGCCTGTGGCCCCGGAACTCCTCCGGGAAGATAGCACCTATTATTGGGTCTTCGAACATCAGGATCAACCCTGGATGGTTAGAAAAAAGAAAGGGTACAGAACAGAGCTGCTCCAAATAGCCGGTAATCAAGTCAACACCTGCTTCGAAGTTGGCGACCCAAGTGATGATGTGTTTTACTTCTACTATGCCTCAAAAGGCCCTCTGCTTTATTGCCACTTTAAGGGCAATGTATTGGTCATCAATACGGACACCGAAACGGCGAAGAAGATAATTCAGGGGCGGGACCTCAACAGCCACATCCGGCTGAAAGACAACAATCTATGGATCATACAACCTAGAAATGGTGTTGAAATATACGCCATTCAGGGCGATACGGCGGCTATTTACCAACAAACACTTTTAAAGGGCCAGCAACCTTCCAGCGTCCTATTAGACAAAGAAGGCAATGCCTGGATCGCTACGCTCGGAAACGGGCTCTACTTTTTGCCCCGGCAAGCCAGTGCAATTCAGGTGGTGCGCAAAGCAAATGGCCTTACAGAAAATACGATCAACAGTATATTAGCTACCGATCAGTACCTGGTTGCCGGCAACCGTAGTAACATCCTTGAATTCTTCACATCCGACAGCTCCGGCAAGGTAGCAGTAACGGGCAGGAAAACCCTGGAGGACCAACCTGGCTTTCATATCACCAACCGGGTTCTAAAAATTGCCATGCCCCTTCCGGACCATTACTTTCTGGCTACCGACATCGGCTTGATTTACTACGGCCAAAACAGGGAGCAGCTCCTACTTCAGGAGGCCATCAAAAACCTGGATATTGGCCTCAATGGAGACCTCATTATTTCCAGTCATAAAGGCATAAGGAAGATAGCGGCAGCTGACCTTGCCCAAATAGACCAAATGACTGCTCCGTGGGAGATGTTCAATAAAAAAGCTGTAAAAATCGAGTCGGTTTTCCCCGGCCGGTCCTACGCCAGCACAGTAGACCATGGCGGGACAATCTGGGCCCATACCATTACCAATGGCTTAATGCAAATCACTCCAACAGATACTATTTTCTGGAAAAACCGCCACCCTGTTTTTTCCAGTCAGATCACAGACTTCGAAATCCTGGCAGACAGTACGGTTTGTGCCAGCACCAGAGGAGACGGGCTGGTCCTGATCAAAAACAACGAATACCGGATACTCAATCAAGATAGCCTGCTGGCCAGTGACTTCATTAATGTCCTCTACCAGGACCCGCACGGAAGCCTTTGGATTGGAACGAATAAAGGGCTTACCAATTGGATTGCACCCTCTTTTGATGGGCCCCGCGCCCAACTCGTGACTTACAGTACGTCCGACGGATTATTGTCCAACAGCATCAATGATATTGCACTATGGCAGGGACAGGTATTCATTGCGACTAATGAGGGCGTAATGTACTTTAAGCCCAGCGAAATCATCAATGCTTCACAATCTCCTAAATTGGTGCTTTACCCGCCGGCAGTAAATGACACTATGGTAATTAAGGCTGCTGTGGCCAGTCTAGCCCCGAATGAAAACAATATCCAATTCAGGTTCGCATCTCTGAATTTCCAGGACCGCCAAACCATCACCTTTCAGTACCGTCTAAAGGGGCTGAACGAGGAATGGGCTTCTACGAAAACCCCAGAGGCGAGGTATGCAGGTTTGCAGCCCGGAAGCTATACTTTTGAGCTCAGGGCCCTTACTGACAAAGGTCAGGTCAGCTACCTTTCCACCCCTTTCCACTTCAAGATCAACCGTCCTTTTACTCAGTCGCTAACCTTTTACTGGCTGCTTTTCATAGGTGCTTTGGCAGTGATGCTGCTTGTTCTCCAAAGTTTCAACCGAAAGGCTAAAAACCGGGAACTCAATCAGCTGGTAAAAGAAAAGACCAAAGCCCTGAAGGAGCAAAACCAGGCACTGGAAGCTTCAAACGCCAAGCTTAGGCGGTCCAATCAGGAGCTCAACCAGTTTGCTTATGTAGCCGCCCACGACCTGAAGTCGCCTCTGCGCAATATTTCAAGCTTCGTGCAGCTGCTGCGCCGCCGTGCCTATGACAAGCTGAACCAGGAAGAGCTGGAGTTTATTGACTTTGCAGTGAAGGGGACGCAGCAACTGGAGCGGCTTATCGATGACTTGCAGGCTTATTCCCAAATTACCGCATACGCTGAGCAAAGAAGCTGGAATACTGTAAAAAACCTGGTTGAGAATGCCATCGGGCAAATCCCAGCCCTTCAGAAAGAAGGCCAGGTGAGCCTCCTTACGCCCAACCACAAGATCTGGATCAACACCCGAAACGGGCAATTGCTCTTTTATCACCTGCTGTCCAACGCCTCTAAGTTCCGGCATCCGGACCGCAATTTGAAGGTACGTGTGGGGGCCAGGGAGGAAATGGGTAAGCCTTATATTTTCGTTGAGGATAATGGCATCGGCATTCACCCACAGTATCAGGAAAAAATCTTTAAGATATTCCAGCGCCTGCATACCAGCCTTGAATACCCAGGTACCGGTATTGGCCTTGCGATCTGCAAGAAAATCATTGAAGAGGAAAATGGCCATATCGGGCTGTCCTCAGAGGAGGGGAAAGGCGCTACCTTCCTCTTCACCTGCCGCATAACCGAAGAAAGGGAAGCAGCTCTCGCTACTCCCCTTTCTAATTGACGATCATTTCTGATCCGATTACTTATTCACAACAAGGTTTACCTGCAGGTCAAACTCATCGTAAATCGTCTTATCTCCCAGGTTGTCAAAGAAGCTGCCTGAACCATAACGAACATTGAATTCAGAGCGGTCAACTACAACTTCAGCCACTGCTTTCGCCTTGTCGCCCATATCTTCCAGGTTGGCCTGGAACTTAATTTCCTTGGTAATATCTTTAATGGTCAGATCACCAACAATTTTGTACTCGCCTGGCTTACCCCGAGATACCACCTGAGTAATATTGAACGAAGCTGTTGGGAATTTATCCACGCTGAAAAAGTCATCAGACTTAAGGTGCCCCATTAATTTTTCGTTCCACTCTCCTTCCAAATCGGTATTCGTCATGGAGGTCATATCGATCACGAAACTGCCACCAGTTAGCATATCGCCGTCGAATTCCAACTCGCCAGACTTCAGCTGAATGTTGCCGGTGTGGGAGCCAGTCACTTTGTAGCCGTTCCATACGATGTTGCTTTCCGCCACGCTTACCGTGCGGCGTTCTTTTTCGCCTTCAACAGGATTAGTAAAGCTCATGCCGATCATTGCTACAGCTGCCAGCAGCACAGAGAAAATACTTGCCTTTTTCATAATGGTTTGGTTTGATTGTTTTTTATGGAAAGGGTAACAACGCTACCCCTGTTAATGTTTAAACTTTAATTGGTGCAAATATAGGCGCTCTAAATCAAAGTTGCAACATCAAAATGAAAATTTCTGCTTATTCCTGCTAAATTGTAGCTTTACGCCTCATCTGGAGCACCTTTGAAAAATTCAACTTTATGAAAATACTGATCATTGGCGGCGGCAACATGGGGCTTACCTATGCCCAAAGCTTCCTGCGATCTCACATCGCCAGTAAGGAGGACATGATGATTCTGGAAAAATCGCCTCAAAAAGCGGCAGAGCTGGCTAAAAGAGACATTGGTACCGTTTACGGCAGAGCTGAGGATTGTATCCAGCAGTCTGATCTTGTTATTTTTGCAGTAAAGCCTCAGGACTCATCTGTGTTGTTTGAGCACATCAAACCACTTATCGACCCGCAACAGGTCTTTCTGTCTATAATGGCCGGTGTGAAGCTTTCGACCATCTCCGGTAGTTTGGGCGCGGAGAAGGTGATCCGGGCTATGCCCAACCTGCCTGCACAGATTGGCATGGGCATGACCGCCTTTACGTCTTCTGATGCAGTCACCCGGATAGAGCTCGTCATGGTTCAAAACCTCCTGAACACCACTGGCAAAACTGTCTACGTTGAAAAGGAAGAAGCCATTGATGCGGCTACTGCAATATCCGGCAGTGGCCCGGCTTACGTCTGGTTTTTCATGAAATCTATGATGGATGCCGCCCGTAATATGGGCTTTTCTTACTCTGAGGCAGAACTATTGGTCAGCCAGACGTTCCGGGGTGCTATTGAACTCTTTAACAAGACAGATTTCACCTGCGAAGAGTGGATTGAGAAGGTTTGTTCCAGGGGGGGCACCACCGAAGCCGCCCTGGCTTCCTACGATAAGAACCTGGTCCGTGATGACATCATTGCAGGCGCACAGGCCGCACTTGACCGGGCGGTGGAGCTTGGCAATGGGTAAGGTGAAACCCAAATTCAAAAAGTACACATAAAAGAGGCGGCACCGTTACCAGGCACCGCCCCATGCCCTATAATCTCAATATCTTAATTTCCACACGTTGGTTCCGCCTTCGGCCATCCTCGGTGCGGTTAGAGAAGAGTGGTTTTCGTTTGCCATAACCCTTGTAGAACACCCGGTCTGAAGGGATCCCTTTAGCTACCATATACTCGGCTACAGCTCGGGCCCTGGCAGTCGACAATTGATCGCAATACTCGTCCGGAGGCAGGTTATTCGTATGCCCGCCGATTTCCACGACGATGGAAGGGTTGTCTTTGAGGAAAATGTAAATCTCGTTCAGCAAGGGCTTCACCGATTCCTGAATCGTGGAACTGTCCGCTTCGAACTGCAGCTTTTGCATCTGAATCGTCTGGCCACTGCTCACGGCGCTGGTCAGTTCCTTCAATACTCTTTCCGTAATTTCAAAGTTGGCACTTGCGGTGCAGCCGTTGGCATCTGTAACGGTGACGCTATGCTGCCCAAGGCCAAGGTTTTCCACTTTAGGGCCCGCAGCCCCGTTGTCCCAGGTGATTTTGTAAGGCGGTGTACCTCCGTTCCCACTTGCTTCTGCCTTCCCATCTTCACTGGTATCGCTGAATGCAGGCTCTACGCGTCCCAGTTCAGCAGTGAGAGGCTCTGGTGCGGACATAGAAACAGCGGCTGTTTTTTCGTTCCCCGCCTCATCGGTCACGGTCACCTCGTAGCTGCCCGCGCCTAGTCCCGTACGGTTTTCACCAGCGGTGCTTTCATCACTCCAGGTGATGGTGTAAGGTGGTTTGCCTCCGCTCACAGCTGCTTGTACGGCACCATCCGAAACGCTGCTGCAGGAAATGGGTTGGGTTGCGGACAATTCCACTTCCAGTGGGAGGATATTCTCGGAAATCACAACCGACGCCTCAGCCGTACAGCCCCTGGCATCTGTAACGGTTACCTGATGGGTAGCCGGTGGAAGTCCGGCTGCCTGTGCCTCCGTACTTCCTGTGCTCCAGGCGTAGGTATAAGGAGCAGTACCTCCGGTCGCAGTTACCTTGGCAACGCCATCGCTATTGTTCGTGCTGGCTGGCTGCACCGCTGTGGCTTTCGCGGAAAGCGCTGCCGGCTCTGTCAGAGTTGTTTCGGCCTCTACCGTTGTCCCTGCCGCATCGGTGAGTGTGAGCTGGTAAGCCCCAGCGGATAAACCTGCTGCCTGGGGCTCAGTGGCGCCATTGCTCCAGGCATAGGCAAACGGTGGCTTTCCACCGGTGATGGCGGCATTCAGAGCGCCTACTCCACCCTTACAGCTTATGGGAGCGGAAACTTCCAAATTTAAAGCCAGGGGTAGGATGTTTTCCGTAATTTCCACGCTTTCCTCTGCGGTGCACCCATTGGCATCCGTAATGGTTACAGTGTGGTTGCCCGGTGGCAGGTTATCCGCCAGGTCGGCGTAGACTTCGGTACTCCAATCATAGGAATAAGGTGGGGTGCCCCCCTTTCCGGAAGCCTTCGCTTTGCCATCTGAAGCATTCGTACTGGCGGGCTGAATGATTACTACTTCAACCGATAAAGCTGCCGGTTCGCCAATCGAAAGCGTGGCGGTAGCGGTAGTGCCGGCTGCATCTGTTACGGTAAGTGAATAATCTCCGGCTGTGAGTTGGCTTGCTTCCGGCCCGTTCTGCCCGCCGCTCCATGCATAATTGAATGGAGACTTGCCGCCTGTGACCTCGCTGGCAATGGCACCCGTCGCTGCTCCATTACAACTAACAGGACCTGTCTCCGTAAGCGATACTTGCAGGGGTAGGATGTTTTCAGTAATGCCCACCGTAGCGGTAGCGGTGCACCCATTGGCATCCGTAATGGTCACTGTATGATCAGCCGGTGGAAGGGACTCTGCCACTTCTGTGGATGCCCCCGTACTCCATGCATAGGTATAAGGCGGCGTACCGCCGGTGGCACTGACCTTGGCTATACCATCTGCATTATTGGTACTGGCGGGCTGTACAGCAGTGGCTTTTGCCTGTATGGGCTCGGGGGCAGCAAGCGAAAGGGTAGCTTCCGCGGTCGTCCCTTGTGCATCTGTGACGGTCAGGGCGTACGATCCTGCGCTCAGCTCCGCAAGGGTTTCTGTAGTGCTGCCGTTGCTCCAGGTGTAACGGTAAGGCCCTTTGCCGCCTTTCAAGGTAGCGACCAAAACGCCATCCGCTGCTCCGGCGCAGGTAATGGAAGCTTCAGGAGCTATAGTGACCTGAAGCGGTAAAATATCCTCTATCATCTCCACCGAAATGGAAGACGTGCACCCTTTCGCATCTGTAACCGTTACGGTTTGCATACCGGCCGGCAACTTGGTAGCCTCAGCACTGATTTCGCCACTGATCCAGAGGTATTCGTAGCCTCCATTTCCACCGGAAGCGCTTACCACCGCACGCCCGTCTGCCTGGCCCGGACTGGCTTCTCCAGTAACTTCCACGCCGACTTTAAGCTTGGGCGGTGCCGTCACTTCGACGGTGGCGTTTGAGGTATTGCCTACTACATCAGTCACCGTCAGGCTATAGGTGCCCGCCGGGAGGGCTTTTAATTGCCTTTCGGATGTGCTGCCATTCGACCAGGCGTAAGCGAAGGGGCCTTTGCCGCCGTCCACTACTGCCGTGAGTTGCCCATCAGCGCCTTCTGTACAGCTTACGGGCTGACTCATCTCCAACTGCACCTGAAGGGGAGCGATATCTTCTGTGACTTCTACTTTGGCTGTTGCCTGACAGCCGTTGCCATCGGTTACGGTAACGGTGTAGGCACCAGAGGACAGGCGCTTAATTTCGGCTGTACTGGCACCGTTGGTCCACAAATAAGCATAAGGCGTAACACCTCCGCTAACCTCTGCTTTTGCAGCCCCATCGGAAGCGCCGGTATTCGCAGGTGTCACCTGAACTGCACGGGCTTTTAAAGCGGCTGGTTCTTCGATGGTAAAAGAAGCCTCAGCGGCAGTTCCTGTTGCATCCGTAACGGTCAGGGTATAGGCTCCGGCGGTCAGGCCGCTGAGGACTTCTCCTGCACCACCGTTACTCCAGGTGTAAGTAAAGGGGCTTTTGCCGCCCGTAACTTTGGCGGAAAGCGCGCCGGCTGCGGCACCCTGGCAATCAATAGTAGCATCCTGACTAATGTTCAGCGATAAGGGCAGAATGTCTTCGCTCACGGTCACCTCGGCGGTAGTGGCACATCCGTTGGCATCCGTTACGGTAACGGTATGTTTACCCGCAGGCAAACCAGTCACCGCTGCAGCATTACCACCGCTGCTCCAAGCAAACTGATAAGGGGACACGCCTCCGGACGCTTCCACCTCTGCAGTGCCATCGCTGCCATTAGCAGAAGCCGGTTGTGTGACTTGAGCTTGTACCTGAAAAGCGGAGGGCTCCTCCACCGTATAAGTTGCTGATGCAACCGTACCATTCGCATCCGTAACCGTGACGCCGTAATCGCCGGCAAGCAGTCCGGTCAGCTGAGGGGTGAGCGCATCGGCTGCACTCCACTTGTACGTGTAAGGCTTGGCGCCGCCTTCTGCATTTACTTTCAGCACAGCACTTTTATTACCCTGACATTTGATGGGCTTAACCTGCTCAATTTGAACGGCCAATTCCTCAAGGGTACGCGAAATATTGACCACAGCTGACACTTCACAGCCCTGCCGGTCCGTCACGGTCACCGTATGTGCGCCTTCTGACAACTGCATGGCGATGGGTGTTGTCTCTCCATTGTCCCAGGCGTATTTATACGGGGGCATGCCTCCCGTGGTTCTTGCTTCTGCCTGCCCGTCGGCAGCACCAGCACTACTGACCTCACTGCGGGCCTCTGCCCGAAGGGTAACCCTGCGGTCCGGGACACTGATATCCGTCAAACGGCTGTTGCCCTTGGTATCCGTGATGGTCAGGCGGTAAGTACCTGGCGTAAGACGGTCGGGGCTGTCACCTGTTGCATTGCCGCTCCAGTTGAAGGTGTAAGGTGGAGCACCGCCGGTTACTTTTACCCGCAGGGCACCATCTGAGCCATTCCCATTGCAGGTGACCGGGCTGACAAGCTCTACGGTAGCAACCAGAGACGAGCCTTTTTGAATAACGTAGACACCTTTGTCTTCTGTACCAATCCAGACTGCACCGTCCAGGTCTACGGCCAGGTAATTGGCAAATTCACTGGTATATTCTTCCGCTCCTCCAAAAGTGCTGGTTTCCCCACTGGTCGGGTTGTAGGAGGCAATGATGCGGGAAGCAATCCAGAGCCTGCCTTTCGCATCCAATGCAATATCGGTAATGCTGCCTTCCACTGCGTCGGTTGGGATATCGATAAGCTCCCAACGGTCCTTGCGGTCTACTTTTCCAACCAACCCGTCGCCCATCAGCCAGACTTCCCCATTCGCCACCGCAACAGACTCAATGATTAGCCCCTTCTCAATCAGGTCCCATTTGCCATCCCGGCCGACCAAAGCGCCATCATTGGTAGCAATCCAAATACGGCCAGGCCCGTCCTTAGCGATTTCATGAACGAAGTTGGACCTCAGTTTGGTGTTGTCCATCGACAACTGCTCTTTGAAAACCAACTTGCCATTTTCTTTTTTCAGGCGGTAGGCGCCGGTCAGGCTAGTACCCAGCCAGATATCCTGATTGACCTCATCGTAAAAAGCGGTAGTGATGTAGTTGTCTTCGTCTATGATATCCCCGATCGCTTCCGTGAGCTCCTGCTGCTGCCAGCGGATGTCGGCATTGCCGCCTGAAAACTGGAACAGGCCCATTTCTCCGGGCTGAAGCGTGATAGGGTCTGCAGAACGGGCACCACTGACTTTTTGAATAATCCGGGTGTTGGCCACCCATTTGGTATTATCGGTATCAACAAATATATTTTTGACCGGGCTGCCCCACGGTAGGGCCGTACTCCGGATCACCTCCAGATTCTCTTCCTGTGCCTTTCCGGCAAAGCCCAGCAAAATCAAAGCAAGCGATAGTAGGTAGCTTCTGCTCATGGTATGGTTTTCTACATTTTCGGCGCAAAGTTAGGCAACCTGAAGCAAAACGCAGTATATGGTTTAATATTACCTTTGTGCCGCCACTGAAAGTCTGCTCATCGCACGGCTGGCATTAACGAATCGATGAATAATATGAACATAGTCCTGTTTTACTTGCTGATCAAGCCCCTCTCGTACGTGCCTTTGCCCGTAATGCACCGTTTTTCTGATGCCCTCTCCTGGCTGCTGTTCCGGGTTTTTGGCTTCCGCAAAAAGGTGATTCTGGGCAACCTGGAGCGCTCTTTCCCCGAAAAACCAGCAAAAGAGATCGACCGCATCGCCCGGGAGTACTACCGGCATTTGTGCGATCTCGTAGTTGAAGCGGTGCGATCTTTCAGTATCCCGGAAGAAGAGATCAAGCGCCGGGGGAAAATGGTCAATCCGGAAATCCTGGAGCCTTTTTACGAGCGTCAGCAGCCTGTCATCCTTTGTGCCGGCCACTACAACAACTGGGAGATGACCGCCACAGCTATGCCTATGTATATCAAACACCGGGTTGTGGGCCTTTACAAACCGCTGAAAGACCAGTTCTTTAACCAAAAAATCACAGTTTCCCGCAGCCGGTTTGGTATGGACATGGTTTCCATCCGCAAAACCCGGGAGTTCTTTGAGGCTGATCATGGGGTAAGCATCATTTTGTTTGCTACCGATCAGGCGCCCTCCAACCCCAACCGGGCGTACTGGACCGAGTTTCTAAACCAGGATACGGCGGTGCTTTTCGGAACGGAGGCCTACGCCCGAAAGTACAACTACCCGGTTGTCTTTGGCTACATTGACAAGGTAAAGCGGGGGTATTACGAAATCCGGTTCAAAGTCATTTCTGAGGATCCGGCCAGCCTGCCCGCCGGTGCCATTTCAGAAGCCCACACCCGGCTGCTGGAAGAGGAAATCCGCCAAAAGCCTGAATACTGGCTGTGGAGCCACCGCCGCTGGAAACATACCCGACCGGAAGGCTGGAAACTGGAAACTAAATCAGCTACAAATTGAGCCAGTAGGTGGCTTTGAGCACAATAGCCCGGTTTTTGCCACGTGGATTCGCCAGAAACTGGTCCGAAAAATAGTTATCGGTGTACACCAGAAAGATATCCGATACGGGCTTAAAGCGCCACTGCAAACGGGTATTGATGTTGACGTTGTCGGCCTGGGTGTTGTATTGCAGGAAGACACTGAAGAAAACACTCCTGGAAAAGGAAAGCTCCGCCCTTGGCCCGACCAGCCATATACCGGCGTCGTTGTAGGGGCTGGGCAACTGAATATCCGTGTACGTCGCATCCAGGGCCAGAATCCCCAATGGCTGCCAGCGGTAGTTCAGCTGAAATCGCAGGCGGGAGAAATCCCCGTTGAAGTAACGCCCGTAGCTGCCTTCCACGCCATAGTAAAAGTCCTTACGTACATCCGAGCTGTAGCTCAAATTAAGGGTAGGATAGGTATAATCTGTCCCTTCCGGCAGTTCTACGCCCCCGGTATTGGTAGGGTCGAATGGGAAGAACAGGAAAGTATAATTCTCTGTATAGTCCAGGCTAAGCTCACTTTGCCCGGGAAACTCCACAAATGCCCCGGCGCTCAGCTCCCGGTCCGTCAGTTGATAGTCCGGTTGGTTGAAAATAAACTCTGTCCTTGCGCTGAGCCCAAAGGCGATGACCCGCTCTGCCCACCATTTCTTTTTTGGAAAGATCAAATGGGTGATGCCCGGAGAGGTGGACAGGAAGCCCCGGCGCGGTACAAAGCCCATTTCGGCTTCGTGGTTGCGCCCGATGTAGTGGGTTGGAAAAAAGATACGCCAGTTGCGCAGGTAATGGCCCACGAAGAGGGCGGCCGCCTGCGCATCCACATGATTATCACTGGTAAAAGAGCGGTGGTAGAAAGCCTCGGCTTCCCATTTATTATCCTTTGAAAAAAGATTGTATTCCAGTCCTGCCACCCGGTTGAAAGCATCAGGGTCGACTTCGTAACCGCCCGCACCGTCCGGCCGGTAGTTCACTTTGTTGGTAAAAATGGCGCCGACAAAGGACCGGTCAAAGACTTTGCGCTGCAGTACACCGACGGAATAGTTGGCAGGCGCCAGGTCTGCATCGGAGACAGCGCCGGTCTGCATATTCAGCAGGCCCACCCGCCAGTTGTTGTCCAGCTTACCGCTGAGCCGGGCGCCCGCCAAAATCGGCACATTAAAACTGCGTTGCACTTCGATCTCGTCCCCACCGGTTGTGGTACGCCGGAGCGTGCCCTGCGCCAGGCCAATCCTACGGCTGAAAAAAGGACGGCTGCTGGGGAAACCAAACTTGCCAAACAAATCCTCATTTTCGAGAAAAAACTGCCGCCGTTCCGGAAAAAAGAGCTCAAAACGGCTGAGGTTGGTCAACTGCCGGTCTACTTCCACCTGACTGAAATCAGGATTAAAGGTCAGGTCCAGGTTCAGAGAGGGTGTTATGGCAATCTTGGCATCCCCCCCGGCATTGAAGTTGCGCTCTGCGGGTAGCCGAAATTCTTCATCCCGCTCCACACCCGCAATAGCGTACGGGATAAGCGAAACGTTTAAGCCCGGGCTCGGTGGCGGCGTAACCCAGCGCATTGGCAAAGTGAAAGCGAGGTTATTGATCCCGAACTGCCTGGGCACCGGATTCCAGGTAGAACGCTCGTTTTGCTTGACAGATATGCGGCTGAAGTTGATCCGCCACTGATTGGCGCCTTCAGATCGTTTGTAACGCAGCGTTTTGAAAGGGATCGCCATTTCCACCACCCAGTACTCCGGGTGATTGGACACCTCGGCGTACCATTTATTATCCCAGTCGGTGGAAATACTGTTGCCGTTATCGATGAGGCCTTCCCGGCGTACATTCAAAGGTGTAACAGCGAAATGGAAACCATTGATTTTATCCTGGAAGGGATCAATATTGACAGCGAATTCATCAGAAGGGCCAAGTTCAAAGTCCCGGCGCAGGGAGGTGACGATGTAATCTTCCTGTGACTGATAAATGACCGCACCAATGTACAGGGCTGTCTCATCGAAGGTGACACGGACTTCCGTATCCAGTTCAGCGTAAGAGGTATCAAACGGGAAGTTTTGGTAGAAATCAGTCGCCACCCCGGCATTTTCCCAGGCTGCTTCATCCAGCACCCCGTCCAGCCGTATGGGCGTTGCAGCAGAACGGATATCCAGCCCCTCTGACGCCTGCCCTATAGCTAAGCTGCTGAAAACACAACAAAATAAAACAGTTAGCCCCTTGCGGCTAGCCCAAACCCTTGCTCGATCCGTCATTAACCCTAATAATAGTTGCCAGCTCCGTAAAGAGCCCTGTATGTTCCTGAAGTATGCAGCAGGCTGAAACCAGCCCGTTTTTTAATCCTCCTCGATGGTATCCGTCACCATCGTTTCAACGTGGTAGTCGTAGAACCGCTCAAACAGCGCCCAGTCCAGTGTTTCCGGCCAATCGTTCTCGTCCAGGCTCCAGCCTTCCAGCAGAACACTGAGCAGGTCCTCCACATTGGCTTTAAGATGAGAAAGGACATCCTCCACATCCTCGAAATCTGGCAACAGAAAAATATCCGCTTCATCGTGCTGATCCATATCAGCATAATCCAGGGGCTGTTCCGGAAAAACTTCATTAGCCCACTCGATCAGAGCTGGCTTGGGCTTCACGACAAGTGCCGTGCGGTTGATTTTGTAAAAATCCATTAGTCTTCTTTCATGTTGTGGAAGACCGCGTTGACATCGTCATCGTCTTCCATGATTTCGATTAGCTTAATGACATCCTCTACTTCGCTGTCTGTAAGCTCTTTATAATGACTGGGAATGCGTACGAGTTCAGACTCCGTCACTTCCAGCCCGAATTCTTCGATACCTTTCTGGAGGTTGCCGTAATCTTCAAAAGCGCAGACCAGGACAATTTTATCGTCTTCCTTCCTCAGTTCTTCCAGTCCAAAGTCGATGAGGCCCAGCTCCAGTTCTTCTCCGTCCTGCCCTTCGGCTTTGACTTTAAAGTTGGCCTTGCGGGAGAACATGTAATCTACCGAGCCGGAAGTACTCAGGTTGCCCCCGTACTTGGAGAAGATGTGGCGGACACTGGCTACGGTACGGGTTGGGTTGTCCGTTGCCGTTTCCACCATAAGAGCTACACCGTGTGGGGCATACCCTTCGTAAACCAGCTCTTCGTAGTTTTCCGCATCCTTTGAAGTCGCCTTTTTGATGGCATTTTCGACGTTAGCCTTAGGCATATTAGCCGTCTTGGCATTCTGTATAGCCAGACGCAGGCGGGGGTTATACTCAGGGTCCGCCCCACCCTCCTTAACAGCAATAGCAATCTCCCGGCCGATACGCGTGAAAGTCTTGGCCATATTGGCCCAGCGCTTCATTTTCCGCTCTTTACGGTATTCAAATGCGCGTCCCATTATCTGCAATTTAAATTTGAATCAATAAAGCAGGCTTAGCTTAACCTGGCTGCCCTGCTTCAGAATGCTTGCAAAATTAGCGTTTACAAATCAGCCTGCCATATTTACTTCTCAATATTTTTCCGCCAATCGCCATAGGGATGCTTCCAAAGCGGCAAAAATCCCTTATTTTAGCCCAACAAACCTCATTATGGAATATTTGGTAATTGACCTCGAAATGTCGGGCGACGACCCGAGCTATCACGATGTGATCGAAATCGGTGCAGTGCTTTACACCGATAACTGGATGGAACTGGGCAGGTATCAATCCTACGTATACCCGGAAAACGAGGAAGCGTTCTCTAAACCCTCTGAAGAAGTTCATGGCATCAGCCTTGAGCAGTTAAAAGACGCGCCCATGCTGGATGATGTCCTGCCTGAATTTGAAGCCTGGATGCTGGGGCTGAGAAAGCTCAAGCCGGACCCCTTTGATAACAGCCGGGCGCTGCGGCACACCATGATTTCGGGCCTGGGCATCGTCAATGACTTCGCTTTTCTGCGCGCCGCCTACGGCATCATCAACCGCCGCTGGCCCTTCAGCTACCACATGCTGGATATGCAGTCCCTGACCCACGCCTTGTTCCCGATCTTCAAAGCCGCCGGAGAAGCCGTACCCGAGCGCCAAAGCCTCACCGCTATTGCCGCTTATTTCAACCTGGAGCGGGAAACCGAGGAGCACAATGCGCTGGAAGATGCCGTGCTGACCGGGCGCTGCTTTATCGAACTGAACAAAATGATTGACCGGCTAAAGGTTGACCCCGCGGTTTAATTCCCGCCGACAGGACTATTGTATCCGAAAGTATGGTCTCAGTGCTTGCTGTATGGTTGCCCCTCCGAGAGCGTGGCGGGCCCCTGCCTGTCCCTGCTTTCAACTCAAATGATAAAGATCAAAGCACAAAAAGCCCGGGAGTGACAAAGGTCATGGTATAGCACAGGCAAGATGATTTCTTTTGTGGCTATCGAAACAAACAACCAATTGTAATCAGAAAACTTAGCAAATGGTTCACGAAAGTCGGGTTTTGCTCAAATTTATTCCAAAATTAAATAGGGCAATTGCGAATCAAGGAATATATTTGCCGATGGACTTGGTATAAAAACTACATTAACCCCCACTGCTTACTGTTACTCAAAAACGACAAATGCCAAGTCGTCAGGGATTTACGCCTACCACTCAAACTATTGAATTAGTGTAAAGTGTACACTAAAATTGACACGGGTAATCTAAACTTACCATACAACCAAAATTAAATTGTAGCTCTTATGAAAAACATTCTGCGATTGGTCGTGGCTTTTGCAGCTGCGCTGCTCCTGGTCCAACAGGGGTATGCTCAGGGTACTGTACAAGGCCAAGCGATCGACGAAAATGGCGAGGCCCTGATCGGGGCTACCATTCTGCTGGTGGGCAGCAGCCGGGGAACGGCTACCGACTTTGACGGTAACTACGTCCTCGAAAATGTGCCGGCCGGCGAACAGCAACTCCGGGCATCCTATACTGGATACGGAGACCTTACTAAAACCATTACCGTAAGAGACGGAGAAACCGTTACGCTTGACTTCCAACTGGGCGAAGACGCCGAAGTGTTGGAGGAAGTGGTGGTCATCGGTTATGGCTCGGTGCGCAAGGAAGATGCGACCGGGGTAGTCGCGAAAATTGATGACAAGAACTTCAACCGGGGAGCCATTGTATCTCCGGAACAACTGCTGACGGGTAAAGTAGCGGGTGTACAGATTGCGCCTGGCGATGGTTCTCCAGGTGGTGGCTCTGCCATTCGTATCCGGGGTGGTACTTCTATCAATGCCAGTAATGAGCCGCTTTTCGTTATTGACGGTATGCCTATCGACAATGAAGGTTTTGCCGGCGGGCGTAACCCGCTGAACTTCCTCAATCCAAGCGACATCGAATCCTTTACCGTACTGAAAGATGCTTCTGCAACGGCGATCTACGGTTCACGGGGTGCGAACGGTGTGATTATCATCACCACTAAGAAAGGGCAGTCCGGCAGCCGCCCGCGGGTGAATTACGATGGGTACTACACCGTAAATGAAATCCGCGGTGAACCTGCGATGCTCGATGCAGATAACTTCCGTGATGTAGTTACGTTCTTCGCGCCAAGCCGACTGAACTCCCTGGGAGGTAATAATACCAACTGGTTTGATGAAATGCTGCGTCAGGCTCAGGGCCAGAACCACTCTTTGAGCGTTTCCGGGGGCGGACAAGACTTTGGCTACCGCATATCTGCCGGTTATCAGCAACTGGAAGGTATCATCCGTGGCTCGGAGACTGAGCGGGCGAGTTTCAGCCTTAACTATAACCACAGATTCTTTGATGATAAGCTGAAGATCAATACCAACCTGCGCGGTGCACGTACACGCGATGTTTTTGATCCGGGCATAGGTGCGGCCTGGGATTTTGATCCTACACAGCCCGTACTGGATCCGGACAATGAAGCCTTCGGTGGTTTCTTCTCCTACGGGAACAGCCTGGCTCCGCGTAACCCGGTCTCTGCCGCTGAGCAACGTATTGACGAAGGGCAATCCTTCCGTACCATTGGTAATATGGAAATTGAGTATTCACTGGGTGACCTTATTGATGGCCTCAGCGTGAAAACCAACCTGGGTTTTGATGTCAATCAGGGCGACCGGAACACCTTTGAACCCACCACCTACACGAACACGCAGGTGGCTAACTTCAATGGTCTGGTGAAAATCGAGAATTACACGCGGACCAACTACCTGTTTGATGCGTACCTCAACTACGACAAGTCACTCAATGACCGCAACAACCTGAAACTTACACTGGGTTACTCCTATCAGGACTTCTACGAGCAATATCCGCTGTTTGAGGGGCAGAATCTCTCAACTGATCAGTTCGGAATTAACGGGCCGGCACAAGCCGAAGACGTATTCCCTGCCAATTCCGTCTTTGAAAACCGCCTGATCTCCTTCTGGGGCCGTGCGATTTACAACTTCGATGAGCGCTATGTACTGACAGCAACCCTGCGCCGTGACGGTTCCACCCGCTTCGGTCCGGAAAGCCGCTGGGGCTTGTTCCCATCAGCAGCCGTTGCCTGGCGTGTCCTACAGGAAGACTGGGCAGGTTCCCTAAACAATATTTTCTCGGACCTGAAACTCCGTGTGAGCTACGGTATCACAGGTAACCAGGAAATTGGTGACTACCGCTATCTCCCACAGTACGCCTTTAGTGATCAGCGGGCGCGTTACCAAATCGGTACAGATGCAGATGGCAACCCTATCTTTATCAATACTGCCCGTCCCAATGCCTATGACCCGGGGCTACAGTGGGAGGAAACGGCATCTCTCAACGTGGGACTTGAGTTTGGCTTTGCCAATGGCCGTATCAATGGCGCTTTAGAATATTACACCCAGAATACGAACCAATTGCTGTTCGAAGTCAACGTACCAGCAGGTACTAACCTTTCTGACCGCGTACTGACCAATATCGGTGAGTTGCAAAACCAGGGTGTGGAACTGACGCTGAACGCCAATCTGCTCAAAACATCGGATATGAGCTGGGACCTTACCGGTAACATAGCTTACAACCGTAACGAAGTACTGGGGCTGTCCAATATTGCTGGTGATGCAGGCATCCTTCGGGGCGGTATTGCCGGAGGTGTGGGCAATAACGTACAGATTCTCCGGGTCGGTCATGCTGTGGACGCATTTTACGTCTATGAGCATATCCTCAATGATGATGGCACACCTGTTTCTGATGAGGACGATCTTATGATGTATGTTGACCAAAATGGAGACGGACAGATCAATGAACTGGACCGCCGGATTTTCCAAAATCCAGCACCGGACATCCTCTACGGTTTGACCTCTAATTTCCAATTCAAAGGGTTTGACCTGGCTATGACAATACGTGGCGCCGTAGGCAACTATGTTTACAACAATAATGCCTCTAACCGTGGTTATTATCAGCGGGTACAAGGTGTAAATATTGGCAATGACCAGTTCTTCCTCAACAACGTTCACGAGTCTGTACTGGAGACGCAGTTCGTCGCCCCTCAGTATTTCTCTGATTACTATGTGGAAGATGCGTCTTTCATGCGATTGGACAACGTAACTTTAGGCTACACCTTACTGCCTAAGCGTGGCATTTCAAGCCTGCGCTTCTACGTTACCGGTCAAAACCTGCTGGTTTTCACCAAGTACAGCGGACTTGATCCGGAAGTAGGCGTGGGTGGTATAGATAATGCGCCATTCCCACGTCCGATGGGCTTTATCTTCGGCGCAAGCCTGGGCCTTTAATTTGTTGAACACAAGAAAAATTAAGCCATGAAAAAAATAATTAATATAGGGTTGATCGCCGTCCTGGCTATGATGTCTGCCTGTACAGATTTGGATGTACAGCCCAGGAACGATCTGACTCCTGATGTTTTCTTTTCAGATGATGCTGCCTACGAGCGTTTTCTGACCCGTATCTATGCCGGACTCGCAGTCACTGGCCAACAAGGCCCTGCTGGTAACGCGGATATCAAATCACTGGATGAAGGCTTCTCCAGCTACCTGCGCCAGTACTGGCAATTGCAGGAACTCCCAACGGATGAAGCTATTATCGCGTGGAATGACGATGGCCTGCCTGACCTGGTTACTCAGGGCTGGAGCAGCACCAATCAGTTTGTACGTGCGATGTACTATCGGGTGTTCTTCCAGGTCTCTCTGGCAAACGAGTTCCTGCGGGAATCCACACCGGAAAAGCTGGACGCACGTGGTGTCAGCAAAGAGGTAGTTGATCAAATGGTCACTTACCGCGCAGAAGCCCGTTTTATGCGTGCCCTGAGCTACTGGCATGGCATTGACTTCTTCGGTGACATTCCATTCTATACTGAAGATCAGGTGATCGGTTCTACCGCGCCTACTCAGTTCAGCCGCCGGGAGGTATTCAACTTCATCGTGAATGAGCTCAACGAAATTGAGAGTGACATGCTTGAAGCCGGCACAGCACCATATGGCCGCGCAGACAAAGGCGCACTTTGGATGCTGCAAGCCAAGCTTTACCTAAATGGTGAAGTCTATACCGGAGGGGAGACTTACTGGAATGAGGCAGTGGAAGCCTGTAACAAGATCATCGAATCTGGTGCTTACACCCTGATGGACGAGTACCACCACAACTTCCTGGCTGATAACGACCGCTCAACGGAGATTATCTGGTCTGTGAACTTCGATGGTGATGCGACTCAGACGTTCGGCGGTACCACGTACCTCGTGCATGCGGCTATCGGTGGTGCAATGAATGCGGAAGACTACGGCGTGAACAACGGCTGGGGTGGACTGCGCACACTGCCTTCCCTGGTAGACCGTTTCCCCGATGAAACCGGCAATATTGATGAGCGGGCGATCTTCTTTACAGAAGGGCAAACCAAAGCCGTAGAGGCCATCAATGAGTTCACTAATGGCTATACCGTGCCAAAATACCAGAACGTTACGTCTGAAGGTGTTGCGGGTTCTGACCCTACCTTTGCCGACACGGATTATCCGATGTTCCGTTTTGGAGAAGTGCACCTGACTTATGCTGAAGCGGTCCTCCGTGGCGCTTCCAACGGTGACCTGGGTACAGCTGTAGCCTACATCAATGCCCTGCGTCAGCGGGCATACAATAATGATGCTGGCAACATTTCAGAAGCAGACCTCAACCTGGATTTCATCCTCGATGAGCGTAGCCGTGAATTGTACTGGGAAGGTGTACGCCGTACAGACCTCATCCGCTTCGGGCAATTTACCGAAAACGGTGTATGGGCATGGAAAGGTAATGTTCAGGAAGGCAGAACAACGTCGCCTCACCTCAACCTCTACCCTATCCCGGCGGAAGAACTGCTGGCTAATGACAACCTGGAGCAAAACCAGGGCTATTAAATCTTTATGGATCGGTAGGGCTGCCTTAGCAGTCCGCCGACCATTCGAAAATTTATCAAATTTTCAATCAGATTAAGACATGAAAAATTTTCTTAAAATATCTTCCATCCTGGTTTTGGCGGGGCTCGTTGCCTTTAGCTGTACCAAGGATGAGATCGACGTGGAAGCGTTGACGGACTTCGCGCCCGGTATTGTTTCCATCTCTCCGGCTAACAACAGCAAGATTGTAGTTGGCAACTTCGACCTGAAAGTCATCGTGGCAGATGGTGAGTCTTCGCCTCTTTCCGAAATCTCTGTGCAACTGCTGGATGAATTTGGTAATACCCTTGCCGATGCGACTCAGGCAGTGACAGGTACCCGCGACAGTATCGTGGTGCCGGGTGCCGATTTTGCAGTGCCTGCCGAACAGCTTGGCGCTGGCATTTACAGCATGAACATCACGGTATCGGATGCTAAAGGGCAGACCACCAACCGAAGCACATCCTTTGAAATTTCGCTGCTGCCTTTCGCGGCCAACCACGATGAAATGTGGATTGCCGGTGGCTTCAACGGCTGGGGCGGTGATGCGATGACCCTCGTCGCTGACCACACCTGGGAAGTTTCAGGCATTGACCTCCTCGGAGACGAGTGGAAGATCAAAAACTGCCTGGACTGGTGTGATGAGGACTGGGGCGACACCGATTGCAACGGCTTCATGGAAAGCAACCTGAGTGGCGGCAACGGCAATACCGCTTGTGGTTATTCCGGCGAAGTGACCGTAACCTTCAACGACGAAACGCTGGAGTACACGGTACGCCCGGCTGTTGAGTTCGCCACCAACCTATCCGGCCTTTACCTGCTTGGTACTTTCAACAACTTTGACGGGGACGAATTCCGCTTCCAGCTCACGGGCGACAACACCTGGGAACTGGCTGAAGTGGAACTGGCAGAAGGCGATGAGTTCAAATTTGCTGAAATGCCCAACTTCATGGGCAAAAACTTCGGTGATGCAGACGGTGATGGTGTAGCCGAAGAGTTTGGCAGCAACACTATGTTCATGGGCGACCCTGGCATTTACAAGATCACCTTCAACGACGCCACCCTCGAGTATACCATGGAATTCCTGGGCACTGGTGGCGGTGGCGGATTTGAGTCCATTGGTATCATTGGTAGTGCTACGCCGGGCGGATGGGATGCAGAAACGCCTATGACGGATAACGGCGATGGCACCTACTCTATCCTGATCGGCCTGCTGGACGGTGAAGCGAAGTTCCGCGCCGATAACGACTGGGCTGTCAACTGGGGCGCTACTGACTTCCCAAGTGGCACCGGTACACAGGACGGGCCTAACATTCCGGTTACCTTTGGCCTTTACGAGGTGACTTTCAACCCTGAAACAGGTGAATACAGCTTTGAGGCAGCTTCAGTTGGCATCATTGGTGACTCCACGCCTGATGGCTGGGACGCAGATACAGATATGATGCCCGACCCTGCCGAGCCATCTGTTCAAACCGTGAATATCGAACTGACGGATGGAGAGGCCAAATTCCGCCTGAATAATGACTGGGGCGTGAACTGGGGCGCTGGTGATTTCCCAAGTGGCATCGGCACACAGGATGGACCGAATATCCCCGTTACTGCGGGTAACTACACGGTACGTTTCAACGTGCTGACTGGCGAATACTCCTTTGAGTAAGTCATTTTGATCTGGCGATTCTTTATCGCCTGATAAATACGGGCAGGTGTTCTCCGGAGCATCTGCCCGTTTTCATTTTGCCTGCCTTCGAACATCAACAACGACGAGCGCTTTTTTTACATAAAAGCCTTTGAAAAGAACACAAGTTACCGCCTCCTTTCTCACCCTGTTGCTACTAGGCAGCCTGGTCGTGCTTTACTTTGCCTCGCCTTCAGTACAGGAAACCGTCAACGAGGGATTCCGGCTGGCAAAAGCTGGTGATGAAGCCGCACTGGCTAAATGGTTTGAACAGTTCGGGATATGGGGCCCTATCGCCATCATACTGTTCATGGTCCTGCAAATGTTCCTGATCATCTTTCCCAGCTGGCTGCCCATGGTGGTGGCTACCATTGGGTACGGACCGGTTTGGGGCGTGGTTATTTCTATAGTCGCCGTCACTGTGGCTTCGGGCATTGGGTATTGGATTGGCCGGGTATTTGGAGCGCAGGCCCGGGAGCGTTTTATAGGGAAGGAAAAAGAGGAGGAAATTTCTGAAGCCATGGAAGAATATGGATTTGGCACTATAGTATTGTTTCGTCTCTCCCCATTCCTGTCTACGGACGCCATTAGTATTATTGCCGGTTTACTGGGGATGCGCTTTGTGCCCTATTTGCTGGCTACCCTTGCCGGCATCACACCACTGGCATTGGGGATCGCCTACTTCACCCGGGACCTCGACCAACTCAAAACCGGGCTGTACTGGCTGGGCGGTATTGGAATACTCCTCTACGGCTTGTACATTTGGCTGGACCGAAAACGAAAAAAATCATGAAAATTGTAATGATCGCAGCCCGTTCCGACAACGGGGTGATTGGCAAAGATGGAGGACTGCCCTGGTCTATGCCCGCAGATGAAGCCTTTTTTCTCAACGAAATCGAAGGCTGTTTCCTCCTGTCGGGCCGGAAATCCTACGAGTCCAATCAGGGCAACACCATTTTTAAAGATAAGCAGTTTGTGATCATCACCCGGCGGAAAAATTACAAAGTGGGCCCCGGCGGAGAGATTGCCCATAGTGTGGAAGAAGGGATCGCCCTGGCCAGGCACAAGCAAGTGCCCCGGCGCTGTGTGCTTGGGGGTGGAGAAATCTACCGGCAGGCTCTGCCCTATGCCGACGAGCTGATCCTTACGGACATTCACACACAGGTCGAAAACGGAGATGCCTTCTTTCCAGCGTTCAGTGCTGAAGACTGGAAGTTGACCCAACAAGAACCGCACGAAGCCGATGCCAATAACCCTTTCCCCTATACCTTTAAGTGGTTCCGCCGCCAACTTTAAATCGCAATCCATTCATAATCAAAACAGTAGACAAAACATATCACCGCCATATTACGTTTTACTGTTGATTATCGATGACATAAATTAACTTTTTAATGGAATACCTCGTAGCAGGAATAGCGGGTTTGATGGTCGCTATCGTATACGGATTAACGCATCAACAACAAAAAAAGCAAGAAAAAAGAAGAGCGCCCCACCCTTCGCTCGACACCAAAAACACCACCAACTACAATATGGAAATCTTGGAGGAAGCGCCTCTGAAAAAGCTCACTCCGGAAGACGCTCAACGTATGATCGAGCACTGGAAACGTGGAGGTTATATTCCTTCGCACCGGGAGTTTTATGCCGTACAGCGCGTCCTTCGCCGCGACGCTAAAGCTCAGCTCAAAGAAGCTCAGGAAAATTAAACGCCAAAAGCCTTGTACCGCAGGGCTTTTCTTTTTTGCAGGAACTGCCTATCTTACCCATTCTTAAAATCTAACAAGCCATATGCCCAACCGAAAATTAATGAAACGGAAAGACCAGGCCGTCATAGGAGGCGTTTGTGCAGGCATTGCCGACTACTACGGCTGGGACCCTACACATGTGCGCCTTTTTTATGTGCTGCTTTCTGTGCTTAGCGCAGCTTTTCCTGGCTTATTGGTATATGTGCTGCTCTGGCTTTTCATGCCAGAACGATAAACACTAATGGTTGATGATCAGACTAAGCGAAATCCCTACAACACCGCCCGACGACCTGGACCGGGACGACATCGAAGATAAGACGAAAGAACTACAGGAACGCCTGGGCGACCTGCAAAAAGTCCTGTACGCCGAGCAAAAACACAGCGTACTGGTGATTTTTCAAGGCATGGACGCGAGTGGAAAGGATGGGGCCGTGAAGCATACCTTTAAAGATTGCCACCCGCACGGCGTAAGGGTCCACAGCTTCAAAAAGCCTACCGATGAAGAGCTTGCCCACGATTTCCTCTGGCGGGTCCACAAGCAGGTACCGCCGAAAGGCATGATTCAGGTCTTCAACCGGTCGCACTACGAGGACATTCTCATACAAAGAGTACACGGCTGGATTGACGATGAGCACGCCCACCGGCGTATGGCGGCAATCAATGCCTTCGAGGAGCTCCTCGCCTTCGATAATAATACCCACATCTTCAAATTCTACCTCCACTTGTCCTACGAGCAGCAAAGGGAAGAGTTGCAGGAGCGCATTGATGAGCCCGATAAGCACTGGAAACATAACCCCAACGACTGGAAAGAGCGCGAGCACTGGGATACTTACCGGAAATACTACGAGTACGCCATCAACGAGAGCCGCATTCCCTGGACGATTGTGCCGGTAGACAAGCGCTGGTACCGGAACTATATCGTGGTCAAAACGTTAGTTGAACGACTGGAGGCACTAAACATGCAATACCCGCCTCTGCCGATATAACTGACAAGGATTTTATGTCGAATATTGAGAAAGTACGTGTAGACAAGTGGCTGTGGAGCGTCCGGATTTTCAAGTCGCGCACGCAGGCCACAGAAGCCTGCAAATCTGGTAAGGTTCAGGTGAATAATTCAGTGGCTAAGCCCTCTCAGCTGATTCAGCGGGGCGACCAACTTACTGTTAAGAAAAATGGTTTCAATTTACAATATAAGGCGGTAGACCTGATCCGCAAACGCGTAGGGGCACCAATCGCCCAAACCTGCTACGAAGACCTGACGCCTGAGGAAGAACTCAACAAGTACAACGAGTGGTTTGTGGGCAAGGGAAAAACGGAGTTCAGGGAAAAAGGTGCCGGCCGGCCGACCAAGCGGGACCGCCGGAAAATTGAACGCTATAAAGACAAACTTTAATCCGGTAAAACGCTCACCTTTAAGCACTGCTTTGTCGAAGGGCGTACCCGGTTGGCATGATTGCTGCGGTGCCCCACGACCCAAAGCAGGGTGCCACTATCATCCGCCAACATCCACGCAGCGGCTTTCTCTGCCCGTGTAAATTTATGGTTGCTAAAGTAATCCTGAACTTTCTGATGCTTCCCGCCCATTCCGAAGGGCTGGAACTGATCGCCTGCCCGCCATTTGCGCAGCATCAGCGGAAATGCCAGTGTTTCGAAGTCAAAGTAGGCTACTTTAGGGTCTTCGGAGAAATGCTCCGGCACCTTTTCCAGCAACTGGAAATACAGGTATCCCCCGGGAAACCGTAGCTGCTCCGCTTCTCTCTCAATAACCAATGACTGCTGAACGGTTTCTCCTTTAGCTACGACTTCCAACACCTCCGCTGCCAGGGCAATTTCGTGAGTTGGGGTCAAAAAGACCTTGCCCGGTTGCCCTTCGTGAATGCCCGACGCCAGATCATTGGCTTGTGTGGTATTCAGCCCAAAGGGCGATAACAACTCAAAAAGCACAGTTGGCAAAGCCGGAGCAAAAGCTTTAAGCGTATCCAACTGATATAAAATCCGGTCGCCATCCTGAGTTTTGGCAGCTTCTTCAATACGGTTCAGCATTTGTTCCATCAGGAAAAGTGACTCCCGAAACCGCTGCATGTTCTCCCCCAGCGATTGCTCCAATCTTGGGTTAAGCTCCCGGAAGGCGGGCAGGACACGGTGGCGAATGAAATTACGGGTATATTTAGTCTCCGTATTACTGCTGTCTTCCCGGTAGGGCAAATCGTTGGCTTCCTGATAATCGGATAATTCCTGCTGACTTGCAAATAATAATGGCCGGACCACCCACCCATTGCGCGGAGGGATACCCAACAGCCCCCTCAGGCCTGTGCCCCGAACCAGATGAAAGATCTGTGTCTCTGCAGCGTCCGTGAGATGATGAGCCGTGGCTACGTAGTCATATCCTGAAGCTTCCCGAATATTCTCCAGCCATTCGTACCTCAGCTCGCGGGCTGCCATTTGTACGGAAACAGATAATTGTTCTGCAACAGCGAGCGTATCGAAAGCAGTTTGATGAAACGGGCAATTGAGCTGCCGGGCAAGGTCCTCCACAAATGCGGCATCCTCATCAGCAGCCTTGCCACGCAGTTGGAAATTGCAATGCCCAATACCGAAGGACAAGCCGGTTTGCGCAAACAAGTGCGCCATGACCACTGAGTCTTTCCCACCACTAACGGCCAGTAAAAAGTGCTGCTGCTTCGGGTGATCTACCCCACAGGCATCAGCCAGGTAGTGCAGCATCCGTTGTGCCAGGCTCATAAGCGGGCATTGGCTTCGTAGTGCTGCCGGAGTATAGCTTCCGTATCAGGCAGCGACTTGAACACCTCAAAAGTGGTGCCCTGCGTCCGCATTGCGCCCAGCGCATTGGCAAACTGTGCAGCCCTAACGTAATCCATCCGGTCGCGAAGCAGACCGTAAGCCAGCCCTCCCGCGAAGGAGTCGCCACAGCCGGTGGTGTCAATGACTTCAGCTACCGGGATGGAGGGGACAAACTCTGCTTTGAACTGTCCGCCGGGCATAGAGTACACCATACAACCTCTGGAGTCCAGGGTGATGATCACTGCCTTCACACCTCGTTCAAGACTGTGCTGGGCGAAGTCTGCCATATCTTTTTCGGAAAGGTCCTGATAGGGCTTTTGCAGGTCTTCAGATTTATACTCCTTGCTGAACCAGCTGCACCCTGCTTCTTCAATATTCATTTTCAGAATATCGATGTAGGGCAGCCATAGGTCGCGTTCTATCCAAAAGCGGCGCACCCGGTCCCCCTGAGTGGTCACCGCTGTGGTTGGCCCATGCGCATCAAAGATGGTCAGCGCACCCGGCTTCCGGTTTTCCCTGATAAACCGCAGGGTTTCCAATGGTACTTCATAATCAGAAATCGGGACACCAACAAATACATCACTGTCCAGAAAGGGCTCCACATCTTCCGGCCGTATGGGCGGCATAAACGCCGTTTGTTTTTCCAAACGGTTATTCTGATCTACAAAGCGGAGCTGGATGACATCCCCCTGATCTAAATGTGCGTAGACGCCCTCCGTGCTGATATTGGAATATTGCCCGAGTAGCGCTTTCACCTTAGGCTCGTCCTTCTTGCGGACATGTGTGATGGGAATGACCGTACCATCCTGAGCAAGCAGGGCTGCAGCACCGATTGCGGTATGCGTTGCGCAGCCGTACTTTTCAATAACCCGGTTTTTACTAGTCGTAATGTGGTCAAAGGGAATAGGGCCTAATACAGCCACCTTGTAATGCTTATCCATAGAAATGCTTACGTCCTGGTTCGAAACGAATATAGCATTTCTTGCCAAATTGACTATTGGATTGGGCTAGAATTGCCAAACAGTTTGACCCGATTTCTATCGGTGCAGCACCGGCAGGCGTCTTAGCGCTGAAAAACCAACAGGTCATTCCGTTTCAGCACGCCAGCATATGCTGCACCGTAAAAGGATAAATCGACTCCAGATTATTCGCGCATTTCTTTCCAGGCATTGATCAGCCCGTTGGTGGAGGCATCATGACTGCTGACATCCTCTGCCCCATCCAGTTCAGGAAGGATTTTCTTGGCCAGCTGCTTGCCGAGCTCCACGCCCCACTGATCAAAGCTGAAAATATTCCAGATGATGCCTTGCGCGAAAATCTTATGCTCGTACAGCGCGATAAGACTTCCCAAACTACGCGGCGTCAATTTTTTGAGCAGGATAGAATTAGTCGGGCGGTTGCCTTCAAAAACCTTGAATGGCAACAGCTGCCCAATTTCTGAGGCGGTCTTACCCTCTGCTTCCAACTCTGCCCTGACCTCCCTTTCGGATTTGCCCATCATCAGCGCTTCCGTTTGGGCAAAGAAGTTAGACAAGAGCTTGGCATGATGGTCTCCGATAGGATTGTGGGAAATAGCCGGTGCAATAAAATCACAGGGGATCAGCTTCGTCCCCTGATGGATGAGCTGGTAGAACGCATGTTGACCATTGGTGCCCGGCTCGCCCCAGATGATTGGTCCGGTTTGATAATTCACCGGCTGACCACTCCGGTCTACGTATTTACCGTTGCTTTCCATATTGCCTTGCTGGAAATAGGCCGGGAAGCGGTGCAGGTACTGGTCATATGGTAAAATCGCTTCCGACTCTGCTCCAAAAAAATTGTTGTACCAAATCCCAATCAACGCCAACAGCACTGGCAGATTTTTGTCCAGCTCGGCTTCACGAAAGTGGAGGTCCATAGCATGAAACCCCTCCAGCAGTTGCCGGAAATGATCAAAACCAATAGTACAGGCTATGGGCAGCCCAATTGCAGAAGTCAGGCTGTAGCGGCCCCCTACCCAGTCCCAGAAACCAAACATGTTCTCTGGCGCAATCCCAAAATCCGTCACGCCATCCGCATTCGTGGAAATGGCTACGAAGTGTTTTGCCACTTCTTCTTCATTGCCTGCGGCTTCCAGGAACCACGAGCGCGCCGTGCGGGCATTCGTCATCGTTTCCTGAGTGGTAAAAGTCTTGGAGGCAATCATAAAGAGTGTCGTCTCCGGATCGCACTGCTTCAGGGTCTCTGCCATGTGGGTGCCATCCACGTTGGACACAAAGTGTACCTGCATACCCGGCTTCCAGTAGGGCTTCAGCGCTTCAGTGACCATCACCGCACCAAGGTCGGATCCTCCGATGCCGATATTGACAATCGTGCGCAGCGGCTTGCCGGTAAATCCCCGCCGTTCTCCATTCACCATCTGATTGGCGAAGGTTTCCATACGGCCCAGTACCTTATTGACCTCAGGCATGACGTCCTTCCCGTCTACCATAATGGGCAGGTTGGTACGGTTGCGCAGGGCAATGTGCAGTACGGACCGGTCCTCCGTTTCATTGATCGGTGCGCCGGTAAACATCTGCTCAATGGCATCATGCAGCTTGCACTCTTCAGCTAACTGCAGCAGCAACTGCAGCGTCTCGTCCGTGATCCGGTTTTTAGAAAAGTCCACAAGAATATCTTCAAACTGAATCGAAAACCGGTTGAAACGGTCCGGATCATCAGCGAAGAGTTGCTTCATTTGTATGTCACGGGCCTGTTCAAAGTGGGCTTCCAGTTTTTTCCAGGCTTGGGTTTGGGTAGGATTTTGTTGGTTTAGCATGAATGTATCACTTGTTTTTTCGTTTTTGGATGGTCGCAATATCGGAGATAATTGTTAATTCAAAGTGAAGCCCTGGCCCCGGCCACCACCATCATTATTACGTACACGATAAAAGTGCAACTTATTTATGGCATACTAACGCCGGAGAAATGAGTATGGCTTTGAAATTGCGACTATCCTTCCCCGCGCTTAAAACCAATAGACTTCTTATTGAAAACAAAGCTGCTCTTATCAAGTTTGAAAGGCTCCACATCTTCGAAAGTCAGGAGATTAGGCGGAGTATTGGCCCGCACTTCGGGTGAAAGGGCAGCTAAACGCAAATTGTGGTTCTTAATGGCCTCATTGACTACATTGCGCACGGTGCGGGCATTGCCAAAGTATTTGTCCCGGTAGTCGTAGAGAAAGGTCAGGTAACTCCTCAGGTGCTCCTCGGCTTCCGGTGAAGGCACCACACTTTCTTCGCTCAGCATTTGCAGTGCAATGCGGTGCAACTCTTTTGGATTGTAGTCTTCAAATTTGAGAATCTTATCGAAGCGGGAGTTCAGCCCGGGATTGGCCTTCAGGAAGGCTTCCATATTGTCCGGATAACCGGCCACAAATACGAAGAACCGCCCCCGGTGGTCCTCCATACGCTTAAGCAAGGTCTGAATGGCTTCATCCCCAAAATCGCTGCCGCCCCGGCTGATGGATAAGGCGTAGGCTTCGTCAATGAACAAGACGCCCCCCATGGCTTCATCAATACGCTCAGCAGTTTTGATAGCAGTTTGCCCAACGTGCCCGGCCACCAGCCCCTGCCGGTCTGTCTCAATCATGTGACCCCGTTCCAGTACGCCGAGGGCTTTGTAAATCTTAGTCAGAATGCGGGCTACCGTCGTCTTACCCGTTCCCGGATTACCAATGAATACGGTATGCAGGAAGAAGCTGTTCAGCACATCGCGGTTAGTCTCCCGGTAAAAACGGACGAGGCGGACCAGTTCATTGATCTGTTCTTTAATGTTGTCCATGCCCACCAGGCGCTGCAGCTCATCCAGCGATTCACGGAGCAGAGGCTCGTCCACCGGGATATTGGGGAGCTGAATCCGGGGCTTGACTTCTATTTTGGCGACATCGTCGTATTCGACCAACGCCAGTTCCTCCGCAGGCAACGTCTTGGGGTCTTCTTTAGACATGACCCGCAGCCCCAGGTTAATCTTGGACTTCTCAATGAGGTCATAGACAAAGCGGGCATTACCAAAGGACCGGTCGCGTGTCCGGAATGCACTGATGATCAGCTCATCAATTTTCTCTTTGGCCGCAGGATGCAGTTTAACCCCTTTGTTATCCGCCGCAACTTTTGCAATCTGCGACAGCTCCTGCGGCAGGTAATCCGGGAATTCAAAATAAAGCTTAAAGCGGCTTTTCAACCCCGGATTGGAATCCAGGAAGTGCTTCATCTCCTTTGGATAGCCTGCCACGATAACAGCAAAGTCCTTTCCGCCTTCGCCCGACATTTCCTTCACCAGTATCTCAATCACTTCCCGGCCGAAGTCCTTGCTGTCGTCATTTGAACGGGCAAGTGCATAGGCCTCGTCAATAAAAAGGACCCCGCCGCGCGCCTTCTCAATTGCTTCCTTGACTTTCGGAGCGGTCTGCCCGATGTACTCTCCCACCAGGTCCACCCGGTCTACTTCGTGTACATGGCCCTTGGACAACAGTCCCATTTTCTTGTAGAGCAGCCCCATCATCTGAGCGACGGTTGTCTTGCCGGTACCGGGGTTGCCAATGAATACGGAGTGCACATTAATCCGTTCCTTTTCCTCAAAGCCACGCTCCTTGCGCAGTTGCAGAAACTGAATATACCGGGCATGGTCTTTCACCTGTTTTTTAATAGCCTCTAACCCGATCAGATTGGTCAGGTTGCTCATTACCTCTTCGAAGGTCTTATTCAGAGACTCATCAGGCGCAAAGAGTATGGAAGACTGCCGGTTGGGCAGGAGTACCCCGGAAGTACCCTCCTCGAAATCCTCTGCCACTTCAAACGGAATAACAGCCAGGAGCTTATCCATGAAGACCAGCTCGGCAGTATAGCGGTCGCGGCGCCAGGAACCTTTGACATTAGAGCCCCAGCCAGCGGTAATCCGTATCAGGTCATCCCGCTTATCGATACGTTGAAGGCGGACCACCTGACCTTTCAATTCACGGGCGTCGTTATAAAACTTCGTGAATAACTCACAGTGCCAGGACTTTTCCCGGAACAGGTTCTGCAACACAATTTCTACATAAATATACCGGGTCTCTTCACTGCTGAACGTCTCGTAGTAAAGGCGCTCGTCCTCAATGACGTCATCGTAAGGCCCTTCGTACAACTTCAGGGACTGTACTTCCAGGTAAGGATTTTCTCCGGGCAGAGCCTCCCGGCCGGCTTCTTCCACATAAAAATACTTGGTGGCTACTTTTTCTCCCTCAATCCAGGCTTCCCAAAAGTAAGTACCTTTCTTCCAAAACGCGCCTTCTGTTTTATTCCCCCACCCTTCGCGTATAAACATAAAGTGGTCGTACTTACTCACTTTACGGCGGAACGGCAGAGAACAGAGCAGCTTGGAATTCTTCTTCATGGCGTAGCAACGAAGCTCTACATCCACTTCCCAGTCTTTGACATCAAAAAGCTTGTTATGAAAGGAGAGCTCTGCGTAAATGTAGGTGGTCTCATACCGGTCGAACACCTGCCGATACTTCTTTTTGTTATCGGCCAGCCACTCCGTGGAAGCATAAACCTTCAGTTCCCGGAATTTATAATTTCGCGTTGTGGGATTCGTTATTTCCTCCGCCATTCGGCAATTAACTGGTTAAAGTCATTAAAGATAAACAAATAGCGCATTTTCAATTTAATTCTATACGTTGAAATGCCCCTTAAGGTACATTTTTTCTAGAAAACCCGGTTTTGTATACAAAAATGCGCCCTGCCGTTATTCCCGACAGGGCGCAATCCAATCAACTATAAAAAATAGTCTTCAGATTCTCTTGTCCTTCTATTTTACCACAACCAGGCGGCGGGTAATTGTACCCAGTGGAGTGACCAGATTGTAGGTGTACATACCAGCAGGCAGTGCACTCACCTCTACAGTGCGGTTGTGCTGGCCCGCTACCTGTGTGCCCAAATCGCTGGCATATACCACTTGTCCGGTAAGGCTGCGAATTTCTTCAGTCACCTGTAGTGGCTCATTGATGCTGAATTGAACCGTCGCCTGAGTGCGTACAGGATTCGGTGCAATCAGGAACTCATCAAAGGCGGCATCTACTTCCCGGGTGCTTGTCAGCTCGCCGAGTGGGAAAGTAGTACCGTCCGGAAGGGCTACCCATACCCCAAACGCTGTTGGGCCATCGGCTTCACCCAGGAAGCCAGTCGCAAATACTGTTGCTGCGCCGCCTTCCAGCCCGGTGAGGTCTGCCTCATAGGCTTTCACTGCGGTACTGTTGTCGTCAGCAGGCGTAACATTCAGCTGGTAAGAAGCAGCTGGTACGTTCACATACCCTTGATAATCTCCGTAGGCCACATCGTCAAACAGTACGCCACCAGTGCTTTGAACGGTAACATCAACATCCGGCGCATCGGTAGCACCGTGGTATAGCAGCAGGTCCACGCCTTCATCAGCCGCCGCAGTCTGTGCCATATCGAATACCGCCAGATCAAACGGGGTATCAGCATTGCCAACCAGGCCGGTTGCCATGACTACATACTTTTGACCATCATTAAAGCGGATATCCTCAAATGTTGCAATCGCATCATCCGCAGAATTGCTGTTCTCACCAGCTACTGCCAGGTCAATATCCGTGCGGGTTGGCAGGTCCACGAATGGCGTTGCGGTACGGTACGCAAAATCATTAAGTAGCAGATCGCCATTGGCATAAACATCCACGGTGGGGTCCGCTGAGTTGTGAATCACCTGCACCTGGGCTACCGGCGTAAAGCGCACAGCGTCTCCCAGTGGGGAGAAAGCAATCAGATCGAAGGGTGGCTCATCGCCCAGCAGGCCGGAAGCGACTACTGTTACGCCGAAGCCAGCAAGACCTTCCGGAATTTCTGATTCGAAAGTCGCAACGAGAGCGTCGCTGTCTCCGGGTGTGATCTCCAGGTAGTAAGTTTCCGGATCAATTGGCAGTACGCCGGAGAAATTTCCATAAGCCAAATCGCTAACCAGCTCAGCCCCCAGGTCACGTGCCGTCACATCTACTGCCGGTGCACCAGGTGAACCATGGAATACGGTTACATCCACCTGAGCTGGGTCTTCTGAAAACAGTACCCCTTCTGTGTTTTGTACCAGTTCAAAAGGATTGTCTGCATCACCGGGGATACCGTTGGCAATGATGATGTTGAACTTTCCGTCTTCAAACACAACAGGCTCCGTTACATTGAACAAGATATCACCAGGCTCTTCACTGTCTGCAGGTGCCACGCCAATCGTAAGCGGTGTACGGGTCGGATAGTAAGTCGTTGCGCTTGTGGCTGTTTGGAAGTCCAGGTCTTCCTCGATTTTCACTGCGTTGTTCACCCAGAGGTCTACACTTGCAGCTGCTGCTGCCGGTGAATTATGGATGATTTGCACACGAGCCGCTGGCGTGAATGGAATGACACTTCCATCGGGCAGGACCGTCAGGAGATTGAAACCTGGATCGCCACCAACAATACCTGAGGCAAAAACCACGGCAGCGAGCCCTTCTGTACCAGTCAGGTTCTGAATGAAAGTACCGACCAGGTCATCCGCACCTGCCGGGCGTACTTCGAGGAAGTACTGAATACCGGGCAAATCAAGATAGCCTTCGGTAAATTCTCCGTAAGCCAGTCCCGTGATGAAAGGAGCATCACCGGAATCATTAATATCCACAGCTGGTGCACCGGGGGAACCATGGAAGGCCATCACCTGAAGGCTTTCAGGGTCTGTGCTTGCTTCCTGGCCCATGGCGCTGACTGCAAGACCGAAAGGATTGTCTGCATCTCCAACGATACCATTGGCAAAGACAACATAGGTTTCTCCGTTCTCAAACATGACCGGGAAGTTGACCAACGTGTCTTCCACAGACTCGCTGTCGCTGAGCGCCACACCAATATTGATCATCGTCTCGGCTGGCAGGGTTTCAAATGGGGTCGCCGTTTGGAATCCAAAGTCATCCAGCAGCAGGCCGCCATTCGCATAGATGTCTACTGTTGGGCTCGGTGAGTTGTGGATAATCTGTACACGTGCCACGGCTGTTGCCGGGAATTCCACAACCGTACCATCCGGCAGGGCAGCAAACAAACCAAAGGCAGGATCACCACCCAGAATACCAGAAGCAAAAACCGTTGCAGCACCTCCGCCCAACCCACTCAGGTCGGCTTCGAAAGTCGCTACAATATCCGGACTGCCGGCGGCGCGCACATCCAGGTAGTACAAACCGGGCTCAGCTTCCAGGTAATCGGTGTAGGAACCATAGGGTAAATCTTCAATAATCGTACCTACCGTGCGGATATCCACATCCACATTCGGTGCACCCGGCGAGCCGTGCAGGGCAGCAAAGGCTACAGACTCCGCATCACTGGCGGCTTCCTGCCCCATATCATTCACATGCAGAGTGAAAGGGAAATCGGTATCCCCGACAATACCATCGGCAGCAACGACGTAGGTCTTACCATTCTCAAAAGTCACAGGGAAGTTCACCAGGGTATCGGCTACTGAGGTGCTGTTGTCCAGCGCTACACCAATATTGATTTCCACACCGGCATCTACAAAGATGAATTCAGACGCTGTCCGGAACGCAAAGTCATCCAGCAGCAGCCCACCATTCGCATAAACATCGACAGTAGGGCTTGGGGAGTTGTGGATCACCTGCAGGCGGGCAACAGGTGTGAGCGGCAATTCAACCACATTACCGTCAGCTAATGCTGCAAACAATCCGAATGTACCTGCGAAGAGTGAGCCAGAAGCAAATACAGTAATGGCATTTCCACCCAATCCGTTCAGATCAGCCTGGAAAGTACCAACGATATTGGGATCGCCTGTTGCTCGGATATCCAGGTAGTATACGTCTTCTCCCACTGAAATATAATCAGCAGAATAGTTTCCGTATGACAGGTTTTCGATGAGGTTACCGATCAAACGTGCGTCAACATCTACGCCTGGCGCATCATAGGAACCATGCAACACTGAGATATCAATATTATCTTCATCCATTGCAGCTTCGCGGGCAGTGGCATTCACAGCCAAGGAGAAGGGAACTGTTCCACCAGTTACGTCCCCTAAAGCAGAAATCACATAAGTGTCCCCGTTAACCAGCGTTACAGGACCACCTGTGTAAACATTATCGGTAGTTGGATCACCGCCAGCCGGTACTACTGCAATATCCAGAGCAACACCAGCCGGAACGAAGTCGAATGCTGTAGCAGTACGATACTCAAAACCGGGGAGGAAAAGACCTCCGTTTACATAAATGTCTACTGTTGGATTGTCTGCGTTATGGATGAACTGTACGCGGGCAACCTCTGTTGATGGCAATTCAATCACCGTACCATCAGGCAGGGCAGCGAACAGGCCAAATTCAGGCGTGGCCCCCAGTAAACCGGAAGCAAAAACAGTGGCAGCGCCTCCGCCGAGGGTGCTCAGATCCGCTTCAAAGGTTGCCACGATATCCGGATTGCCGGCAGCACGGACATCCAGGTAGTAAGTCTGCGGTTCCACAGACAAGTAGTCCGTAAAATTACCATACTCCAGACCGGGGATAAGTGTGCCGACAGTCCGGGCATCCACGTCTACAGCAGGTGCATTGGTGGAACCATGATAAACATTAAGGTCTACCATGCCCATCATTTCGGCTTCTGTTCTGGCATTGGCATTGACGGCCAGGTCGAAGGGCGTATCCATATCGCCGACCACGCCGGTGGCAATAACCGTGTAGTTGACCCCGTCTTCCAGCGCTCCCAGCGGGAACGTAGCAATGGCATCATCAGCGGAATTACTGGGCGAGACCGCGATATCTACCTCGATATCTGCACCAGCCGGTACTTGGAGGAACGCGGTTGCAGCCCGGTAAGGCACACCTGTCAGTTCCGGTAATAGCGCATCATTGACATAAATGTCGACAGTAGGGCCGGAGTTGGTCCCCGGCGTAGGCGAGTTGTGGATAATCTGAACGTTAGCAGTTTGGGCAAAGCTCAGGCATGCCAATAGCATTGCAAGGCTTACCATGTACAACTTCTTCATGGATTGCTTTTTAAAGGTTGGAGATTTATCATCATTCACACACACTAACAGAGCACCTGTTTTTATGTTTGTGGATAAAAATAAAGTTCGTCAACCAAGTTGCCCTTTTGCCAAGTGCTTGTCATTTCCACAAAAAACTTATCTTGCCCGGCAACACCACACCAATCCTACATGGCCCACGTCAAGCTGCAAGTCCCTACTCTGGTCAGCGATCTCGAACTAAACGGGAAGCGCCACTACAGCCTGCGCCCTTTATTCCTGGATTACCCCCTGACTGCGCACCGCAGGTATGAGCACGCCGTTGTGCAATATCAGAAGGAAATCAAGAATCTGTTCAAAGGATTCAGCCTCGACCGGGAGAATGCGCTTCAATTGCTGTGGATGATGTTCCGCCCTGAGGTTCGTTATTTTCAGTTCCGGTATGAACTCACGATTGACCGGCAGTTTATTGCCGGGCGGTACCCGGTGGCTGTTTTCACCTTACAGAAGATGAACTTTGTCGTCCTGCCTACTCTGAATAACTACATGTACATCTCTGATGCCAAATCCCATACCGATTTTGAACAAGCCTGCCGCAGGGTGATCCGGAAGCTTTTGAAACAGATAAAAAAGGAGGAGCAGGAAAGTTTTTCTCCTCAGGACTACTTTTGCGGAGATAAAGATTTCCTGACGGAGGTCGATGTAACGGTCAATATCGCTGCTAAGCCTTTTTCCTTTGATGCGCCAGCCAACAACTGGTTCCTCAGCAGTCTGCTGGACGACACATCCTTCGACGGTGCTGTGGAAGCCGAAAAAACAGGTCAGGACATCAACGCCCTTTATCCGGCTGAGCTCAACCGGGCCTATCATCAGGAAGAGCGGGTACAACAGCTGTACCAACTTATGTATCAGCCGGCACAAACGCCCATCGCAATTGTAGGGCCCAATGGGGTTGGCAAGCATACTATCGTACAGGAAGCCGTTTGGCGGTACGAATCGGGCTACTATGAAAAGGTAAAGAGCCGGCACCAACGCCTTTGGCATATCGACCCCACCCGGCTTATTGCGGGCATGAGTATTGTGGGCATGTGGCAAAAGCGCCTTGAAGCCATCATTGAGTTTATCATGCGCCCTTCCGAAAAGAAGGGCGATAGTGACAAAATGCTGGTCGACAACCCTATTGCACTGCTCCGTATCGGCAAATCCGCACAAAACGATATGACGCTGAGCGACGTACTGCGCCCCTACCTTGAAAAACGTCAGCTGCACCTCATACTCATCGCAACGCCTGAAGAATGGAAAACCCTACAGGAAAAAGGGCGGCGTTTCAGCAATCTGTTCCGGGTTGTGCGCATAGAGGAGCCCGGCCTGGAAAAGGCTGTTCAGATCATTATTGAAAAACGGCGGCAACTGGAGCGTAATAATGACAACCAAATTAAGATTCAGGCCATTGAGCAGTTGCTTACCATTCAGCGCAATTACCTGCGCAATAAGCCCCTGCCCGGGAGTGTCATCAGGCTCTTGGAACAGCTGGCCGTGAAGCACCGGTACGGCATTGTGGATGCGCCGGAGGTAAGGGAGGAATTCCGCAACTTCAGCGGCCTGCAGGAGCATATTTTTGATGCTGCCGAGCCTCTTGAAGCGGAAGCCATTCAGGAAGTACTGGGGCAGCAGCTGGTGGGGCAGCCGGAGGCCGTCCGTGCACTGTCTGATGTAGTACACCTGGTCAAAGCCAAACTTAACCACCCGGGCCGCCCCTTGTCCTCTTTTCTCTTTATTGGCCCGACGGGCGTGGGCAAAACACAGGCAGCCAAAGTACTTTGCCACTATTTAATGGGGCATGAAAAGCAGTTGCTGCGCTTCGATATGAATGAATACATCGACAGCAACAGCCTGCAAAGGCTTATCGGGGACTATTACAATCCGGAGGGGCAGCTTACCGGTGCAGTGCGATACCGGCCTTTTAGTATTGTACTGCTTGACGAAATTGAAAAAGCCCACCCTCTGGTTCTTGACTTGTTGCTTCAGCTGCTCGATGACGGGCGCCTGACTGATAGCCTCGGACGGACCATTGATTTTACGAATACCATTATCATCATGACCTCCAACGTCGGAGCGCGGGAAGCGGGCACTCAACTTGGTTTCACCTATTCAGAGCAGTCTCAGGCACACACTTACCGCCGGGCCATGGAGCAACAATTCCGGCCAGAGTTCATCAACCGTATTGACCATACCATCGTTTTTAACCCGCTAAGGCCGGAACACATCCTGGGCATCGCCCGCATTCAGATCAAAGAACTCCTCAAACGCGATGGCTTTGTCCGTAGGGCCACCATCCTAAATATCAGTCAGAATGCTCTGGAATGGGTGTCCAGGCGGGGCTTCGACCCTCGGATGGGCGGACGGGCGCTAAAACGGCAAATTGAACGCGATCTCACGGCACTTTCCGCTGAACAGCTGATCAACACCCATTCTGACCACCCCATCCTGATGGATATCATCCTGAAAGACGGGCAGCTCCACCCAAAGATTACCCCACTTGAATTTGTTGAGCCGCTGGAGGAAGAATGGATGCCGGAACTGCCTGAGGAAACCAAAGGCAGAGGCTTCTACCGCCGGCTTATTAGCACCCTCGACCTGATGCTGGAAGAACTGGAAGCCTACGAATCCGCCAATCAGGAAGATGGCCCGATTGTTTATATCGACGGGCAATCGGCCGGGCAGCTCGACTGGGAATACCACCACTTTAAATCGAAAGTGGTTGAAGCCAAGGAGTCCATCAACAACATCAGCCTGGCCTTCCGGGACCGTTATTACAAAATCGGGCCAGCAATCCCACTACGCCTGAAAGCTGTGAATATGGTACCCCGGAGCGACTGGTCGACCAAAGGTATACGGGAAAACTTTAAGGATAAGCTCTTTCAGCAGGAAGGCATACGCGAGATCAGTGATGCTTACCAGTATGCCAATGTGCAATTTGACAGCCTGCGCACTGAGTTTCTCAACCACTTTCTGACCGTTGCCATACTACAACTGCAACAACGGGCAGTACTCATCAAGCCTCCCGGCAAGCTCCGCCTGCATGTACAGTCCTGTATTATCGGTATGGGCCAAACTGAGGTCGGTTTCTTAATCAACCTTTATGATAAGCTGCTGCAATTGCTGGACCTCTCCCCCACCCGCAACGATGACAATGAGATCGAAATTGAGGGTTATGGGCTGCGGGCTTTACTCGAAGGAGAGTCAGGCATTCACCTGTTCTATACCGCCAACCGTACTCCGATCCCAATACGGGTAACCTTAGACGGGCTTCAGGACCCAGAGTCTGCACATCGGGTAATCCGGTTGTATGATGCCACGTATACGATCACCGACCTGAGGTCAGGTTTTGCAAATGCGGCAGATATTACGGCTGAAGAGTTTCTGCTGCTCGTCTACGCAGGAATACCTGCTCAGTTGCGCAGAGCACTTTATCCATTGTAGAAGCGAGAGAACTTATTGATTTTCAAGCATGGCTTTCTCCTGCAAAGTAGTGCACAGGCGGACCACATCAGAGAACCGGCCCAGAGCCTGACCATTCCGGTGAAGGTAAAAGGCACCATCAGGTTCAATTGTAATTTGAACCTCCCCGGGCAACAGGAATTCCTGTTCTTTGCGCTGCTCCACGGCAATTCCAAAGTGCCTGAGTGCACAAAGCAACAGTTGAGTTTGGTTAGATGCATCCATAATTGCTGAATTAAATTATGGCAGCTGAGGCATTTGTAAAAAAAATCTGTGAAATACGAAAAATGGATTCATCAATGAGGCTCCCGGTGTTTTTGTTTGTTTATAGCTAATGCAAGGAAGCTAAAGGATGATCTATTTTCTAAAACTACAATCAATATATGATCAATTCTTCAGAAATAAAAATTCCTGCCGGATGATTTGGTGTTTTTTCTGTTTTGTTGAATACCAAAGGGTTATAGCTTAAACAAAACCGGCATTATAATCGGGTAGCCGCCTCTCTTTTAATGGCAAGCAGGGCTTTTTCAACGGCCATAACTTCCTGCTGATTGACATAATTCAGCAGCATCCCTGTCAGTTCTTTTGCATCGGATTTGGCATTTGCTTTCTCCGCTATAATGGAGATGGCATTGACCGATTCATCCCGGGCCAGCTTGATGATTTCCCAAAGTTGGGAGGAGACGTAAACCTGCTGGGTAATATTGTGCTCGTACTCCTGCTGGACCGCCAGCAACAATGACACCCGAAGCTCACCATTGGACATGCCCGGTTTACGGACTCTCAGCAGCAAGTTGGGCAGGGAAATCCGCTCACAAAACAGGGATAAACGCTCATAGGCCTGCAAGCGCAGTGGCAGGGAGGACTTTTGCTGCTCCTGCTGCATTTTAAGGTGCTGGAGCTTTTGCTGATTTTCCATGTAGGTCTTTAGCACAAAATAGGCTGCCAGAAACGTCAGCAGTCCGGGTATGGTAAGTTTGATGATCTCCAGAAGGATTTCCATAGGTTCGTTTTGTATTGAGTGTCCGGAATAGTCACCGCCTGACTGCCATTTTGATTACGCAGGCTGAGCGGTTGGGCTGCAAAACTAAGGACCTTAATCGAAAAAACGCACAGAATTATCCTGGTGGCCAGGAAACTCTCCCGTGATGCCTGGAAAAATTAAGGCAAAATTGTTTTCAAACCAAACCCGGCAGCAGGTTGTTACGTTTGGTAAATTATCGCATAGCACTTAGATTTGTTATGCAGATTAACCATAAACTTAAAAACAGCTTATCCGGATATGAGCGATGTTAAAGTAGAACAGGCTCCCATTGCACTGACTGAAGGTGCTATCAAAGCGCTGAATCAAATCAAAAAAGATCAGAACATTTCTGATGACCATGGGCTGCGCGTAGGCGTTAAAGGTGGAGGCTGCTCAGGCTTTTCCTATAAACTTGGCTTTGACCTCCCCAAAGAGAATGATCAGGTGTACGAAGTTGCCGGTATTAAGATCCTTATGGAAAAAGCACACGGAATTTATCTGCTTGGGATGGAGATCGACTGGGAAGAAGGGCTCAACAACAGAGGGTTCTCCTTTAATAATCCTAATGCTACGGATACCTGCGGCTGCGGAACTTCCTTTTCTGCATAGCTATTTTGCCCCGGACAAGACAGATGCACCTGACCCTGGGGCTAATTATCCTAATTTTACAGCCAAAAAAACAAAAAAGTGCTTCCGGATGACAATCCTTCATGTTCCGGAGCAGTTTAGCAACTTTATGCCTTTTGGTATCGTCTTTCTTATATAATCGCAGCGTAAACCAGCGATGTCAGGAGACTAAATCCTCCAAGACCCCACCAACAAATTCAAGAACGAATCATTTCAATTCAATATTAATCGATCAACTATTTATGAAAAAATCACTACTCCCTTTGCTGGCGCTATGCCTACTAGCTATTAGTGGCACAGCACAGACTGACACCCTATTCCAGGAAGATTTTGATGGCGGCATTCCCGATACCTGGACCATCAGCCCGGGCAACCCTGAAGGTGCAATCTGGCAATGGTCTGCTGACGGCACAGCTGAATCGGCAATTGTGGATGGCGAAGTACTCGATGCCTTGTTTTGGGGCGCAGGAGGCACCATTCAGTCCCCTACCGTATCCAATGGTGTAGCCATGTACAATTCTGACGTGTACGATGGAGGTGGCGTTGGCGTAGGTCAGGGGCCATTCCCTGGTACACACTCTGGCAGCCTTACTTCTCCACCTTTCAGCTGTGTGGGCTTTGACACCTTGTACCTGGCGTTCAATCAGTCTGCACGAGCCAATGCTAATGCCGTGTCTACCATCCTGGAGGTATCTGTGGATACCGGCAACACTTGGGTAGACTTTCCTATTAATCCGGAAGTAACCGGCAATGGCAGCAGTGGAGCAACCGACCTTGAACTCGTAAATATCAGCGAAGTAGCGGGAGGGCAGCCTCATGTGCAAATCCGTTTCACCTGGAACGGCCGTTATTACTACTGGCTGATTGATGACATTCAGGTGATCACTCCAATGGACCAGGAGCTGGAAATGGGCGACTTTTTCTACCCACCTGCCAGCTTCTCCACGCCAATTTCTCAAATCGCAACAGACACCTTTGGTTTCGAAGTGGACATTACCAACTTTGGTAAAGAGATCGTTAACAATATGGTTGTGAAAGCCAGTATCCTGGAACGCGTTACAGATACGCAAACAGAACTGGTGTGGGAAGACAGCCTGGTAATTGCAGAATTCCCTCCTTTTTACCGGGATTCTACTATTCAACTGCCAAACCCTTTCGTACCAGAAGACCTAACACTTGGTGAATACGTGGTACGGTACGATGTATATGCCCAGGATACAGAAGACTTTAACCCGCTGAACAACAGCAAGCAGGACAACTTCCGGGTCTCTTCTAACCTTTTCGCTAAAGAGCCTGCATTGGAAAGCGGCACCCGTCCTGGTAATCAGGCCGACTACCAAATGGGTAACCTTTACCAGATGAGCACTATCGCTACTGAGCAGTTTGTGACCAGCGAGGTTTTCTTCGGCGGTACAAAGAATGCTGCTGATGGGCCCATGGGCGGAGAAAACACAACCATCTTCCTCTACAAAGTTGCGGATAACGTAGATGCTAACTTCGACAACTTCGATTCAAGTATCGAAACTGAAGACCTTCTGGAAATCGGCTTTGGCTTCCACACTTTTGCGGATGACGAAGAAGGTGAACTCATCTCAGCTCCACTCACTGACCTCGATGGCAACCCCATTCCTCTTGAGCCAGGCGCACGCTACATCGTGGTGTCTGAATGGGCAGATCAGTCTACGGATGTATTCTCTGGTACCAACGATGACTTCATGTACTTCCAGATCGCAACCGTCGTGCGTACTTCTGAGTGGTTCCTCGGTGGCTTTGGTCCCGAAACAACTTCTGTAGTACGGATGCGTATTGCCCTGGCTACGACTAGTGATGACATCGCACTGCCAGAAGCTTCAATGAATATTTTCCCGAACCCGGTCGCTGTAAACGATCAGCTGAATGTACGCTTCGACCTCGATGGCAACTCACCGGCTATGCTGGTCGTTGCTGACCTCGATGGCCGCGTTATCAACCTCTTTGAGTACGAAGATGGCCTGACTAACGAAACCGTACAAATCCCTACCAGCAAACTGGCGGCAGGTACTTACCTGGTACGCCTGAGCACAGAGCAGGGTACAAAGACCATGAAGTTCAACGTAGTGCGCTAAGCGCATTATTCTGACAGGAATAAAAAAAGCGCTGCTCCGGAGAAACTCCGGGGTAGCGCTTTTTTAGTTTCGGCTAACCTGAGACGACGATACTCCGGGGCTGCCTGTCAGGTCACACCCCTGCAATCATCACCAGCCTCCGTATCAGGAATGTTCGCTCAGCATGAGAAAAAACACAGACATACGTTAGGTTGCGGTTTTACCACAGATAGTCATCGGGGGCGGTCTGAGCGGGCAATAAAAAACGGCGGCACCTTTCTTTCGAAAAGCACCACCGTTATCTGTTTTCAGCTGCCTGCATCAGGCGAGGCCTTATTCAAATTACATATTCTCAATAATCTCTGTACCAAACTCAGAGCACTTCAGCAGGGTCGCCCCTTCCATCAAACGCTCAAAGTCATAAGTTACGCGCTTGCCTGCGATGGCGCCTTCAACGCCTTTCACAACGAGGTCAGCCGCTTCGTTCCAGCCCATGTAGCGCAGCATCATTTCACCGGAAAGGATAACAGAGCTTGGGTTGACTTTGTCCAGGCCAGCGTACTTTGGTGCAGTACCGTGGGTCGCCTCGAAGATCGCACGGCCCGTAGTATAATTGATATTCGCACCTGGCGCAATCCCGATACCACCAACTTGTGCAGCAAGGGCATCAGAAACGTAGTCTCCATTGAGATTAAGTGTTGCAATAACTGAGTATTCCGCCGGGCGGGTCAGGATTTGCTGCAGGAAGGCATCTGCGATGGAATCCTTGATAAGCAGTGCGCCTTTGTCGAGGGCTTCCTTTTGAGCCTTGTTGGCTGCTTCCTTGCCTTGCTCCGCCACGATGCGATCGTACTGCGCCCATGTGAAGACCTTGTCGCCGTACTCCCGCTCTGCCATTTCGTAGCCCCAGTCCTTGAATTTACCTTCGGTAAACTTCATGATGTTTCCTTTGTGAACGAGGGTCACAGAAGGCTGCTTCTGATCCAGTGCGTAGTCAATTGCGGCACGGACCAGGCGTTCTGTACCTTCCACCGAAACCGGCTTGATACCTAATGAAACAGAATCCGGGAATCGAATCTGAGTCACGCCCATCTCTTCCATGAGGAATTTCTTCACTTTCTCTGCTTCAGGAGTACCGTTGAGGTATTCAATACCCGCGTAGATATCCTCTGTATTTTCCCGGAAGATGACCATGTCAATTGCACCGGGGTTCTTTACCGGAGAAGGCACGCCAGTGAACCAACGTACCGGGCGTACACAGGCAAACAGGTCCAGCTTCTGCCGCAAAGCAACGTTCAGGGAGCGGATACCACCACCTACCGGGGTCGTCAGCGGGCCTTTGATAGCCACGAGGTATTCTTTGATGGCCTCAAGCGTTTCCTCAGGCAGCCATTCGCCAGTTTGGTCAAATGCTTTCTGACCAGCCAACACTTCCTTCCAGTGGATTTTGCGTTCCCCTCCGTAGGCTTTCTCAACAGCTGCATCAAGTACGCGCTCAGAAGCCGCCCAGATATCAGGACCAATGCCATCGCCTTCAATGAAAGGCAGGACGGGATCGTTAGGTACGTTTAGTTTTCCATTTTCAATGGTGATTTTAGATCCGCTCATATTCTATTGTTCAGTTTTTAGTATTTGGTGACAGTAATTTTCTGAGGCTTTTTTAGCGGTCCAAAGGTAAAAATTAAATACAAAAAAACAGGTAGTTCTGACGGTCAGAAACAGGCAAAAGCTTGGAATTTCAGGGGCTGACCCAAGGCCGGGCGGTTAAATCGAACACAGATTTGGTTGCTCCCGTTACCAAAGTGTAATTAAAATGAAAAATTTATGGATACCATACGCGCAAAAGAAGATGTGCTGGAAAAAATCACTTATGGCTTTCACGTTGTCACGACCCGGGCAGACCGGCAGGAATTGTCTACCCGCGACCGCGACTATATTGCGGCGGGGACGATCAGCTGGGCCATGCAGAGCAGCTTCGAGCCTCCAATGGTCACTATTGCTGTAGCCAAAGATTCAGACCTGAACGAAACCATTCCCAAAGCCGGGTCCTTCGCCCTAAACATCCTGGGCAAAGAGGATAAAGCACTTGTGGACGATTTCGCCAAAGATAGTGTCATCCGGAAGGATCAGACCATCAATGGTTATGACTTCCTAAACGGAACAGCAACGGAAGCCCCCATACTCGACCGCGGTATCGGCTACCTGGAATGCGAACTTGCTGATCAGGTAAAAACAGATGGCGACCACGTCCTCTTTATTGGGAAAGTAGTCAATAGCGACCTGCGGCAACCTGAACATCTACCGCTACACGAATGGGAAACCGGTAAGCATTATGGTGGCTTTCCTGCCTGATAAACCGATTAAACCTGACCGGTAAAATCAGAAGCGCCCCTACCCTGCTGCGGATAGAGGCGCTTTTGTTGTTTTGCAATTCTATAATCTCCAGTTCTATCTAACTCAAAACTTCTTCCTCTCCGAGGATACGCCGCGCGGCATCAAGGATGGCAGTGCTTTCCAGATTGACAATCCCGCCATTCGGCCCGGGCTGAATGTGGGCATCAATAATATCCCCATTCTCAAATTTCTTCGCACCAAAGTAATTCCGGACTGTTTGTTCCTGAAGCCCCAATTCATTGGCAATCTTTTTTACGCTTCCGGTTGGGAGACGGTGCTTGATCTCCCTCAGCTCATCATACGTTATATGCATGGCTCTGTCATTTTGTGAAAGAATCGAATTTGCATTAGAAATGTACAAATTCTATCCAAATAAACCAACTTAAAATTTAAGATTCCACGCCTTTTTATTTTGAAAATATATCTTAAAACCAAATAAAAGGGCCTGGCAAATTCTTTAATCGCTTTCCTTTAGCATGATAACGTCCACAGCCCGGGCCTTTACCGCTTTGTTGAACGCTGGAATTGCTTTTTCCCTCAAGGCGTAAAATCGGTCCAGCTGTTCATCGATCTGCCGGGCCAGAGTTTCCTTTACTTGCCGGTCCTGTTCGGTAGGTGGGAAACTCCCCGAACCAACCAGCGCATTGATGTGCGCCAGCTTGTTGGTCAGTTTAATGGGAAAGTTCAGCGGGTCCTGACGGCTCCGGTTTTTGGTTTGGTACAAAGCCGTCTCCACTTCTGTCATTACAGAATCTATAGCTTCTGCCTCCATGAGCAGGCCCTTATATTCCTCCTGCCCTTTCCAACGCTGCATAAACGGCTGCATTTGCTTGCGCACTTCCCGGATATCCGTGATCGCCTGATGTGCCTCAGAGACTTTTTCATTGACCGATTGCATAAAGTCAAAGCGGGCCTGAAGGTCACTGATGGTGGAAGAAATGCGTGGGTCTTTTTTCAATTGCCAGGGCTGCTCCAGGGTGTCCTGAGGCGTCATCAGCCTGACCGTATAGTACCCGGGCACCGCTTCCGGGCCACTAAGCCCTGCCCACCACAGAATCATACCTTCTACTTCTTTGGCTTTGGGGTAACGCAAGTCCCAGTTGAAGGTGTTGGCACCGGCTTCCACCTCCAGTTTATCCTCTTTGTCTTTGGCATCTGTGGAGAAAGTGCGGATGTGCTTACCAGACTCCTCATAAAAAGCCAGAGCTACTGTTTGAGAATCGGTCACCACTGTTTCCGGAAGGAAGAAATGCACCGTTACGCCTCCGGGATGATTGGTGCCGGCGGTTTTCAGGTTTTTGCGCTGCCCGCCATCCATCAGATAGCTGTCTATGGGTTGGAAAAGATGAGCCGTTGCCGTATCCATATCCGGCCTGAGTTGGTGCAGGGGCGTCAGGTCATCGATCATCCAAAGGCTGCGGCCCTGTGTGGCAGCAATTAAATTTTGCTCCTTTACAGCGAGGTCCGTGATGGGCACAACAGGCAGGTTGAGCTGAAAGGGTGCCCAGGAACCGCCATTATCAAAAGAAAGGTACATGCCGCTTTCGGTCCCGGCGTAAAGTAACCCCTCCCGGTCCGGATCTGCCCGGACGACCCGGGTGAAGTGCTCCTCCGCTATGCCATCTACGATGAGCCGCCAGTTGTTGCCATAATCCGTTACGTGGTACAGGTAAGGCTGATAATCGCCCAGCTTATAACGGGTGCCGGCTATAAAGGCGGCTCCAGAGTTGAAGGGATCGGGGTCGATACTGTTGACCATAAGCCATTCCGGGAAATCCCCTGGGGTGATGTTGTCCCAGTTTTCGCCGCCATCACGGGACAAGTGCACCAGGCCATCATCTGAGCCCGTCCAAATGAGCCCCCGCTCGTAGGGTGATTCAGTGGCAGCAAAAATGGTGCAGTAATACTCCACGCCTGTATTATCTTTGGTGATAGGCCCTCCTGAGGGGCCCAGCTTGGTGGAATCGTTACGGGTCAGGTCCGGGCTGATCACAGCCCAGCTTTGCCCGCCATTGGTACTGACGTGCAGGTGGTTGGATGCCGCGTAGAGTTTCTCCGGGTTATGGGGCGAGAAGAACAATGGGAAGTTCCACTGGAACCGGTATTTCATGCCTTCTGCACCATAGCCCATCGGGTTATCCGGCCAGACGTTGACCGCCCGGCGCTCTCCGGTGCGATGATTCTTCATGGTCAGGTAGCCGCCATAGCTGCCGCCGTAGACGATTTCGTTATCGGTTGGGTCCACTGCAATATGCGCGCTTTCTCCACCTGCTGTAGATTCCCAGTCAGACTCGCCTATGCTGCTGCCATCCGTGCGGTGGCGGATGCGGATGGTCGAATTGTCCTGCTGTGCAGCATAGATGCGGTAGGGAAAGTCATTATCGGTCGTAATCCGGTAAAACTGTGCGGTAGGTTGATTGTGGTATGTTGTCCAGTTTTCGCCCCCGTCAAAAGTCACCTGCGCACCGCCATCATCGCCAATAATCATACGGTCAGGATCTTCGGGAGCAATCCATAAATCGTGGTGGTCGCCATGAGGTGCAGCGTAAGCCTTGAAAGTACGTCCGCCATCCTTGGATTTATGGTAGCGGACATTCATCACATACACTACGTCCTCGTCCTTTGGGTCCGCGTAGATGCGGGTATAATACCAGGCCCGCTGCCGCAGGGAGCGGCTGTCGTTGATGCGCGACCAGGTTTCCCCTCCGTCTTCCGAGCGCAGCACACCGCCATCTTTGGCTTCCACCAGTGCCCATACGCGCTCTGCATTTACTGGTGACACCGCAACCCCAATAATGCCCCGCGGCCCTTCCGGGAACCCTTCCTTTTCGGAAAGGTTCTCCCAAGTCGTGCCACTGTCTGTACTTTTCCAGAGGGCAGAGCCTTCGCCACCGCTCTCCAGGCTGTAGGGTGTGCGCCGGATACGCCAGGTAGACGCATAAACCACTCGGGGATTGGTAGGGTCAAGCAAAAGGTCTACTGCCCCGGCATCTGCATTCGCAAAAAGGATGCGCTCCCAGGTATCCCCACCGTCCGTGGTACGGTATACCCCCCGCTCCTCTGCGCTTTTAAACAGGTCGCCCATCACTGCCGCGTAGGCAATATCCGGATTGCGGGGATGAATGCGGATGCGACCGATGTGGCGGGATTTTTCAAGGCCTTTCTGTTCCCAGGTTTTGCCACCGTCTACGCTTTTCCAAATCCCGTAGCCAAAGGAAACGTTGCCGCGCACGGTTTTTTCTCCTCCGCCCACGTAGATCACATTAGGGTCGTAGGTGCTGACCGCTACCGCGCCAACGGAACCGCCAAAGTAGCCATCGGAAATATTTTCCCAGGTCTGCCCACCGTCTTTGGTCTTCCAAACCCCGCCGCCGGTGCTTCCAAAGTAAAACAAATTGGGCTGCCCGGGCACGCCTGTCACGGCACAGCTCCGCCCGCCCCGAAATGGCCCGATGTTGCGCCATTCCAGCCCATCGTAAAGTTCAGGGGCGAAATTTGAGGTAGATTGAGCACAAAGCTCAGAAGATAATGCTGGTAGCAAGAGTACTGCCAGAAGAAGAAGTTCCTTTAGAAAGTTCATGGTCAATGAATTAGGGTACAGGAGTACAATCATTTGCCCTCGACTACCGTCTTTTGCGGTAAGCCCAGCGCCTGTCTCATCTTATAATAGATTTCCGTATTTTCATAAATGCCATCAAAAAGCTCAGCACCTGGACCGTAAGCAAAAACAGGCACCATAGCGGCAGTGTGGCCATTGGTGGTAAAGCTTGCATTGATGGACTCAAAAGAGGACCCTGGATTGAGTGCCATGCCACCAGACTCATGATCTGCCGTAACAATAACAAGCGTTTCCCTGTCCCGCCTTGCGAAATTCAGGGCTTCCTTCACTGCCCGGTCGAAATCTTTGGTTTCTTCAATCACCAGCCCTCCGTCATTGGAGTGGCCACCCCAGTCTATCATGGAGCCCTCTGCCATCAAAAAGAAACCGGTATTACTGCGCCGCCCCAGGAAACTGGCGCCCATGGACACCGCTCTTGGGAGGTAGTCCCGCCCGGCTGCTTTCGTAAGCGGGTGCTTATCAGCTGCAAAATAACAAAAACGGCTCATCGGGCTGGGCACAAGGTCTTTCAGCTCATGCTCCAGATAACTGGTCACATAGTAGCTGTTGCCCTCCATCTCCCGGATGAGATCCCGTTCGTCTTTTTCGCGCCGGTCGAAGTAACGCTTTCCTCCACCAACCAGATAATCGACACCGGAAGCTGCAAGGTCTTCGGCAATTTCTTCATAAAACACCCGGATGGGCTGATGCGCAGCAAAAGCAGCCGAAGTAGCATGCACGATGGTTGCAGTCGCTACAAGTCCGGTAGCATAGCCCTGCCCCTGCAGCTCTTCCAGAATCGTTTCGCAAGCTGCCGAATCTGCTGTCAGCCCAATCGCGCCGTTGTAGGTTTTCACACCGCAGGCAAAAGCCGTTGCGCCGGCAGCAGAATCCGTAATTAAATCGTTTGCTGAATAAGTTTTTTGAAAGCCGATATGGGTGAACTGTTCCAGGTTGAGGCTGTTATCATTAGCGTATAAAGCAGCTGAGATATGCCCCAGCCCCATACCATCGCCAATCAGAAAAATGATATTCCGGGCAGTGGCATTCTCCGGTGGGGGTAATTGCTGCACCCGGCAGGACTCCAACAGTGCAAAAAGGGCTAACCACAGCCCCAGATAATAGACAGGCGCAAAATTAATATTTTGTCGTTTTTTCATACTTTGTCAATCCATAGTCCCTTTTCCAACCTTAATCAAATTATACACCAACTGTTCCAATCAAACAATTGATTATTCTGTTAACATAGAATTAATCGGGCAATAGTGGAATTTTATTTGGAACCACTGTAGCTTTGCCCCGTTAATATAGAAAACAGAACGCCATTTTTTCACTCAACCGAAAACGAACTATGATGAATCGGCTTTTGTCCACTTTAATGGCGATAATCGGGCTCAGCACATTAGGTTTTGCTCAAGATAAGCAAACTATTTTTGATGCCCTGTATTCATCGGAAATATTAGAGGTCACCATTGAGACAGACCTCTCCTACCTTATAGATAATCGCAAAAAAGACGATTACCAGCATGCTATTTTCTCCTTTGAGAATGCTGAGGGCAGGTTGGAGCAACATGATATGAAGCTCAAGCCCCGCGGTAAATTTCGTCGGAACGTTTGCGATTTCCCGCCCATTAAGCTCAACTTTTCCAAAGACCGGCTGATGGAGCGCGGCTATATTGCAGAGTATGACAAGCTCAAACTCGTCACACATTGTATGGACGACAAGTTTGCCTCCAGAGAGAACGTTGCACGGGAATACCTGGCTTACCGTCTCTACAACATCATCTCTGACAAAAGCTACCGGGTACAATTGGTCCGTATCGACTATATCGACAGCAAGGACCGGATCAGCAGGATCAGGCGCTATGGGTTTATTCTTGAAGACACCGATGAAATGGCGCACCGTGCCGGCGGCAAGGAGTGCGAAGAGTGCATCAATGTCCCAGCCGATGAGCTTGCCCAAAAGGAAGAGCACATTATGTCTGTGTTTCAGTACATGATTGGCAATGCGGACTACAATACCGGCATGATGCGCAACGTCAAAATGGTCCGCCCCTATACTGGCACCGGCGTAATCCCGGTACCTTATGATTTCGATTTCGCAGGTTTTGTTGACCCGTCTTATGCCATCCCAAATTCAGATTACGGGCTCGTTTCCGTGAAGCAACGGGTTTTCCTGGGCAATAAGGTAGACAGTGCCCTCTTGTCCTCTACGCTACAGCACTTCCTGTTCAAGCGCATGGAGATGGAGCGGGAGATCGACAACTTTAAGCTGCTTGACCGGCAGAACCGGACCGAAGTGCTTCGGTACCTTGATACATTTTACAAAGAAGCGGAAAACATCCTGAGTGGCTCCCCACTGCGGGAAACGCTTCAAAAACAAGCGCTCCGGGACAATGAAAAAGGCAAAGGTACGAATGAAGTCAGGCGCTAATTTGGTCTCCAAGCCGGATTAGTGCAGTGCCCTGCTCTTCACCTAAAGTAGCATGCAGCCCAAAATTCACCCCCTGCGCATCACGACGGTACGTTGCCAGTGTTGCCAGGGGCTCCTGATATACGGCTGCTGTGGTTTGGTCTGTATTGATCACCTTGCACCGGGTGCATTTACGAATACCTCTTAAGGGCACGCCTGAGATGGTGAAGGATGACCATTCGTCTTCCTCGTAGGCAGCGCCTCCGGTGAAAACCAGGTTGGGCCGGAAACGGTCCATGGGCACTGGGTCTGCGAGATGGCTGTTCAGGTCCTGCAAGGCCGCTTCACCGGTGATGAGCAAGGGGCAGCTATCGGCAAAAAGAGTGGACTCCCCGGGGCGGCCGTACTTTTCAGCAAGCGGTCGGGCATTCGGCAGCGGCAGGTAAACCAACCGGCAAAAAGTCCCGAGCTGATCACTAAGCCACTCGTTGACTTCTTCGCGGCAAAGCTTCGCTTTAACGCTGTCTTCCCAAACCTGAACCGGAACATCAATATCCTGCTCCGGCCCGCTTAGTGGAGTAACCATATAATCATCCCGGTCCCGGCGGTGCGCTAAAACCAACTCCCCCTCCCGTAAAACCGGCTGTATCAAAGCCATCTTTGGGACTTTGCGCTGAGTAATAAACATGCCCTTCATGTCAACCACCATCCACTGACGGTCATAGGCCAGTCCGCGCGGGCCAACAGCAGACTCGCTGAGCTGCACCCCTCCCAGGCTTTTAACCGGGTATATATAAATTCCACTAATTTGTTTCATGCCTTCTTATTCGCCCTTTGTTTTTGCAACCAAATGTAGAAGAATTCGTACAATTGTTTGGATATAATGATTTACAATTCAGGACTACCACTGTAAATGCAGATATCTAACCCGGACAAGATAATCTTTTCCACTGCCTTCAGATAATCGTCTGGCTGGAAAAGGTTTTAGGACACATGGGCATGCTTTAGATTTTCGCCTGCCCGGACAACAACCGATTTAACACAATTGCTATGAAATTTTGGCCCCTCGTTGCGGTATTTTTACTATCCCTGCCTTGCCTGTATGGGCAAAGTTCCCGCCTAAGCAAAGCTGATTCCTATTTTTCGGAAGGCAAACTGGAAGCTGCCATCCCTCTGTACCATCAGGTACTGCAACGGCAGGATGTGCCTCAGGCGAAAATCAATCTGGCAGAAGCTTACTATGGCATTGGAGACTACCACACTGCAGCCAACTGGTTCGCATTAGTGATGCCCATGGAAGAATGCCAGCCGGTGCATCAGCTCAAATATGGTTATGCGCTATTGCACAGTGGCAAATGTGACGCTGCCATCCGGTGGTTCAACATCTATCTGGAACAACGCCCCTTTGACCCCCGTAAACCAGACCTGCTCAATGCCTGCGACAAATATCAATCGCTACAAAATAAGTCAAAAGGGCAGGTAGAGATTGTCCATTTGCCTTTCAATACGCCCAGTAATGACTTTTCGCCCGTCCTTTATCGGGAGGGGCTGGTATTCACAAGCGACCGCTACCAAATGGAGGGGCAGCACCTGGCGCATTTATACCAGGTCACCCTCACCACAGCGGACAGCATGGTTTATGGAATGCCCAGACCTTTTGACGTTGAGACACCTCAAAACCTGCACGAGGGCCCGGCCACCTTCAATGCCAGCGGTAACGAAATCTTTTTCACACGCACCCGCCCTGAGAGCCAGGCGCGCAAAAAACTGGAGATCCGGACCGGCCGCCTGCTGCCACAGGGAACCTGGAGTGCGCTCTATCCGCTGACTTTCTGTAGTGATGAATATGCGGTGGCTTTCCCGGCGCTCAGCCCGGAAGGTGACCGGCTGTTTTTCGCTTCGGATATGCCGGGGGGGTACGGCGGTATCGATATTTACGTAAGTGTGCGTATTAATGGAGCCTGGGGCCGCCCGATTAATCTGGGGCCGGTTATTAATACTCCGGGCGATGAACTGTACCCCTATGTCAGCCCCGCTGGGGATTTATACTTTTCTTCCAATGGCCTGCTGGGATTAGGCATGATGGATTTATTTGTGACCCGCGAAAGTAAAGACGGTACCTGGCAGCGCCCGGAAAACCTTGGCGCGCCATTCAACTCAGCAGCCGATGACTTCGGGATTGCCATGATGGATGCCTCTGAAAGTGGCTATTTTACCTCCAACCGACAGGGTGGCGCAGGGGGAGACGACATCTACTTCTTCCGGCGGAGCGGCCGGATTGCTGCGATTGACGTACTTGATCTTACCAACGGTATGCCTATACCCCATGCCGAATTACTTGACACTCAAAACGGTGACACCCTGCAAACTAATGCAAGTGGCCGTATCGTGCTCCGGGTCCCATCCTGCACCACCCTTACCGGCTGGCAGGAAGGCTTTTTTCCAAAATCGCTTGATATTTGCCCGGATGACGTACCAAACGGTGCAGACACCCTATTCCTGGCCATCGCTTTACAACCAGATATACCGCAAACCCTTAAAGGGGTGGTATTTGACCGGACTTCCGGCCGGCCACTGGAAAGCGTAAAAATCAAACTGGAATCAGAAGGCACCTGTGCTTCTTCCGATCTTGTTTATGCCAATGAGCAGGGACGGTTTACCCTGGAATTGCAAAACGAGTGCTGCTACAACATTACCGCTACGCTCGAAGGCTACGAGCACGTCACACAGCAGTCTGTCTGCGCCACCGGCCCCAACCGGGAGCAGTATATCAATCTGTTTTTGCAGCCCCGGAGCAATGCTATGCCGGTCTCCTCTCCTGCTGACTCAACAAACTACCCGGAAAGTCCGGATAACAGAGGCAATGAACAAAGCAGAACCGACTTATTCGAAGACTTTGAGCCCAGCCGCCCAAGCAGCAGGGATACCTCTACTGTCATGGCTTACAAACTCAATGTCTACTATGATGTTGGCCGCTCAAGTGTACAGCCCGGCTCAGTCAGTGAATTGCTCAAGCTCCGTGACCTGCTGCTCAAAAACCCCAGCCTGGTTGTCGAAATCTCTTCTCACACCGATTCGAATGGCAATGCTGTAGCAAACGAAGAACTCAGTCAGCGCCGGGCTAATGCCATCGTCCGCTATCTGACGAGCGAAGGCATAGACCAGGCCCGCATGATCCCTGTAGGTTACGGGGAGGCTTTGCTGACCAATGATTGTACAGATGGTGTGGACTGTCCGGAATGGATGCACCAGGAAAACAGACGTACAGAATTCAGAATCATCCGGCAGTAAATAAGACCCCGGAATCCGAAAGCCCGCTAAGCTCATAGCATGCCTTGGATTCCGGGCTTGGCGGTTAACCTGTGGTGCCAATAGCACCGGCAATAGCGTTGATGGTCAGCATCAGTTCCATTTGCGTGTGAGCTGCTTGTTTTGCCCCCCTCGCTTTTTCTGCCCGCCAACGCTCCAGCAGTGCAATTTGATGGCGGTGAAGTGGCTGAAGCACAACGGAGCGCATCTCATTGGAACGGGCACGGCGGGGGTGACGGGATTCGTAATCGCCCCCCAGCAATTGATCCAGTTGCTGCCGGACCAGCGATAGCTCCTGCCGGAACATTTTGAGGAAACGTTCCCGAATCGCCTCGTCTTCCACCAGTGCTGCGTAAGCAGCCATGATGCTTTCATCCACTTCTCCGACGCTGTTGTCTACATTTTGCAGGACATATTTGAGGAAAGGCTCATCCTCGCATTGTGCTTTCAATGCCGTATAAGCCTCCGGTTTTTCCTTTTCCAATGACTGCAGGGCGGTACCCAGCCCGTACCAGCTCGTCATATGGTAACGAGACTGCCCCCATGCAAAAACCCAGGGGATGGCCCTTAAATCTGCCAATGTGCTCGCCCCGGTCCGCTTAGCCGGACGGGAGCCGATTTTACTGGATTCGATGGCATCGATAGGAGTTGCCTGCCGGAAAAAAGGGATAAAACCATCAGTATGAAGCAAAGCCGCATAGTGCTCCCGACTGTCCTGTGCCAGGCGCTCCAGGATGGCCTCCATCGGATGCCCTTCACAAGGTTCCTGCCGGTCCAGTACCGTACGGGCAAAGGTGCCGGCCACTAGTAACTCCAGGTTATAGGCGGCGTTGAGTTTGTAGGCATACTTCTGGGCAATGGTCTCTCCCTGTTCGGTAAGGCGTATGCGGCTGTTCAGCGTACCACAGGGTAAAGCATTAAGGAAAGCGGCTGTTGGCCCTGACCCCCGGCTGATAGACCCGCCTTTGCCGTGAAAAAACAGGATATCAACCCCCATGTCCGCGCCAGCGCGGGAGAGCCGTTGCTGTGCCTTGTATAAGTACCACTGACTAGCCATGATGCCCCCGTCTTTATTGCTGTCGCTGTAGCCCACCATAACTTGCTGACGGGGTTTTTCCCAGTGGCGGGTCTTCATGAGGTAGCGCATGGAGCGGGCTGTAAAAGGGTGCTCCAGAAAATTGCGCAGAATTTCCGGTCCCCGCTCTAAATCATCTACGGTCTCCAGCAGGGGCACTACCGGCACTGTACAAACCAGGCCTTCCTCGGTCATTTCAGTCAGCCCGGCTTCCCGGGCAAGCAGATAGACCACCAGCAAATCAGAGACTGAACGGGTCATGCTGACAATAAAGGACCCCAGGCAGTTGATGCCATATTTTTCGGTATGCGACTTTAGGGTGCGATAACATTCCGCCACTGCACGGGCGTTGTCTTCAAGCACCGCATCAGGATGGGTAAATGGCCGGGCGGACTCCAGCTCCCGGCTGAGGAACTCCAGGCGCTTCTGTTCTGACCAGCTGCCAAAATCCGTATCCGGCACCAATGCCGCTTTGAGGAGCTGAGACACTGCCTGATCATGAAAAGCGCTGTTTTGGCGGATATCTAATGCTGCCAGGTGAAAGCCGAGGGTTTCCACCACCCGCTTCACCACCACCACTTCGCGGTAAGCAACTGTGGTGGCACCGTGGGCATCCAAGGCCCGCTGCAGCATCGTCAAGTCTTTCACCAGATCTTCACTGTGGAAATAACAACCCGGGCGCTCGGACAACTGAACGGCGTGGCCCCGTTGTGTGTCCACAGGCAGCTTCACCAGCATAAGGTTGGCCATTTGCCGGAAAGCCTCACCCTTATTGCGGTCCAGGGCTTCCTCACCGGTTTGTTCACCTAACTCTTCCACCATTTCCCGGATGCGCTCCTGGGCTTCGGGGATTAGCTCCTCGATCTGACAAGCAAAGCTTAGGTGCCGGACCAGGCGCGCCAGTTTGCGGCGTATGGCTACGAAAGCATTCAGGCGAAGGCGCAGTAAAGTGTGTTGCGTTACGTCCGCAGTGACCAGAGGGTGCCCGTCGCGGTCACCTCCCACCCAGTCCCCAAAGGAGATTTTCGGGTAGGCGTGAGCCCTGGCCAGAGTGCCGGAGGCAATCCCAAAGGACTCGCCCGCCTTTTCCAGCCTGCGGTCCAGGATTTGAATCAAATCCGGGAAGACTTCCAGCAGGTAGTGCATCACATTCCGGAGTTCTGAGGTGACATCTGGTTTTTCCAGATAAATTTCGCCTGTTTTCCAAAGGCGGTACAAATTTTCCTTGATCTCCAGGTTTAGCTCCTCCCGCTCCCGGGCATTGTACATCTGGTTTTCGCGCTGTACCAGCAAGAGGTAAAGCTCCCGGTGGTGTTCCAGTACAGTAGTCCGCTTAGCTTCCGTAGGGTGAGCGGTCAGCACCGGCTCCACCGAAATTTGCCGCAAAGCTCTGAGGGCTTCCTCCTTTGAAACGCCGGCCTCCTGCAGACGGCGGAAAGCTTCCACCCAAAGCCCGGGCTCCGGATCTCCGGATTCGTCTTCCGCCCGGCGCCGGTGCTGAACAGCCGTATTGATTTCCGCCATGCTCATCAATTGAAAAACCAGAGAGTACAATTGCAGATGGCGGGTGGTAAGTTCATCCGGCACACCCGCCTGACCGATCCACGGAATCTGCTCTGCGAGCTGGGCTTCCCCGCTCTCCTTGAGCACATCCTGCAAAAGCTGCAATAAATGCTGCAAGTCCTGATAGGTCTTTTTAAAATGCTGTTGGGCGTTAGCCAGGAGGGTCTCCATATTATCGCTGTTTTGTTTGTTTCTTAGTTGTCCCAAATATCTTCAATCTTCTCCTGGGATCAAAGAATTCCTACTATATTAGATAGGCTAGCTATCTGGTTTTTACAACGGGCAAATACGTCCTGGTCAATATAATACCTATCTTTGAGCATCACTTCATCCCGAAAATTCAAAAATCTGATGAAACAATTGTTTTATTTCCTGGCCTTGGCAATAGCCGCAATGCTTGCCTCCTGCTCCAGCAATGAAGAGGAACTCTGGATTGAGGCCAACGGCAGCGGGCGGTACGAGTCCACTATGGACCTGAGCGGTATTTACCCTTTTATACTCATGGGGCTCAACAGTGAGCCGGAGGAAGAAGGTGAAGAAAAAGACCCCTTCACAAAGATGATGGAAGGTTTATTGCAGTCCGAGTCCGTTGATACACTGATCCGTTTCTCTGATATGGTCGCGCGGGAGCTTGAAAAAGAGGGGAAGAATCTGGATATGCTGCTGGATAGCCTTGAGTCTGTTGACATCAATGAAGCCGGCATTACGGAGGCCGAGAAAGAAGCAAATCTTAAGCTATTCAGAGAGATGACAAATATCCAGCTGCGCATGCAGGTCAAAAAATCTGAGTCTTTATTCAAAATCACCACCATCAACACCTTTGACGACATTGCCGAATTTAAACAGGGAGGTAATTTTATGGAGACGATGATGGGCATGGACGATTATGCAGCTATGGGCGGACAAAGCGAAATGATGGAAGATGTACTGGGCGCCCAAACGCAATTTGCGCTGTCTGGCAAAACCCTGAACGTTTCCCGCCGCGGCCAGGACATGAGCGACATGAGCGAAGAAGACAAGCAGCAATTGCAGATGGTGGAGGGCATGCTCGGCGACGAGCCTTACCGCCTGACGATCCACTTTCCCGGCAAGGTGAAGAAAAAGTTGAATTCCAAATATGCCACCCGTGTGGACAAGGAAACCGTAGTTATTGAGATCCCTCAGGAGGACCTCAAAAATCCGGATATGAAACTGGACCTGGGCATTAAGTTCAAGGGGCTCAAGTAGGCGCACATGCCTCAGCTTAAATCCTAACCAACCTGCCTGCCCGGCTTAACGTCCGGGCATTTGGCAGCTGTCTTAACTCTGGTAACAGGAGGCTTTCCCTGTCTCCCGGTAACCGGGGTGAGCGCATTGAGCATTTGGTTTGCGCTTGTCCTTAGGAAAACTCAAAAGTCCGGAAAGACGCTGTTACCAGAAACGTAAAGTACAGCGGCTTGGCTATTGGTAAGGTTACGGCCAGTATTCTTATCCCTTTTTCAATCGCTGCAAACCCAAGTTCCGCACATTTGTTCTCATCTTTACGTTTTTCAGATATGAAACGGCGTGACGGCGGGCAGGGCTTGCCGTCTCAAACCTGAATTGAAAACCACTATGGCCAGAAACAACGATTATCCTTCTTCAGGCAGTCGGCCACGCAATATGCTCCGTGCGCTATTGGTGATTCTTATTGTGTGTATTGTTGGCGTACTGCTGTTCCGCAAATTTGTGGCACCGCCGGGCTACACGAGCGTACCTAAGGAATATCAGGTCAACTACGTGCCTTCTGATTTCCGGATGCCCATTGATGAAGAGCGGGCGCTGTCCGTCCTTTCTGACCCGAATAACAACCGCCGGGGTTTCGATGAACTGGTGTATGAGGTCAATATGAGTATTCTGCAGCACGTGGGGCGCCGGATGAACCTCAACGATGGTGACCTTAGCCGCCTGCAGGACGAATATGAAAAACACCACCCCTACCTGAGAGAGCTTTACTTTAATGACTTCACCCAGCTACGGGATACCACCAGTCAGCTCTACGAGACCTGGTATGAAAATGAAGGCGGCAGTGCCATCGAAGCGCTGCGGGAAGTGGCCGGTAAGTATACCTGCTTCCTCGTCACCCAGGTCATCACTACACTGGTACCGGTAAAAGGACAAAGCATTTATGCCAAAGGGCAGGAAGTCAACACACCCTGTGGCGTAGCCATGCAGGAAGCCCTCAATCCCATGCTCAAACGGCTGGAAGAAAGGGCTGCTGTACAAGACTTCAGCCGCTCCCGGGGGCTATTGCAGGAAAAAGTGGAACGGGTAATTGCCGAACTCGCCACCATGGAAGTCCGCGACAAAAAAGGGCTTAACAAGAATCTGCAGACTCGTTTTCTGGGGTTCTCGGTCTCCTCTTCTGATATTGAGGTGTCAGCCATCAGTATACTTAAGGTTGGCTTTAGGCTCAATGAGTATTTTGACATAGGCCTTAATGCCAAGCAGGGGCTCGTCACCATCACGCTGCCTGAGCCAGTTATCCTTTCTCACGAGGTTTTCCCTAAAATTGACAAGCTGGATATCGGGTGGATGCGGGAAGTTCAAAGTGTGGACCTCAACAAAAACTTCGATGTGCTGCGCCGGGAATTCCGCCGGGAAGCCCTGGAAAGCGACATCATGGACGATGCCAAATCTCAGGCCATCGACCTAATGAATACGATGTTTGACCCCGTCATAAAGGGTATCAACAGCCGGTACAACCTCCGTGTGCGCTTCAAGGAAGTCGAATCCGCCTACCCCGAACCGGAAACCGATTACGCTGCCGACAACCAATACCAAGACTGATGCCAACGCTTGATGCCAATTACTGGGAGAACCGTTACCACGACCACAACACCCCATGGGACATTGGCTACCCCTCTCCCCCGCTCGTTCATTACCTTCAGCAGCACACGGAACCTGCAGACCGCATTCTGATTCCTGGTGCCGGCCATGCCTACGAAGCGGTATGGCTGCATCAGCAGGGATATCGCAATGTCTTCGTTTGCGACTGGGCTCCTTCTGCCTTTGAGATTCTGGAAGCAAAAGCTCCTGATTTCCCTAAAGCACAATTACTCGTTGAAGATTTTTTTGCGCTGGACCTTGAAGTGGACCTGATTCTCGAACAGACTTTCTTTTGTGCCATTGATCCGGGCAGGCGGGAGGACTATGCCCGGCAGGCCTGCAAATTGCTCAGACCAGGCGGTAAACTTGCCGGGCTGCTCTTTACACATCCACTGGAACGGGGTGGCCCACCCTTTGGAGGACGGGAAGCAGACTACCGCTCCTTGTTTGAAAAGTATTTTGACGTATTACAGCTTGCACCTGCTGCGGACAGCATCAAGCCCAGAGCTGGGAATGAGGTCTTTCTTGAGGTACAACGCCGGAGTCAGGGGCGTTAGAACAAACCTATTCCAATTACTCTATCTGAACTAAGTCTAAATAAATTTGTTCTGTTCACGCTTAGAGATTAATTTAGCGCAAAGACAGGACAAACAAGAGCATGAACGCTATTTCCATTGTAATCGCTGACGCACAGCACCTTATCCGGGCAGGTCTCCGCCATCTTGTATCACAGGATGGCCGCTTTCAGGTTATCGGGGAAGCGAGCGATGAGGATGACCTGCGCCAAAAGCTCTCTGCTCTTCAACCTGATGTGGTTATTCTGGACTACGATCAGGAAGGTGCCTTCTCCATATCCACCATCAACCGCCTCAAGAAGCAACACCCGAACGTGCGGATTATGGTCATGAGCGATGATGACGAAAAGGAGCGGATTTACAAAGTGCTTCAGCTTGGTGTTAATGGTTTCCTTACCAAAGGCTGCGGCGAGGAGGAAGTCTTTGATGCCATAAAAGCCACAGCAAAAGGAGAAAAGTTATTTTGCACCCGCGTGCTGGATTACCTGCTGGAGAAAAGCTTTCCGGAACAGCAACAAAAACCCGCTGAACGGGAGTCGGTCAGCTGTGGCCCCACCCCACTAAGCCCCCGCGAAATAGAGATTGTCCGGCATATCGCCCGCGGACTGATTGCCAAGGAAATAGCGAGCGAGCTCAACCTCAGCACCCACACTATTTATACCCACCGCAAGAACATCATGAAAAAGCTCAACCTCAGCAGTGCGTCAGAGCTGATCCTCTATGCCGTTGATATCGGAATTGTAGACGGCCGGCAAATCCCCTCCTAGCACAACGGACGAGCCCAAACTCTTTACCCCTCGCAGAATAGCCCTTTCCTCATAATATTCAGGGCAAGGATACCGTTAAACGTTGGGAAACAAATTGGTACGAAAACCGGAAACTTGCAATTGTTGCCGATTTCACTTACATTGAGTGCGTAAATTGACCGGTCTGTGGCCAAACAAAAAATTGGGCCGCGCCGTGAGCCAAATTTAATCATATGAGAACCACTATTCTTACGCTGTTCGCTGTGTTAGCGATCAATGCTGCTGTCTCTTCTGCTAACCTCTACATTTTGTACGATGACGCCTGCATGGACCGGCTGGAGTATGCCTATCAGAATGCAGATGATCAGTCTCCTTACATTATGTACCAGGTGAGTACAATGCCCGGGGAAAAAATCATCCTGGAGGTAGGAGCAGAAAGCCAGACGCCGCAGGACTTTATGCCGGCGCAGTTCATACGCTGCAACAACGCGGTGTTTGATGAGCAGCTGGTCAATGCCATCAACAGCAATATTGATGAGGTGCACATGGTAGTCCGCAAGGGCAGCCGCTATTTCATTTCACCGATCAACTTCGCAGCCCGACTGCTGATCAACGATAACGTGATTCTTTACGACTCCCCTAAATACCGCTTCCAGTTTGACCGCAAGCTGGGCACAATCGGTGAAAATATTGCCTATAACAACCCCAGAGCAGAAGTCTTTTTTGAAGGCAAACTGGAAAATGAGTGTTCCGGAGCTTACCTTTTCCACCAGTATGCAGAATTTGACGGCAACCCACATGCTGATATAGTGCTCGTACCGGAAGTAGGTATAGTGGAAGAGCGTAGCGGCATCAATGCCGAAGATGCCCTGAACAATACACTGCGCCTGGAGAAGGTAAATGGCAGAAAGCTGGACCGCCACCTTCGCCGCATTTGCGATGGTGATTTCACGGAGGATGAAGCTGCCCCTGCCGAAGATGCCTTCGCTTCCCGTGCTGCCCAGGGAGATTTGACGACAAAAGGTGGGACACCTGACTCCTACGGCGCGGAGGCTTACACACGCCCGCGTGACCCGCTTGCGAATGTCGATACGACACCTAGGGCGGTGGCACAAAAGCCCCAAACCCATAAAGTTCAGAAAGGAGAAACGCTCTACCGTATTGCCAAAAATTACGGCGTGACGATCGACCAGGTCAAAGCATGGAATAACAAATCCAGCAATACCATCTATCCCGGTGAAACCTTACAGGTAGCTGCCAGTACAATTGCTGCTGCACAACCTCAGGCTTTAACAGCAAAGGGAGGGCAGGCACAGTCTCTTCCTACCGCCCGCTACAGTACCAATCAGCCTGCTGCAAGCAGCAAAGCTGACAAATTCCACATTGTGCGGGCAGGTGAAACGGTAGCATCCCTTGCACTGCGTTACGGCTATACCGAAGCCCGGTTCCGTCAAATGAACGGACTGAACCCAAATGAAATGGTGAAAGTAGGGCAGCAAATCAAAATTGACCATTGCAACTGCCCGGATGACGCTCCGTCAGCTTACCAGCAGGCTCAACCGCGTATCAGCGCGATGGCTGCCCCTGCACCATCTGACAATAGTGTGCAGGCAAAAGGTCTCGTGCCTCAATCCTACAATACTACGGCACCTCGGATACCACAATCCGGCAGCCCGGAAGGAGAAACGTTCTCAAATGATCAGTTGGGCAGCCAAAGCCCGGAACAAGAGCTTCGCAACACCCCTTACTTCCTGAACCGCTCTTCCGTACAAAGCCCGCCTCCGGCCTCTTACAGCCGCGAACAGCCACCCGCCTATAACAATCCGGACTATACTGCCAGAGGAGGAAATAATCCACAGAGCTACGATACTTATGTTCCGGCACAACAGCAAAACCAGGTACGCACTGTATATATCGTAAAGGAAGGAGACTCCCTGTTCAATATTGCCCGCACCTACGGCACAAGTGTACAGCGCCTGCGGGAAATCAATAATCTGGAAAAAAACGAAGTCCTCATCCCTTATCAGCGGATTTTCTTGAACTAAAATAAGTGATGGGCTGTCGAAAAATGGGCTGTTTCTGAAAAGGAATAGCCCATTTCTATTTATCGAAGGGATGTTTACTTATTTTTGACCAAATTATCTGAATCCTATATATGCTGCTGCTATTCTTTTCAATGTCTATCCTCTTCTCCTTCCTGTGTTCCATATGGGAAGCAGTATTGCTGAGCATTACCCCCTCCTTTGTGGAGGTGACCTACAAGCAAGGTACTAAAACCGGGCAATTGCTGAAAAACTTCAAGGAAGACATTGACCGGCCTTTGTCTGCCATCCTTACCCTTAACACCATTGCCCATACCGTTGGTGCGATTGGCGTAGGCTCACAGGCAGGTAAGATGTACGGTGACCAAAATATGGTGCTTGGCAGTTTTGAGCTGCCGTTCTCAGTGGAAGCTTTCGTGGGAGCTGCCATGACCCTGGCTATCCTGATTCTTTCAGAAATTATACCTAAAACCCTCGGAGCGAACAACTGGAAGCAGCTTTCCGGCTTCACCGTTAACTCTCTTAATGTAGTGATTTTTGCGCTCTACCCATTAGTCTGGCTAAGCCAGCTGATCACCAGGTCGATGAAAAAAGATAAGAACAAAAGTGTGCTTAGCCGGGCAGACTTTTCTGCAATGGCGGAGATTGGTGAAAAGGAGGGTATTTTCCGGAGCAATGAATCCCGGATCATCCACAACCTTTTGCGCCTGAACACTATCCGCACTAAGGATGTGATGACGCCGCGCACCGTTGTCAAAGCGGCCAATCAGGAACGCACCATACAGGAATTTTATGACAAAAACGAAAAGCTGCAGTTTTCCCGGATTCCTGTTTTTGCAGAGTCTAAAGACCATATTAATGGCTTTGTACTGAAAGATGAAATCCTGAGTAACATCATTAAAAATAATGGATCAGCTCCGCTCCGGGATATTATGCGGGAGATTCTCATTATCAATGAGCAAATCCCCCTGCCCGATTTGTTCAATCAGCTTATGGAAAAGCGCGAACACATTGCCCTAGTTGTGGATGAATTCGGCGGCATGGCAGGTATCGTTACTATGGAGGACGTGATTGAAACCCTGCTTGGCATAGAAATCGTAGATGAACAGGACAACATTGAGGATATGCAATTACTGGCCCGGAAGAACTGGGAAAAGCGCGCGAAAGTCCTTGGTTTACTGGAAGAGCTGCAGGAAAACACTGTCAAAGCAAGACCTGAAGAAGAACAGGAAGGAAAGCAGGACTGAAAAGGCAGCCTGCCCTAAAACATCTTATCCTTTAGCCATTATTCTGTTCCAAAGGGATGCCGGATCCCTTCTGTTTTTTCCATTGGTGGTTGGAGAAACCCTACAATACGCGGTAGTAATGCCTGCACAATTGGGCTGCCGTGCTTTAGCCAAACCTGTTGGGGCTGCGGGTAACCACCTACCGAACTCTTGATTACTGTGGCGGTACGGCCGAGAATAATCTGCCGGCTGCCAAAATCCTCAATACCAGTCCGAATACAAGCCAACAGCATATTGAGGTACAACTGCGCAGATTCATTATAAGCTTCGTCAAAGCCCAGAAAGTGGACCTCCGCAGCTACCCCACTGCGCAGCACTGAACAGAACCCCACCAGTTCTTCCTCATCAAAATAGCCAATGACTTTGAAGGACGCTCCAAATGCTCTTTTGAGCCTTGAGAAATAACCTGGCTGCAGACGTATCAGACTGAAATCAGCCCGATCGGCAACAGCGCTGTAAAGCTCGTGCATACGCACCTTATAACGATCCAGGTCTGCCAGAGTCAGCGAACGGCAGCCCAGGCTATCCCCCTTGCGGAAAGCCCGCCGCGCCCGCACCCGGTATTTGCTGGTCATTGCTTCCAGGAAATCCTCAAGAGTATGCCAGCCCGGATCAACTTCCAGGATCATATTAGGCTCAAAATTGAAAGGTATGTAGCCCTTATTTTGAAGCCCGTCCTGCACCAGCGGACAGGCTGATGCCGGCAGGTCCTTGACCAGTATGGCCCGGGCATTTAACCGCTTTCGCAAACGCTCCAGCAAAAGCTGGACCAAATGCGACTGTTCACCTGCCTCAACTTCCGGCGAAAACGCAAATCCAAAGGGGCCTGAAACCTGTGCCGCTCCGCAAACCAGCACGCGTACGCCTATATTCATCCATGCCCAGCGTGGCAGCGCATCACCAATCCGAAAATCAATGATCTGAAGCGACATGATACCTGCAGCTATTCCCATACGCTCCAGTACGACATAGGCTATTTCCATTCCCTCAGGAAGCGTCTCCTCCCAGGCAAGAAGATAATTCCGGCTCAGAAATACCCGGCCTCCACCTGCCAGTTGATCCCATTCTGCAGGCAAATCAAGGGCAGACCGATAGAGACGGGCCTGATATGCACCGATGTCCAATACCACGGCTTGTTCTCTTATACCAGTGTATTCTTCAGCCAAACGGCTACCGCACTCCGACTGCAATAGTTGTTGGACGGTATCGTAGATCGGGCATCGGGAAGTGAGGCGCTCCATCGTTGTTTTTATCATTATGTTTCCGGGTGGTTTGCTCTTTCCCTAACGCTTTTTAAGGATTTTTAGTTGTACGCTTTAAGCAGAAGGCAAGCGCTGCCACGCTCCACCTTTCAACTCCTTCAGACGGCATACCAGGCAAACAAACGTCCGGTAGCCTCCACTTTCTAAATTGAAGGGGCCGACCCGCCTGGTAACCAAGCTGAAATCCATATCTTTAGGCCACAACCAAGCACAACATGCGTTCACCCCTACTGCTACTACTGCTTAATGCCTTTTATTTTATTGCCGGTGCGCAAGTCGATTCCCTTGTACAACCTACTGACCCCGACCAGCAGGTGATCGAGGACTTCCTTCAGAATACAGAAAGCGAAGGCACTTTCGACTTCAATACCATTTTTGAAGAACTTGAGTTTTACCGCGAGAACCCCATCAACCTGAACACCATTACTGAAGGGCAACTACAGGATCTGAATTTGCTGTCGGATATCCAGATCCTCGAAATCCTCAAATACCGTCAAACCGCCGGAGATTTTATCTCTATTTATGAATTGCAGGCTGTGCCCAGCCTCGACCTGCAGACCGTACGCCGCCTGTTACCCTTTGTGCGGGTTAGTGGTGACCTTGATGACTACCAGACACCAATAGGGCAAATGATGCGCGAGGGGCGCAATGAACTCTACCTGCGCTGGTTCCGCATCCTTGAAGATCAGCGTGGATATACGCCACTTGGACAAGACGAGACCGGCTCGCGATACCTGGGCGATCCCAATCAGTTCTACATGCGCTACAAGCATGCCTACAGCAATCGGCTGAGCTATGGTTTTACGGCAGAAAAAGACCGGGGCGAAGAATTTTTCAAGGGCAGTAACCCCTATGGTTTTGACTTCTACTCGGCCCATGTTTTTCTCCGAGATTACAGCAAACGTATCAAGGCTATCGCCCTGGGAGACTATGCCGTCAGCTTTGGGCAGGGGCTGGTCCTGTACAGCGGTTTCGGCTATGGCAAGAGCTCCCTGGTGATGAATATCAAGCGGACATCACGAACCCTTCGGCCATACACTTCCGTAAACGAGTCCAACTTCCAGCGGGGTGCAGCAGTCACGCTGGCTTTCGGCGATCACATTGAGGTTACCGCCCTGGGCTCCCACCGCCGCCGGAGCGCCAACCTCCTGGAATCAGATACCACCGACCTCGAGGATCAGGTCCGGCAAGCCAGCTCTCTGGACCTCGATGGGCTGCACCGGACCCCCAATGAAATCGCAGACGAAGGCGCTATTGCCCAAACCACTATTGGCGGGCAGGTGAAATGGAACAACCGCTACGGGCATATTGCAGCAAATGCCCTTTACGAAGAGCTGGATGCTGATCTGACCCAATTTCGCCCAACTCCAAATAATCAGTTCGACTTCACCGGGAACAACCTTTACAACATCAGCCTTGACTACAGCTTTATTGTTCAGAATTTCAACTTTTTTGGAGAAACCGCCCGCTCAGCCAACGGTGCCATAGCCACAGTAAATGGCCTACTCATGGGGCTTGACCGGAATGTCGACCTCGCCCTGCTGGTCCGGCATTACCCTCGCCATTATCAAGCGCTCAACGCTAACGCCTTCGGCGAAACCTTCGGCGCCCAAAACGAAACCGGTGTGTATTTAGGCATGGAGGTCCGCCCCCACAAAAACTGGCGGCTGAGCGCCTACTTCGATACCTGGCGCCATCCCTGGCTCCGGTTTACCGTAGATGCGCCTTCTACCGGATACGAGTACCGCGGCAGGCTCACCTATTATCTAAAACGAGACCTGGAGGTCTATGTCGAAATCCGGGAAGAACATAAAGCGCAGAACATCAGCAAAATCGAAGGCAAAAACGACTTCACCCTTGACCGCCATATCTTCCAGGCGCGCTTACATGTAGCTAAAAAAGTAACGAAGGAGCTGGAACTCCGCAGCCGTATTGATGTCGGCTACACTGATAATGAAATCAACAACCGGCAAAGCGGCTTCGCGATTTACCAGGATGTACTCTACCGCCCCACAGCGTTCCCCTTTTCCTTCACCACCCGCTATGCACTTTTTGACACAGATGGATTTCAGTCCCGCTTTTACTCTTTTGAGAATAATCTTCTCTATACTTTTTCCATCCCGGCTTATTACAACCGGGGCAGCCGTTTTTACTTCAACCTAAGGTACCGGGGCATTCGCAATCTGACCATTGAGGGGCGGATTGCACAGACCTTCTGGAAAAACCAGGATACCTTTGGTTCAGGCAATGAGCAGATTGACGGACAGACCCGGACGTCTGTAGGCGCTCAGATTAAATATAAATTTTAGCACCACTTATCTGCGCAGGTCAAGATTGTAAGTCAGCCCCACCTGCAAGTCATGGTTTCGTTCATGACGTTGCCCATCGGCTTTCACAATATACTGGTTTAGATAACCCAACTGAAAATTGACCTGGGGGCTAATCCGGTAGCCCAAAGCGAGATACAGCCGGTTTTGACCAAGAATATTGGCATCTACGCCTTTGCCAAAACTGATAAATGGCTCTGCATAGGCAGATAGAAAAAAGGAGTGGTCTTTCAATTCCCGCTGCCCAAGTGGCAATATGGCCATCAGCCGGTACCGGGCCCTCTGCCGGAACACGTAATCATCCGTTCCAGGCTGCTCCAGAAAACGCTGCTCCAGGCGATAGCGGTGATTTACATAGAACCGCCCTACCCTTTGGTTGATCACCCACTGTTGCCAGATGCGGTGCTCCGTAAAAGTAGCAGCGATAGGCTGCTCCCCATAAGGGAAGCTCTCTATCCAGCCATAACCCGCGGTAAGCATGCTGTTTTCCGTCACGTAATAATCAAGCCCTACCCGCATCAGAGACTGCTGCCAGGTGTCCACCCATTCGTGTCGCCGCCATTGATATTCCGTGTGCAGCCCGAACTGATCCGAGAGGCGGTGGTTCCCAAAATACATGTACCAGGTGTTGTACTGCACCGCGATATCTTTTTGTGCATTCACGCCCAGTGCAGCCATAAAAAAAGCAAATAGGAAAATTGTACGCCGTAAGTCCATTCTGTTAAGTTTTGAGTAAAAAAGTGTTAGTCCGATGAGGTTCAGGCGTTTTCCATGCAAGTTGGGGGTAACGGCTGAATAATTCTGTGCACTGCTTCACATGAGTGAAAGTTAATACCAGGTTTCCACTTCGGAGCCTTGCCAGAGCGGGAGGCTGTATCTGTTTTTCGCTTTGTGTATGTTCAGATTTCATAAGGTTATAAGTAGATAATACTTATCTTTGGCAAGCCTGCAGTCCCGGGAGCCAAAACCCAATTAAAGCAAATGGTATGAAAAACATCAACCTGGGGATTATTGAGGACGAGCCAGTCCTTAGAAAAAATATTGACCAGTTTTTTTCCAACCTTCCCGGATTTAAGCTTCAGGGCAGTGCCAGTTCTGTTGAATCTTTTGTAGAAGCCGTAGCAGCCGCAACGCCCCTCGATATTCTTCTGCTGGATATCAGCCTCCCTGGTGGAATGTCAGGACTGGAAGGCATCACCCTGCTCAAGGAGCGTTACACTTCAGTAGATATTATCATGTGGTCTTCTTTCGAAGATCCTGATAAAATTTTCCGGGCCCTGCAGTCCGGTGCAGATTCCTACCTGATCAAGCGGGAGTCTCTAACTACGATCCGGGATGCCATACAAACTGTTGCCAATGGCGGGGCTTTTATGTCTCCGTCAATTGCCCGTAAAGTGATCGACCATTTCGCTGCACAAAGCCGTACCAACAGTAATACAACCCCGGTACTTACCGGCCGGCAGCTACAAATCGTAGATGGGCTGGTAAGTGGCCTGAGCTATAAAATGGTCGGGGCGGAGCTTGGCATTTCGGTTGAAACCGTAAGAGACCACATCAAAAAGATTTACAAACGCCTACATGTAAACAGTAAAGCGGAGGTCATCAGGAAGCGCATGAATGGTGAAATTTAAGGCCTTCAGGATAACCTGCAACAGGCAGGCCTTCCGATTCAATATTATTGACTATATTTAACGAATTGTGTAGTACATTATAAACTACGTCTTGCTTAATGCTTCTTGTAATCAGGTTTAAACCTTTATGCACGATCTTATTGTTGGGCTTTTTGCTCTTCAGGCAAGGTAGCCGTTCCTATGCGCAGCCTACCTTGCCTGAGGAGCATTACTCCCTGAATGACGGGCTTTCGGACCGAATGATCTCTGATATCGTTAAGTCACCTAATGGCCTGATATGGATTGGCACCAGTAACGGACTGAACCGATTTGATGGCTACGACTTTGTCACCTTTAGCAATACACCCTCCAGCCCTTACAAAATATCAGACGCCAACATACGAGGGCTGTCTATGGACCGGGAAGGGCGGCTTGTGATCACTTTCTACAGCAGCTATGCACTTTTTGACCTTCTTCATCCCGCTACACACGAACGGACCACGGTTCGTTTGCTGCCGGACAATGGTATTCAGGGAACGCCGCGGGATATCGCGGTTGACCCCTCCGGAAATATCTACGCGATCTCACTAAGCAATACCCACTTCAGCGTTTATGCCTACAAGGGTGTACAGGAATTCACCGAATTGTTCCAAATTCCCATCAGGCAGGGAGAATATATCCCTCACTTATCGCTGCTACCCCTCCGGGACGGCAGTTTTTTGCTAAATGACAGCCATAACGGGCTACGCCATTTCAATGCTAACGGCCAGTTGCTCAAGCACATCCAAAAAGAAGGTCCTGAAGCACCGGGAAAAGGAGGCTCTTATCCTGGTCTTACTGCTGTTTTTCATCAGGATATCAACGGTAAAGTCTGGTATTCGCTGAGGGGGCAACGTGGAATGTATCATTATTTACCCGGTGAGCGAAGGCTGGAGTATGCCGAACAGCTCCCCACCGGGAAGCGCTACACCCGGATTTGGGAAGACTTAACCGGAAATTTACTCCTGGCCAATTCCGCAAATACCAGTAGTGGTTTCCCGCTGGAAGACCTCACCTGCATCCGCCCTGATGGTAAGCAGTTTGATTTTGACCATTTACTGAGCACGAGTAAATATATTGTCAGCGCTGCCAGCCAGGACTTTTTCGAAAACCTTATCCTGGGCATTGACACCGGCTTGAAGATCGTTCAAAACCAGCAGTTCAAAATCCGGAAGCTACTGGCAGACCAGCTGGGTTCTGACCAAAGAGGAGCTATCATGAGAGGGGTTACCGGCAACGGGACCGATGAGGTATACTTCGCCCGGGAAGTGGATGCCTGGTACCGTTTCAATCCCCAGACGTTCGAACTTGACACCTTGCAAATGATTGACGAGCAAACCGGAGAACAGGTGACCTTATCTTGCGGCAGGAACATCGAGATCGGCACCGATGGTTACATTTGGGGGCTTTCCTGCATCAATGGGCGTAACGGGCGGTTACTGCGGTATGATCGTACTACCTGTATGGTACGTACTTACCTGTTTGACCATAAATTCACCGCCTTTACCATCGCCCGGAACGGGACCATCTGGCTGATCGCCGAACCAGACACCCCCAGCGGGCTGCTCGTGTCTTTCGACCCCATAGCCGAGCGGTTCGAAGAATACTACGACTGGGAAAGCAACAACCCACTAAGTGAAGCTACCCCCCGCTACATTCTGGAAGCCCACGATAGCATCCTTTGGATCGGTACTGAAAACGGGCTTTACTCCATCAATCCGAATACCCGTCAAACACGGTCCTATCAGGTTGGCAAGGGCAATGACAACCAACTAGGGAGCAATATCATCTACGCCATACACGAAGATGAGCAGCACCGGTTGTGGCTGGGAACAACCAATGGATTCAATATTTTTGACCCCCAGAACAACAATTGGAAGCATTATAACCAACAGGATGCCCTGGCCAGCAATATCGTCTGTGGCTTCGTACCCACTCCGGAGGGAAAATACTGGATCAGCACCTACAACGGCTTATCCTTCTTCGACCCTGACCAGCAGACTTTCCGGAATTTCTACAAGGAAGATGGATTGAGCCATGACGAATTCAACCGGCATTCTTTCTATACGGATCTTCTCGGCAACATTTACCTGGGCGGCGTCAATGGCATGAATATCTTCCGAACAGAAGACCTGGTCAGGGAAGTCAGGACCCCGGCACCTGTCCTCACTTTCTTCTCCCGTTACAGCAACGATCAGGACAGTATGATCAGAAGGATCAGCAACCTAAATACGGACCATACGTTTATTATTGGCCCCGACGATACCCAATTCACCTTTCAGTACACATTGCCCAATTATACCACTCCGCGCCGAAATCAGTTTAAAACCTGGCTGGAGGGTATTGACAAAGGCTATATTTACCAGGGCAGAGACAACACCAGCAATTATTACAACTTGCCCGCTGGTGATTACCTGTTGCACATCAAAGGGGCTGATGCAAACGGTAACTGGAGCAGTGAAGCACTGACAATCCCCATACATGTCAATCCGCCCTGGTATAAGACTTATGCTTTTATATTATCCGGGGCACTGGTGTTCTTCCTTGTTCTGTATTCCTTGTTTCAGTACCGGCTGAACCGCCGCCTGGAGATGGAGCGCATGCGGACTAAGCTCTCCAGCGATCTGCACGATGAAGTCAGCGGACTGCTCGCCAGCATCGCTATGCGGACAGACATTCTTCAATTCAAAACCCAAGACGCCGAAAACCAAAAAGATCTTAAATGGATAGGTGAAGTCAGCCGTACCGCCATGTCTAAAATGAGTGATGTCATCTGGTCTATTGACTCCCGGAGAGACAAATTTGAAGACCTCTTGATCAGAATGAAGGAACATGCCGCAGAGATCCTGGCGCCACAACATATTGATTACCGGTTTAAAGTTGATCATCTAGATACCAACAACAGGCTCAAAGTGGACCTTAGGCAAAACCTTTACTTTATCTTCAAGGAAGCCATCAATAATATTGGCAAGCATTCCTGGGCTACAGAAGTGCAAATTCATCTCCATAACGAAGGACAGGAGTTTGTGATGCACATAGAAGACAATGGAAAGGAAATCCGGAAGCAGCGCACCGCTCCAGAAAATACCAGACAGGCTGCTATGAGCGGGCGGGAAGCGGTAAATACACTGATACAAGAGCGCCTCTCTTCCACAAAAACCGGCCAGGGGTTGTCTAACATCCGAATGCGGGCTGAGCGTATAGGCGCATCTTTACGGCTGGCAGAGTCGGACCGGGGGTTTGTGGTCCGTATCCGGTGCAGAAAATTCGCGTAGCAGTGCTTAAAAAAAGCCAGTGTTCAGCGTACCGCCAATCACTGGCTTGATTGACATTAAGAGCGTGTTGGGACTTTAGTAATCGGTCTGTCCCGGTGCACCGGGACACTTTTTCGCTTATACTTCGCCCCGAAAATCCTCATTTAGCTTTGGCTAAACTCCGGTTTTCGGGTCTCGTCTAATCAAAAAATTGCTAGTTTTCGACTAGAAGACCAAAATCCCAACACGCTCTAAGAGATAATATGTTAGCATCTCTAAGGCCTTCAAACCCTGCACCAATGTGCAGAGAGGACCGTTTGATATTGTCAGATTCCAAAACAGGTAAAGGGGATTAACTCTTTCTAATCAGTACACATGCTGGCCACCGTTGATTGCGTAATTGGCCCCGGTAATAAAGGCCGCATCCTTTGAAGCCAGAAAAGAAACAAGGTGGGCAATTTCATAAGTGCCACCGAGCCGGCCGATGGGGATGCCTTTGACAATCTTTTCCCGTACGGACTCATCTACTGCCATGACCATATCTGTGGCAATATAACCCGGAGAAATGGTATTTACCGTTACTCCTTTTCGGGCCACCTCAATAGCCAGTGTTTTCGTAAAACCATGCATGCCCGCCTTCGCTGCAGCGTAGTTGCACTGCCCAAACTGAGCACGTTGCCCGTTAACAGATGAAATATTGATAATCCGCCCATAGCCCTGCTCAATCATTGGGTTAATGACGTGCCGACAGCAGTTGAAGACACTGTACAAATTGGCTCTCATAACCGCATCCCAGTTTTCAGGGCTCATTTTCTTAAATGCCCCGTCCCGGGTAATACCCGCATTATTGACCAGAATGTCAACGGTGCCCAGTTCTGCCTCAATTTGCTCTATCATATTGCCAACCTGAGCAAAATCAGAGACATCCGCCTGAAATAGTTGGGGCGCATAGCCTGCCGCTTCCATTTCTGCCTTCCATACTTCTGCTTTATTAGGGCTTCGGTAGTTAGCTGCCACAACGTAGCCATCGTCCATTAATTGCTTGACCATATCGGTTCCCAGCCCGCCTGTGGCTCCGGTTACCAATGCAATATTCTTTTTGTCTGTTGTCATGATACCTGAGATTTTTGGTGTATTGGTTTACACTTTTACTTTCAAATACAAATATATAGATATCTATATCTTTTTAAAAGTTGTTTGCTGCTGATTTTCATCACCCCGGCAATGGGTCAACCCCTGCCAGCCTGCAAAAGAATCCTCGTACAAGACCATTGCATGCACTAGCTTTCTCAGTGCTCATCCACGGTAATACCACTCAAATTTTTAAATAAAAGTACTTAAGTCCACCCCGTATTTTTATTTATAAATTCATCAACTGACCTGCTTTTCATTGGTTTTCTTCTATTTTCATCAAAGAAAATTAGCACTCAATAAATGGCTTCACAGGAACTGGTATGGGCCACTGCAGGCCTGCTCGCCCTCTACGGCGCAGCTATTCTATTCTTTGTCATCCGCGGCGCAATGCGGACGACCTCCATAGCAGACTATGCCCTTGGCTCAATTCAGTTTTCCCCTGTGGTCGTCGGGTTGTCTCTCGCTGCTTCAATGACAAGCGCTGCTACCTTTATTATCAACCCCGGCTTTATTGCGCTGTATGGCATCAGTGGGCTGCTGGCATTTGGGTTGGTGATGCCACTTGGCATTTACCTCTCGCTCATTGTACTGACTAAAAGCTTCCGCAAGCATGGCGCTACGGTAAAAGCGCTCACTATGGCGCAGTGGATCGGCAAACGCTATGGCAGTAAGCAATATGCCCTGTTTTTCGGGTTCCTGTCGCTCCTGCTCATCACCTTTATAGTGTTGATTTGTGTTGGCCTGACTAAAGTTCTGGCCAAAGCCCTGAATGCAGAAGAGCTATACGTCCTCATCGGGCTGATCGTGTTTGTCTTTGGTTACATGATGTTTGGCGGGGCCAACTCTATGGTCTACACCAATACCATACAGGCAGTACTGATGACGATCGTTGCTTTTATTCTGCTGGGGTCCGGGTATGAGCACTTCAGCGATGGGGTCAAAGGGTTCCTGGATAAGTTGGCTGCCGTTGACCCTCTGCTGGCATCACCCGTTAACCCAGAGAGTTTTCTGTTCCGGGACTACTTTGAGATTGTTTTTTGCTCCCTGATTGTTGGTATTGCCATCGTATGCCAGCCTCATATAATCACCAAATCACTACTGCTCAAAGACGAGCGGGACGTCAACCGGTACCTGCTCACAGGCATCCTGGTAGAAACCTTATTCTTTTCCGTTGTGTTGGCCGGGCTTTATGCCCGCCTTCGGTTTCCGGACCTTACTGCAGATGGCGCCCCCATTAGCATGGATGGCATCATCCCGACCTATGTGGTTACGGAGTTCCCGGTAATGGTGGGGCTGGTCGTCATCCTCGGTCTGATTTCTGCCGGCCTCTCAACCCTGGAAGGCCTTATTCAGTCCTTATCTTCAACCATAACATCAGACATTATCGACCCGGTGCTCGGCCACAAGCTGGGGGCAGGCCATACCAAAGCAAAGCGGCTTGTTGCTATTAATAAAATAGTTATTGTCATACTCGCAGTCATTTCCATAGCTCTTTCCTACGAGCAGCTGATTCATCCCAGCCTGAGCGTGGGCATTTTTGCTCAGAATGGAGTCTATGCTTATTTCTCTGCAGCCTTTGTACCTGTATTGATGGGCATTTTCCTGAAGGAAGTCCCCCGTCAGGCACCGATAGCGGCAAGCCTGACTGCGGTTCTGGTCCACTTTGGCGTCTACTACGGGCGCATTGGCTGGTATATGCAGGCCGAGGTCCGCAATCCGGCCGTAGCCGTGACCTTTGCTATACTGGCTTCACTGCTTGTTGGCGGATTAGTGTACCTCTGGCTGCGGCCAAAGGAAGGTAAAAAAGCAGCAGCACGCCCGAAAAGTCCGCAACAAAGTGTAGCTTCGCCTCCCCCTGATTCATCAGCAACCTCATCAGCAATGGCTTTGGCACAAGCTTCAGAATGGCACCGCTTTATAGATTTGCCCAATGGCACAAAGGTTCATTACACGGACCGTGGCAAAGGGCGTACCACACTGCTGATGGTGCATGGGCTGGGCAGTAACCTGAAGGCCTGGGACAAGGTCATTCCACAGCTGTCGTCCGATTATCGGTGCGTTGCGCTGGATTTGCCGGGGTACGGGCTGTCTGACAAAGGCGACTATTCTTTTGATATTCCATTTTTTGCCGAAACCCTTTTACAATTTAAGGAGGCGCTGAAGCTCCGGCAGCCGGTCCTCATCGGTCATTCCATGGGCGGGCAGACCAGTATTTTTACGGCACTCCAGGCACAGGAACATTTTGCAAAGCTCATCCTGCTGGCCCCGGCCGGGTTTGAGCGTTTCAACTCGGCTGCACGGGAGTGGTTGCGGACCTTTTACAAACCAGCGTTATTGCGCGCTACGCCTGTCCATCAGATTGAGCGCAACTTCCACGCCAATTTCCATCAGTTCCCTGCTGATGCGCAGTTCATGATCGATGAACGCATGGCATTAAGAGCAGATACGGAAGCTTACGTACAGTACTGCAACATGATCCCCAGATGCGTCCTCGGCATGCTTGACCACCCGGTTTTCGACCGCCTCCCGGACTTGCAACTCCCCACCTTAGTCTTGTACGGAAAAGAGGATGCCCTTATCCCCAACAAAATGATCAACCCTGGCCTGACCACAGAGAAGGTAGCCCGGGAGGGAGCAGCCCAACTCCCTAACGCCAGGCTTTTCTTTGTGTCTAAGTGCGGGCACTTCATTCAATGGGAATGTGCCGATGAGGTAGTGGCGCACATCCGGGCCTTTCTCAAATAAGGGCTAAGACTATCGTTGTTTACGAAGCTCCACTGAATCCCGGTTCAACTGCCGTTTTCCTTCGTAGAGGATTTCTGCAGATTCCATTCGCTTTTTCCGTTCTGCTTCCCGGGCTTCCTGCAGCGCAATAACCTGTTCTTTTACTTCTATTGGTTTTTTATTCAAGCTTCGGTGCATGGACCGGATGATGAGCCGCGCCATGTCATCAGGATGGTGCACGCCCATGTCTTTGAGGGCCACCGAAAGACGAGACCCCCCGTAAAAGCCCCAGTTATGAATAATCCACCGCCCGAGGCTAAAGTGTAACTTGCGAACGGCTTCCTCCTCCTCCGCCATACGAAACTTCTGGAGCGACTCCCGGTCTGCAAGTTTATTCAGTTGAACAATAGCGTCGCTCAGGTCCTTGGGGATGTATACCCCATACAGGTATTCCTGCTTAATGCGCCGCTCATAAGCTTTGTCATACTCAGCTTCCGTAGCCACCGGTTCCTCCTGTGCATGCAGTACAGATGCGCCGGCCAGTAAAAAGCCCAAACAAAAAAATAACACCTTTTCCTTCATTTTCCTCATTGGTTGATTTCGTAGATAAAACTGTTTTCGGGCTTACCGTATTGTCTTTTCCGGCCAGCGAATCCACATAACCCTGCACCAGGCAGCCATCCGTTAAAGTCTGTCAGGCAAAAAAAATCCCCGCTGCAATGAACGGGGACCAAAATTAATGTGCTATGAAAAAGTTAATACAACTTCCGTGAATAGAAGATGAACAGCTAACATACAAAATTTGGCAGGGAATGCCCAGAAACAGATAGGAAACCTCCTGTTTAGCATTCCTGTCGCTTTGGTTCAGCTTACCATCTGATCAGAGCTGCGCCCCAGGTGAAACCACTGCCAAAAGCAGCCAGGCACACCAGGTCACCATCCCTGACTGCGCCGGACTCCCAGGCTTCGCAAAGCGCGATGGGCACAGATGCCGCAGTGGTGTTGCCATATTTTTGAATGTTATTCCAAACCTGCTCATCCTTAAGCCCCAGGCGCTTTTGCACGAACTGGCTAATGCGCAGATTGGCCTGATGAGGCACGAGCATATTGATGTCTTCTTTCTTCAGGCCCGCTTTCTCCAGGGCCTCCATGATGACCTGAGGGAATTTCTGCACGGCCATTTTGAATACGAACTGCCCTTCCATATTCGGGTAGATCTGATCGTTGTCGAGCATGTGCTGATTCAGGAAAATCTCGCCAAATTCAGCATCCGAATAGCCATAATCGACTTCCTCACCGGTATATTTTTTATGGTAGCCACCGTGGGAGCCGGGGTTGATAAAGGCCAGTTTTTCTGCATAGGTACCATCCGAGTGCAGGCAGGTTTGGAGCACGCCCTGACCTTCTTCTTCAGTGGGCTGTAGCACAACCGCACCGGCACCATCGCCAAAAATGACAGTCACACCACGGCCCTCTGTGCTAAAATCCAGGCCCATAGAGTGCATTTCTGCGCCTACCAGCAGTACGTTTTTGTACATGCCGGTCTTCACAAACTGGTCTGCTACAGACAGCCCATACACAAACCCACTGCACTGATTCCGGATGTCCAGCGCGCCAATCTCGGTATTAGTTATACCCAACTCGCGCTGCAGCAAAACACCACAGCCAGGGAAATAGTAGTCCGGGCTGAGGGTGGCGAAAATGATAAAATCTATATCTTCCTTACTGATCCCGGCACGTTCGATGGCAATCTCAGCGGCGCGGGCCCCCATGGTGGTCGTAGTCTCTTCGTGTTTGGTGCCATACCGGCGCTCTTTAATGCCGGTCCGCTCCTGAATCCACTCATCACTGGTATCCATGACTCTGGTTAAATCGTCATTGGTTACCACTTTATCGGGCACGTAGGAACCAATGCCCCCAATTTTTGAACGAAGCATAAGTTTTGGTTTTAAAGGCCAGGCGCCCACTTTTGGGCCACTCCACCTTGTATCATAATTTTGTAGACAATACGCTGCTGAATATTTATTCAGAAGCGGGCGTTAAAATCGAAATTTTATTACAAATCGCCAAACACTTACGCCCCCATATCGCTCCCGATAGGATTTGGTAGCTGTATTTATTTTATTTTTGTCAAAAATCGCATCTTCTATGCCTGATATAGCCAACATTCTGTTCCTGGATATCGAAACCGTTTCAGGAAAGCCTAATTTCGATGGGCTCAATGACGACCTCAAAGCACTCTGGACCATCAAAGCCAATCAGCTGGCGCGTGGCCGGACCGAACCACTAACTGAAGAAGAGGTAGCAGAATCTTATACAGAAAAGGCTGGCATCTTTGCAGAGTTCGGAAAAATCGTTTGTATCTCCGTTGGTGTGGTACACCGGGATAAAGCAGAAAAAAAACTCAAAATCCGGCTCAAGTCCTTTGCCAGTGAAAATGAAGCCGAGCTCCTGCAGGGCTTCTCACAGATGGTCTTCAAGTACTACAACGACTCCAATAAATTCGGTTTCTGCGGGCACAATGCAAAGGAGTTTGACATCCCCTACATCTGCCGCCGCCTCATCATCAACCGCTTGCCCCTGCCTGCTCCGTTTGACTTATCGGGCAAGAAACCCTGGGAAACCAAGCACATCATCGACACGATGGACATGTGGTCTTTCGGCGACCGTAAGAACTTCACCTCCCTGAAGTTGCTGGCAGCTGTGCTGGGCTTCCCATCGCCCAAAGATGACATCGATGGCTCGCAGGTAGGCCGGGTATACTGGGAAGACAAGGACCTGCGGCGTATTTCCTTTTACTGCGAGAAGGATGTGCTGGCAACCACTCAGCTCTACCTCCGTTACAAGCTTATGCCGCTGCTGGAAGAAGATCAGGTCGTGCACGTGGACGGGGAGGATTGATTATGATGGCAGTGTTTTGTAATTTGTAGCATGGGAAAAATTTATGCAACAATAAGGCTCATTAATACCCGGGATGTCGTTCTGGCTGATGCCAAAGCGATGGATAAAGCGGCCATTAGAAGCCTTGAGCTTAGCATTCTGGTAGATAGCGGCGCGTATAACCTCGCTATTAATGAAACCATCAAAGAACAGCTTGGCTTACCGATTATTGATGAACAAGTCTTCGAATTGGCGAATGGACAACAGGAAAAGTATCCAATCGTAGGCCCCATTGACATCCAATTTGAAAACCGGGCTACAACCACCAGAGCAGTCTTGCTGCCTGGGGACAATGAGCCCCTATTGGGCCAAATCCCTCTGGAGGATATGGATGTAGTGCTTTTACCCCGCGAGGAGAAAATGATTGTCAATCCCAAAACCCCGCTCATCGCCCGTAAAGAGCTTAAGTAGACTTAAAGCGCTCCCGCAGGGCCTCGGGCACAAAGGGCGTTGCATCTCCCCCGCCAATAATGATTTCCCTTACGATTGTGGAGCTAATGTGGGAGTAGGCCGGCTGACTAATCAGAAAAATAGTTTCTATCCCCTCCCCAACGATGTTATTCAGTTGGGAAATCGTCTTTTCATAATCAAAGTCAGAGGCATTCCGCAAGCCGCGCAGCAGGTATCGCGCACCAATCTGACGGGCATAGTGTGCCGTGAGGCCGGAGAAATGCCCGACTTCCACCTTGGGCTCATCTGCGAAGACCTCCCGGAGCCACTCCAACCTTTCCTCAAGGGAAAAAAGGTACTTCTTCTGGCTGTTGACGCCGATAGCAACAATGATTTTATCGTAAAGCGGCAGAGCGCGCTTGATCAGGTCGACATGACCAATGGTGATGGGGTCGAAGGAACCTGGAAAAATGGCGATGTTAGACATGTAGTTGAGCTTGGTGGCTTTTCGGGAATTGAGTACAAAAATATAAAAATCGGGCAGACTGGGTATTGGGAATAGGGTTTAGGTGATTTTTCAGGGGCGCTTCAGCGAGGCAAGCCTTGGTGGAAAAGATCAGCGGCTTCAGTTTACTATTGCCGTGCGCGGCGTGAGGGAGAACACGGATTAGACTGATTGCGCAGATTTGCACGGATTTCGAGCAGGGGCATAAGAGCGGGGCATGTTTGTGGGGCGGCACTGGGTTGCAAAGATTAGTGGTTTCAGTGTACTATTGCCGTGCGCGGCGTGAGGGGGAACACAGATTAGACTGATTTCGCGGATTTTCGCGGATTTCGAGCAGGGGCATAAGAGCGGGGCATGTTTGTGGGGCGGCACTGGGTTGCAGAGATCAGTGGTTTCAGTCAGATCAGCGGCTTCAGTTTACTATTGCCGTGCGCGGCGTGAGGGAGAACACGGATTAGACGGATTGCGCGGATTTTCGCGGATTTCGAGCGGGGGCATAAGAGCGGGGCATGTTTGTGGGGCGGCACTGGGTTGCAAGATCAGTGTGATCAGTCAGATCAGCGGCTTCAGTGTACTATTGTCGTGCGCGGCGTGAGGGGGAACACGGATTAGACGGATTGCGCGGATTTTCACGGATTTCGAGCGGGGGCATAATAGCGGGGCATGTTTGTGGGGCGGCACTGGGTTGCAAGATCAGTGTGATCAGTCAGAT
>NZ_JPOS01000078.1 GCF_000759025.1 Phaeodactylibacter xiamenensis | reverse complement strand
GTTGCTATTAATAAAATAGTTATTGTCATACTCGCAGTCATTTCCATAGCTCTTTCCTACGAGCAGCTGATTCATCCCAGCCTGAGCGTGGGCATTTTTGCTCAGAATGGAGTCTATGCTTATTTCTCTGCAGCCTTTGTACCTGTATTGATGGGCATTTTCCTGAAGGAAGTCCCCCGTCAGGCACCGATAGCGGCAAGCCTGACTGCGGTTCTGGTCCACTTTGGCGTCTACTACGGGCGCATTGGCTGGTATATGCAGGCCGAGGTCCGCAATCCGGCCGTAGCCGTGACCTTTGCTATACTGGCTTCACTGCTTGTTGGCGGATTAGTGTACCTCTGGCTGCGGCCAAAGGAAGGTAAAAAAGCAGCAGCACGCCCGAAAAGTCCGCAACAAAGTGTAGCTTCGCCTCCCCCTGATTCATCAGCAACCTCATCAGCAATGGCTTTGGCACAAGCTTCAGAATGGCACCGCTTTATAGATTTGCCCAATGGCACAAAGGTTCATTACACGGACCGTGGCAAAGGGCGTACCACACTGCTGATGGTGCATGGGCTGGGCAGTAACCTGAAGGCCTGGGACAAGGTCATTCCACAGCTGTCGTCCGATTATCGGTGCGTTGCGCTGGATTTGCCGGGGTACGGGCTGTCTGACAAAGGCGACTATTCTTTTGATATTCCATTTTTTGCCGAAACCCTTTTACAATTTAAGGAGGCGCTGAAGCTCCGGCAGCCGGTCCTCATCGGTCATTCCATGGGCGGGCAGACCAGTATTTTTACGGCACTCCAGGCACAGGAACATTTTGCAAAGCTCATCCTGCTGGCCCCGGCCGGGTTTGAGCGTTTCAACTCGGCTGCACGGGAGTGGTTGCGGACCTTTTACAAACCAGCGTTATTGCGCGCTACGCCTGTCCATCAGATTGAGCGCAACTTCCACGCCAATTTCCATCAGTTCCCTGCTGATGCGCAGTTCATGATCGATGAACGCATGGCATTAAGAGCAGATACGGAAGCTTACGTACAGTACTGCAACATGATCCCCAGATGCGTCCTCGGCATGCTTGACCACCCGGTTTTCGACCGCCTCCCGGACTTGCAACTCCCCACCTTAGTCTTGTACGGAAAAGAGGATGCCCTTATCCCCAACAAAATGATCAACCCTGGCCTGACCACAGAGAAGGTAGCCCGGGAGGGAGCAGCCCAACTCCCTAACGCCAGGCTTTTCTTTGTGTCTAAGTGCGGGCACTTCATTCAATGGGAATGTGCCGATGAGGTAGTGGCGCACATCCGGGCCTTTCTCAAATAAGGGCTAAGACTATCGTTGTTTACGAAGCTCCACTGAATCCCGGTTCAACTGCCGTTTTCCTTCGTAGAGGATTTCTGCAGATTCCATTCGCTTTTTCCGTTCTGCTTCCCGGGCTTCCTGCAGCGCAATAACCTGTTCTTTTACTTCTATTGGTTTTTTATTCAAGCTTCGGTGCATGGACCGGATGATGAGCCGCGCCATGTCATCAGGATGGTGCACGCCCATGTCTTTGAGGGCCACCGAAAGACGAGACCCCCCGTAAAAGCCCCAGTTATGAATAATCCACCGCCCGAGGCTAAAGTGTAACTTGCGAACGGCTTCCTCCTCCTCCGCCATACGAAACTTCTGGAGCGACTCCCGGTCTGCAAGTTTATTCAGTTGAACAATAGCGTCGCTCAGGTCCTTGGGGATGTATACCCCATACAGGTATTCCTGCTTAATGCGCCGCTCATAAGCTTTGTCATACTCAGCTTCCGTAGCCACCGGTTCCTCCTGTGCATGCAGTACAGATGCGCCGGCCAGTAAAAAGCCCAAACAAAAAAATAACACCTTTTCCTTCATTTTCCTCATTGGTTGATTTCGTAGATAAAACTGTTTTCGGGCTTACCGTATTGTCTTTTCCGGCCAGCGAATCCACATAACCCTGCACCAGGCAGCCATCCGTTAAAGTCTGTCAGGCAAAAAAAATCCCCGCTGCAATGAACGGGGACCAAAATTAATGTGCTATGAAAAAGTTAATACAACTTCCGTGAATAGAAGATGAACAGCTAACATACAAAATTTGGCAGGGAATGCCCAGAAACAGATAGGAAACCTCCTGTTTAGCATTCCTGTCGCTTTGGTTCAGCTTACCATCTGATCAGAGCTGCGCCCCAGGTGAAACCACTGCCAAAAGCAGCCAGGCACACCAGGTCACCATCCCTGACTGCGCCGGACTCCCAGGCTTCGCAAAGCGCGATGGGCACAGATGCCGCAGTGGTGTTGCCATATTTTTGAATGTTATTCCAAACCTGCTCATCCTTAAGCCCCAGGCGCTTTTGCACGAACTGGCTAATGCGCAGATTGGCCTGATGAGGCACGAGCATATTGATGTCTTCTTTCTTCAGGCCCGCTTTCTCCAGGGCCTCCATGATGACCTGAGGGAATTTCTGCACGGCCATTTTGAATACGAACTGCCCTTCCATATTCGGGTAGATCTGATCGTTGTCGAGCATGTGCTGATTCAGGAAAATCTCGCCAAATTCAGCATCCGAATAGCCATAATCGACTTCCTCACCGGTATATTTTTTATGGTAGCCACCGTGGGAGCCGGGGTTGATAAAGGCCAGTTTTTCTGCATAGGTACCATCCGAGTGCAGGCAGGTTTGGAGCACGCCCTGACCTTCTTCTTCAGTGGGCTGTAGCACAACCGCACCGGCACCATCGCCAAAAATGACAGTCACACCACGGCCCTCTGTGCTAAAATCCAGGCCCATAGAGTGCATTTCTGCGCCTACCAGCAGTACGTTTTTGTACATGCCGGTCTTCACAAACTGGTCTGCTACAGACAGCCCATACACAAACCCACTGCACTGATTCCGGATGTCCAGCGCGCCAATCTCGGTATTAGTTATACCCAACTCGCGCTGCAGCAAAACACCACAGCCAGGGAAATAGTAGTCCGGGCTGAGGGTGGCGAAAATGATAAAATCTATATCTTCCTTACTGATCCCGGCACGTTCGATGGCAATCTCAGCGGCGCGGGCCCCCATGGTGGTCGTAGTCTCTTCGTGTTTGGTGCCATACCGGCGCTCTTTAATGCCGGTCCGCTCCTGAATCCACTCATCACTGGTATCCATGACTCTGGTTAAATCGTCATTGGTTACCACTTTATCGGGCACGTAGGAACCAATGCCCCCAATTTTTGAACGAAGCATAAGTTTTGGTTTTAAAGGCCAGGCGCCCACTTTTGGGCCACTCCACCTTGTATCATAATTTTGTAGACAATACGCTGCTGAATATTTATTCAGAAGCGGGCGTTAAAATCGAAATTTTATTACAAATCGCCAAACACTTACGCCCCCATATCGCTCCCGATAGGATTTGGTAGCTGTATTTATTTTATTTTTGTCAAAAATCGCATCTTCTATGCCTGATATAGCCAACATTCTGTTCCTGGATATCGAAACCGTTTCAGGAAAGCCTAATTTCGATGGGCTCAATGACGACCTCAAAGCACTCTGGACCATCAAAGCCAATCAGCTGGCGCGTGGCCGGACCGAACCACTAACTGAAGAAGAGGTAGCAGAATCTTATACAGAAAAGGCTGGCATCTTTGCAGAGTTCGGAAAAATCGTTTGTATCTCCGTTGGTGTGGTACACCGGGATAAAGCAGAAAAAAAACTCAAAATCCGGCTCAAGTCCTTTGCCAGTGAAAATGAAGCCGAGCTCCTGCAGGGCTTCTCACAGATGGTCTTCAAGTACTACAACGACTCCAATAAATTCGGTTTCTGCGGGCACAATGCAAAGGAGTTTGACATCCCCTACATCTGCCGCCGCCTCATCATCAACCGCTTGCCCCTGCCTGCTCCGTTTGACTTATCGGGCAAGAAACCCTGGGAAACCAAGCACATCATCGACACGATGGACATGTGGTCTTTCGGCGACCGTAAGAACTTCACCTCCCTGAAGTTGCTGGCAGCTGTGCTGGGCTTCCCATCGCCCAAAGATGACATCGATGGCTCGCAGGTAGGCCGGGTATACTGGGAAGACAAGGACCTGCGGCGTATTTCCTTTTACTGCGAGAAGGATGTGCTGGCAACCACTCAGCTCTACCTCCGTTACAAGCTTATGCCGCTGCTGGAAGAAGATCAGGTCGTGCACGTGGACGGGGAGGATTGATTATGATGGCAGTGTTTTGTAATTTGTAGCATGGGAAAAATTTATGCAACAATAAGGCTCATTAATACCCGGGATGTCGTTCTGGCTGATGCCAAAGCGATGGATAAAGCGGCCATTAGAAGCCTTGAGCTTAGCATTCTGGTAGATAGCGGCGCGTATAACCTCGCTATTAATGAAACCATCAAAGAACAGCTTGGCTTACCGATTATTGATGAACAAGTCTTCGAATTGGCGAATGGACAACAGGAAAAGTATCCAATCGTAGGCCCCATTGACATCCAATTTGAAAACCGGGCTACAACCACCAGAGCAGTCTTGCTGCCTGGGGACAATGAGCCCCTATTGGGCCAAATCCCTCTGGAGGATATGGATGTAGTGCTTTTACCCCGCGAGGAGAAAATGATTGTCAATCCCAAAACCCCGCTCATCGCCCGTAAAGAGCTTAAGTAGACTTAAAGCGCTCCCGCAGGGCCTCGGGCACAAAGGGCGTTGCATCTCCCCCGCCAATAATGATTTCCCTTACGATTGTGGAGCTAATGTGGGAGTAGGCCGGCTGACTAATCAGAAAAATAGTTTCTATCCCCTCCCCAACGATGTTATTCAGTTGGGAAATCGTCTTTTCATAATCAAAGTCAGAGGCATTCCGCAAGCCGCGCAGCAGGTATCGCGCACCAATCTGACGGGCATAGTGTGCCGTGAGGCCGGAGAAATGCCCGACTTCCACCTTGGGCTCATCTGCGAAGACCTCCCGGAGCCACTCCAACCTTTCCTCAAGGGAAAAAAGGTACTTCTTCTGGCTGTTGACGCCGATAGCAACAATGATTTTATCGTAAAGCGGCAGAGCGCGCTTGATCAGGTCGACATGACCAATGGTGATGGGGTCGAAGGAACCTGGAAAAATGGCGATGTTAGACATGTAGTTGAGCTTGGTGGCTTTTCGGGAATTGAGTACAAAAATATAAAAATCGGGCAGACTGGGTATTGGGAATAGGGTTTAGGTGATTTTTCAGGGGCGCTTCAGCGAGGCAAGCCTTGGTGGAAAAGATCAGCGGCTTCAGTTTACTATTGCCGTGCGCGGCGTGAGGGAGAACACGGATTAGACTGATTGCGCAGATTTGCACGGATTTCGAGCAGGGGCATAAGAGCGGGGCATGTTTGTGGGGCGGCACTGGGTTGCAAAGATTAGTGGTTTCAGTGTACTATTGCCGTGCGCGGCGTGAGGGGGAACACAGATTAGACTGATTTCGCGGATTTTCGCGGATTTCGAGCAGGGGCATAAGAGCGGGGCATGTTTGTGGGGCGGCACTGGGTTGCAGAGATCAGTGGTTTCAGTCAGATCAGCGGCTTCAGTTTACTATTGCCGTGCGCGGCGTGAGGGAGAACACGGATTAGACGGATTGCGCGGATTTTCGCGGATTTCGAGCGGGGGCATAAGAGCGGGGCATGTTTGTGGGGCGGCACTGGGTTGCAAGATCAGTGTGATCAGTCAGATCAGCGGCTTCAGTGTACTATTGTCGTGCGCGGCGTGAGGGGGAACACGGATTAGACGGATTGCGCGGATTTTCACGGATTTCGAGCGGGGGCATAATAGCGGGGCATGTTTGTGGGGCGGCACTGGGTTGCAAGATCAGTGTGATCAGTCAGATCAGCGGCTTCAGTGTACTATTGTCGTGCGCGGCGTGAGGGAGAACACGGATTAGACGGATTGCGCGGATTTTCACGGATTTCGAGCGGGGGCATAATAGCGGGGCATGTTTGTGGGGCGGCAGCAGGGTTGCAAGATCAGTGTGAGCAGTCAGATCAGCGGCTTCAGTATGCCAGCCCTCTACCGCCAGGAAAAATTCCAGGTCACCGAAGGAATCACCGGAAAAAGCGACACCTGGTAAGCCCGTGCTGCCGCAGTCCCCGCATTAGGGTCCGACTCAAAATCGTAGTAAATGAAAAATGGATTCTGCCGACTGTAGGCATTGTAGACCGAGAAGTTCCAGCTGGACCGGAAGCGCGCTTTGGAGTCCGGTTTGGGTGTATAGGTTGCCGAGAAATCCACGCGGTGGTAGTCCTGCAGGCGGGCACTGTTGCGCGGGCCATACTCCTGCACCGGAAACTGATCGATGAAGTACAATCGTTGCACGGGGGTAAAGGCATTGCCCGTACCAAATATAAAGGCACCACCAAATTCCCATTTCTTATTGAGGGTGTAATTCGCCACCACCGAAAGGTCATGCCGCCGGTCGTAAATCGCCGGAAATGGATTGCCGTTGTTAATTTCCGGGAAGATGCGCTCGGTTCGGGACAGGGTATAGCCAATCCAGCCAGTAAAGCGCCCCTTCTTTTTTTGCAGGAAAAGCTCCAGCCCATAGGCCCTGCCCTGACCAAATACAAACTCCTCCTCCAGGTCATTGGCGACATTATCCACGTAGTTTTCCCGGAAGTCAATCTGGTTGTACAAATCACGGTAGTAAACCTCCACGGATGCTTCATAACGGTTGTCCTGGAAATTGCGGAAATACCCCACCGCATATTGCACGCCGATCTGTGGCTTGATGATTTCTGAACTGGGCATCCAAATATCAGTAGGCAGCGTACTTGTGGAATTGCTGACCAGATGCAGGTATTGGTTCGCCACCGTCACCCCTGCCTTCAGAGATGATACAGCATTGAGGTAAAAGGTAGCCGCCAGCCGGGGCTCCACCCCTATGTAAGTCTTCACCGGCTCCCCGGCAGCATACTCAGTGCTGTCCTGTTTTGAGGTGTAAGGGCCAAGCTGCGTAAAGGCAGAAACGCGGAGCCCGGCATTCAACCGGATACCTGGTCCGATTTTTATTTCGTCTGCAAGGTAGACCGCACTTTCATGAGCAAAACGGATTTCTCCTTCATTGGCAAAAACTTCCTCCCCGTTCGTTGCGGTAGCCAGGCTTGGGGTCAGCCGGTGGTAGGTGTAGTTCGCGCCGAACCTCAGATGATGGTTAGGATTTGGGAAGTACTCAAAGTCCACCTTCCCATTCCAGTCGCGCACACCGGATTCCAGCCCTATCCTAAAGTCGCCCTGCCCGCCGCTAAAGCCGAAGTCGTAGTCATTGTAGATGGCAGAAACATTCATAAACAGCTTATCGCTAAACAGGTGGTTCCAGCGCAGAGTGGCTGTTGCGTTGCCATAGGGCATATCGAAGTTGAAGTCGCGGGCATTGCTCCGGAACTGCAGCACGTCTCTGCCAAAGTAAGTGCTGAAATACAGACGGTCCTCATCGCTAAACCGGTAATTGGCTTTGGCATTGAGGTCGTAAAAATAATAGTTCGTCCCTGCAAAGGAAGTATTGTCGAAGAAAGGCTGAGCCAGGTCAAGGGCGTAGGTCCGTCGGGCGGAAACAATGAAGCTGCTGCGCTCCTCTACGATAGGCCCCTCGAAGGTCACCCGGGAGGCCACGAGCCCGATGCCGCCCTCCATTGCATATTCCCGGTCGTTGCCCTCCTTCATCTGAATATCGACTACCGAGGAAAGCCGGCCACCGTACTGTGCAGGCATGCCCCCTTTGATCAGGGTGGTATTCTTGATGGCATCCGCATTGAATACAGAGAAGAAGCCCAGTAAATGCCCCGGATTGTAGACCACGGCTTCATCCAGCAGGACCAGGTTTTGATCCGGCCCACCACCCCGAACGTAGAACCCCGCGTTCCCCTCCCCTGCCGACAGTACGCCGGGCAACAATTGAATGGTCTTTAGCACATCCACTTCGCCCATGAGCGCCGGCAGCTTTTTCACATTATCCATCTGTAGGCCCACCGTACCCATTTCTGTACTTTTGACGTTGGCGTCATCCGGGCGAGCCTTGACGACGACCTCCTGCAGCTCCACACTTTCCTCAGCCAACTCTACATTCAGGCGCTTCGCTTCATTGAGGGTTACCGTTGCTTCCTCCCCTGCGTAGCCCACGTAGGAAAAGCGCAGCCGGTGCGTGCCTGCCGGTATTTCCAAAGAGTAAAAGCCATAGGCATTGGTGACCGTGCCCAGCCCTGCTGAATCGGCTACCACAACGGCCGCGCCAATCAGCGTTTCACCGGTGGCCGCATCTTTCACATAGCCACTGAGCACGTATTTGTCCTGTGCAGCGGCAGAAAAAGCAAAAAAGAGAAAAACGAAAGCGAGTGCGCTTTGCACCTGCAGTGATAGGCTCATGCTTCAGTATTTGTACCGGTAATAACCTATGCCCATAAAAAATGTTGGAAAAACACCTCCTTTTGTCGCTCCATTTGCTGAACCGCTTCTGACAACCCCGCTGCCGCTTTTTTGTTAAGGATGATATGAAACACGCAGACTTCATCATCGTGGGGCAAGGCATTGCAGGCACCCTGTTGGCGCACTTTCTGGAGGCAGCAGGAAAATCCGTTTTTGTCATCGATCACTACAGCCCGAACGCAGCATCTCAGGTGGCGGCTGGCATTATCAACCCCATCACGGGAAGGCGCTACGTCAAGTCCTGGCGGGTGGATGACCTCATCCCATTTGCGGTCCGCACCTACCGGCAGTTGGAGGCTCAGCTCAATATTCCAATTTTCCATGAGCGGAATATCATTCGCACTTTATTCAATCAGGGGGAAGAAAACGATTGGCTGGCCCGCACGGGAGACCCGGCTTACACGCCCTATATGCTCGATCAGCCCGTGCTCGACCAGTACGCCACCAAGACCGTACTCGCCTACAGCTATGGAGAGGTCACACAGTCCGGACAAACCGATCTGGTCCGCCTGACCGGGGCTTACCGCAAGTACCTGAAATCAAAAGGCGCGCTGCTGGAGGACCACTTCGACTACAGTCTGCTTACCCTGACTCCGGAGCAAGCCACTTACAAAAACGTAGTTTCGGCTTCACAGCTTATTTTTGCGGAAGGGCACCTGGGCACTCAGAACCCTTACTTCAACTACCTCCCCTTCGGAGGAGCGAAAGGCGAAGTGCTCATCGTGCGCATCCCGGGGGCTGATTTTGAGAAAATCCTAAAACACCGGGTATTCATTGTCCCCCTTGCAGACTCCGGGCTTTACTGGATCGGCTCTACCTACGACTGGAAATTCGACGATGACCAGCCCACTTCCCGGGGCCGGGATTACCTCGAACAACGGCTAAAAGATGTCTTAAGCCTGCCCTTTGACGTGGTTGAGCACCGGGCAGCCGTCCGCCCAACGGTCAAAGACCGTCGCCCGTTCCTGGGGCAACACCCTGAATTCCCTGCCCTTGCGATCTTTAACGGACTGGGTACCAAGGGTGCTTCTCTTGGCCCCTACTGGGCGCATCATCTGGCGGCTCATCTGGTGAATGGGAACGAACTGGATGAAGCCGTAGACATTGGTCGTTTCGCGAAGCAGTAGCCCAAAACCTGCTGTAATTACGCTCTTTTGCACAGGATTGGCTTTTGCCAACAGGGGGGCCAATATGCCCACCGCTCATCTAAGCAGCTTTTTTTACCTTTGACATTTTATAGGAACCAACAAAAAGCGACATACAATCCACGCGCATGAGCAAGACCCTGTCTATCGTCATCCCAGCCTACAATGAAGGGCCGACCATCCATTTTATACTTGATAAAGTCCGGGCTGTGGTGCTCAGTGGGGGCCTTCAGAAGGAGATCATTATCGTCAACGACTGCTCCACTGATGATACCGAGGCTGCCATTCAGCGCTATCAGCAGGAAAATCCCGGTTTCAATATTCAGTACTACAAGCACGAAGTGAATAAAGGCAAAGGAGCTGCCCTGCATACCGGCATTCGGGAAGCCACCGGCGACTACGTTATCATTCAGGATGCCGACCTGGAGTACGACCCGGAGGAGTACAATATTTTGCTCAAGCCAGTACTGGATGAAGTGGCCGATGTCGTCTACGGCTCCCGGTTTATGGGTGGCAAGCCGCACCGCATTTTGTTTTTTTGGCACTCTATAGGCAACAAATTCCTGACCTTCCTGTCGAATGCCATGACCAACCTCAACCTCACGGACATGGAGACCTGCTACAAGCTCTTCCGCCGGGAGACCATCCAAAGCCTGCAGCTGAAAGAACAGCGCTTTGGCTTCGAGCCTGAGGTCACGGCCAAGATTGCCCGCATTCCCGGCATCCGCATCTATGAGGTGGGCATTTCTTACTACGGCCGCACCTACGCCGAGGGTAAAAAGATCAACTGGAAGGACGGTTTTCGGGCGATTTATTGTATTTTAAAATATAATTTATAGTCAGATGGCCGCACCCAAACCCCAAAATCGCTCTTTCCTAGCCTTTCTTTTTTGTGTCGCTTTTATACTGGGCACCCATGCTTACTATCCTAAGTGGCAGATGACCAAAACGGAAGCCACCATCAGCTGGGATGTTTCCGGGTATTATTTTTACCTGCCCGCCCTTTTCATTTATAAAGACATCAAAAAGGTCGAATTCCGAGACAGCGTAGTGCAGCAATACGAAATGTCAAGCGGGAGCTATCAGGCGTATGACCATGAAAGCGGCAACCGGGTTATGAAGTACTCGGCAGGAATGGCCTTACAGTATTTACCATTCTTTGCCATTGCCCATACCGTCGCCGCTTATTCCAGGTATCCGGCGGATGGCTTCTCCCGCCCCTATCAGATGGCGATTAGTTTTGGCAGCCTGTTGATGGCTTTTCTGGGGTTGTTTTACCTGAGGAAAAGCTTGCTGTGTTACTTTAGCGATACGGCAACCGCCCTCACATTGGTATTGATCGTTACGGCAACCAACTACCTGAATTACAGTGCTATCGATAACGCCATGACCCACAATTGGCTATTCGCGCTCTATGCCCTGCTCATCTGGCAGTCTATCCGGTTTTACGAACGACCGGCCTCCTGGCGTGCCTGGTGCATTGGGGCAACCGTTGGGCTAATGGCGCTCACCCGACCTACAGAAATCATTGCGGTACTTATTCCGCTGCTCTGGGGACTGGAAGGCAGGAAACCATTATCCGAGCGGCTTCAATTCTTCCTTAGCAACCGCAGGGGGCTGAAGTTTCTTTTAGTTGCCGCATTAGGTGCAGTTACCCTTGGCAGTATTCAGTTGATTTACTGGAAATATGTGACAGGAGAATGGCTCGTGTACAGATATCAGGATCAGGGGTTCAGCTGGCTGCGCCCGCACCTCTGGCAGGGCTTTTTTAGTGGTAAGGGAGGCTGGCTGATTTATTCCCCCGCTATGATCCTTTCGCTCGCCGGTTTTATAGCGCTTTGGCGAAAAAAACGACCGCTTTTCCCCGCAGTAGCCATCTTCGCTTGTCTTTTCATTTACATCACCTTTGCATGGGATATCTGGTGGTACGGAGGCAGCTTAGGGCAACGGGCGATGGTACAGTCCTACGCCGTCCTTGCCTTCCCAATGGCTGCATTGATACAATCGGCATGGAAGCAACGCGCATTAAAAATCGGAATAATAACCTTTGGCCTCGGTTGTATCTATTACAACGTTTGGCTGACCCATCAGGCCCACAAGGGGGGATTATTCGTGACGGAATAAATGACCCTGCCTTACTTAAAAGCTATTTTTCTGCGCAGTGAAGTACCCGAGGAAACCATCAAGCTGCTGGATACCAAAGAGCTTTATTCCGGAACGCCCAATATTATCAAATCGCTCGCCTATCTGGATTTCGAATCGGACTCCCTGGCTCACGACTGCCCCATTCCACCAATAGAAGGCGACCGGTCTCTCTGCCTGTCGGAGGACACCCAATTTTCGCCCCCTATACACATACCTGCCAGTGCAATCAATACCCCCTGGATAAGAGTGGAGGGAGACTTCCGCTGCCAGGAAAAAGAATGGGAGTACTGGCTAATGGCACAGCTTATGGTGAAGTTCAAAAAGGGTGATAAAGAAATACAGACGCGCTTCCTGCGCCTATTTCGGCTGTTGCCGCCTAACAGCACGAAAACGCTTTTCCTTGACGTGCCGGTGCCGAATAAGCAATATGATCAGCTGGAAGTCCAGTTCTGGCAATCCAATGGTAAAAAGCCATTAGCCATAGATCGACTCAAAGTGTTAGCTATCGAATGATGCGGGCTTTTCAGCTCATGCTACTTCCCACGGTAGACAGGTCCTACCTCCTCCAACGGCAGCCAGGATAAGCGGTCAAAGCATACCTCATGGTAATTATTGTAACGCCCGGTGGCTGCGCTCACGCCCCAGTATACGACGTCATTGCCCTGGAAAATGGCATTTTTCAAATCGACTTCCGCAGCGATGACTTCCCGGCGGTCGATTTCCACAGACAGGCGCTGTTCTGCCGGGGACCAGCGCACTGCCAGTTTGTGCTGCTCACAGTCTTCGATATTGAGAATAGGCTTGGGCCCTGCCAGGTTGTTGAAATGGCCCACTCTTCCATTGGCCATGATTGCTACGTGGTCTTCCACCGGGTCCAGCAGGTGCTCATTCAGCCAGGTGTCAATCTCGATGCCAATAGAAGGCCGTAGCCCGGCAAAGCCAATGCCTTCTCCCCTCCAGCCTGTCAGATTGGCGCTGGGCGCAAAAATGAAGACCATCCCATCGGCACCCGCATCGTCCTTACAGCCCAGGTATACGCTCAGCTCGATGGAAAAAGGCTCGTTCAGGCTGATGGGGCGACGATACCAGATGGAGCCGGAAGAGTAGTCCCGCTCCTCGGTCAACCGAAAGCAATCATTGTCGGTACGGTAGGTATCTCCACTGATGGTGAAATCATCAATGACCGGGCGCTGCGCCATGAGGCTTGCGGTCAACAGGAGTGCAGAAAACAGGGCTGGCATTTTCATAGGTAAGCGATTGAAGGTCAACTGGATAAAAACCAAACGGGAATTTGGAAAAATGGTTGGCAAAAAATCCCACTTCAGTTGGCAGCTCTGTAAACGAAGAGCAGGTAAGCCCCGCTGAGCTTTTAAACCCATCAGCTTGCCCAAGCGAGGCAGCCGATGCAGCAATTAACTCAAAAACGCCTCCGGTCTCTTTGGTTCCGGCGCCTGCGTTTGCCCATATTCATGAGCACAAGCCAGATGACCAGCATTAGCGCGATGGGCAATAGATAACCAGTTAGCAAATCCTGCATAGCTTAAGGGTTTGGAGTCTGAACAGACAATTGAGCCTTCAGTTCAGCCAGTTCTGACCGCCTTTCAGCAGGCAGCAAAACGGAAAGCTTGATGTACTGCCCGGGGCGTTGTTGTACCCGAAAGTAGTGAAGCTGACCGTTTTCCTCGTACAATACCTCAAACTGATCTTTACCGAATTTTTCTTCAACGATATTCAGGTCAGGGTTTTCCCGCAGGTAGTCCTCAAAGTTCATATAGTAGATGTCTTCAAGGCTCCAGTGCGCTGTGTTGGCATGACCCGCTATCTCAATTTTCGTCTGCCCTTCATCTGCCACGAATAAGGCAGGTTCGTCGGTCGCCCCCTTTGCCGTCAGCATAGAGAAACGCTCCGGGTATTCCAGGCAGAACCCGAAGTCACTGTTGCAGTACTGTTCGGACTGGGCCAGGCTTGGATTGATGACGGTAATGAATGCTATACCGACGACGAAGTAGTTTGGGACCAAACATGACTTCGTGTCGGCATATACTCGTGCGTCGGGTTTGTGCCTTACGCCCAAACCTCTCCGTTCCGAGTATAAAAAGGCCAGGAAAGCTCTCATAATGATGGAATTAGTTGCTGATAAGTTAACGGTATCTTTCCGGAAAAGCAATTACTTCCGTTCTTCCTTAACGGAAAACTGACCGACGAACAGGTTGAAGAAGGACATCACGAGTGCAAAGACGATTGCCCATATCCAGCCATCTACATAAAAGCCGTCAAGCATCCAATCGACCAGCAGTACCATAGCGCCGTTGATCACAAGCAGAAACAGGCCCAGGGTCAAAATAGTAATAGGCAAGGTGAGCAGGGTAAGCACAGGTTTCACAAAGAAGTTGACCATACCGAGCAAAAGCGCCACGATAACGGCATCAAAGTAGCCGTCTATGCCAACGCCCGACAGGATTTCAGCGCAGAGGTATACCAAAAGACCGTTAACCAAAAGGGAGATGAGTAATCGCATAATTTTTGTTTTGTTTAAGTTCTTAACGGCTTGCAACTTGGCGAGGTTCGCTACAATTTATTTGGCGACCCGAATTATACTTCATGTCTGATTTTCGTAAATCTATGCCCTTCTTTCAAAGTTTTTTCGACTATCTTTCGGATTCCTACTACGGCTGCCTTACCTTGAGTGATTAAATATCATCAGACAAAACGACTTTTATGGCAACTTCTTCTACTGTTCGTTTCAACAAGGACGATCAGCCCGAATTTTTTCAGGTCCTTCGCAAGCGAGTCAACCAACATTTTTCCGACAAAGGCATCACTAAATACGGTGATGGCCGTATGGTCTTCAAAACGGTATTCATGGTAGCCCTTTACGCCGTCCCGTTGGTGCTTATGCTATCCGGACTAGTACAGGCGACCTGGGCGATTGTCCTCATGTGGGTACTTATGGCGCTGGGTATGTCAGGTATCGGCTTTTCCGTTATGCATGATGCCAATCACGGTGCATACTCTCCTAATCCTAAGGTAAACAGTGCATTAGGCGGCATCCTGAACTTTGTTGGTGGCTATCACATCAATTGGAAAATCCAGCATAATGTGCTGCATCATTCCTATACTAATGTGCACGAGCACGATGAGGACATCGACAAAGGCATTTTCCGCCTTTCACCAGATCAGGAGCACAAGCCCTTTTACCGGTTTCAAATCATCTACGCGCCCATCCTTTATGGGATGATGACGATCTTTTGGCTGGTTGCCAAAGACTTTTTGCAAACCCGGGATTATCACAAGCGCGGGCTGCTGGAAGCACAGGGCGTTTCTTACGGCAGCGCCATGATGCATGTTGTGCTGTTGAAAATCGCTTACGTAGCCATTACGCTGGTCCTTCCAATAATGATCTTACCCCTCGCATGGTGGCAAACCCTGCTGTGTTTCCTCATGATGCACTTCATCTCGGGGCTATTCCTGGCACTGGTTTTCCAGGGCGCCCATGTACTGGAGGAGACCCACTTCTTCAAAACGGATGAGCATGGCAGCGTAGAAAACAGCTGGGCCGTTCATCAGCTCAAGACTACGGCCAACTTCGCGAACGGGCGCCACTTTTTCGCCTGGTTCATCGGCGGGCTGAACCATCAGGTAGAACACCACCTTTTCCCAAATATCTGCCATATCCACTACCCGGATATCGCACCGATCGTTAAAGCGACCGCTGAGGAGTACGGTATTCCCTATTACGAGCATCCTACTTTCCTGGCCGCCCTGCGCAGCCACTTTCGGATGCTGTACAAATTGGGCAACAATAAGTACGAGCGGCAACTGGCGGCATAAACATAGTCTAAAAAGCCCTTAAACTTACAGGGCCTTCAATCAGCAATGATTGAAGGCCCTGTTGTTTAAACTACCCAAGTTGAGAAGATGCTACAGCAACCCCGCTTCTCTTAATTTATCTGCGGGAGTCGAGCAAATCCGCAACAAGTTGGTTTAACTTTGTGGATTCTTCAGTGCTTAGTTTAATCTCAGGCAGGAACTGCGCCTGAATATAGCCCAAGAGCTCCGGCTGACCGGGAGCAGCTAATTGATCAAATAACCCGATAACCTTTTCGACCTCTAATTCCGTAAAATCAGCCAAATCCACAGCGCTCATCTGTGGGAAGCGGGTGGATGTTTTCAGTAAATTAAAAACCCGGGCCTTTAGCTTGCCCACTTGCTGCCCCTTTTCCAATAATTGCTCAAGCGTGCTCATAACTTTTGATTTTGTGCCAAATTCTTTTTGATCAAGTGCCTCCATGACTTCATCTGCAGATCGTTCCGCAACACCGAGAATATAGGTTATTGTTGCTAATCGCTCATCTTTGTCGGATGCTCCTTCAAAAATAACCTCAAAATATTGAAATATCAAGTCCACCCGGTGCTTCAGCGCCATTGACATTAATGCCGTACGAAAGTAACTTAACTCCAATTTAAGCAATTCCCCGGGAGGCAAACGGTGGGCGTCCTCAAACAGAAACTCAAAATCCGGCAGGTGAGATTTCAATATTTCAAAATGAGGAAAGCCTTGAAACAATTGCCGGACTGTTTTTGGCTGCCATTCTTTCTCACCATTATAAAATAAAAGCGGCAGTACCGGTTCCAGCTTCCGCCCTTTTTGCTTCACCATATCCTGCATTAACAGGAAAATATAAAGCCCTACCTGTACGGAAACATGCTCATCGGGCTGGGATTTGTGCTCAAACAACAGGCAGAAATTAAGATAAGCACCCTTTTCCGCCTTTAACCTGCACCGATACACTACATCCGCACTAAAAAGCTTTAAATGGGGGCTTAATAATTTAACTTTTTGAGGATTAAGCGTATCCAGGTCGGCAATCGAAGCTATATCAGGATAAAAATACTTAATATAGTCTTTGGCAACTTCCGGATTACTCATCACTTGTTGGAAATACCGGTCATCCGGTTGATATACTTGAGGTTGTTTAGGCATACAGAGATTGCTTTACGACAAAAATACACTTATTGTGTTAAAAACCGTATCTTTAAAACTTTTGTTTTCGTCCAATATCCAAATTATCAGAAAAGTAGTACTTTGTCCAGCCAAACCCATCACCTCAAAATCAATCGGTATGAACACCTTCAACCACTACCTGAAATACCTATGCCTCAGCGCCCTTCTCCTCCTCAGTCAGGCTGCGCTGGCACAGGACCTCGTCGATTTTGAATTCAAAGGCAGCCAAACCCTGGCACAAATGCAGGCACAGTACGGCTTTTTAATGCAAAACGGCATTGAATACTACAAAATCCGGTACACGACACCCGATATTAATGGCGTCACGGATACAGCCTCCGGACTGATCGTTCTGCCGGTGCGGGAAGCCGAATTTCAATACCCGCTGCTGTGCTATATGCATGGTACCGTAGACAGTAAAACAGATGTCCCCTCCAATCTGGCCGGCGGCTGGGAACTCGCCGCCGCATGGGGCGGACTAGGCTATGTTGCGGCTGCCCCGGATTTTCTGGGGCTTGGCGATTCCCGGGGCTTCCATCCTTATGTACATGCCGATACGGAGGCTTCAGCGGGTATTGACATGCTATTTGCAGCGCGGGCATTTTGCGAAAGCGAAGGGCCAGCACTGAATGATCAGCTATTTGTCACCGGATACTCTCAGGGTGGACACGCTGCGGCGGCCGTCCATCGCGAACTGGAAGCGAACTACACCGATGAATTCACAGTCACTGCCTCCGCCCCTATGTCCGGCCCCTACAGTATCTCCGGAGCGATGCGCAGCGCCCTGCTCAGTGACGAACCCTACTTCTATCAGGGCTACCTGGCTTACACCGCCCTTTCCTATAACGAAGCCTATGGGCTTTTTGACAGCGTGGAAGCATACTTCAAGCCGCCCTATGCTGAGCCGATTGAACAGTTTTATCAGGGCGCTATCACCCTCAGTACCCTGAACAGCACCCTCATCGACTTGCTGAACACCAACGAAGGGGCGCCCATTCCGCGCTACATGCTGCAGGACTCCCTGCTCACCGCTCTGGAGGATGAGAATAGCGACCACCCTATCCTGCAGGCGCTGGAAGCCAACGATGTATACGACTGGGCACCACAGGCACCAACCCGGCTGTACTACTGTACTGCAGATGATCAGGTGGCGTTTACCAACAGTATCCTCGCCGATTCGGTCATGAATGCCAATGGCGCACCGGATGTCCTTGCGGTAGATGCCGGCACGACCCTCAACCATACTGAATGTATACAACCAGCTACCGTTGCCGGCGCGATTTTCTTCCTGGGTTACCGTGAACTCATCTCCAATACTTCTGTCTTCACTCCGGACTGGAACCTAAGGGTGTTTCCCAATCCGGTGAGCAATATCCTGCACCTGCGGGAACTCCCATCTGGAACCACCTTACAGCTAATGAATACGAACGGACAGATCATGTTTGAACAAATTGCAGCCGGACCAACGGCGGAACTGAAAATGAGCCCTTACCCCGCTGGTCTTTACCTGCTGAAGATCAATACGCCGACTGGCAGTTCTACTGTAAAAGTGTTACGAACTACTAATCGTTAACCGGGCCTGTATCGCCTCTGCAATACGCGCTGAGTCCCGGTACACTACGCCCAGTATTCCTCCGGGCTGATAATTGTCAAACCCGAGGAAGTAGAGCCCCTCGTGCGGCCCCTCCCCTATACAGCTTTTGGGCAGGTGATCTGCATTGAACAAGGTCTCGCTTTGCGGAATAAAGGCTTCGAGGCGGGCGTGGTACCCAGTGGCCAAAATGACATGGGTAAAATGGTGCTCGCTCCCATCCTCAAAGATGGCTCCATCTGGCGTGAAGGCCTTAAGTTCAGGAACCACTTTGATTTTACCGGCTTTGATAGCGGCTACCGTGCCGATATCAATGACCGGTGTTTTGCCTGTCTCCCGCAACTGACGCGCAGGCGGCATAGCGGAAGGCTTCAACCCGTAAGGCCTTAGGTCTCCAAATGCAAGCCCCTGTACCTGCTTGCCAATCCAGTCTCCAATGGGCGCAGGCAGCTTGGCAAGAGTGAAGGCCGTCTTTTGAGTGGGGCGCCCCAGGAAATCGCGGGGCACAATATTGACCGGACCTCTGACGGATAGCAAGGTTGGAATGCCTGCTTCGCTCAGGTCCAGCGCTATTTCCGCACCGGTATTGCCCATACCTACGACCAAAACGGTGGCACCCTCAAAGGGTTCCGGATTGCGGTAATCCTTGCTGTGAAGCATAGTGCCCGAAAAATCCTCCTGATCTTCAAAATGCGGGCGGTTGGGCACTCGGTTGACCCCGGTGGCGAAGACGATGTGCTCCGCTTTAAAGTGAGCCCCATTTGCACAGGCCGCGACCCAGTGATCGCCTTCCCGGCTTACCCGCTCCAGGCTGTGCCCAAAGTGGGGCGCAATTTTGAAATGGGCGGCATAGCTTTCCAGGTAATCTACCAACTGCTGACGGGAGACGTACTGCGGATACTCCTCTGGAAAAGGAAGATGGGGCAGGTGAGAAAATTCCTTCACGGTATGCAGGTGCACCCGCTCGTAGTGGTGGTGCCAGGCGTGCCCGACTTCCTGGCTTTGCTCAATCAGCTCGAAATCGAGCCCCCGGTGGCGCAACCGGCCGGCAATGGCTAACCCTGCCGGCCCTGCCCCAACGATTAAAATCGGTGTCGCTTTCATACTTGTTGTTCTATAGCCTGTATGCCCTGACGAAGGCTTTCCGGAACAGGCGCCTTCGACTGCTTTACATAGTCGTACGTAACGATTGTGGCATTCGCAATCGCCACCAGGCGCTGATGCTCCTGACTATACATTTTGCAATGCATCACAAAGCGGTCCTCCCCTATTTCCGTGACTTTAATCCCCATCGTTATCCTGTCCGGATAGCGGACCGGGAACAGGTATTTGCAGTCTTGCTTTGCCAGAATCACGCCCGGCAGCCCCTCCTGCTCCAGTACGACCGGGTAATTCAACCGGTCAAGGTACACCACACGCGCATGCTCAAACCACCGCAGGTAAACTACATTATTGACGTGGTTGGCAGCGTCCATCTCGCCCCACTGTACGGTGATGTTCGTCTGTACCGGAAAATCTGCCAGTTCTGAAATTGCCGAAGCCATAATTCGCTTTTTGAACCGGCAATATAACTACTTTCCAGCGACAATGAAGCGTTCCACCCCCTGACCTTCTGCACCCCAGACCCTTAGCCGGTAGACACCGCCCGGAAACTGCTGTACATTGAGCTGAGCGGGGAAGGTTGTCCACTGCCCGGAAGTAACCCTTGCGCCGTTCGCATCGTACACCTCATAGCGCGCAGGGGGATTTAATGCCTCTATTTCAACCTGCAATATTCCAGCTCCTGGGTTTGGAAAAACACGCAGCGGAATTGACCTTTCCACATCAACCGACCCGGTCAGCTCCTCCACCACCTGGAATTGCACGGGGATGAATGTCGACAGCCCGCTGCTCAGGTCTTTGGCTTTAAAGCTAACAAGGTAGGGCGCGGCTCTGTCATCTTCCGGCTCCACCATCCAGGAGAAGGCTTCGAGCGGCTGAGGGCCAGTCGTGGTATCAAAAACCGCCGGGGTATTGAAAAAGGCCAGCAGGCCACCCGCTGCGGTCAGCTCTACCTCCTCCCCGAAAGGGATGCTTTGGGCCACCGCCTCCAATTCTACCACATCGCCCACCTGCACTTCCTGCAAAGGGGTGTCATCCGAAAGGGTAAGCGCAGGAGGAAGCGCCATCAGCTCTTCGACTTCAATCAGCATATCACGAGTCACCTGCTCCCAAAGCGCCCCATCCCGGTAGGTGCTGACCATGATATTGATCAAGTACCGGCCAGGCCGCTGTGGGGCGTCCCAATTGAGGAACCCGGTCCCGGTATCTATTGTCAACTGATTATTGGGGCCAGGGTTGATAGACGTAGGCTCCTGATAACCCGGGATAGTACCTTCTTCTAACTTTGGGATTAGCAGCTGATGCACCAACACATCTCCATCACGGTCAAAAGCAGCCGATAGATGTGTGAACACCTGTCCCACCGCACTGCGGTCCAGCATGGCAGGCTCGAAAAACACCGGGCTGTAGTGGGGCTCATCCGACTCGGTGACCATAGCCAGCGATTCAACATAAAACGGAAAAGGCTCAAGCCCTCCATTCATAACGATCACCCGGTTGGGTTCATTGACCGAAAGGGTGTACTGCCCGGTCTCCCCATAAGTGTGGGACACCCGATAGATGCCCAGCAATTGAACCGGCGTTAATTGTTCCCCGTCGGGCAAGCCATCATTATTAGCATCTATGCCATTAGAAACCCAAGCAGTTGAACAGTTCCCGTCTCCCCAGCATAGCGTGACAGAGTCCGGTACAGTAGCCGTGGCATTAGCCTGAACATACAGGTGGAGCTCCGCCTCCAGTGTTAGAGGCGCGGTTTGCTGAAAAGTGATTTCCCCGCCCCGGATGGAAGCAGCATTGAGCGATACCGCAAAAAAGATGGATAGAAATAGGAGTAGTATATTTTTCATTTTGAGTGAATTTTGGATTGAAGGCGTGGTTTATGGGCCTACTTATTGCTTTATGAAAGGCAGGGGGCGCTGCTGCCCGTCTGGCAGAAGCACCGACAGTACATACCACCCTTTAGGCAAAGAACTGACATTCAAGGGACTGCCGGATTGTTGCACAGTACCCGACTGAAGCAATTGCCCGGAAGACGCCCTGATTTTCATAGCTTGACGATTTAATGTTTTGTGGCGTAATGCCTATAAGATACAGAAATGCCCCCGCACTATCAACCAAGAATCCCTATTTTGTCGGCAAGCCTAAAATTTTATCCATGAAACACCTTCTACCTTTCTGCCTGCTCGCAATACTTTGGGCCGCAGGCTGCCAGAATGCCCCCGAAGAACTCGATACCCCGCTCCTTGGCGAAGGCGACTCCATAACCCAGGCCATAACCCGCCCCAATGCACCTCCGCTGGCCGCACAACTGCACGAGGCATTTGAGCAATACAGGGAACCAACCATCCAAGACCTGCGCTTCAAGCATGCGGACATCGAGCCGCTGATCAATGACCTGCCTGACGATTTTGAAGTGGAAAAACTCGGAAGCTCCCTGGAAGATCGCGCTATCTACGAAGTGCGTATCGGGAACGGGCCGGTACCCGTCTTGCTTTGGTCGCAAATGCACGGCGACGAGCCCACCGCTACTATGGCCATTATGGACATTTTCAATTTTTTCAAAGCCAGTGGCGATCGTTTCGACAGTTTGAGAAACCGGATTACCTCAGAGCTGACCCTGCACTTTATCCCCATGCTCAACCCAGATGGCGCAGAGCGCTACCAAAGGCGGAATGTGCTCGATATCGACCTCAACCGGGATGCCCTTCGCCTGCAGAGCCCGGAGTCCAATATCCTGAAAGCCGCTCGTGACCGCACACGAGCGGTTTGGGGCTTCAACCTGCACGATAAAAACCGATACTATGCCGCCGGGGATAGCCCCAAAACAGCCTCTGTTTCCTTCCTTGCCCCCGCCTTCAATACTGAAAAAGACATTAACGAGGGCCGTGCGAATGCCATGCAGCTCATTGTTTTGATGAATGAGGTGCTGCAACAGTACATCCCTGGCATGACCGGCCGGTACGATGACACCTTCGAGCCCCGGGCTTTCGGTGACAATATGCAAAAATGGGGCACCAACACCATTCTCATTGAAAGCGGCGGACTAAAAGAAGACCGGGAGAAGCAGTACCTGCGGCAGTTGCACTTCACCATCCTGCTGACTGCGTTCCAGGCGATCGCCGATGGCAGTTTTGAAAGCTGGCCGCTGGCAGCTTACGAAGATATACCCTACAACGACAGCGGGGCTTTTTATGATTTCATCCTCCGCAATGCCACCCGCATGTACGAGGATCAGCCCTTTGTGACCGACCTGGCGTGGCGGCACCGGGAAATTGACGTTGACGATGCCCGTGCCTATTACCTCCGGGGCAGCATTAGCGACCTGGGCGACCTCTCCACTTATCATGGTTACGAAGAACTGGATGCCACAGGCTACACCATCGTACCAGGCAAGCTGTACCCTCAGGCCCTCCCCGATGTTGGTACCCTGCGCCAAAAGGATATCCGGGGGCTGCTTTCACAAGGGTATACCGATTTTGCAGTCACGAACCGCCCACCTGCCCAGGCTTCCGCACGGTGGCCAGTAGCCCTTATTGCTCCGGGCAAACAACCCAACAACGCCCTCTACCAATACAGCAATCCCAGTTTTCTGCTCGAAAAAAACGGGCAGTATCACTACGCGATCGTTAATGGTTTCGCTTATGACCTGAGGGAAGACCTCCCTGCTTTCAAACTACCATAAGCAGCCGATACCTTGACAACAGAAAAAACTTACGCATGCAGCCTTATCCTTTTCTACTGAGCATCTTGCTCTTATTCATGGCCACCAACGCCCAAACCCAAACCGCTATGCAAGGCGACACCCTACCCTACCGGCAAATCCCCGATGCTCCGGAATCCTACACCAGCAGCGCCACCGTTGCCAGAATGATTGATGGCCTTGGCTTCCGCTATTACTGGGCAACCGAAGGGCTAACCGAAAAAGACCTGCTGTACAAGCCCAGCCCGGATGGACGCACTACTATGGAAACGCTGGCCCACATTCACGGCCTTTCAATGATGGTCTACAACAGCGCCTTTCAGCTGCCCAATAAACGACCGGCCCCAGCCGCTCCCGAAGACTTTGTAAACCTCCGGCGAACCACTTTGGAGAACCTTAAAGCAGCCAGCGATCAGTTCCGGGAAGCCAATACCAATGATATGGAGCGCTTTGACCTGATCTTTGAGCGGGAAGGCGTACATTCCACTGTCCCCTTTTGGTTCCAGCTCAATGGCCCCATTGCGGATGCCCTTTGGCACGTTGGCCAGGTGGTCTCCTTTCGGCGGGCAGCAGGCAACCCGGTATTCCCCGGCATCAGCTGGTTTCAGGGCAAAGCGATGGAGAAATGAAGCGGGTCATCGTTATCGGAGCGGGCGTTTCGGGCCTGACCACTGCTGTAACCTTGCAGGAAGCGGGTTACGCAGTCACCATTTACACTCAAGACCTGCCCGGTGCCACGACCTCCGCTGTAGCCGCCGCCATTTGGTTCCCCTATGCCGTAGCGCCAGTCCATGCTGCCAATCGCTGGAGTGCCGAGTCCTACCGGGTTTTTGAGCAGCTGGCGCAAACACCAGCCACCGGGGTAAGCATGACCGATTTCCTGGTCCTCACCCGCCCGGGGCTCGATAACAGCTGGCGGGAGGAACTGCCGGAAGGTGCCGTACGCCTGGCAAAATCTGAAGAACTGCCGCAGGGGTATGAAATGGGCTACCTTGCCAAAGTCCCCCTCGCAGAAACACCCGTCTACCTACCCGACCTTCAAAGCCGTTTTATGAAAGCGGGTGGATTATTCCAACAAGCAACCGTACATCACCTGACTGACCTGGCCAGGGAAGCGGACCTCCTCGTCAACTGTGCCGGGCTTGGGGCACGGGAATTATGTCAGGATGAATCGGTCTACCCCATTCGCGGGCAAGTGGTCAAAGTGGAAAATGTACCTGGCACCCGGTCTATGGTAGACTCCATGGACAAAGGCAAGCTGGCCTATGTGATCCAACGCGGTAAGGATACCATTCTGGGAGGTACCGACTACGAACATGATTACAACAACACGACTTCTCCGGAAGACACTCAAATTATCCTCCGGCGCTGCGCTCAATTGCAGCCTTCCCTTACCAAACCTAAGTTGATCAATGCTGCCGCAGGACTCCGCCCCAAGCGGCCGGCCATCCGCTGTGAGCAGGAGCCTGGGCAGCCTATTTTCCATAATTACGGGCACGGTGGTGCGGGCTTTACCGTGTCCTGGGGCTGCGCAGGGGAAATTTTGAAGATTATTCGTGGTTTAAGTTAGGGCATACTGGAAAAGTCTGCCCTAACCTCAGTACAAGTTAGGGCACGATGGCCCAGTTTCGCTTCGCTACAGCGGACAGAGAAGGGTATACTCTAAAGTATGATTCCTATTCGTTAAAGTTAGGGCATACTGGGAAAGTCTGCCTAACCTCAGTACAAGTTAGGGCACGATGGGAAAGCGTACCCTAACGCCCGAAGGCCATTTTCACTACATCGGACGGGAAGGAGTGTACCCTAATGTGCGATTTCAATTAGGGCTTAAATCGCTGGTCTGTTAAAAAGGAGGTATCGGTAAGAGTATGCAGAAAGGCTTCCAGATCAGCCATTTGTTCGGTGGAGAGGTGAAGTGGCTGAATGCGGTTGTCTTTGTTCGGGTGGGTTGTGCCGCCGGTGTTGTAGTGCTCCAGCACGGCTTGCAAATCCGGCAGGCTGCCATCATGCATGTAGGGTGCGGTAAGGGCTATGTTTCGTAAGGTAGGCACACGAAAGACGCCATCATCTTCAGGCAGGCCCGTGACGCGGCGGCGGCCCCAGTCTTCATACGTTTCGTACAGCCCGTTGTTGAAAAAGCCGTTTTCCGTAAAATTGAAGCCTCCGTGGCAGCTGCTGCAGTTGGTTGCATCGCTGAAAAACAGTTGGCGGCCACGCTCTGCGGCAGCATTGAGGCTAACTTCGCCCATGAGGTACTGATCGTAAGTACTGTTGGCACTAATGAGGGTGCGCTGGAAAGCCCCAAGTGCCCGGGTGATGGTAAATGGACTAGCAAGCTCGCCATATGCCCGTTGAAAAGCGTCTACATATTCCGGATCCGCATTGAGTCGCTCAGCAGCATGAAGGATCGGCAGGTCCATCTCGGCATGGTCTTCGATGGGCACTAACGCCTGAATGTCGAGCTTAGGCACGCCCCCGTCCTTGTTGACTTTGGTGAGATAGGCCAGATTGACCAATGTAGGTGAATTTCTAAACCCCAGCCGCCCCCGTACACCGGGACTGATGGGCAGGTCATCGGCAAAGGCAAGCGATTGCTTATGACAGGCACCACAGGTAATACTCGAATCTACCGACATGGCAGGCTCAAAAAACAGCATTTTCCCCAGTGCTACACGCGCCTCGGTCAGCTCATTATCTTCCGGGATATCCGGATAAGGGAAGTGCGGCGGCAATTCCAAAACGTAAGGCGTGGTGTCGACCGGAGAGACCGGCTCCTTTTCGCAGGAAGCAAAAAACAAGAGCAACAAAAGAAATGGGCAATACCGCATAATCAAAAATTTAGGGTTGCCCGCTCTTCGCAGGCAACCCTTCAGTTTTAGTGCATCATACTGATCGCAGCCGGGATGTTATCCCGCACAGCCGCAGCCAGTTCAGGATTATTCATGGTGTGGGTAGAGAAATCAGTAGAAAGGTCAACACCTTCAAACAGTTTCGCCAGGTCAAATTCCATGTGGAGCATGTTGCTGCCCTTTTCCACGTCTTTGTGGGCAGTGAGGCTCACATTCTGCAACATATTGTTTGTACCCAGATGGAAAGCCATAGTTTCATCCATCGTACCATCACCATCTGTATCTACTTTGCCGTCAATACGCAGGAAGCGGTAGCCGGAGTTCCAGTTCCAGTGCATAGCCGGGAACTGAATAGCGAGCGGATCCTCAGCGTCGCGGGAAGTGAAGTCGTCTTCAGACTGACTGTTGATGGCAGGGTCTACGCCCACAAAGAAGTTCACCATGTGGTAATGCCCGGCAGGGACAGTGGTCACTTCCTGCATGCCTGCTTCCGGCGTCACCAGCAGGTACTTGCCTTCTACGGGAATTGCATCGCCTTCTTCCGGCATCAGCTCAATACCGCCCACATAGAAGTTAGCAATAGTGAACTGTACGGAAGTCCCATTAATATCGTACACCTGCGTTGTATCAAAAGCAGCACCATCTACAGTGTACTCAAACATCATATTCACGGTGCCTTCCTGAATACCAGGTGTTTCATCATCATTGTCGCAAGCTGAAAACGCAAGCGCGAAGACCGCAAGCAGCGCAAGGGTGGAAAATTTGAATTTTGTCATTGGTCAATTTTTATTTAAAGTTATTAGAAGTTGTTTTAAGTGCTATTGCAGATGAACCAAAACCACAGCATTTGTCGTATTCTGGTCATGATCATCAGCTGTTACCTGAAGCTCGTAAGTGCCGGGCTCCAGGCCATTGAGCGGAAATTCCAGCCGTACCTCGTGGCGCAGCGCGTGCAGGTGCTGCTTTTCCACCAGAGTCGGCATTCCGTCTTCGGCAACAAGCCAAATGAAGTAGGTATGCAGCCCCAGGTTTTCAGAGAAGTCCACCTCTACGGGCATCACATCTCCCACCGACAAAACGGCGCCTGCTGTGGGTGCCAGAATCTGAATGTCCGGCTTCACCGTATCAATAATTGCTTCCTTCTGACAGCCTATAAAGGCGATCATAAAAACCGGAAGCCAGGTTAGTTTTCGCATTTGATCAAAAAAAGTAATTGAGGTGGAGCGCCACCCTTGAGCGGGCCTCCACCAATCCTGTATTCCAATCCTGTTGCAGAGGCAGGCTGTAAGTCACCCCCAGGTTGTAGCGCTGCCAGAACACCTCGGCGCCGGCATTGACCAGCCAGGCTTCCCCACCGGTATAAGTGCGGTAGTAGCCATTCTCAATGTCCCAGTCGGCCTGTTCATAGTAGAGCCCCAGGTTAGGCATCACGCTGACGCCACCAATCTGCTCCACCCGGAAAAGGCTCAACAGCCCGGCAAAGCGGTTACCAAACTGATAGCCATTCTCACCGGCCCCATTGAGGCGGTAGGTGGCGTCGAGCAATAGCCCGGACCGTCCGCTCCGTGCAGTGTAATTGAGGTTGAACAAAGCGTCCCAACTGCCCGTCCCAACCTGAAAGTTAGGGTTCACCACCTCGTTGGCGGCAGGTTGCTGAAACGCTCCCGTTGGCGCTTTACCACCTATGCCCGCCACGACCCGGTGTCTGACTTTCTGTTGCAGGCTATCGCTATTGTCAAAAAAAGTATAGCTGAGCAGCCCGGTCACATCGCCCAGCCCGCTGACTGTTCGCGGCCCGTTGGCATCCTGCCGCAGATGGTAGGCATAGGGGAGCATTATCGTGGCCTGCAAGCGGGGATGAATTTCCCACCGGCCCCGAATCTCCAGGGTATTGAAGTATTCGTCCTGCGGGCGCGCACCGGCATCAAAAGCCGGATCCGCAAAGGTCCGGTAGTGCTGATGCTGCCACCAAAACCCCACAAAGTGCCCACCGAGGCTCGGCATCAAAGCGGCATAGGAAGGGGACATGCTACAGCCACAGGCATCGCAGGCCAGGGCAGGCGAAGCAAGCAACAGCAGCACCCCAATCCAAAAAGATCGGAATAACATGAATATTTGTATTTAAAAAACAAAAAGCATACGCCATTACGGGAGGCACACATCTGCTAACATCACCACGGTCGGTCATGTACAGACCGGCCTACCCGTTGGGAGCGTACATGAGGAGGCGAAAATGCCTCTTAGAGCGTATGGGCACTAGGCCCGTGGAGGATGGAAGACCCCGGAGGAGAGCAGTTGTGGCCGCAGCGCTGTTGCCGGCGGCAGGGGGTTAAAGGAATAGAGATCGCGCTCCACAGAAAGGACGTAGTGAGCCGGTAAAAAAGGCGACAAACCGGTACGCTGATCCTCAACGACTGGCGCTTGTTCGCCCTCCTGCTCATGGCCTATTGCCGCACTTGTAACCTCTTGCACATAGCAGCGCCCGCTGCACATGAGCTCGGGCTCAAAGCGGTTTTCGCAGAGCTCGCTGGCAATGTAGGCTTGGTTATACGACAGCCAGGCAGTCACAGCCGGCAGAAACGCCACTTGCGACAGCACTAACAGTAGTAAGGGTATAGCCCACAGTTGCTTCATGCTGCAAAGATAAGGGGATTTTGCAATGCTTTGCAAGAAAAGTTTTGTCGGACGGCGGGCGAAGCGGCAGCCTTGCCGGAGTGAGGCTCAAAAATCCGGGATAGCCAAGGCTTAACAAAAATTAAATACCTTTAGCTTTAGCTCTGGCTCTGGCCTTTAGTGTACTGCTCGTATGGTTCTCCCACAGGTGGCGAAAGAAGTACAAAAGAGGGCCTTTGGAAGCACTTATGCGGCGCGTCACTGATTAGAAATGTGTCTTGGGGGGCTTCGCCTTAGTGTACATTTGGATATTTGCCTTTTAATTTTGATTCGAGCCTACCTGGCTGGTCTAAGAAACGAATTTCAGCGTTAAACGCTTTGGTGAGATGGTAGCCTTTCTGAAGAAAAAGACAGGAAATGACCAGAAACAGGTTACAACAGCTTACTTAACCCGTACATTGATTAACTTCCTTTAAAACTTCATTTATGAGACTCCCGATCTTGGTGATAGGGCTTACTTTCACTGGCTACCTAAACGCTCAGCCCTTCGAATTCCGGCGGGACCTGGATGCGCTGACCCTCTACTATGGTGAACAGCCCTGCTTTGCCTATCAGACCGGCACACTGGCATACGCCGATGCCTATCCGCGCTCCAATTACCTCCACCCGGTTTATGGATTGGGCGGTGCGCTGCTTACCCAGGACTTCCCGGAAGACCATCGCCACCACCGGGGTGTTTTCTGGACCTGGCATCAGCTCTTTGCAGGTGAGGTACGGGTGGGCGACCCCTGGCTGTGCGAGGGCATCCGCTGGGAAGTCAAAGTACTGGAAACCCAGGCCCGCCGCAAACGGGCAAGCATAGAGGCTATCGTTTACTGGATGGCAGGGCCGGATGCACCACAGGGTGTACCGGACACGCTGGTTCGGGAGGATGTCCGCATATATATCCGGCAAAAGGGCCAGGATGTGCGCCTGCTGGACTTTGATATTCAGCTTACCGCAATGGCACCCGACATCCGCATCGGCGGCTCGGAGGATAAGAAGGGCTACGGAGGGTTTTCCGTGCGGCTTAACACCACCAACCCACTCACTTTCTCCAACGGCAACGGAACCGTAACGCCACAAACCACCCCAGTACAAGCCGGGGGATGGGTACGGGCAAGCGGCAACTTCAATGCGCTGCTGCCGGAGCAGACTTCGGTAGTGATGATGTGCGAGCCTGAGGAACTGCCCCAGTTTCAGGGTTGGATATTGCGCAAGCAGAACAGCATGCAGAATCCCGCTTTTCCCGGTGCCACAGCCATTAAATTATCACAGCAGGAACCACTGCGTTTCCGCAACCGGCTGTTATTGCACCGCGGCCCCATGAAAGACCAAAAAACAGACCGGCTGTACCGTCAGTTTTTGCGCAAGCGGTAAATACCCAGAATCTTAGTCGCTCCGGCGTAGATTGCATGAACCTCCTCCCCACTGTAGGGCCCTTCCCGGTTTAAAGCCTGGTTAAGCCCTGATCGCCAAACCCGGTAGTCCGACAGGAAGTAATCAGCCTGTGCCGGGTCTTCGGTGAGTTCGAAACGAGCCCGAAGCTCGGGGTGCAAGTATTCGTAATTCAGTGTAGCCGGATAGGATTGGTAAGCTACTTTGATGATCGGTGCGCCATCCAGTTTGGCCAGCGCTTCAAAGCCCTGTTTGTAGGAATTCCCCCAGTAATCCAGGTCATACTGCCCGAGTTGATTGCCCCAGGCCAGCGCATTGAAGAAAACGTTTTGGTGCGGGTGGTTCACTGCCATCCAAATCAGCAGATACCCTCCTTGCAGACTTAACCCCGCAAGCAGCCCACGACGCCACCACGCCCGGCTTGAGGCCCAGTCCCAAACCACCTTTGTGCCCAGTACAGCCAGGTAGAGCAAACTGGGATACACAAAAAACAGGTGCCGCCAGCCATCATAAACCACCGATTCCAAAACGATGATCGCCAGAACCGGAGCCAGCACCAGGCCAACATTAGCCCAGTCTTTCCGGTCAGCAGCAATAGCCCAAATCCCAATGGAGCCCTGCCGCAAATGCTGCCAAGCCCGGGGCAGCAAGCTTAAAGTACCGGTTAGAGAAAGCAAAAGATAAAGCAATGGCGTGGAAATGCCGATCCATACCGGGATGTAGTACCACGGGATTTCCGGACCTGCGTAGAACTGCCCCTGAAAGAGGACCTTCCCACCCCAGCCGTATTGGGACATAATCTCAAACGCTTCCAAAAACTGCAACTGAGGGTCAGGCCACAAAAAGGGCCAAAATACCACTATAGCCCAGTAAGCCATTGGCCCGAAGACCCCCAGCCCAATGATCCGTTTCCACCAAAGCGGGCGGGTCCCTGATTTACCCACGAGCACATCGGCGGCAAACAGGAAAACCGTCATCACCGGCATCAGCACACCGATGATCCGCATCCCGATCAGCATACCGCAAGCCAGCGCATGCAGCAGGGCCGTGCCAATGCCAGGGCGCAGCCACAACCGGAAAAGCGTCCAGGTACTGATCACAAAAAGTGAGAGAAAAGGCAAGTCTTTAGGATTGAAAAAGGAATGCGCGAAGAAGCGCGGGCTGAGCACCCAAAACGCAGCGCCCAGCAGTGCCCACCTCCAGTTGGCAAAACGGCGGAGCAATATCCTGAAAAAGACGATCCCGGCTCCCCAGTACAACAGGAAAACAGCCAGGTGCCGCATCCGGAACTGCTGCCGGAAAGAAGTCAAATCCCAGGCTTCTTCCAGCCAGGCCATAGGCAGGGTAAACCATACGCCGTGGTAGCGGTACATATACTCATGCAGCTGCCGCCAGTCGTACTGTTTATCCGTCAGGTGGAACTGCTGATTGACATACTCTGCGGAAACGAACCCATGCTGCCGTTGCAGGGCTTCATCCCACGACATGCCATAGTCACCGTACAACGCCAGTCCAAACACAAAGTAAGCCGCAAAAAACAAGACCGGCCAGCGATAGCCCGGCACTTTCCACAACTGCTGCCATTTTTCCATGGCGCAAAGCTACGAAAATGAACATTCTGCCTGCACAAGAATTGGAAGCTACCTGGTGTTCCAGCGCTCTAATGTCGGCGGTCTACCGGAGCATAACCGGTCTTTCCGATTACCGGTTTTATTTCCACCGAAGTAGATCAATAGGTGCCTCCTACCCGTCTTTTGTTCCAGTCAGGATGGGTTTCAAAAGCGGGCAGCTGCGCCGGGACAGCCGTCATCCCGGTAGTATCGGTCAGCGCCTCCATAAAGGCAACCAGGTCCTTCACTTCCTGCTCGGATAGTTCTAGTGGCGTATCCGGCAGGGTTTGATAGGGGACTTCTATGCCCATGCCTGCCCCGCCTCCTTTGTTGTAAAACTCCACGACTTCCTCCAGGCTTTGGTAAATCCCGTTATGCATGTAGGGCGCAGTCAGTGCGGCATTGCGTACGGTCACCGTTTTGAAGGAATGCAGGTAAAAAGGCGTTTGGTCAATGGGCTTGTAGCTGGCAAAACGTCCAGGGTCGGGATCTAAAGCAAGGCTGTCTGGTCCTTGCGCAGCGGCAGGCACCCCCAGTACTTCCGACTCGCTTTCCTGAAAGTACGGAGGCACGGTCCCGTTGAATGTTGGTGCAAAATGGCAGGTGCCACAGTTGGCTTTGCCCATGAAAAGATCAAACCCACGCTCTACTTCCGCTGCAACGGCTTCCCGCTCCCCCCGAACATACTGATCAAAGGGGCTATTGAAGGACCGCAAATCGGCAACATAACAAGCCAGAGCATTGGAGATCGACCACTTTGAAATCTGATACTGCGGATGCTCCGGGTAGGCACTGGCAAAAAGCGAGCGATAGGCTGCGCTTTGCTTAAGCTTGTCTACAATTTCCAGAAAGTCAGTATTGAATTCCTTTTCGTCCCGCACCACATGCTTGACCTGACGTTCCAGGTTCGGCTCCCGCAGATCGTAGAAATAATGTTCGGCGTAGACGCTGTTGATCAAAGTTGGGGCATTGCGCTGAATGCTGCCTTCGCCATTGAGGGCCATGCTCCGGGGCAGCCCATCGGTAAAGGCTTTGTCCGGATGATGGCAGGAGGCACAGGAACGCTCGTTATTCGCAGAAAGGATGGGGTCGTAGAACAGCATCCGCCCAAGGGCTATGCGTTCCTCACTTTGAGCCGCATCACTTAGATTAGTGTAATAACTGGGGTTTAGAAATTCATCCGAGAACAGGTTATCTGCTTCGTAATTCCAGGCCTGCGGACGATCGGTAATTTCGCTGAGGAGTTCTACCTCCAGGTTTTTTTGTGCTTCCAGGGAAAGCTTTAGCAGTGGGTTTAGGTGTTTTTTTAGAAATTGTAGCCGGCGGAAGTCATTGAAATCAGCAGGCTGAGACAAGGCTGCGATAGCCGATCCGAGCTCCAGGCGGCAGTCGGTGGCCAGTTGAGCATCAATCTGCTCTAAAAGTGGGAAATAAGCCATCAGCGCCTTTGCTGCGCCCTCCAGAGACTGCCTGGCTTCCGGCAGGGCTGCCCCTGAGCCCGGCGTGTCAAATCCGGTCAGCCCCAGCGTAAAGATGCGGACCAACTGATATCGAAAAGCTTCAAAAACAAAGCGGTGTTGCAGCACTACGCCTTCCTGAAAGGCTTTCACTTTGCTAAAATCCTTATTGAACTGGCGGACCAGGCGCAGGATTTCTTCCTGCTCCGCTTGCGAATTTTCGCCGTAGACCAGTTCGTCCAGCACCTGCAGCCCTACCGGTTCAATAATGCGGACTTCCGGCACCTTCGGCTCCACACTTAGCAGCGGCGGGCCATTGAGGTACTTTTTGACGGCTTCCCGGTCATTGTATTCCAGTAAAAACTCAAGAGACTTGTAGGCAAGCCGGGTCTGGGAATGTACTTTTTGAAGCGCTTCAGCGTTGGCTTCCCCCCGCACGAAGGCATTTGCAGTGGCCTCATACGCCGCCGCGGTCTCGTCTAGTTTGGTAAGAGCGGTTTGAAATTCAGCACGTACATTGCGCAGTGCCTCAGCAGCAGTGTATGCCTTTGGGGGCACGAAACTGATGAAGTGGGTGGCCATTAGCAAAAGCGTAAGGTAGAGCAAGCCGGTAAGTGTCGCTTTCATGGTCTGAAATGGTTGGTGTGTTGTGGTACTAATGCAAAACCTGCAAAGGCGGCACACCCGAATTTTCGGGCATGCCACCTTTGAGGATTATTAAAAAGGAGAGATCAATAATTACTTAACGATCAGCTTCTTCGTTTCACCCGCTGCAGTTTGCAGGAAGTACATGCCCGCAGGCAGGTTGGAAACGTCAATCTGATTGGTGTTGCGGAATACCTTCAGGCGCTGGCCTTCTGCGTTGTACACAGCAAGGTCAGTCATTTCGCTCAGGTATACGGTACGTGTAGTTGGGTTCGGGAAGATCTGCAGCTGGCTGGTAGACTCAAACTGAGGCTCCTCCAGGCTTGTAACCGTTACCTCATCAAAACCATGGATCGCGAAAGTCAGCGAGTGGTTGAATGGGAATGGGTTGTTAGAGTTCGGGTGCTGAGAGTTCACCAGCAGCGACTTACCGTCAGGTGTAGGCATTGCACCAGTGATTTCTGCACCACGTGGCACAGCTGTGATACGGATCAGGTCGTCAACAGTTGGTTGCTCAATGCTAAGGTCAAGCAGCCACAGTTCGCAGGTGGGGTTGCTGATACCTGCAGGCATACGGCCATAGGAAGTACCATTAAGGTCTTCGCAGATCACCAGGAATGGCTGGCCATCAATCATCATGACGTTCAGGCCATCAGGGTTAGACATGTGCTTGGTGAAGTAGTCCGCTTCGGATGGGCTGGTTTCTTCGTCCCAGTCCGGTCCACCTTCCAGGAATACGTAGTTGGAATCGATAGCTGGGTCATAAACCCATACGCGGCCGTAGTAGTCAGGATACTCAGAAGAGTTAGGGCTGTCGATGCCCTTCTCAATGGCACGGTTGATGTGATAGGGGTCGTGCACAGCACCTGCTGCGTTTTCGTCAGCCCAGCGAGAGCCCGGACGGTCACGGCCTGTTTCAGTCCAGTAGATTTTACCGCTGGTTGCATCGATGGCTACCCACTCAACGCGGTTGTACATCGTACCACCCAGTTCAACTGCCTGATCAGCAAAGTTCAGCATTTTCTCAGGGTCAGTGTTGTCTACTTCGAGCCACTTTTCAGGAGCATCGTGCTTGTAAATGTAAGTCTTGCCTTTTGTGAAGTCACCTGGCTCATCAGCTACGAACTTCGCCCAGAAAGCAGGCGTTGCATCCACACCGAGGTAAACCGTCTGATTGTCAGCAGCAACTACGCCACCTTCAAAGCCCTGACGGCCCCAGTTGTACTGCTTGCGTACAGCCTTCGCCTGACGTGGGTCGATTTCAACCATCCAGTTGAAGTTCTCGTACTTAGGTACTTCCAACCCATCGAAACCTTCAATGTCAGAAGAGATCAGGTAAGTGGAAGTGTCACGTACACCCTGGTTTTCTGCACCGCCTGGAGACTTAGGATAGCCACCAGAGCTGGCAGGAGAAGAGAATCCACCGTTGTAAATAGAGCCGTTGTTGCTACGGAACCACTCCTCAGCGGTCCAGATACGGCCGTCAACGATAGAGCTGATACCACCGCAGTTCATACCGGTTTCACCAACTGTGTTAACAAAGTCTACGTTGAAGAACTCACCTTTACGGCCGTCTTCCAGTTCCTGCTCCACTACTTCCAGCTGACCGGAAACGGGGTCGCGCTCAACACGGAATACCGTCATGCCACCACCGTCACCGATGCGGTTGTCCTGGTAGATCATCTCGTGGTTGACAGAAACCCAACCCAGTGATTCACCAGTCTCGTCCGGCGTAAAGCCGATAAAGTCGTGCCACTCCTTGGCGTAAGCCACACCCGCTTCGTAACCGTAAGTAGGCGTAGTTTGTACCAGGTCAACACCGCCCACAAAAAGGACTTGCAGAGAGAGTGGAGAAGGAGGCATCAGAAGGTCGTCAATAACGTAACCTTCCGGGATTTCAATTTCTTCAGAAAAGATGGTTTCCTGAGCACTGACAAAGAGTGCGCACATGCTGCTGAGCAGCATAGAAAGTACTACTTTCTTCATGTTTGAAAAAGATTTAGTGATCGAAATTTGGCTTAATGGCAGCAAAGATCAATTTGAGGTGTTAAGTGCAGGTCAAATCGAGGTAAGGCTTTTGTTATCAAATCGTGAACTCAATGTAAGCTCATCAGCGGGCGTATTTTATTTGGCGGCAGGTTGGAAATCGTAGGATGAACCAGAGATCGATTTGAACAAAGCGGTGGATTCTTTTTGATTTTTTTTAATTTGTGGCAATTAAGATTAGCATTCAATCACCAAATCGTCTATCTAATGCGAAAAAATCTACATTTACTACTGACCCTGTTAGCATTTACAGCCTTCAGTATTCCAGCATTTGCCCAACCGGTAAATGATGAGTGCGAAAATGCCATTCCCATAAGTAGTGGCACTCATGATTTCACCACACTTGAGGCGACCACCGGAGGTTCCGGCGCCTATCCGGCGACTTGTCCCGCCGGAGGGGGCAGTAGCTCCGACTCCCTCTACAACGATGTTTGGTTCATCTATACCGCCGACTTTACCGGTCTGGCGGAGTTCAGCACCTGCGGCACAGCCGATTATGATACCAACGTTGCTATTTACCAAGGGACCTCCTGCCCACCTTCTCCGGATGACGTCATCGCCTGTAATGAAGATGGCGTGACGCCGGATGGTCAGGACTGTGCCAATTTCACCTCCCGGGTCACCTGGGAAGTCGAGGAAGGCTCGGTTTACATCATCCAAATCGGCGGCTGGGGCTCAGAAAGCCCGGGCGAGGAAGGCAGTGGCACCTTCACCATTGAAGAAACTATGCCCGTCACTGGCCCGCCCAACGACGACTGCGAAAACGCCACACCGCTTGACCTGGGGCCACAAGACTCGATCGTACTCCAATTCAACACCGTAGAAGCCTCAACAGGGCTCCCTCAGCACGAGGTCCCTCAATCCTGCTTTGAGCCAGGCGAAGAATTTGTATACAACGACATTTGGTACTCCTGGACAGCCACCTTTACAGGTGGGCTGGAGTTTTCCACATGTGGCACGGCTACATTTGATTCCCGCCTTGCCGTCTACCAGTCCACCACCTGCCCACCGGATACCAGCACCCTGGTCGGCTGTGGCGACGATGAGAATGCCGATAATGGCGTTCCCTGTGGCGGGTTTACTTCCCGTGCCTTATTCAACGTAGAACAAGGTCAAAGCTACCTGTTCCGCCTGGGCGGCTGGTCTTCCGGTGACCGCGGTGCCGGTTCGGTGCTCATCAAGCGGATTGAGCCCGTCGTACCGCCAGCCAACGACGATTGCTCCAATGCACTGGACGCCTTTGTCATTTCTCAGGAGCAAGCCGACAACTTTGATTTTATCTTCGAAGGGACCAACAAGCTCTCTACCGGACAGCCACAGTTTGCCACACCGATTTGCAATAACGATGGGGACTTCCGCGATGTATGGTATACCTTTAATTCCGGTGAGAATACGGAGCTGACGCTACGCTTCAATAAGACCACTACAAACGCCGAGTTTATCATCGACCTGTTCGAGACGTGCGGTATACAGGCTGACCCATTAGACGGTCCCTACTTCTGCATTGAAACCGAGGATTTCGATAATACCTTCCTCGAAGTGCCTTTGGAAAACTTCCCGGGCGAGCCAACAGAGTACCTTATCCGCGTTTCCACTCGTGTGACCGGAGGCGACCTGCCCGGTGACTTCTGGTTTCAGCTGGTCGGCACGCCATTTTCCAGCCTGGAGGCATTGCAACTGGGGGCGTTCCGGTTCTTCCCTAATCCGGTGCGCAACGCGGCAACGATGAGCTTTAAGGCTCAGGAAAGCCTGAACCTGCAAGCCGAGATTACGAATTCGCTCGGGCAGACCATTCAGCGCCTGAACTTTGGCCAGATCCCGTCCGGGGATCATACCTTTGATGTCCCAACGGAAGACCTGCAGCCGGGTATTTACTTCCTGCGCCTTTTTGCCGACGGAGCGCAAAAGACAGTACGCTTCATCAAGCAATAATTTTTTGACCTCCCTTTGGGCAATATTAAAACGGGCTGCTACCAATCAGGTAACAGCCCGTTTCCTTGTTTAATCAGGCCAATGAAGCCCTGTTACTCAATATAAAGATTAAACTCTACCCGACGGTTCAGCGTACGTCCGGACCGGGTATCATTCGTGGCAATTGGCTGTTCTTCACCAAAGCCCTGGAAGGAAATCCGTTTTGGCGAAATCCCCTCACTGACCAGGTAAGCGTAGCAGGCACGTGCGCGGTCTTCAGATAGTATCTTGTTGTTTTCGGCATCACCTACATTATCGGTATGGCCATTGATGGCAAGAGCATAGCCCGGGTAGCGCTGCATAATTTTCACAATCTGATCCAGCACTTCTTTAGACTCCTCCTTGAGGCGGGCCTTGCCGGTTTCGAACTGCACAGCGCGCATAGCGAAGCTCAGCACCTCCTGCTCCTCCTTATTGAGCTCAGGGCAGCCTTTATTTTCAGCAGTGCCCGCTTGGTTAATACAAGCATCTTTGCCATCGTGTACGCCATCGCCATCTGTATCCGGGCAGCCTTCCATATCACCGGCATCATCCGGGCACCGGTCCCTGGCATCGCCCACACCATCACCATCGCGGTCCGGGCAGCCATTGGCGGCTTGCGTACCGGGCTCATCCGGGCATTCGTCCTGACTGTCAGCTACGCCATCATTATCCCGGTCTTTGAACGGACAGCCATTATTTGCAGCAGTGCCAGCCTGATCCGGGCATTGGTCCTTAGCGTCCGCCACACCATCACCATCGCGGTCCGGGCAACCATTAGCAGAAGCTGTTCCTTTCACTTGCGGACAATCATCGTCCGCATCTGTGATACCATCCTGATCTGAATCCGGGCAGCCCATCAGGCTTGCCAGCCCTGCCACTTCGGGGCATTTGTCCTCATCGTCCATGACACCATCGTCATCGGTATCCGGGCAACCTTTGAACCGCTTTTTACCAGGCCGGGCGGGGCATTTGTCTTCAATATCCGCCACACCATCCAGGTCCGTATCCGGACAACCATCAGTTTCCGGGCTTCCGGCATCACGCGGGCATTTATCCAGGTTGTCCACAACCCCATCGCCATCGGCATCCATACGGCCAAGCTTATGCAAATAGCCTACGCCAAGCTGAATATTATTTCGGTTCTCTTCCTGTGAAATCCGGTATTCGCCCTGTAAGTTGATGTAGGAACGTGTGCCGACTTTAAAATTGAAGCCAGCTCCCACCGGAATCTGAACATTACTGCCCAGTTCTTCCTCCAGGGTAATACCTCCGCCGCCCATCAGGTAAGGCGTAATAAAAGCGGTATCTGATTTTTTGTACTGCAACTGCAGCACGCCATCAATACTAAAAAAGGTACGGTTGTTGATATCGTTGTCCACATCAATCACCCCCACCTTCGCCGGGATAGCAAAATTCAGCCAGGGGAGCAGCTCCCGGATATAGGTCAGTTCCAGGCCGTTAGTAATATTTTGGTCGTCAACGTCATTGGGTGTCCCGTAATCCAGGAACAGCACTTTGGCCGAAAAGGCGTTTTTGTTGGGGTCAGTCTGCGCCTGCAGCTGTAAAGATGCTACGAAGAGCAGACCCAGGCAGAACAATACTTTTCTCATACTTAAATGGTGTTTGGAATTGGTTTTTAAGACTTATGATGTTGCCCAAAGTCACAGGGCGTTTGCTTGAATGTTTTTGATGTTTACGCAAGCCTTTTGGTAAGTGTTGCAATTTTGCACAAAATAAGTGACAGGGTGAGCATCTGCTAACTTGGCTAAAGATTTTTTTCTTTTGCTTTGCCCAACAAATTTTTATCACTATTTTTCCGCTGAAAAAGAATGAAAGTTCAGCCCTGACCAAGCTACCTCACTTTTATTTTTCATCAGCCACCCGGCTCGTCGGATAGTAACTTCCAAAATTTCCTGAACAAACCTACTCGGTTAAGCTCTGCTTATCCGTTAAGCTTTATTTATAGCAACGAACATCCATTACTAACCAAACTATCTACGATTCCTATGAAATTTAGCAACCTATTACTGCTGGCGCTTGTCGCTTTCGCATTGATGACTTGTTCCAAAATGGAGCTCGCAACGCCTGAGAAGGCCCATCAGAATGACCCGATGACCAAAGCCGAAATGGATCAGATCATCGAGGAGACCTTGCTCGCCACTAATACCGTTTACTACTGGAAAGATGCTACAGACCGCATGATCTGGAGTGCTTCTGTCCGATCAGACTCCGTTATGTCGCTCGGGTATCAGCCCGCAGGATTTGAGCGTATCGAGGAACGCATCCATGAAATTGATCTCGCATCGGAAGAATGGTCGGCGGTCAAAGATCAGCTCATCACATTTGTAGTCGAAGCAACAAACGCTGCCTACCCTGATCTGAACGCCAAAGCCGAAGACCTTTTCCTCAACCTTGACGAAGCGTACCTGCCCACACTTGATGTGCGCATTTTCAACCAGGAAATCATCGAAAAGCTTCGTCAGATGCCGGAAGTGCGCTACATCGAGCCAATGAGCTACACCATGGGCGAGATTGACCGGCGCAGCGACAGTGGCTGTGGGTACAGCCCGGCCAGCAACCTTCCCTCTGCTGACTTTACCACCGTATCACCTAATGCCAAAGTGCCCTGGAATTTCAGTCATCCGAGCATGAACGTACCTGGCGCATGGTCGACCAGCACTGGTTCCGGGATTAAGGTAGCGCTCATCGATACCGGCACTTCCCCCAATCAGAGCAAGCTGGGGAATGAGTTCAACTCCGGCTTCTCCTCCGGGCGCAGCCTGGAGCGCCTGGGCACGCATGTCAGTGGCTGGTGGTGGTGGGCTTCCAATGATGGCCCCAATGATGCCTGCGGGCACGGCACCCAAATGGCAGGCCTCATCGCAGCACCCCGCAGTACCACCGGCTCCACGCTCGGTGCCGCTTACAACTGCAACCTGAAAGCCTTCCGGGCAACTACTGATGTGATCATCAACTCAGGCAGTGAAAAGGATGGTGTCCGGGATGCGCTTGTGATCTCCGGCAACGACAGTGCCGTAAAGATCATTAGCATGTCCATCGGCGATGTATTCTACAGCAGCACCGTTGCGGATGGTATCTTTTACGCCTTCAACCGGGGCAAACTGATGTTTGCTGCAGCTGGCACCTCCCTGAGCTGGACGAGCTGGTGGGGCGTGATCTTCCCGGCTAATATGGCTCAGACCGTAGCCGTTACCGGTATCCGGGACAATATGAATCAGCGGTGCCATACCTGCCATGAAGGGCCGGAGGTGGACTTTGTAGCCGTTATGCAGCGTGCGTCCAACACCAGCCGTACTTCACTCACTCTGGCTATGAGTGGCAGTCAGCCGGCCTATGTCGGCGGGTCTTCAGCCGCTACAGCAACAACAGCTGGTATTGCGGCCCTGGTTTGGGCCACCAACCCGAACCAAAGCAGGAGCCAGGTGATGCAGCGCCTGATGAATGCTTCCTCCAACTACCCTGCACGGGACGGCAACTTTGGCTGGGGCACCATTAATGCTGCCCAGGCAGTGCAATAACTTGTTTACAAGAATCTTTTGGAAAGCTCCGGGGCGCTACCGCTCCGGAGCTTTTCCTGTTTTTTGCTGCCAGGCTTTGAGAAGCCACGCCCGATCAGTGAGCAGCTCGGTACCGGCAATCCGTTTTTCCAGCCCTTCCAGCTTCCTGCCCTCCCGGCGTACTAATTGATAAAGCAGGTCACAGAAATTCAGGAAAGTCTCCTTAATAGCGCTGGATACCTGCTTGTTACGCTTGAGGAAAATAGTGAAGGCAGCAATGAGCGAAAGCAGAGCCTCCTCTTCGTCCTGCTCATAATAAATTTTGGCCAGCATAGTACGCGCTCCGAGGTAGTAGTTGAGGTCGGAATAAGCCACCTGCATCAAATGTTCCTGAGCTTTTTCGTAGGATTTGGTGTAATAATAGAGCTCCGCGTAGTTGTAGTGCAGCGCATTCTCCTGAAAGGCTTCCGGCAGCAGTTTTCCTTTTTGTGCTATAAATTGCTCGATCCACTGATACCGCTTCAGGCGAAGTGCCAGTTTGACTACATTCGTAAAGGTCCAGGGCGAGAGGTTGTCCTGCTCCATTAGAATGCGGCGCTCAATACCTTTCGTATAAAGCGAAAGAGCCTCCTCTACGTAGCGCTCCTGCCCCTGTCTGATTTTACGGGCACAGTAATTGATCGCCATAAAATAGATTTCCCGAAGGCGGTCGGTAGGAACCGCTTTAGAAATCGTGTCAAGCTCTCCCAGCAACGCATCAAAATGGTATTCCTGGCCTTCATCGGAGAGTGCCCTGAAAATATCCACATATAACTTTAGCAATGGCAGCCCGAAGTAATCCTGGCCTTTAATATATTCCAGCCATTCCGGCGTAATGTTGACGTTGTAGGCCCCCTGAAGGATCGCCTGCCGGTCGAGCATCGCACAGGCGTATTTCATTTTTTCCAGAAAGTAATACCGGTCCAGCGCATCGGCAGCATCCTGCAAATCCTCATTGAAACGGCGCAGGCGCTGCCGCTGAAAATGCCGCTCTCTCGTGTCCGCCCATTCCTGCCGGTGCCTGAAATGAGCAGCATCAGGGGCTTCCACACCATTAAGCAGCTGTTGTAGCTTTCGGTCCTGCTGCCGGTAGTGTTTCTCCAGTTCCCGCTCTGATAGGGTTTCCATGAGTACAACAAGATTGTGTTCCTCCTGTACAGCCTGCCGCTGCACCAGCCAGAATTGCTCCAGCAGCTTGTTCAACCAGCTCAGGTGATAACGAAGCTGTTTGTCATTGTAAGGCTCATCCGGGAAAATGGCCTGAAAGACCTGCTCCTTCCCGATACCTTCACCGGAAAAAGCTGGTGCGAAGGTCAACAGATGGTCCAGTAAGTCCAGCAGGATTACTCTTTTGTTGTAATATGGAGAAGCAACAAAATCCCGAAAAGCGGCTGTTTCTTCCGGCTTAAGCTTCTTTAATGCAATGATTACCTTGTTTTTTTGCATCCCGTCCAGTCTCTTTTTTTGACAAAATACAAAAACAGATAACTTCTTCCTCTATATCTTTCAACAATAACGGTAATTTCACACACCAATGCAAAGCAAATCACAGAACCAACATTGACAAATTCCTATTTTTGTAATTGACCCAATGGTAAATTGCCCCTAAGTTTGCAGCATAAGGAATAAATAAACAGCTTACATGAAATATCAAGTCCCTCTGATCGCGCTATTTTTTGCCACTTACTTTTCCACCCTGACGGCCCAGGAAATGTGGCCGGGCGATGCCAACAATAACGGTGTGGTGAATGCCGTGGATGTACTTTACATCGGCATTGCCTATGGTGCTGAAGGCCCCGAACGAGACGATGCCACCACCAACTGGGAAGCTCAGCCCTTTGAACTTTGGGGGCAAACTTTTGCAGATGGCACCGATTACGGGTACGCAGATGCGGATGGAGACGGTGAGATTGAAGATGATGATATCACCAACGCACTCATCCCTAACTTTGGCCTTTCCCAGCCATCCACCACGGCTGATGGCTATGCCAATGCCGCACCGGGTATCGGTGCCCCCGAAGTCACGTTGACGCCAAGTGCCACACTTGTAGAAGCCGGAGCTACCATTAATATTGGCCTTAGCCTCGGTAATTTGAGCCAGCCCCTGGAGAATTTTTATGGCATTGCCCTTGCCATGAGCTACGATACTGATTTAGTAGAGCCCACCACTGGTTTTGAATACGACGACCTGGATAACTCCTGGATCAATGCAGATGGCGCTGAGATAGAGGATGTCTTCTATAAGGACGAATTGGAGGGCCGCTCAGAACTCGCGCTGACCCGTATTAATCAAACCACCATCAGCGGCAGCGGACAAGTGGCGGAGTTTAGCATTATTATCGAAGACATTATAGTCGGACTGACCGTAGACACCTTCCGCTTGCGCATAGACAGTGTGTTGCTTATTGACAACAACTTCAAGCGTATACCCATGGTCCCCGATACGGCTACGATCATCATTGCAGATGATACCACTAAACTTAGCAGCGTTCGTCAATTATCAGACCTGCCTGCCCGTATATTCCCCAACCCGGCAAGCGGACAGTGCTACCTTAAACTCCCTCATTCGCTCAGCTTCCTGAAACTGGTGGATGCCTATGGCCACGTGATTTGGCAGGCCCCTCCTACCCTCCTGGAGCATACCACAGCGCCCCGCCCTATCCCCTTACATGGGCTTCCTCCCGGCATTTATCAGGTACAGGGCGGGAACAGCAGCGGGGTCTTTTCCAGAAAATTGATTGTGCAGTAATGGGCTTAAATCAAATAAAATGAATGTTAAAGGAGTACCTGAACAGAGGTGCTCCTTTTTGTTTTGCAGGCTCGAACAATCGACTCCTTCGCGCAAAATGGCTCTCTGGTGCCGATGATCCTTAACAGCTCTACCTCGCTCGTAATCCGTGAATATCAGCCCGATTAGTCCCTCTTACGCCTCGTAAATCCTATCTGCCAACAAGGATTTATATCAAATATTTTGTGGAAGAAATTAAAAATCTTAACCAAATAATTTATTAGCTTAGCCATCTCATCACAGTTTTTATTCCAGACTAGACAGCACTCACCCCGGTAAAAAGCAACACAACGTCGTTGTGGCGTACTTTTTATTCTCATTACCAAAACCTTGAATTAGTATGAAAAAAACCTTGAACACCCTTCTTGTTCTATTGCTGTTGGGCCTGACAGGCAGCCTCTGGGCGCAGCGCAACTGTGGCAGTATGGACTACCTGCAGCATCAGCATGATATGCACCCTGAGCGCGAACAACGGCTCAAGGAAATTGAACAGCATACTGCCCGGATTCTGGAAAACGCCTCACGCTCGGTGACAGGCACCATTACCATCCCCGTAGTGGTACATGTGGTGTACAACAACGCCACTGAGAACATCAGCGCGGCTCAGGTGCAAAGCCAGATTGATATTCTGAATGAAGACTTCCGCCGCCTGAATGCGGATGCAGTCAACACGCCTTCTGTATTTCAGGGCGTAGCAGCCGATGTGGAAATTGAGTTTTGCCTGGCTACCGTTGACCCGCAGGGCAACCCAACCGATGGCATTACACGCACCCCAACCAGTGTCACTGCTTTCGGCACTAATGACGAGGTGAAGTTTAACTCCAGTGGTGGCAAAGACGCCTGGCCTGCCAGTGACTACATGAACTTTTGGGTTTGTGATATCAGCGGCGGCATTCTGGGCTATGCGCAGTTCCCCGGTGGCCCTGCCAGTACAGATGGGGTGGTTGTAGACTACCAGTACTTCGGGGATATTGGCACCGCTACCGCTCCTTTCGATAAGGGCCGGACCGGTACGCACGAGGTGGGGCACTACCTCAATCTTCGCCACATCTGGGGTGATGGCAACTGCAACGCCGACGACTTCGTCAGTGATACGCCACGGGCTGGCGGGCCAAACTACACGGGTTCACCTTGTAATTTCCCCGGCAATAACTCCTGTAATGAAGGGACCGGTGACCTGCCGGATATGTTCCAAAACTACATGGACTATTCCGATGATGGCTGTATGAACCTCTTCACGCAAGGCCAGACTGCCCGTATGCGGGCCTTGTTTGAGCCCGGTGGCGCCCGTGCCAGCCTGCTGAACTCCACAGCCTGCGGCACGCCCGTTACGCCTACCTGCAATGATGGCATTCAAAATGGCGACGAGACCGGCGTGGATTGCGGCGGTTCCAGCTGTGCACCATGCCCCTGTAATGCCCCCAACCTGACTCTGACCATCACGCTCGATAACTATCCTGCAGAAACTTCCTGGACCGTTACCGATGCCGGTGGTGCTACGGTAGCTTCCGGTGGCACTTACGGCGGGCAAGCCAATGGCTCTACCGTTACCGAAAGCATCAGCCTCGGCACTGGCGATTACACCTTCACCATTAGTGACAGCTATGGGGACGGTATTTGCTGTGCATATGGCAATGGTTCCTACACCCTGACCGATGGCACTGGCGCAGTGATCGCATCCGGTGGCAGCTTCGGTTCCAGCGAAAGCACCAGTTTCTGCGCTGGCGGCCCTACGCCAACCTGTAACGATGGTATCCAAAACGGGGATGAGACCGGCGTAGACTGCGGCGGCACCAACTGCCCGGCTTGCCCAACCTGTACTGACGGCATTCAGAACGGTAGCGAAACCGGTGTGGATTGCGGTGGCCCGGACTGTGCAGCCTGCCCGACCTGCAACGATGGCATTCAAAACGGCAATGAAACTGGCGTGGATTGCGGCGGGCCGGACTGTGCCCCCTGTGCTACCTGCAACGATGGGATCCAAAATGGCAGCGAAACCGGTGTAGACTGCGGTGGTCCGGACTGTGCACCTTGCAATACCTCCTGCAGTAACGGCAACAACTTCACCCTGACCATCGTACTCGACAACTATCCCGGTGAAACCACCTGGACCGTGACTGATGGTGGTACTACCGTAGCTTCGGGCGGCCCCTATGGTTCACAGCCCAATGGCTCTACCGTTACTGAAACGTTCAGCCTCTCAGGTGGCGATTATACCTTTACCATCTTTGATTCTTACGGTGATGGTATCTGCTGTGCTTACGGCAGTGGCTCCTACAGCCTGAGCGATGAACTGGGTAACACCCTGGCCTCCGGTGGCGCTTTTGCGTCTTCAGAAAGCACCAACTTCTGCGCAGGCGATGGCGGTACGGCCCCAACCTGTAACGATGGCATCCAAAACGGTGACGAGACTGGCGTGGACTGCGGCGGTTCCAGCTGTGCACCATGCGGAGGCGGTGGCGGTTGTACCTACCTCACGCTCAACAGCGAAGGCTTTGAGTCTGGCTTTGGCATCTGGAATGATGGCGGCAGCGATTGCTACCGCAGCAACAGCAACCCCAATACCGGGTCTGTTAGCCTGGCACTGCGGGACAACTCCAGTACATCCGTGCTCACCACAGATAACCTGGACCTGACCGCTTACAGCGAACTCACAGTCGATTTCAGCTACTTCCCGGTCAGTATGGACAACGCTAACGAAGACTTCTGGCTACAGATATCTACCAATGGCGGCAGCACCTACACCACCATCGAAGAGTGGAATCTGGGCGATGAGTTCCAGAACAATCAGCGCTACTTCGATGCGGTGGTCATCTCTGGCCCGTTCACCAGTAACACCCGCCTCCGTTTCCGTTGTGATGCCTCCGGTAATTCTGATTGGGTTTACCTGGATGACATCGTGATCAGCGGTTGCCAAAGTGGTGACCGTACGGCTAATCCTGTACTTACCGCTGACTATGTGAAACCATCGGTTGAGCAAAGCACCTTCCGTGGCCCACAGGCACAAGCTGTACCGCAAATTGCTGACATCAACCTCTTCCCGAACCCGACCAACGGCGACCTCAAGCTGTCCTTCACCCTGCCTGAAGCAGGCCCGGTACAATTGATGGTGACCGGTACGGACGGACGGGTGATCAGCCAACAGCAGTGGCTGGGACAGGTAGGCACCTCCGTACATGAAATGGACGCGTCCACACTCGCCCCCGGCGTTTACTTCCTGCACCTGAGCGCTAATCAGGAGCATATCGTCCGCCGCTTTGTGGTAGTGCGGTAAACAAAACAGGCTAAACAATAAGCGGAACAAGCTTATAAGCCTTAAACAAAATTCTTCATCCATCCCGAATGCTGGCCCAGGCTGGTATTCGGGATTTTTTTGCTCAAAACGCTTCCCTGACAAAAACCTGCCCTTTACTGAAAATAAACATGCCTTTACTTATTTCTAAGCGGCTTTTATCATGCTTTAGCCTTATTTTAGTTGCCCGTATATTATAACTAAACAACACTAAGGTTTAAAACAGCAGTTAAGCGGAACTCAGCATTACCAGTATGTTTTTTCATGCTGCCTTTTCTGAGGCTCAGCTTGCAGGACTGTGAGCTATGTAAGGGGGGCAGTAAATTGCCAAGTCTAAAAATGGACTAAACTCCCCGGGCTGACTACCTCATTCTGCTTAGATTAAACTTGGAAGATATGGAGTCATGAAACCAGTTGTCATCTTGTTTTTTTCGTTACTGGCTCCTCTTCTCCTTTCGAGCCAGCAATCAAAAATAACATCTCTGCTGTCGGTCAATGAAGGGCTTTCACAAGGGATGATTTTTGATGTCCATCAAACCCGGGATGGATTCATTTGGATCGCGACCAAAGATGGGCTGAACCGCTACGACGGCTACCGGTTTGAGGTATTCACCAATGATTCCTTCGACCCTTTTTCAATCGTTTCCAATGAGGTATGGAGCATTTACGAAGACCAACGGGGCTGGCTTTGGCTGGCTTCTCCCGGTGGGCTTGATGTCTACCTGCCAAATACCGGGCGTTTTTTTCACCTCCTGCCTGACTTGCCCGGTACAAATGGTGACATGGTTTCCTTCGCTGAGCTGCCGGACGGCACAATTTGGCTGACCGTCAATGGGAAGTGCTGGAAGATTGAAGGGGCAACAGAAGGGCTTAAATGGCGGCCGAAGCCGAGCGGGCATTCCCTGCCCTTCAGATAACAGAGATCAAATTAGCCGACGTACTGTTCAGTTCTGTTTTGCTGACCCAAAAAGGGAACGTATTGCTCGGCTCCAATCAGGGGCTTTTTCAAGTTAGCAAAACCGATAACGTGCCCTACCCAATAGCCCTGGCCGGACAGCCGGTAAACGTCTTTGGGCAAGACCAGCAAGGGCACGTCTGGATTGAGGCCATAGCCCCGGACTTAACCGGGCTTTATCTCAGGGAGGATTGCGGCGGCTTATGGCTTTGGGAGGAGGAAAACGCAAGCCTGCGTACCATTCCCTGCTTCCCGTACGGCCGGCACAAATTCGGGCCGGATGGCGCACTGTGGACCTGGGCATCCATGAATATTACATTTACCAAATGGAAGCCCGGGGCCTTCATCAACGGAAAGGCTCCGGATTTGACGGTAACTTGCGATCAAGATATCATTAAAAATGAGGCCTTTCATATTCGAACCGTCGATTTTGACCGCTCCGGATTAGTCTGGCTGGGGACGAATGGTTTCGGTGTTTTGAAAATGGTTACTGCTCCGCGGAAATTCACCAGCTATCTGGAGGGTACGACCCAACGGGTGATTACGGAAGACCCACAGGGCCATTTGTTTGCCATGGGGTTCCGGCAAACCGCTTACCGTTCCGTTCAGTTGGACAAGGTTTTTCCCAACCCCTGGGCAACTCCTTTCGACCCCATCGACGACCGCTCCATCACCGTTTTTGACAACCAGGGCAATGCCTGGGTCAATAGCAACCGGGACAGTCTCTTCCGCATTGATGCCAGAACGAAGTCGAAGCAGTACTTTCCCTGGAAAGGGCTCGGGCTGATCTGCACCAAGGATGGGAAACTCCTTTCCATACACCAAGAAGGCTTGCTTCAACTCGACCCGGCCACAGCGCAAAGCCGGCTGATCCCCTTTGACACTCTCCCGGCATCCCAATTAGCCTTTCGCTACTCGCGTTTTTTGTACGAAGACCCCACAGGCACCATTTGGATATTCGCCTTCAAAGGCTTGATTGAAGCCAGGCCTAAAGAGCATAGCTATCAATACCATTACTACAGAAACGACCCCACTCATTTTGGCTCGCTCTCCGAAGACTATGTGCTCAGTGTGGCAGCTGACCCTTTGGAGCCGACCCGTTATCTTTGGGTAGGCACGAAGGGAGGAGGGCTCAACCGCCTTGACCGGGCAAATGGCACCTTCCGGCATTTCAAGACCCAACAAGGCCTGCCGGATAACGTCGTCTATGGTGTTTTGCCGGATGATCACGGACACCTTTGGCTGAGTACAAACCGGGGCCTTTGCCGTTTTCATACCCGGAAAGAAACTACCCGTAATTTTACTGCAGCAGATGGGCTGCAAAGCAACGAATTCAACCAGTCGAGCTATCTGCGCACCCGAAGCGGCCATCTAATCTTTGGCGGCGTCAATGGGCTGACGGTCTTTTACCCGGACAGCCTGCAATTCAATGAGTACCAACCTGCCACAGCGATTACCCGGGTCTGGGTCAACAATGAGTTGGCAAGCTACAGAGCCGGGGCTAGGCAGAAAAAAAGCGCCCCTTTGCTGGAAGCGACCAATCAGGGGCAGCTTTACCTCAACCTGACCCACCGGCAGAACCTGCTTTCTGTAGAATTTGCCGCCCTTGAATACTCCAACCCGGCACAAAACCACTATCGCTACCAACTAATACGCAACAACAGCTTTGGCCAGGGCGAAACAAGCGCCTGGGTGGATTTGGGTTCCAACAACAGCGTACAGTTGGCCAACCTCCGGCCGGGCCATTATCAGTTCAGGGTACTGGGTAGCAATTATGACGGCACCTGGAGCAATCAGCCCGATTTGCTTTCCTTCACCATCCGCCCGCCATGGTGGGCAACATGGTGGGCCTACCTGGCCTATATCCTGCTAACGGCATTGGCTGTGGGCCTGGTCTACCGGATACAGTTACGGCAACGCTTGCAAGTGCAGGAAGCCTTTAGGCTCAAAGAACTGGATCAGTTCAAGAACCGGTTTTTTGTCAACATCACCCATGAGTTCCGCACTCCGCTAACGGTCATCCTTGGGTTATCCAAGCAACTCAAGACCAGCAAAACGCCTTTGTCAGCCCGGGAGTCTACCCATAAAATCGACCTGATCCAAAGAAACGGAGAAAACCTGCTCCGCCTGATCAACCAATTGCTCGACCTCGCCAAGCTGGAATCCGGCAACCTGAACCTCAACTATATTCAGGGCGACGTCGTCCCTTATCTGCGTTATGTTGCGGAAAGCCTGCACTCCCTGGCTGCTGTGCGTGGCGTTTCCCTTCAGATCGATTACCCAAATGATCCGATTGTGATGGACTATGACCCTGAGCGATTACAGCAAATCGTTCACAACCTGCTGTCCAATGCCATTAAGTTCACCCCCGCTGATGGCCAGGTCGTGCTGCAAGCCCAGGTGGAAAAGATGGTAGGGCAACCGTCTTCACAACTGCTGCTGCTGGTACGGGATACGGGCGTTGGGATTGCGCCGGAAAACCTGCCTCACATTTTCGACCGCTTTCATCAGGCAGCCCACCTGGAAAAAGCATTTACCGGTGGTACGGGCATCGGCCTGGCCTTAACCCGGGAGCTGGTTCATGCCATGGGCGGGGCAATCAAGGTGAACAGCCAGGTTGGGAAGGGCACAGCCTTCAGGGTACACCTCCCCATAAGACAGCTCGCAGCCCCGGCTCAAGCTTCCCCGCCTGAGCCGCCCACCATTTCAACAAATACCAGCGCAAGCCCTTCTCCTGAAAAAGGCTAACGTCAGCTGCCCCAGCTTTTGATTATAGAGGACAACCCCGATGTGGTACAATACCTGACTTCCTGCCTTAAGGAATCTTTTGAGCTGAGCTTCGCCTACAACGGAGCAGATGGCATAAACCTGGCTTACGAGAAAATCCCCGACCTGATCATCAGCGATGTGATGATGCCGGAAAAAGATGGCTTTGAAGTATGTGCGGCCCTGAAGGAAGACGAGCGCACCAGCCACATCCCCATCGTATTACTGACCGCACGTGCCGGTGTGGAAGACCGCATTGCCGGTTTGCGGCGCGGCGCGGATGCTTATCTGGCCAAGCCATTCCACGAAGAGGAATTGCTGGTTACGTTGGGCAACCTGCTTGCAATACGACAGAAACTGCAAGCCAAATACGCTGCCTTTCCGGACATGCCACCGCAAGAAACCAAGGAGGAAACCGAAGGGGCCTTTCTCCAAAAAATCCACGCCCTCGTCCTGGAGCACCTTTCCGATTCCAATTTTTCGGTGGAAGACCTCTGCCGGATGATCGCAATGAGCCAGCCCCAGCTTCATCGAAAGCTAACGGCATTGACCGGAAAAAACGCCACACTCTTCATCCGTTCCGTCCGCCTGGCCAGGGGCAAAGCACTCTTGCAAGAGGAGAATATGACCGTAGGTGAAGTCGCCTACGCCGTGGGGTTCACCGACCCGAAATATTTCAGCCGGGTGTTCTCCAATGAGTTTGGCCTGCCGCCCAGTAAAATTTAACATTTTTCTACCCTCTTTAAACAAGCACTTTACATATTTTAATTTTTTACCATAAATAGAAAATCCACCATTCAGAATGGAAAATGGGAATCCGCTGCCACTGATTACCGCATCTTCGTGACAGTGCTTTTTTCTGAAAATACAGCCTCGGAGTGCCTCTTTGGCCTGGGAGCCTGTTCTGCAACACTCAGGAAAAGCACGGCGCAACGGCCCCCTGCCTTTGACGGTAAAGCGGCGGCCGTTGTTTGAAAACTTTTCAAAATCACAAGCACAATGACTATGCTGTTTTTCTCCGCCCCTTTCAAGCCCGCCCTCCTTTTTCGGGCAGGCCTGCTGTCCCTATTCTTCTGCTGCGCCTTGTCGCTCCCCTCCCTCGCCCAACTCGGCGGGCCCGACCTGGCCATCATGAATACCCTGCGCGACGACTACGGCTGGGACGTCGCCCTCGGCTGGGGCAGCGGCAACCCCTGCCCGGTAGCCGCCGCCGACTGGCCGGGCGTGATCTGCAATAACGGACGGGTCGTCGAACTCCAGGTTTCCTGCGGCGCCAACAAACTCACCACCGACTTCCCGGCGGAGCTGAACCAACTTACTGAGTTGACTGAGCTGCAGATAAGAGACTGCTGGACTGACCCCAACAATCCCGCCACCGCCAAAGACCTCACCAACCTCTCGAAGCTCAACATCCTGCGCCTGGATGACAATACCGGCCTCACCGGTACCTTGCAGGATTTACTGGGCAATAGCATCATGACCAGTTTTCCCAATTTCAGGGCGATAGAGATTACCAACAGCGGCATAGGCGGCATTTTTCCGCCCGATATGCCGGGTAATGTCGTTCGGTTTATCAATCAGACCCGGGTGGAGGGGACGCTTTCGAATAATGTGCCAAATGTTTTTAGATATGTTGGCAATCAATTAGAGGGGGTGTTACCGCCCGATTGGGTCAATTATACGGGAGGTGATATAAGACTCCACTACAACAAATTTGACGTGGTCAACACACCGCCCGGCCCCATTGACAATGCCCAGCTCGGCTGGCGCAACACCCAAACGGTGCCGCCCACCAACGTACAGGTAACGCCGGGTGCCGCCAACGAAGCCACCCTGAGCTGGACGCCCATCGGCTACACCGGAGACGGCGGCTACTACGAGGTGCTGGCTTCTCCAACCCCCGGCGGTCCCTACACTTCCTACGGCACCACCGAAAGCACCGGCGGCAAAACAGCTGCCGGACTCACCGTGACGGGCCTGCCCGGCGGCACCAACTACTTTGTGGTGCGCACCTTCACCCCGGCACACGTGAGTAACCCTAGAAATGTTCTCCGGGACAACCCCAACGACCTGACGAGCGTGAACAGTGCGGAAGTGAGTGCCTTCATCTGCCCGGGCAACATCCTCTACGTCAACGATGATGCTGGTGGCAATGACGACGGTACCTCCTGGGCCCATGCCTTCAACGACCTGCAGGAGGCTCTGGCCCTGGCCGCTTCCTGCCCGGATGTAACGGAAATCTGGGTGGCGGAAGGCACCTACAAGCCCACGAGCGGTACCGACCGCAATATTTCTTTTTCCATGCAAAACGGCGTAGCCATCTACGGCGGCTTCCCCAATACCGGCAACCCCACTTTTGCCGACCGGGACTGGGCAGCGCACGAGACTATTCTCAGCGGCGACATCGGCACGCCGGGCGATAATAGCGACAACAGCATTCACATTATCAACAACAATAACCTTGATGCTTCGGCTATCCTCGACGGCTTCACCCTGAGCGGCGGCAATGCCAATGGCTTTTCTATTCCAACTCAGGAAGGTGGCGCCATAGTCAACCAGCAATCCAGCCCGACCATCAACAATTGCGTGTTCAGGGACAATTTCGGTTTCCGCAACGGTGCTGCCGTCATGAACTCGACCAACTGCTCGCCGGTATTCACCAACTGCCTGTTCACCCAAAATACCAATGGCGGGGCAGGCGATGGGGTAATTTTTGACTTTAACGGCGGGGGCAGCCTGCTCATCAACTGCACCATTAGCGGCAATATTACCCGCGATTTCGCGCTAGCCAATTTGACAAACGTTAATACGCAGGTGCAAAACTGCATCTTGTGGAACAATAGCACCAACGGCCTTTGGGGCGACTTTACCATCAGCCACTCTATTGTAAAAGGTGGCTACGATCCCTGCACCGGCTGTCCAGGCGGCGATGGGAATGTAGACCCACTCTTCGTGGATGCCGCTAGTGGCGATTTACGCCTGCAAGCCAGTTCCTGCGCCATTGATGCCGGCAACAACACCGCTCTACCTTCCGCCATCAACACCGACCTGGATGGCAATGACAGATTTTATAACGGCGGAGCAGTAGATATAGGAGCGTATGAGTTTCAAGGCGTTTATCAAGAGCTGACTATCTCCACCCCCTCCACTAACGATAATGGGCTGAATTTAGACGGGGTAGATGACCATGTATATATTTATACGAGCTGCCCCGCCGACGATTTTTTCCCCGGCGGGGATGCTATTACGGTGGAGTACTGGTTCAAGGGTTAGAATAGCCAATCCGCCGTACGAATGCAGAGTGCGGATGGCTTTATTGTGACCGCCTGGCAAAACAATGTCCAAATCCTATCCAACGACGGTGGTACATCCAGCGGTATCTCTGTCGGTACAGGTTTTGATGATGGCAACTGGCATCACATCGCCTTCACCTGGCAACGCAATACGCCCAACGGATTCAAGTCCTATCTAGACGGAGAGTTGGTTGAGCAGCGACAATCCTCGGACACCCCGCTGCCTGCCTTCAGTAGCGGCATCTACCTGGGTTCGATGGTACTATCGAATTTACAAACGGTACGCTCGATGAAGTACGCATCTGGACTATCGCACGCACCCAGGCAGAAATACGGGCTGGCCTATGCGATGAACTCGGTTTGCCCCAAACGGGATTGCTTGCCTACTACCAGTTCAATCAGGGCATAGCAAATGCAGACAACCCAAACATCAATATCTTAGCCAATAGTGCCAACACCAGTACATTCCCCGGTATCCTTAACAACTTCGCCCTCAGCGGCACTAGCTCCAATTGGACAGAGGCTAAAGTGATCCCGACTGTGCCCATCCGCTACGTCAAGGCAGGCGGCACGGGCAACGGCACTTCCTGGGCTGATGCCTCCGGTGATTTGCAGGCGATGATTGAAGCCTGTGGTGTCGAACAGGTCTGGGTAGCCGCAGGCACCTACAAGCCCACCTCCGGCACCGACCGTAACGCTTCTTTTGTGATGAAAAACGGCGTGGCTATCTACGGCGGCTTCCCCAATACCGGCGACCCTGTCTTTACCGACCGGGACTGGGTAGCATACGAGACCATCCTAAGTGGTGACATCGGCACGCCGGATGACAACAGTGACAACAGCATTCACATTTTCAACAACAGTAACCTTGATGCTTCGGCAGTCCTCGACGGCTTCACCCTGAGCGGCGGCAACGCCAATGGCTTTTCTGCTGCCACCCAGGAAGGTGCGGCTATGTCCAACTTCCAGGCCAGTCCAACCATCAACAATTGCGTGTTCAGGGACAATTTCGGTGCCCGCAATGGCTCTTGCGTCATCAATGCGACCAACTGCTCGCCCGTATTCACCAACTGCCTGTTCACCCAAAATACCAATGGCGGGGCAGGCGATGGGGTGATTTTTGACTTTGACGGTGGGGGTAGCCTGCTCATCAACTGTACCATCAGCGGCAACAGCACCCGTAATGCCGTGTTGGGTAACTTCTTTAACACCAACACGCAGGTGCAAAACTGTATCCTGTGGGACAATAGCAACAATAACTTTTTTGGCGACTTCACCATCAGCCACTCTATCGTGCAGGGGGGCTTCGGTGCTTGTTCCAACTGTCCCGGCGGCGACGGGAATGCAGACCCGCTTTTCGTGGATGCTGCCAACGGCGATTTGCGCCTGCGGGAATGTTCCCCGGCTATTGATGCGGGGGACAATGCGGCTAATTCCAGTTCGCTCGACCTCGATGGTAATCCCCGGGTATTCAATGCTACCGGCGCGACCACGATTGACATAGGTGCTTATGAATACCAGTCCAGCTACGATTTCACATCAAGCTGCACCATCCTTTACGTTAATGACGATGCCAGCGGCAATAACGATGGCTCTTCCTGGGCCGATGCCTTCAACGACCTGCAGGATGCGCTAAACCAGGCCAGGAACAATCCGGGCATCGCTCAAATCTGGGTAGCGGAAGGGACGTACAAGCCCACTACCGGTACCGACAGGGGTGTTTCTTTTTCCATGATCAATGGCGTGGGGATTTACGGCGGTTTTCCCGGCCTGCCGGGGCAGGAAGGTGATTTTAGTGTACGGGATTGGGCGGCGAATGAGACTGTGCTCAGTGGGGATATCGGTACGGTAGGAGTCAATACAGATAATAGCTACCGGGTAATTAATAACCATAGCGGAGGTTTAGACAACACTGCCATCCTGAATGGTTTTATCATACAGAATGCTTACAATCCTAATTTAGGTAATGGCAGTCAAGGCGGCGGGATTCGAAACACCGATGCCTCGCCTTTATTCATTAACTGTATCATACGAAATAACTTTGCCAACTCAAATGGCGGCGGTCTTTACACTAGCAATGCTTCGCCCACTTTTGTGAACTGCATATTCGCTAAGAATATAGCAGGAAACCATGGTGGTGGCGCACAAGTTGAAGTTGGTACTTTCACATGCACTAATTGTGTATTTTATGGGAATTCCTCGCAATCAAGCACTCCTGGAGGATTAGCTAGTAATGTAATAAACACTGAAGTGCTCCTAACAAATTCTATACTATGGGGTAACTTTTCGGGGAACCAAGCCCCATCCTCCTCCGCCCAAATAGAATTTAGCAATGGAGCAGCAATACCAACCTTAAGCAATTCCATCGTACAAAGCGGCTACACTCCCTGCGCCAACTGCCCCGGCGGCGATGGGAATGTAGACCCCTTGTTCGTGGATGCCGCCAATGGTAACTTTGCGCTACAGCCATGTTCGCCGGCTATTGACGCGGGTGATAATACGGCCGTCCCCGCAGGCATAGCAACCGATCTCGGAGGCACCCCCCGCTTCTTCAACAACGGCACGGTGGACCTGGGCGCCTACGAGTACCAGGCTACGCCCGACCCCTGCCTCTGCATTGCCGAACGTACCTGGACGGGCAGTGTCTCCACCGACTGGCACACCGACGGCAACTGGAGCCCCGCCTGCGTACCCACGGCCGATAATCCCGTCATCATCCCGGATGTGGCCAACGACCCCGTCATCTCAGCCGGCACGGCGGCCCTCGCCCAATCAGTGCACGTGCAAAGCGGGGCGGTGCTGAGCATACAGCCGATGGCCAGCCTGACCATCAATGGCTCAGCAAGCTATACCTCGCCCACAAATTTCACAGCGGGGCTGAACAACGAAGGTACGGTGGACAACAGCGGCGAACTGGTGCTCGGATCGGTATCCAGTGTGGGGGATAATGGCATTTACAACCAAGCCGTTTTCCAAAACAACGCCAGCGGCCATATCCGCATTGACCGCTCCACAGGCAATGGAATCACCAACGTCGGCACCTTCACCAACGCCGCCGACATCACCATCGGGGCCGTGGCAAGCCTGGGTCAGTACCGCATTTCCAACACCAATAGCTCTACTTTCCAAAACAACACCGGCGGCCACATCCGTATTGACCGCTCCACAGGCAATGGAATTTCCAACTTTGGCACTTTCACCAATGCGGCGGACATCACCATCGGGGCGAATGAGAGCGTAGGAAGTGTCGGCATTTCCAACAGCTTTACTTTCCAGAACAACAGCGCTGGGCATATCCACATCGACCGATCCACACTCGAAGGAATAACGAACTTCGGTACTTTCACCAATGCGGCAGAGATCACCATCGGAGCCCATGAAAGCACCGGGCTAAACGGCCTTAGAAACAACGGCAACTTTTTCAACAACGCCGGAGGGCATATCCGCATCGACCGCTCGACGAGTAGCGAAATCGGAAACTTCTCAGGTGGCAACTTCACCAATGCCGGGGTAATCAATCTCGGAGCCCTGGGCAACACGGGAGCGGAGGGGATTAGAAACCAGGCCACTTTCCAGAACGACGCCTGTGCCCAGCTCTTTATGAATGCGCCGCTATCCAATACAGCTTCTTTCACCAACGCCGGCCTGTTCACCGTCAATACCACCGATACGCATAGCAACAGTGGCTTGACCAACGACGGCTTCATCGTGTACCCGCAAGGCAACCCCATCCCGAACGTGACCAACAACGACCTCATCGTGGGCACGGTCGCTGGTTGCGAAAGCGGGCTAAGCCCCGCACTCGGGATTGGCGGTGCCAACAGCTTCACGGCCGCCGCCACCTGGTACACGGACGAAGCCCTGAGCACACCCGCCGGCAGCTACAACCAATCGTCCAATACCTTCACCTCCTCTATCGGCGCGGGCACTCATACGCTCTACTTCTCCGTGGACGGCACGCCGGGCTGCCCCCGGACTGTTCCCATCACCGTAAACCTAGAAGGGGCGCCTACCCCTGCCAATGCCGGCCCGGACCAGTTTGGGGTGTGCGGCACCGCCTCCCTGGCCGCCAATACGCCTTCCGTGGGCACGGGCCAGTGGAGCATTCTTGTCGAAGCCGATGGGCAAGGGGCCATCACCGACCCCGCTTCGCCCAACTCCAGCTTCACCGGCACGCCCGGCCAAACCTATACCCTGAGATGGGCCATCTCCAATGGTTCCTCCTGCCCGTCCTCCTCCGATAATGTGGACATTGAATTCCGAAAACCACTCGTTTCCATCTCCGTCGACCCCATCAGCGTAGACGAGGACGAAGCCGGCAACCTGGCCTATACCATCAGCCGCGACTGTGCCTTCGCGCCCATAACGGTCAACTTCAGCGCGAGCGGCACGGCCATCTTCAGCACCGACTACAGCCAAACCGGGGCAGGCACTTTCGATGGCACCACAGGCACGGTATTCATGGACGCCGGGGTCAGCTCCGTGGCTATCACTTTCGACCCGGTAGCCGATAACACCGTAGAGCCTGATGAGAGCATCACGCTCACCCTGCTCAGTGGCAATGGATACCAACTCTCCGCCGGCATGGACACTGCTACCGGCACCATCCTCAATGACGATACCGCCACATTAACCATCTCCAACCTCGAACAAGCCGAAACCGATGACGGCACCACCAACTTCACTTTCCAGGTCGCCCTCGACCAGGCAGTAGACATGCCTTTCACCGTTGACTTCGCTACCGCAGACGGTACGGCAGCCGTTTCCGATGGCGACTACGTGGCTAACAGCGGCACCCTTTCATTCGCTGGTATGGAGATGGAAACACAATTCATCACCGTGGCAGTCAATGGCGACTGCCTCATCGAGACGGATGAGATGTTCACCATCAGCCTTAGCAACCTGCAGGCCGGCAGCCTTGATGTCGTATTTGGCAATACCACCGCCACCGGGACCATCCTCAATGATGACCTGCTGCCTTCGCTGAGCTGCCCGGCAGACTTCTCCGAAGTAACCGACCTGGATGCTTGCTCCAGTACCATCGCCTTGCCAGTACCGGCCATTAGCGATGCCTGCGGCGGCACTACACTCGAATTCCGTACCCGCACCACTGATGCCAACCAGGCCCCTGCCAGCGACTGGAGCGGGTGGATGCCTTCCAACAGCTCCGAACAGGCCTTCAACCCCGGCCATCATGAAATCGAATGGCGAGTGATCTCCGGCTCCGGAACGGCAACTTGCAGCTATTCCTTAGAGGTCAGGGACGAACAGCCTCCCACTGCGCTTTGCCAGAACGTCACCGTGCAGCTCGATGCCAACGGTAACGGAAGTACTACCGCAGAAGCAGTGGACAACGGCTCCAGCGATGCCTGCGGGGTCGCTTCGCTTTCCCTTAGCCAGACCAGCTTCGGATGTGCAGAGGCCGGCGCCAATGCCGAGACCCTCACCGTCACCGATGTCAACGGAAACGTCAGCACTTGCAACACTACTGTCACCGTTGAGGACAACGTAGCACCTACCGCGCTTTGCCAGAACCTCACCGTGCAGCTCGATGCCAACGGCAACGGAAGCACTACCGCAGCGGCAGCCGACAACGGCTCCAGCGATGCTTGCGGGGTCGCTTCGCTTTCCCTCAGCCAGACCAGCTTCGGATGTGCAGAGGTTGGCGCTAATGCCGAGACCCTCACCGTCACTGATGTCAACGGGAACGTCAGCACCTGCAGCACTACTGTCACCGTTGAGGACAACGTAGCACCTACCGCGCTTTGCCAGAACGTCACCGTGCAGCTCGATGCCAACGGCAACGGAAGCACTACCGCAGCGGCAGCCGACAACGGCTCCGGCGATGCTTGCGGGGTCTCTTCGCTTTCCCTCAGCCAGACCAGCTTCGGATGTGCAGAGGCCGGCGCCAATGCCGAGACGCTCACCGTCACCGATGTCAACGGAAACGTCAGCACTTGCAACACTACTGTCACCGTTGAGGACAACGTAGCACCTACCGCGCTTTGCCAGAACGTCACCGTGCAGCTCGATGCCAACGGCAACGGAAGCACTACCGCAGCGGCAGCCGACAACGGCTCCGGCGATGCTTGCGGGGTCTCTTCGCTTTCCCTCAGCCAGACCAGCTTCGGATGTGCAGAGGCCGGCGCCAATGCCGAGACGCTCACCGTCACCGATGTCAACGGAAACGTCAGCACTTGCAACACTACTGTCACCGTCGAGGATAACGTCGCCCCTGTTGCGCTTTGCCGGAACCTCACCGTGCAGCTCGATGCCAACGGCAACGGAAGTACTACCGCAGCGGCAG
>NZ_JPOS01000077.1 GCF_000759025.1 Phaeodactylibacter xiamenensis | reverse complement strand
ACTAGCTCCAATTGGACAGAGGCTAAAGTGATCCCGACTGTGCCCATCCGCTACGTCAAGGCAGGCGGCACGGGCAACGGCACTTCCTGGGCTGATGCCTCCGGTGATTTGCAGGCGATGATTGAAGCCTGTGGTGTCGAACAGGTCTGGGTAGCCGCAGGCACCTACAAGCCCACCTCCGGCACCGACCGTAACGCTTCTTTTGTGATGAAAAACGGCGTGGCTATCTACGGCGGCTTCCCCAATACCGGCGACCCTGTCTTTACCGACCGGGACTGGGTAGCATACGAGACCATCCTAAGTGGTGACATCGGCACGCCGGATGACAACAGTGACAACAGCATTCACATTTTCAACAACAGTAACCTTGATGCTTCGGCAGTCCTCGACGGCTTCACCCTGAGCGGCGGCAACGCCAATGGCTTTTCTGCTGCCACCCAGGAAGGTGCGGCTATGTCCAACTTCCAGGCCAGTCCAACCATCAACAATTGCGTGTTCAGGGACAATTTCGGTGCCCGCAATGGCTCTTGCGTCATCAATGCGACCAACTGCTCGCCCGTATTCACCAACTGCCTGTTCACCCAAAATACCAATGGCGGGGCAGGCGATGGGGTGATTTTTGACTTTGACGGTGGGGGTAGCCTGCTCATCAACTGTACCATCAGCGGCAACAGCACCCGTAATGCCGTGTTGGGTAACTTCTTTAACACCAACACGCAGGTGCAAAACTGTATCCTGTGGGACAATAGCAACAATAACTTTTTTGGCGACTTCACCATCAGCCACTCTATCGTGCAGGGGGGCTTCGGTGCTTGTTCCAACTGTCCCGGCGGCGACGGGAATGCAGACCCGCTTTTCGTGGATGCTGCCAACGGCGATTTGCGCCTGCGGGAATGTTCCCCGGCTATTGATGCGGGGGACAATGCGGCTAATTCCAGTTCGCTCGACCTCGATGGTAATCCCCGGGTATTCAATGCTACCGGCGCGACCACGATTGACATAGGTGCTTATGAATACCAGTCCAGCTACGATTTCACATCAAGCTGCACCATCCTTTACGTTAATGACGATGCCAGCGGCAATAACGATGGCTCTTCCTGGGCCGATGCCTTCAACGACCTGCAGGATGCGCTAAACCAGGCCAGGAACAATCCGGGCATCGCTCAAATCTGGGTAGCGGAAGGGACGTACAAGCCCACTACCGGTACCGACAGGGGTGTTTCTTTTTCCATGATCAATGGCGTGGGGATTTACGGCGGTTTTCCCGGCCTGCCGGGGCAGGAAGGTGATTTTAGTGTACGGGATTGGGCGGCGAATGAGACTGTGCTCAGTGGGGATATCGGTACGGTAGGAGTCAATACAGATAATAGCTACCGGGTAATTAATAACCATAGCGGAGGTTTAGACAACACTGCCATCCTGAATGGTTTTATCATACAGAATGCTTACAATCCTAATTTAGGTAATGGCAGTCAAGGCGGCGGGATTCGAAACACCGATGCCTCGCCTTTATTCATTAACTGTATCATACGAAATAACTTTGCCAACTCAAATGGCGGCGGTCTTTACACTAGCAATGCTTCGCCCACTTTTGTGAACTGCATATTCGCTAAGAATATAGCAGGAAACCATGGTGGTGGCGCACAAGTTGAAGTTGGTACTTTCACATGCACTAATTGTGTATTTTATGGGAATTCCTCGCAATCAAGCACTCCTGGAGGATTAGCTAGTAATGTAATAAACACTGAAGTGCTCCTAACAAATTCTATACTATGGGGTAACTTTTCGGGGAACCAAGCCCCATCCTCCTCCGCCCAAATAGAATTTAGCAATGGAGCAGCAATACCAACCTTAAGCAATTCCATCGTACAAAGCGGCTACACTCCCTGCGCCAACTGCCCCGGCGGCGATGGGAATGTAGACCCCTTGTTCGTGGATGCCGCCAATGGTAACTTTGCGCTACAGCCATGTTCGCCGGCTATTGACGCGGGTGATAATACGGCCGTCCCCGCAGGCATAGCAACCGATCTCGGAGGCACCCCCCGCTTCTTCAACAACGGCACGGTGGACCTGGGCGCCTACGAGTACCAGGCTACGCCCGACCCCTGCCTCTGCATTGCCGAACGTACCTGGACGGGCAGTGTCTCCACCGACTGGCACACCGACGGCAACTGGAGCCCCGCCTGCGTACCCACGGCCGATAATCCCGTCATCATCCCGGATGTGGCCAACGACCCCGTCATCTCAGCCGGCACGGCGGCCCTCGCCCAATCAGTGCACGTGCAAAGCGGGGCGGTGCTGAGCATACAGCCGATGGCCAGCCTGACCATCAATGGCTCAGCAAGCTATACCTCGCCCACAAATTTCACAGCGGGGCTGAACAACGAAGGTACGGTGGACAACAGCGGCGAACTGGTGCTCGGATCGGTATCCAGTGTGGGGGATAATGGCATTTACAACCAAGCCGTTTTCCAAAACAACGCCAGCGGCCATATCCGCATTGACCGCTCCACAGGCAATGGAATCACCAACGTCGGCACCTTCACCAACGCCGCCGACATCACCATCGGGGCCGTGGCAAGCCTGGGTCAGTACCGCATTTCCAACACCAATAGCTCTACTTTCCAAAACAACACCGGCGGCCACATCCGTATTGACCGCTCCACAGGCAATGGAATTTCCAACTTTGGCACTTTCACCAATGCGGCGGACATCACCATCGGGGCGAATGAGAGCGTAGGAAGTGTCGGCATTTCCAACAGCTTTACTTTCCAGAACAACAGCGCTGGGCATATCCACATCGACCGATCCACACTCGAAGGAATAACGAACTTCGGTACTTTCACCAATGCGGCAGAGATCACCATCGGAGCCCATGAAAGCACCGGGCTAAACGGCCTTAGAAACAACGGCAACTTTTTCAACAACGCCGGAGGGCATATCCGCATCGACCGCTCGACGAGTAGCGAAATCGGAAACTTCTCAGGTGGCAACTTCACCAATGCCGGGGTAATCAATCTCGGAGCCCTGGGCAACACGGGAGCGGAGGGGATTAGAAACCAGGCCACTTTCCAGAACGACGCCTGTGCCCAGCTCTTTATGAATGCGCCGCTATCCAATACAGCTTCTTTCACCAACGCCGGCCTGTTCACCGTCAATACCACCGATACGCATAGCAACAGTGGCTTGACCAACGACGGCTTCATCGTGTACCCGCAAGGCAACCCCATCCCGAACGTGACCAACAACGACCTCATCGTGGGCACGGTCGCTGGTTGCGAAAGCGGGCTAAGCCCCGCACTCGGGATTGGCGGTGCCAACAGCTTCACGGCCGCCGCCACCTGGTACACGGACGAAGCCCTGAGCACACCCGCCGGCAGCTACAACCAATCGTCCAATACCTTCACCTCCTCTATCGGCGCGGGCACTCATACGCTCTACTTCTCCGTGGACGGCACGCCGGGCTGCCCCCGGACTGTTCCCATCACCGTAAACCTAGAAGGGGCGCCTACCCCTGCCAATGCCGGCCCGGACCAGTTTGGGGTGTGCGGCACCGCCTCCCTGGCCGCCAATACGCCTTCCGTGGGCACGGGCCAGTGGAGCATTCTTGTCGAAGCCGATGGGCAAGGGGCCATCACCGACCCCGCTTCGCCCAACTCCAGCTTCACCGGCACGCCCGGCCAAACCTATACCCTGAGATGGGCCATCTCCAATGGTTCCTCCTGCCCGTCCTCCTCCGATAATGTGGACATTGAATTCCGAAAACCACTCGTTTCCATCTCCGTCGACCCCATCAGCGTAGACGAGGACGAAGCCGGCAACCTGGCCTATACCATCAGCCGCGACTGTGCCTTCGCGCCCATAACGGTCAACTTCAGCGCGAGCGGCACGGCCATCTTCAGCACCGACTACAGCCAAACCGGGGCAGGCACTTTCGATGGCACCACAGGCACGGTATTCATGGACGCCGGGGTCAGCTCCGTGGCTATCACTTTCGACCCGGTAGCCGATAACACCGTAGAGCCTGATGAGAGCATCACGCTCACCCTGCTCAGTGGCAATGGATACCAACTCTCCGCCGGCATGGACACTGCTACCGGCACCATCCTCAATGACGATACCGCCACATTAACCATCTCCAACCTCGAACAAGCCGAAACCGATGACGGCACCACCAACTTCACTTTCCAGGTCGCCCTCGACCAGGCAGTAGACATGCCTTTCACCGTTGACTTCGCTACCGCAGACGGTACGGCAGCCGTTTCCGATGGCGACTACGTGGCTAACAGCGGCACCCTTTCATTCGCTGGTATGGAGATGGAAACACAATTCATCACCGTGGCAGTCAATGGCGACTGCCTCATCGAGACGGATGAGATGTTCACCATCAGCCTTAGCAACCTGCAGGCCGGCAGCCTTGATGTCGTATTTGGCAATACCACCGCCACCGGGACCATCCTCAATGATGACCTGCTGCCTTCGCTGAGCTGCCCGGCAGACTTCTCCGAAGTAACCGACCTGGATGCTTGCTCCAGTACCATCGCCTTGCCAGTACCGGCCATTAGCGATGCCTGCGGCGGCACTACACTCGAATTCCGTACCCGCACCACTGATGCCAACCAGGCCCCTGCCAGCGACTGGAGCGGGTGGATGCCTTCCAACAGCTCCGAACAGGCCTTCAACCCCGGCCATCATGAAATCGAATGGCGAGTGATCTCCGGCTCCGGAACGGCAACTTGCAGCTATTCCTTAGAGGTCAGGGACGAACAGCCTCCCACTGCGCTTTGCCAGAACGTCACCGTGCAGCTCGATGCCAACGGTAACGGAAGTACTACCGCAGAAGCAGTGGACAACGGCTCCAGCGATGCCTGCGGGGTCGCTTCGCTTTCCCTTAGCCAGACCAGCTTCGGATGTGCAGAGGCCGGCGCCAATGCCGAGACCCTCACCGTCACCGATGTCAACGGAAACGTCAGCACTTGCAACACTACTGTCACCGTTGAGGACAACGTAGCACCTACCGCGCTTTGCCAGAACCTCACCGTGCAGCTCGATGCCAACGGCAACGGAAGCACTACCGCAGCGGCAGCCGACAACGGCTCCAGCGATGCTTGCGGGGTCGCTTCGCTTTCCCTCAGCCAGACCAGCTTCGGATGTGCAGAGGTTGGCGCTAATGCCGAGACCCTCACCGTCACTGATGTCAACGGGAACGTCAGCACCTGCAGCACTACTGTCACCGTTGAGGACAACGTAGCACCTACCGCGCTTTGCCAGAACGTCACCGTGCAGCTCGATGCCAACGGCAACGGAAGCACTACCGCAGCGGCAGCCGACAACGGCTCCGGCGATGCTTGCGGGGTCTCTTCGCTTTCCCTCAGCCAGACCAGCTTCGGATGTGCAGAGGCCGGCGCCAATGCCGAGACGCTCACCGTCACCGATGTCAACGGAAACGTCAGCACTTGCAACACTACTGTCACCGTCGAGGATAACGTCGCCCCTGTTGCGCTTTGCCGGAACCTCACCGTGCAGCTCGATGCCAACGGCAACGGAAGTACTACCGCAGCGGCAGCCGACAACGGCTCCGGCGATGCATGCGGGGTCGCTTCGCTTTCCCTCAGCCAGACCACCTTCGGATGTGCAGAGGTTGGTGCCAATGCCGAGACCCTCACCGTCACTGATGTCAACGGGAACGTCAGCACCTGCAGCACTACCGTCACCGTGGAGGACAACGTCGCACCTACCGCGCTTTGCCAGAACGTCACCGTGCAGCTCGATGCAAATGGCAACGGAAGTACTACCGCAGCGGCAGCCGACAACGGCTCCAGCGATGCTTGCGGGGTCTCTTCGCTTTCCCTCAGCCAGACCAGCTTCGGATGTGCAGAGGCCGGGGCCAATGCCGAGACCCTCACCGTCACCGATGTCAACGGAAACGTCAGCACTTGCAACACTACTGTCACCGTCGAGGATAACGTAGCACCTACCGCGCTTTGCCAGAACGTCACCGTGCAGCTCGATGCCAACGGCAACGGAAGCACTACCGCAGCGGCAGCCGACAACGGCTCCAGCGATGCCTGCGGGGTCGCTTCGCTTTCCCTCAGCCAGACCAGCTTCGGATGTGCAGAGGCCGGCGCCAATGCCGATACGCTCACCGTCACCGATGTCAACGGAAACGTCAGCACCTGCAGCACTACTGTCACCGTCGAGGACAACGTAGCACCTGTTGCGCTTTGCCTTAACACCACCGTCAACCTGGAGCCAAACGGAACATATGCGCTAAAGCCAACCGATGTTTATAATGCGGGGGCCAGCAGTGATAATTGTGGGATTGCTTCTGTAAGCTTCCCTCCCGCTTTCTTTACCTGTGATCAGGCCGGGGCAGCCTTCCCCATCACTGTGACGGTGGAAGATTTCAGTGGGAATACAGACCAATGTATAGCTATGGTTAGCGTGGAACCCGGCACCGCCCTGCCCTCCGGCTGGGCCGCCAGCAACATCGGCGATCAGGGTGCCGGCAGCGACTACGCTTACGCCCCCTGCGCACGTAAAAATCCTAACCGGGGCGACTTCACTGTATCCACCGGTGCCTACAATCTCATCCCCAGCAACAGCGACAACCTCGCCTTCATCGGGCGCGAGCTGTGCAACAACGGCGGTATTCAAGCCCGCATCGAGGACGTCAGCGGGGGCTACGCCGGGCTCATGATACGCGAAAGCAGCGCTCCGGGCGCTAAAATGGTCGCCGTGTATTCCAACCTCACCAGTCTGCTGAGGCGGGAAATCCGCACTGCCGACAACGGGCCGAGGGCTTCCAATACCTCTTTCGCACCCTTCCCCTACTGGCTAAGGCTCGTGCGGCAGAACGACTACATCCGGGCCTTCTACCGCACCTCGGACAACGGCAGCTGGACCCTCTTCCATCAGGCTTACCTGCCTATGCAGCCCTGCGTGGAAATGGGGCTGGCCGTCTTCACCACTGACCCGAACGGGCAGGCACAGGCCACCTTCAGCCGGGTGCAGTGGCAGTCCAACGTGGGTGGCAATAGCCTGGCCCTCTTCAATGATGGCGCCGCAGCAGCACAGCCGGAAGAACGGGAGGCCAGTGTCTTCCCCAACCCGGCACGAGACGCCTTCACCCTCGCCTTTTCCAAAGCCCCCGAAAGCGGGGGCACGGCCATCCTGCGCAATCAGGTGGGGCAAGTCGTGGGGCAGCGGCAACTGCAGCCGGGCGAGGTGGCTACAGAGTGTGACGTGAGCAGCCTGCCGTCCGGGCTGTACCTCATGGAGGTGCGGCAGGAAGGATGGCCCTCTCAGGTAATCAGGATGATAAAAACGAACTAAGGCCGGAAAGTTTTAGAATTTGGGGGATCACAATTGTAAGTACGGCCCAAAACAAGACCGTACTTGCGCCCCCAAAGCAGAAAGCAAAGCGCGTCATTCCTGGCTCTAAATGCTTTTTACTGGGCTACAAGGGGGCTTCACTGAAAAAGAATAAAAAATGCCGTGAAGCCGAATCATCTTTGCCCATTATGAAACATCGGTTTAAAGTCTACCTGATTGAGCCGTGCCCGGTTATAGCGGCGCACTTATCAGTATGTATAGAGGAAATGGGCGGAGCGGTTTACCATTCGAAAAGCTATCATCTATCAAGTAAAAGATTGCCCACTAATGTACTCAATCCGCTCAGGGCCATTGACAGCGACCTGGCAATTATTGCCATCACTCCTCAGTATATCAATAAATTACTTTTTCTGGCGACCCAGCTACACTGGCAGTTTGAATTGCCGGTCATCTGGAGCAGTACGCTGCCCATCGGAACTGTTGGAAGCCATTACATGCTCGAACAGAAATTTCCAATAATTTGCAAACCCTTTTCTGAATATCAGGTTAAAAGTATAGTCAGAGATACCCTTTCCCGGATGTGAGCAAAATTTTGCTCCTTTGTGTATAGTTTAATTACTTAACGGCGACCGTAATCTTAGCTTAAATTTATGCCTAACCCTGGTATTTTAATCGTGGAAGACGACCCCATCATTGCGGCAGACCTCGAAGACCGCCTGATAGAGATGGGCTACAGGATTACCGGAAGCGTCCGCAGTGGAGAAGCGGCTCTGGAGCTTCTGCAATCGGAGATTCCAGACTTAGCGCTGCTGGACATTCAGCTGGAAGGTGAGCTCGACGGGGTGGAAACAGCAGAAATCATCGCCAAAAAGCATAGCTTCCCGCTCATTTTTCTGACCAGCAACGCTGATGACGTCACTTTCGTACGCGCTAAAGGTGTACAACCGCACGCTTTCCTTTCCAAACCCTTCAGGGGAAGGGACGTGCGGCATGCCATTGAGCTGGCCCTTGGTCAGTCCGGCCAACTTTCCGGAGGTGCACCTGCCCCCTCTTCCCTTGCGACCAAAACCCTGCAGGATTGCATTTTTATCAAGACAAATGACTTGCAGGTCAAGGTACGCCTGAAGGATATCCTCTGGGCCGAGGCGGACGACTACTATTGCAAGGTCGTCACCAATGACCGGACCCATCTGGCTACGCTAACCCTGAAAAAATTTCACGATATCCTGCAAAATAATGACTTTATGCGGGTACATCGCTCCTATCTTGTCAACCTGAATCAGATCGATAAAATAGGAGGGCTTTATGTATATATCGGAAAACATAAAATCCCGGTAGGCAGGTCCTACCGCGCAAAGCTGCAGGAGCGTATCAAAATGCTTTGAGCCCTACACCTACAGACAACACTTTCACGCCCAAACATTTATGAACACACACCACAAAAAAACATTACTATTCCTTTTCTTTCCCATAGCCCTGTTCAGCCAAACCCCGGTCATTGACAGCCTTGAGCAATCGCTCCAAACTGCTCAGTCAGACACGGCTTCCCTTAGTGTACTCATTGAGCTGACTCACCTTATGAATGGATATGACCTGGAACAGGGATTGGAGTATGGCTATCAGGGACTGCACCTCATCAGTGACGAAACGACAGCTACCCAGAAGGCAGAATTGCTAACCGCAATAGGCCGTATCCATGCCAACTCCAGTCAGCCCGACTCCGCTATCCATTACTTTGAACAGGCCAATGCTATTTTTGAAGCCTCCGGCAACCTCGCCGGCCAGGCGCGGGTACTCAGTAAACTGCAGTGGGTAGCCAACTATCTGGGGCAGTACGAGAAAGCGGCAACCATCGCCTTTCAGGTGCTGGGCATCCGGGAATCTCTCGGTGAGGAGGCAGAGATTGGCATGGCCAACAGTGATGTGGGGGACGCGCTCTATAATCAGGGGAATTATCAGGAGGCCCTTGACTATGCGCTCCGTGGCTATGAGCAACTAAAAACTGCTGGTGCACCTGAGGTTGACCTTGGCGTGACTGCACAACTCCTGGCAGATATTAACCTGCAGTTAGATGAATTGGATACCGCGCTGAACTATGCAAACGAAGCCCTGCAGCTACGTCAAAATGCCGGTGACCTTGTGGATATCGCGCTGTCGCAAAATACCCGGGGGAATATTCTCAAATATATGGAGCGGTACGAGGAGGCGCTCTCTGATTATCAGGAAGCCAACGAAATAGCCATTTCCACCGGATTTGTAAGTTTGGAGATGGCCACACTGAACAATATCGTGGATATTTATATCCGGATGGAGGAGTATGGTTTAGCCCTTCCGATTGTACGCTCGCTGTGGCAGCAGTTGCAACAGACAGGAGAACAGTACAAGTGGCCGGAAGCCCTAATAAATTTATCTCAGGCCTACGAAGGGCTGGGACAGTACGACTCGGCACTCGTCTACTACAAAAGATACACCGCCGTCCACGACAGCTTGTTCACCGCAGAAGCAGATGAAAAAGTGGCAGAACTGCAGACCCGTTACGAAACGGCTCAAAAGGAGGCTACCATTTACCAGCAGCAACAGGCACTCAGCCGGGAACGCACCATCCGATGGTATTCGGTCGGCATAGCCGGGCTGCTCCTGGTACTGGCGCTTATGCTGCTGCAAGGCTACCGGACCATCCGGCAGAAAAACCGCTCCATTGAAGCCCTCCTCTACGAAATCCACCACCGGGTCAAAAACAACCTGCAGGTCCTCTCCAGCCTGCTTAGCCTGCAATCCCGCTACATACAGGACGAAAACGCCCTTGATGCCATACGCGAAGGCCAAAACCGGGTGGACGCCATGGGGCTGATCCATCAGCAGCTCTACACCGGAGCTACGCCCGCCGCCCTGAATATGCAGACCTACCTCCACGAACTGGGTGAAACGGTAGCAGATTCCTTTGGGCTGGACGACCGTCGGATACAAATCCGCTATGAAGTCGAACCGGTGGAGCTGGATGCAGAAACGGCCATCCCCGTGGGCCTCATCACCAATGAACTGATTACCAATGCTCTGAAGTATGCCTTTCCGGATAACCGTCAGGGAGAAATCCGTCTGCATTTTTCCCGGCCGGCGCGAGGCGGCTACCTGCTGAAAGTACAGGACAATGGCGTAGGAAAGGCAGCTGCCGTTACGGATCGCGGTACGGCCTTTGGGACCCGGCTTATCCGGCTGCTCAGCCAAAGGCTCAAAGCGCGGGTGGAGGAGCTGGAGGGCACGGGCTATGGCAAAGCGATTTGGTTTGACTGATTGTGTGGCTGTGGAGAAGAGAGCCTGTATCCACGATCGCTTCCCATGCTATATAACATAGCAGATTTTTTTCAACCAGCCAAACTCGCGCACACGAGCGTGCGCGGTTTGGATTTAATTTAATTAAAATCTAATGTAGCCCGGCACCCTTTCAAACAGTGGGTGAGGCAATTATTTACTATATTGCGCACTCGTTGGTGTAAAAACAAAGCTGAGGGCTCAGCAGACAAAAGTATTTTCATTAGAGATGCTAACACAGCACCTCTATTTACCTTCTCAAATTTATTTCACCCCCGTATCGGGGGATAGTATAGATGAATCGATTACTAACATTTCTGTTAGCATCATTATTATATGCCTCATCCGTTACGGCACAGAACGGACTTGATTCTGTGAAGGCGTTGCTGCCAGGGCAACCTGACTCTGCGCTACAGATACTGAGCACAATAGTGGAGGAAGCCCCGGCGGCAGAAGATTCCATTCTGGCTCAGGCGCACTACTACATGGGCATCGCTCATTACTTTAACGGCAACTACTATCTAAGCGGAAATGCATACCTGAAAGCGCTGGAATCTGGTTATGCGGAGCAGTCACCTTTATTCAAAGGGAAGTTACTCAATAACCTGGGGATCGTCTATGACATGACAGACCGTTATGAAGAAGGCTTAGCGGCCTATCTTGCTTCTTTAGAACTGGAAAAAAGCATCGGCAATCAAAATGGCATAGCCCAATCTGAATTAAATATTGGTTTGCTTCTTATTCATCAGCGCAAATTCAGCGAAGCCAGATCCTACCTTGAATCAGCAAGGAGCAAATTTGAAGATGCCGGGAACACAGAAGGGCTGGCATTAGTTTTGCACAATGAAGCTACTATTGACGAGGAACTTAAAGATTATAAGGCTGAAACAAAGCTTACGCGGTCCCTACAACTTTATGAGCAAGCGGGCAACACTTACGAGTATACGAATGTATGCATACATCTGGCGGCTTTTCATCATGAAGCCGGAGAGGAGGAGAAGTCAAAATACTACCTGGAAAAAGCGACCCGCCTGATTGAAGAAAAAGGGTATTACTATCTGAATGAAGGGCTTCAGGTTTTTAAAGCCAAGTTAGAGATTGCAAGAGGTGAGTTTGAGGCTGCAAGAGCAAGGCTCGATACGCTCTCTCCCTCTAATAACCGAACCCAGCAGGGAAAATGGATTTATCATTTGATTGCGATGTCAGAGCTCGAAGATGCTGCTACTTTTGAGAAAGAACTTTGGGAGTACGAACACTTCCTTGATTCCATATACGATGAAAACACCAGCCGAATTGTCAGTGAGCTGCAAATCATCCACGAAACAAAAGAGAATGCCCAAATCATTAATAACCAACAGGTCAGGCTGCGTTCACAGCGAAACATACTGACGCTTTCCCTTGCTTTCATTTTTATCCTCGGAGTAGCAGTCGTTATGCTGATAAAAAATCACAGGAGGCTACAAGTAAGCTATAGGGTGCTATTTCTTAAAGAAAAAGAAACCCAGCGTCAGTTCGAAGCTCTGCTAAAGCCCAAGTCAGGTTATCATGTCCAATCACCAACAGCAGAGTGGAACCAACCTGACATATCAACGCCCATCGAGGAAGATGAAAACACCATACCATTTACCCACCATTATGAGCTGTGGAGGCAAATCGTAAGCATTATTGAAAAAGAGGAATGCTACCTTCAGCCCGATTTCCGCATCAGTGACCTGGCTAAACTTTGCAACTCCAACCGTACCTATATATCCAAAACCATTAGCTACTACACTCAGATGAACTTCTCTACATTCCTCAACCGGTTTAGAGTAGAACGTGCCAAGATTGAATTGCAGAAGAACCACTCTTTTTCCTTCGATGAAATTGGAAGATTATCCGGATTTAATTCTACCGCCACTTTTTACCGAGCCTTCAAGGATCAGACCGGGCTTACCCCGAAGCAATATACTCAGATGATCCGAAACGAAGAAGAATAAAACACCTCATTGAATACCAGCCTTTTACAAACAAACCTTCCTGTCGTTTTTACCAAATGAGAGTAGTTTTTACGATTTTAGAGTAACAGGAAGCTTTAAATAGCAGGCTTTTAATCATCCCGTTAATAGTTTTACAGGCATGCATCTCCACTTTCTTTCTCTTCAGAAGATGTGGGTAGATGTAACAACAAAAACATATATGCATGCCTTCCAAAAACAGCTCTTGGGATGAGGTCCTTTTAGTTGCCTCATCGCTCATGTCTTGTATATTCTTCTTATTGTCCCGGTATTTAATCCGTGCGGGGCACAAGATCCTTCGCCTCATTAGTAATCAGCCCGTAAAAGGCTTCATACGTTTTCCCACTTCTCTGATTATTCTCCTCAAAGGTGGTTCATCAGGCATATCCATGGAGTTCACAGGACCCCATTCAGAAACCGCAGACCTGCACAAGTTGACCAAGGTATGACTGATTTTTTCTGACGATAGCAGCTCAAAACGCAATATCCGAAACAACACTTAAGCTCCTACTACCATATTTTTCCTTAACAAACTTAATCTCCATGCAAAAGAATCTACTTTTTGGCCTAGTCTTACTCATGGGCCTAAACCTCAATGCACAAATCAGTTCATTTCCCTTTGTGGAAACATTTGAAACAGAAACGGAATGCGACAAATCCTGCTCTAGTATTTGCACGCTCTCCGGAGGATTTACAAATGTAACAGATGATGATACAGACTGGATTGTCGATGCAAATGGTACGACTTCTTCCCTAACAGGCCCTAGCGGGGATAACACAAGTGGCTCTGGCAAGTACCTCTATATGGAAGGGAGTAGCTGCTTTGAAAAACAAGCCATTTTGGAATCGCCCGTATTTGATTTTTCCAACTTGAGCAACCCTGCTCTCGAATTCTACTATCATATGTATGGGCAATCAATGGGAAGCATAGCCGTAGAAGCTTCTGATGATGGTGGGGCCACCTGGTCAACTCCTCTTTGGTCTATTAGTGGGGAGCAGCAAACCTCGGAATCGGACAGTTATCTCAAGGCAGAGATTACGCTTTGTAGTTATGCCGGTAGTTCCAACTTCAAGTTCCGGATCATAGGCACAATAGGAGTAGACTTTTTTTCAGATGCTGCCATTGATGACATTGCGGTTTATGATGCCCCTCCCCAATGTATCCCCCCATTCTCTTTGAGCACCGCCAACTCAGCAGGAACCGAAATAGACCTGACTTGGACAGATGTCTGTGGGACCTCTTATGATTGGGAAATTGTAGCGCAGGGCGCTTCTCAGGGCACTAACGTAATCAACTTTGGTAATGCCACCAGCAATGGAATCTCTGTAACAGGCTTAACCCCTCTGACTGCCTATGACTTATACATCAGGACCAACTGCGCTGGCGCTCCGGTACAGGACTGGGCAGGCCCCTTTGGCTTTTCTTCAGGTTGTGAATCCCAACTATCTGGTTCCTACAGTGTGGGAAGTAGTGGTGATGCTGACTTCCAGACAATCCATGACGCTATCGCCGGCTTAGTCACTTGCGGTGTAAACGGCCCCGTCATTTTCAACATTGCCCCAGGTACCTACCAGGAACAAATTAAACTGTTCCCTTATGAGGGAGCCAGCGAGACCAATACGGTGACACTCTCCGGAGCAGGTGCAGATCAAACCATAATTACCTATGATGGCTCTGGTTCCGGTGTTATGGCAGTAGAGCTTAACGGAGCCGACTATATAACAATAGAAGACTTGACCATCCGGCACACGGGCAGCTCGACTTCCTGGGGCATTCAACTTTGGAATGAGGCCGATTTTAATACGATCCAGGACTGTATCATTGATGTCAATAACACAAGTTCCAACAGTGCAGGTATTGTAGCTAACGGCAATCAATTTACACTAGGCTCCACCGGCAACAGCATGAACAACGGTCTTATCAAAAATGTAAAGATTAACGGTGGAGGCACCGGTATCCGGATAAATGGTTCTTCAAGTCAGGTAACTGATGGAAATAATATCACCGTAGAGGGGTGCGAAATTTCAGCTCAATCTACCGGTATTCATTTTCGAAACCTGAACAGTCCTGTTGCAACCGGTAATATAATCCATGAAATGCCGCCTGTTGGTTCTTCTTACGGAATCTGGGTGGCGAATTCAAAATCACCAATAGTTCAGAAAAACCAAGTTCTGGGCGCCGCAACTTTTGCTTATTTTTTAAGCGACATCAATACTTCATCTATGGGGGCTGCCGATCGAGCAAATGTCTCAAACAATATGGGGCGGGCATTCGGTACCGGGGATGCATACTATTTATTCGGTTCCGATAGTGTGGACTTATTTTTCAATACGGGCCTTGCTGATGATGATCAGGCTCTATGGGTCAATTCCTCTTCGGATGGGTATGATATTCGGAACAACATTTTCATCTCCAATACTTCGGAAGCCATTGACCTCGATGCTCCAACCAATAACGATGATGTGCTCGACTATAATCTGTACTACCGCACTGACGGCAATGGAGCCCTCGCGGTGGTGGCCAACCAATTTTACAACTCGCTGGAAGAATGGCAGACCGCATCTTCATCTTACAATGCCAACTCCGTCTCTGACAGCATTGTGTTCGTAAGTACTAATGATCTGCATCTCTCTGGGTTCAATTTAGCGGTACAGGGACAGGGCATAACCATTCCCGGTATTAGTGATGATATTGATGGCCACACCAGACCAGCGCATCCCTATATTGGAGCAGATGAAAAGGTACAGTGTACAGCGCCAACAGCACTGTCTGTTGACAGCCTATCTGAAACTTCTGCTTTATTAAGTTGGAGTGCTCCCGGTGATGCCTTAGAGTACGCCATCGAGATTGGGCTCAGAGGTTTTTCACCCGGTCAAGGTCAAACCATCTCAGGGCTTGATACTTCTCTATATCTGGCTACGGGATTAGAATCAGATACCCCTTACGATTTTTACGTCATCACTGAGTCTTGTGGATCCGCCGATATCTTCAGCAATCCTTCAGAGCCCTTAGAATTTAGAACTTTATGTGGTGAATACTCCCCTTTTCCTGTATTCCAGGGCTTTGAAAATGCTTCAGCTCCTGAAGGATGCTGGATACAAGATGGATTCCCGTTATTATTTGAAGAGGTTACAGGGGGGCGCAGAGCAACTTTCACCGGGAATTATGACTGCTTTTCGGACACACAGCACACAGCCCGTTTAGAATCACCATCTATCCTTTGGAACGAAGCGGAAAACCACCTGTTAACTTTTGATTACTGGATTGAGGAAGCACCCACCACCTGCAGCACGACCGTTTCGCCATCCTGCTATGATGGCATCCAAAACGGTGATGAGAGTGGCATAGACTGCGGTGGGTCCAGCTGTGCCCCCTGCTCCTCTTGTTACGGACTCAACCTGACCCTAGCCATCAATGTCGACGGCTTTCCTGATGAAACTTCGTGGACGGTCTCTGATGCTGACGGTGCTATAGTAGCTTCCGGTGGCCCCTACGATGGGAATAATTTATTTTTCTCGAACACAGCACGCACTATTACAGAGAACATCAGCCTGGAGCCAGGAGACTATACCTTCACTATTAATGACAGGGACGGTATTTGCTGTTTATATGGCAATGGTTCCTATACCCTTACAGATGGCACCGGAGCAGTGATCGCATCGGGCGGCAGCTTCGACTTCAGCGAAAGTACCAGCTTCTGTACCAGCAGTATCGCTTTCAAGCCTGCTCCTGCTTTTAGGGTGGCCTATCAATCGTTTGGTTCATCGTCGCCTTTGAGTGAAAAAGTCCTGGTGGATTTTAAAACCCCCACAAACGGCTGGGCTACAGCAAGAATACCGCTGCCAAAACTTAACACCAACGCCGAAAGTTACGTGGTCCGATTTGAAGGGTATCACAATGCTTTTGCCAGGATTGACAATATTCATATTCAAGAAGAAGAGGATTGTTTACCACCTCAGAATGTTCAAGCTAGTCTTTTTGACAATATTGCTGTCCTAAGCTGGGATTCATCAGATGCGGACTCTTTTCTCGTCCGGTATGCTCTGGAGGGATCGCCTCATTGGTATAGCTTTATTTCTACTAATCAATTTAACAGCGAGTTCTTTGTTTTCGACCGAGACGGCAATTACAGGTTTGAGGTTATCGCCATTTGCGATGGGCACCTCTCTCGCCCGTCCTCCACTGTTAGACTAACCTATTCATGTGGTTCTCCTTGGACACTTACACTTAGGAGTCCATATTTTACAGGTTTCGAAGGTACTGGAGCCAAACCAGAATGTTGGACACTTCAATCCAGCAGCCCCTCAGCCTGGCAGTTCCCCGAAAAGGTATTCGATACTACCGGATTGGCTAACCAACCCCTTAATGGTGATAACATGGCGGCATTTATCAGTCCAACAGTCAGGAAAGACACACTTATTTCGCCATTATTTGATGTCAGTTCGTTTTCTGAGGTTCCTGTGGTTTCTTTTGCCTATAACATTTTAGAAGGCCTTATATCGTCGGTAGGTCCGTCGCCACAAACAGCTGTAGCTAACGAGAACTTAGCGATTGGCCGGGTGGATGGAATCATACCTTTTTTTCCACTTACGAGCCCTTCTACCATTAAGCTCAGTGGCTTCCCGAGGGATGCCACACTCACTGAGTCCATGCTTTCCAGTGTTTGCATTAGCCTGGAGCACGAACGTTATGACAACCTGGATATAGAGCTATCCTGCCCTAATGGGCAATCTGCTAAAATAATTAAACACTTTTCTTCTCCCCAGATCTTGGAACATTTAGGCGAGCCATTTATTCGAACGGATTTTATAGGTCGTAACGACCTGACGCCTGGCACCCCTTATGAGTACTGCTTCAGCATGGAGAGTACCGATTTTGGCACGCTCAGGGATGAACACTTGAGCTTTACCCCGTCTCACGTTTACACTACTGTTCCCAGCTTAATTGACGGCCTGACCTCTGAAGTTTCTGCTTCTTACTTCCCGGAGGGCAGTTACAAGCCCGAAGGAGACTTCTCCAGCTTAGAAGGCTGCCCTCTTAACGGAGAGTGGACCTTATCAGTTAAAGATCTTGACCCTGGGTTTGAAGGCTCGCTTTTCAAGTGGAGCCTTAATTTTGACCCAACTCTTTTGGACAGTATTATGAATTATCAGCCAACGCTAAACTTGTTGTACAGAACAGCAGAAGGTGGAGAGTGGACACAACTTGCGGAATATTCTCCTAACCAGAATTTGGCGTCCACGTGGACAACCGAAGAGATTCTGCTGCCAAGCTTATCTGATTACCTTCAGTTTGCTTTTACCGTAACCGACGCCAACGATCAGGACAGCTTGGACCTGGTATTGGACACGACAAGTAATGAAACGCCACAACGCGGACGTGGTATTCTGCTCGATGATTTTAGAGTAAGCGAATACTGTGCACCGCCATCTGCTATCTGCCAGGATGTGACAGTGGTACTAGACACCAATGGGCAGGGCACCCTACTGCCTGAGGAGATTGGTGGCAATAGCATCATGGGGTGCCCCCCCTGCAGTTACGGCAACAACTTCACCCTGACTATCGCACTCGACAGCTTCCCCTCGGAAACCAGATGGACCTTGACCGATACCGATGGCGGTAATACCATAGCTCAGGGTTTATATGCCTTCTTTCAAGCCAATAGGACCGTTACGGATTCGTTTAGCCTCTCTGGTGGCGACTACGTATTCACCATTTCAGATAGCGGGGGTGATGGTGGGTCTTACAACCTGAGCGATGAGCTGGGTAACACCGTGGCCTCCAGTGGTGCATTTGGGGTTTCAGAAAGCACCACCTTCTGCGCAGACGGGCTTGCTTCAGAATCCATCAGCCAGAGCTTCTTCGACTGTGATGACATTGGCAGTACCATTAATGTCACCTACACCATCACCGATTTCAATGGTGCATCAGACCAATGCAGCGCTACTGTTTCCGTAGAGGAAGGCAACGCACTGCCTGCAGGATGGTCGGCAACCAATATTGGGGATCAGGGAGATGGCAGCGACTTCAACTACAGCCTCTGCTCTGCCGATAGCCCCAACAACGATGACTTGACCATAAGCACCGGCGGCTACAACCTCCTGAATCAAAATGCTGACAACCTCGCTTTTGCAAACATAGAGCTATGCAATGACGGTGGTATTCAGGCACGTATCGAAAGCGTGGACGGCGGTTACGCCGGACTGATGATACGCGAGAGCGATGCCCCGGGCGCTAAGATGGTAGCGGTGTATTCTAACCTCACCAATTTGATCCGGCGGGAAATCCGTACTACAGACAACGGGCCTAAAAACAGCACGCTGATACAGGCGTCTTTCCCTTATTGGCTGCGCCTGCAACGTGACGGCGACTTGATTCGCGCCCGGTACCGTACCTGGAGCAATGCCTCCTGGCAAACCTTTTATCAGGCTTACCTGCCCATGAACTCGTGTGTGGAAATGGGGCTGGCCGTATTTACCACTGACCCGAACGGCTCCGCTTCTGCGACCTTTGGGGATATTCGCTTCCGAAACAATTCAGGCGGTATCAATCTTTCCGCCCCCGACAGCCTATACTGGGAAAACGCGCAGCCCGAGGTCCTCAAGGCCACCATAGTGCCCAACCCCGTGCGCCGTACCTTCACCCTGCAATTCTCTGCAGCACTTCCAGCGGATGGTACAGCGGCTCTGTTCAATGAGTTTGGGCAGCAGCTGGCTCAAACGCCCCTGCGCGAAGGAGAGCAGTCCATAGACTGGGACGCCAGCTATCTGCCCGCAGGGCTTTACTTCCTGGAAGTCTTCACGCAGGATGGCTACAGGGAAGTACTAAAGGTGGTGCGGCAGTAAATTTTCTGACGAACCTATTGTTTGCATAGTACAGCCACAGCCCGGAGTCCCGGACTGTGGCTGTTTTTTATTCTAATTTCCGGACCTCCAAATTCTCTGGATCGTCAAAGTAGAGGGTGACTTCCAGTTCGATTTCTTTTTTGTATTCCTTTCCCTTGCAGCGCAGCACTACCTTCTCCTCATCTTCGTAGGTGACGTTGCTGCGGTCTAGCCGTTCTACCAGGTAGCGGTAGAGGCGGTCTTGAATGTAGGTGTACCGGTGGTAATCGCTATCCTTCAATAAGTAGTAATTGGTATCATCAAAATTCAGGATGCGCTTGCTGTTATCCCATTTGACCTTCATGCTTGTGTACAACGGCCCTACCTCGGACAGGAAAATATCCTTGCCGCTGACGAAAAAAACATCGCGGGTTTCCGTGTCCAATGCCAGTAAATAATGATTTACCGGGGCGGAAATACTTCGGTAGGGCAGATAGTAATGTCCACTTATAGTGTCATAGCTTGTACCCATGGTACAACCGGATAGCCACCATGGGTCCAGTTCCCCGTGATGCAAAACACGCGGTGGCGGTGGGTAAAACTCGTCACCAGTCCCCTTGAGCCAAGGGTGGTAAAACAAATCATAGCGCACCCTCTTATATCCATCGTAGCCTAGCGCCCTTTCAAACTGCGGGTCAGGCCTTTTAGTCAGCATTAGGGTCGTATCCACGTAGAATTTATAGAACTCTACATGTTTATTGAAAGGGCGGCCTTCTCCCACTACTACTTGAAAACGGCCACGCCTTTCCATTAAAAACCGGGTATTTATTGGCAGGTGAGATTTAAGCGCTTCAACCTTTTCGTAGTCTACCCAACAGCAGCCGTAGTGCAGAGGCAGGCAACGGTCCAAGTATTCGTCGTAAGCAGGCAAAAGGCTGTCTCTAAGCTGATCAAAGTCCTGCCCTTCTGGTATCGTATCCATTTTTTGCCTGAGCTTGTAGAGGTAGATGTTGCTCATCAGATGGGCCTGTAGGTACTGCTTCTTCTCTTCGTAGTTTTTGAAGGGGGCGGGTTTATATTTTCCGATGATTGAAGAAATATAGTTCTCGGAAGCCCCCGATAATCTTTCAGTAGTTTCTATTTTGAACTTACTCGGCGTGTCTTTTGGGACTTTGATAATTTGTTTTGATTTATTCATTGCCGTACACTTTTATTTTACGGGAAGTTCTTTGAAAATTGGAAAGAAAGATTTAAAGCATGCCTGACATAAAATCGGACAGCCCTCAGTCCAATCTGAAACACGGACAAGCTATCGATTCGGTCTTTACGGCAGAATTTACCCAACTGGGCTGAGGTTCGGGCATCAAACTCGAACAAGATACAGATGATGAAAGCCAGGCTAGCCACGATCAAGAGATTGAACAAGGTTTGAGGCTCTTCAATCCTGGTTTTATGAATGTGGAATCCGCGAGATTTGATATCGCCGAAAAAGGTTTCAATGTGATACCTCTTTCGGTAATATGTTTCGGCTTGCGGGCCATATTCCAAGCTGGTCAACAGATACAAAGGTCGGTCATATCGGGTCCGGTCATGCCAGAACAAGACATTGACTGGCCCAAACCCTTGCTTAGTCACATACATTTGGGGCAGGAACAAGCTTTTTTGACCGATACTTGCGGCCAAATGGCCAAAAGCCGAAGCATTCTCCATGTTCGGATGATCGGCTACCAAAGTATCCTTCGCCGTTTTTAGCACGTACTCCCAACCGTGAGCCAAACAAGACTGTTGCAACTCGCAGCCGTCGAATTCGGCATCTCCCAGCAGGAAAATCCGGCAATCCTGTTCCAGGATACTGTCCATAAGCATCGCCACTTGACCGATAATGGCCACGTGCATGTGTTCCGGGAAGGGCAGTTTGGGAGCTTTACGAACTACCCAACAAATGGGAATGGCTCGCCTGCGCCAGATTACACTGACCATCAGCGCCATGCAGTCTTTGCCCACACAGGAGCCATCGATGGCCAGAACTAACTCTCCAGCCTTGCTCAGAGAGTGGAGAATCGGAAGAAGGTAGGGTATAAAGTGTACCGTGACATCGGTCCACTTATTTTGCAACCAACGCTTGGCCTTCTTGACCCGACTTTCCAGGTCAGTGGGGTCTTCCATATGGCGGCCCAACTCTGATAAAGATGCCCGGCCACCTTTGATTAAGGCACCTAATAAACCAGATAAGACGGTTAATCGACGCAAGGCGTTGCCTTGTGGAACCTCAGATTGATGCTTTATCAACCATTTTTTAGATCTTTGCAGAACGGCATTTTGAAAGGGTTTTCTGCAAAGATTTTTAAAATCTCAGAAAACCCTTATTTTTTCTGTCTCTCTTTCCAAACTTTCAATGAACTTTTTGCCGAGCTAAAAGTGTACGGCAATGAATTGATTTAATACCATTATGATAAGTCGAAATGCATTCGAATAGCAGTGTATCAAGCTTATGACTCCTAAAAAACATATTATCAGGGTTCTGCCTATACAATTGTATTTTTAAGTACGGTATGTAAGATTCGGGCTTATCAGAACGGAATTGGAAATATTTCTCAATAGAGTAGTCTCTGCTGGACCAACTGTTTAATAAAACTACATTTTCTTTTTCTGTGACGGCAACTAGAGCTATATCCTTGTAGAAAAGTGGAGAAACACTAAATATATGCCCTACCCATCGGAAAAAATCCCCGTTAATATGGGCCTCAGTCGGAAATTCTACTGTAAATAGCCTCCAACCCTCTTCACTTGGTATTTTAAGTGCCGATCGGCGTATTGCTACCTTTGGAAGAACCTGAACAAAACCAGAAACAAAAAAAACCTTAGTCGAAAAGCCTCGATCCATGGGTTTAGACAATTTATCCGCCCTTTGGCTAAGCAGCAGATACTTTGAGGCTTGTAAATCTTGTAAGACCTTTTGTTTTATTTTATACTCTAATGCCTTGCTCAAGCTATTGTCATTTTGCCCCTGTAGAGTAAAGGAAGTCAGTATGAACACTACTGCAATTCCTATAGAGAGGTTTGTTATCGGCATTCTATTGTTTTTTTTGTGCTTAGAAAGTTGGACGTTTGCGCCTGTTTTTGTTGCAGTGATCTTTAGTCAAAACAACCCCACAATCAGCGTAAGCGCGCGTTTAGTCATAAGCTACAAGGTTTAACATATCCTGGAAACGGCAGAAAGATACAAATCCTCCTGCAAGCCCGGGCGACTACTGAACGAATGTACGGGCAGCGGGTGTCAATGATGCTGCTGACTGAGTGAGTGTTATGTTTTTTGCATTGACTTCGCCCCACTCCCGTCGTCGCGCTTCCAGCGAGGCGATGGGTTGATATAGGCCAGGGCTTAGGTAACCTATCGCCCAGCGGGAAACTGGACGACAGGATGGGGGCTTTAAATGCTGGGCACTGCTAGTTCTGCCTGTTTCTGAGCTGCAGCACCTGGATAAAATAGCACAGGGAACTTACACTGCCCCCAGATTGTTTACCATTTCAATAAATCGTCAAATGATGGAACAAGCTACCGAGCAAATCCCTAAAAGTCTGGTCTATGAAATGGTTGGCGGCAAGCCCATTTACTACCAAGGCTACAAGGACTACCTGACCGGTAACAAGCAAATGGATGAAATCATGGGTAGCAGCAAACTACAAGCGCTCATTGTTGCAGAGTTGATCTATCTCCTCCGATCCTTTTATGGAAATGAATACCTGATCTTTACGAACGAGCTCGGGCTGCGTTTTGGCAAAAACGCCTGGAGAGCAGCGGATATAGCCGTAATCAAATCGGACTTGGTGGAAGACTTAAACGATCAGTATTTGGATATTCCCCCTGAATTAGTGATCGAGATCGATACCAAAGCAGATCTTCAGGAAGTCCGCAACCCTTTAGGGTACTACCATGAAAAAACAGAGGACCTGATTCAATTTGGCGTAGCCAAAGTCGTTTGGATTTTTACAGATACCCGAAAGGTGCTGATTGCCGAACAAGGCAACAACGCGTGGCGCATTTACGACTGGGAGGATCAGTTGGAAATCACAGAAGGCCTGGCTATAGATATGAAGCGTATTGCTAATCGGGGAAAGTAGTACTTGATGTCGGGTTCAGTCTGCTTCATTGCTTTCGCTAAGAATTATTACGCCCCCCTCCGATGTCATCTTTGACTTTAGCTTGCTTGCCCCCACCACAAAATACTTCTTCCCCGACCGTGAGCAGGAAGCGGTTTGACCAATACCCCGAATGGGCATCCCTGCACCAATGTTCCTTGTGCAAAGGAAGGTCTAGCCGGACCGGTACTACCTAACAAACACACCCTGTACCGAATATACGCAATACGAAGTGGTCACCTACTGGGGCGCTGACGGCCAGCACGGGGAACGATAAATGTCGGGTCTTTGATCCAGACTTCATCGTCTGGGCTTACAGTCCAGACATTCATCGTCTGGAATCTTAGATTTGCGACATCGACCACTAACGAAGCATAGCTTATCAGGGCAAGCGCAAGACACTTCCCAGCGTAAATGCTGACATTAAGTAGGTTTGCTGCGGCAAACCACTTAATCGTCAGTATAAACCGTACAGGGTGCAATTCATTTTTGGCTTTTACGATAAAATCTTATCTAAAGGAGAAGTTATGGTGCGCACTGAATTGTGCCTGCCATTTGCTCCAGTTGGCGGTGGTTTGATTCATAGCACCCAGTTGGATGCGCAGGTTGTCACGCAGCCCGAACCCAATACCAAGATAGGTCCGGTTCCGGTCAAAATATTGCACTTCGCGGCCGTCTCCAATATCGGTTTGACCATTGATGAAAATCTCATTGTACAGGGCCAGGTAGACGACTCCCTTCCCAAAATCGGTGGCATTGAGCGGTACATTCACAAAAATATTGTACCGGTAGCGGGTACGGAAGTCCTGATCCTCCAGCCAGCGTTGCTCCGACCGGAAACGGTGGGTAAGCAGAAAACGGCCACCCAGCCGCTGGGAAAAAATAGCTTCCTGATAAATCCGGTTTTCATGGACCGTGTTGGTGCTTTCTCCCGGTGTGCCCGTTGTGATACTCGCATAGCCCAGTGTGAAGGTTACACCAGCATCCTTTGGGGTGTACGTCAATCCATTTCGGATCAGCACCTGCTCCAGGTCATTGCCGAAGTTCCAGAATCGGAACTGATAATCGCCCTGAATCCCGAAGGGGCCATCTCCAAACCTGGCATTGTAAAAGTACATGTACCAGGCTCCCAGTTTGTCTTCTTCAACAGTTTGGGCCGCAAGCGGGCTGGCAAGCCATGCACACAGCAGTAGTAACAGCAGTTTTTTCATAGGCTATTGAACAAATTTTGGCAGTGACTTGATCGTCTCTTCCAAAAACTCCACCTGACCGGAGTGCAGGTTGTACACTGCGCCGACGATGAGGACTTCACCGTTTGCAAACTTGCGGCTCAGTACCGGTTCCAGACCCGGAGAAGTTCAACCTGCTCCAGTACATTCTTACGAACGGCGGTATCCAGCATGTCATCCTCGCCTGTTGCGTTGTCTTTCGCATAAAGGGAAGCGGGTTTAATGGCATTGATGAGCGTCACCACGTGGCCCGGAGGGTTTTCCGGCAGCTGCATGGCTGCCTTTACGGCTCCGCAGGATTCATGGCCCAGCACAACAATCAGACGGGTATTCAGCACTACCGTGGCGTACTCAATGGTCCCATAAGAAGCTTCAGCCATCACCTGCCCAGCTGTACGGGTAATAAAGAGGTCTCCCACCCCCTGATCAAAAATAATCTCATTGGGCACACGGCTGTCCGCACAGCCAATAATCGTAGCAAAAGGCTTCTGCCCCAGCTCGTTGTTGCGCAGGTCTTCGTCGGTCTGACGCGGTTTGATACTCTTGTTCTCTGCAAAGCGCTTATTTCCATAAATCAGCTTTTTCAATCCGTAGTAGGGATCAAGGTAAGCGCTGTCCCGGTCGGCAAAATACTGATCGGCTTCGAGATCGAGCATCTCCTGAATGGCAGCGCTCTGCTGTGCGTAGGCGTGCGTGAACATGGTGGCCAGGAACAGGAATGCTCCTGACAACAAGGTCTTTGACAGTGTCATATTCATAGTTTGAAGTGAAAAATGACACGCCTAACCTTGGAAATGCAAATGTTGTTTTGACCCCGGATTTTTTAAGAAAATATTAACTAAAAATATTTTTACAAGTCAGAATTTTGTCAGAATTTCTATTTATTAATTTGCAAAAAATGGTAAGAAAAGACACATTGCCACAGTTCTGTAAAAACAAAACTGAAAGGAAGTGAATCAACTGGCCCGGTCTTGAAAAAAAGTCTTCAACCGCTCCAGCGCCACCTCCAAATGGCTCAAAGGCAATGTAGTATACACTATCCTAAACACCCCATACTTCTTATGCTGGAATCCGGCACCGGGCGTCAGCAGTATGCCGGTACTGTGGTAAATGTCCATCCAAAGGTCTTCCTTCCCCTTTTCGCTATCCTCTTTCAGGTATTTGGAAAAATCAGCCCAAACAAACAGGCTGCCGCGGCTGGGGACGTAGGGCACTTCCAACTCCCGAAGGGCCTTGACGACTGCTTTGTAGCTCCCGGTAAGCCGGGCTTTGTTGGTTGCGATGTAGCGCTCCAGGAAGGCGTGGTCTTTCATCAGCTCCCCGATCACCCACTGCGCAAGGTTGGAAACCATCTGCGGGATATTGACATTCCCAAAACCCTTGAGGAAGCTTTCATTCAAGGAATGTACGATACCAAACCGGAACCCTGACATGGCAAAATCCTTGGACAGGGCGTACCAGAGGTGCAGGTAATCGCTTTGAAGCTCCGCCATGAGCTGTGCGAAAGATTGGGGCACCGTTGCCGGCGTATAATCTGCCCGGATGTCACCGTCCTCGATATTCACCAATGATAAGCCGTAAATTTCACTGACAACCAGGTGCACCTCATGTGCCATGCACCACTCGGCAATCTCCCTCAGCTGTTGTTCCGAGTACATGCAGCCGGTGGGATTATCCGGTGAAGTCAGCAGCAGGATTTTGAACCTTTGCCCCTGCCCGCTGATATCCGCCCAGGCAGCATCCAGGTGTGCGGTGGTCAGGGGGGAAAGATCCCCATGATCGGCAGGATGGTGATGCGTTTGCAAATCGTAGCGCTGCAATCCGCTTTTCAAGCCCACATCATTGGTGTACATGGGGTAAGCGGGGGCCGGAATCACCACCACATCCCCCTCATCGGCCAGCATAAACGTACTCACCTCTATGGTCGCTGCAGCACCGGCAGAAAAGGCGATGGAATCAGGCGCAATGGGACATTGGCACAGGTATTGCTCCATAAATGCCGCCACGGTCTCCCGGACTTCCGGGTGCCCATTCGGATCGGTATACTGGAAGGCCCATTCGGGAACAGCGCCCTGCTGCAAAATTTTATCTATGCGCGCCTTCATCATCGGGATCATCAGGGCATTCTCCGCCACATTCAGGGTGAAGTACCCTTCGGGATTCTCCTCCGGATCGTACAGATTTTGAGCAGCTTCAAAGAAGAGGTCCATGTCCACCCGGGCAGCGGAGACCGCCAGGGGAGCCCCTCTCCTGGAAAGGCCGGAAGCCGGTGTTGATTTTTCTATCGCCATTCGAGCTTTGATTTGTGGTTTTGGCCTGGTTCGGGTAAATTGGTAGGACCGTGATCCGCACATCTAAGAATTCGGCCACCTGAATACAGAACACCTAACAAGCTTCTGATGTGCAGAGTTGAGTACTCAGGCCCATCCCCTACCTAAGCCCCCTGTACACCACCACCGGCATTCCGCTGTAATCCGTCTCCTTCCAGGGCAGCAGCCCATTCTTGCGGGCAACGTGCTGACTCGCCAAATTGTCTTTATGGATAATGGAAATGACCTGCTCCACCGGCAGGTGTTCGAAAGCCCAGCTCTTCATCTGTTGCGCCATTTCGGTGCCGTAGCCCTGTCCCCAGTAGCCGGGCATAAGGGAGTAAGCCACTTCGTAAAAAGTTTCCCCGTCCAGGTCACGGGGAATGACGCCCGCCATGCCAATGAGCCCGCCCGCCGATGGCAGCGTAGCCGCCAGGTGCCCAAAACCCGTGTCCCGGTACCGCTCTGCTTGCTTGTGAATCCACCAGGCAGAGAGCTCCATGGGCGTACCGTCCAGAGGCATGCCCAGGAAATGCAGCCGGTCATTACCTGTAAAGAAAACCGACCAGGACGGAATATCTGCTTCCGTGGTTTTGCGGAAGGCCAGCCGGGCACTGCGCTGATTGTAATAGCACTCCATTAGCGGTGCATTCATAATGATCTGGTGACTAAAAAAACGAATAAAACAGACAACCCAAACGGAGATGCCTCCGGCAACTTAACAGGCATAAGACTTCGCAGAATCTGGCCACCGCAGCGGTGCCAGGCAGAATTACACCCCACTCTTCCATAGCAAAACCCACACTAGCCGACTTCGTAGAAGTCACACCTTAGTAACACAAGCAGCACCAATGCTAACCGACTTCGTAGAAGTCGCACATTACGCCCTATATCATGAACTCACCTCAAATTCAATTGCAATCAAAGCCCTAACTCGTCACCAACGCCTCAGGCACCCCCACCTCCAGCGGCTGCATCAGATAAGTCTGCAGGAATAAGATCACCGCCTGATTGTAAAAATCACGATTCGACTTTTTCCGGAAGCCATGCCCCTCATCCTTAGCCAGCAAGTACCACGCCTCTCCCCCATTCGTACGGATTGCCCGCAGCATTTGCTCCGCCTCACTGGCCGGCACCCTTGGGTCATTTTGCCCCTGCACAATAAGCATCGGCTTGGTGATCTTATGAGCATTAGTCGTCGGAGAAATCTGCTCCAGATGCCGGCGCATAGCCGGATCACGCTCATCCCCGTACTCCACCCGGCGAAGATCGCGGCGGTAAGACTTGGTATTCTTCAGGAAGGTAATGAAATTACTGATGCCCACGATGTCAATCCCGCAACAAAGACGGTCGTTGTAATGCGACATGCTTGCCAGCACCATGTAGCCACCGTAGGAACCGCCCATAACCGCCACACGACGGCTGTCCAGTTCGGGCTGCTGTTCAATCCAGTCAAGCAGTGCCCCGATGTCCCGCACAGAATCCTCCCGCTTAAAGCCGTTATCCAGCTTGAGGTAGTGCTTCCCATAGCCCGAAGAGCCCCGCACATTCGGAGCGAGCACAGCCACGCCAAGTTCTTTAAGGTAGTACTGAAAAGCCGGTGAAAAGCCAGGCCGGAACTGACTCTCCGGGCCACCGTGGATGTATATCAGCACGGGCATGGGCGCATCTTGTGGCTCCGGCCGGTAATAAAAGGCAGGAATCTCCCGGTCTTTGCCCCCTACCTGATCAAAAGTCGGATAATGAATGAGCCTGGGCTTGACAAACCCTTTGCGGTCTAACCCACCCACTTCTGAAAAGGTCCACTGCTGCAGGTCCATCGTTTCCACATCCAGCACATAGGCATCGGCCGGCGCCTGAGGCGTATTGATGGTCAGGGCAAGGCGCAGGGCCTTGGGGTGCCAGCGCATATCGGCAATGACGCCTTCCGGGAGGACTTCGACGCGTTCGTAGCGTTCCCGGGCCGTATCGTAAAGGTACAATTCGGAAATGCCGTTCTTATTGATAACAAAGGCCAGCTGTGTGCCATCGGCAGAAAGCTGCAAGCCTTCCACTTCCCAGTCCAGCCCCTGAGTAATCTTTTGCTTCGATTGTGTATCCAGGTCGTAAAACATCAGCCCGCGCCATTCGCTATCGGCATCAGACGTATAGTAAATCCGGCGGCCGTCGGCGGACCAGCTGCCGGAGCGGCAGGCAATATTCGGATCAGCCTGAATGGTCTGCAACATACCCGTCTCCACATCCAGAATATGCAAGTGGCTTTCATTGATCGACCGGTAGTTGATAACGGTCACATACCGCCCGCCTGATGCCCAGGCGACCGGGTACCAATAGCCCTTGCCGGTAAAGGCCAGTCGTTCGCCTGTACCACCTGCCAGGTCGTAGAGGTACAAATCCTGATCAATGCCGTTGCGCTTGGTACTGCTGTAAATAAAAGCGCTGCCCTCCCGGTTCCATACGCCACTGCTGTGCTTGGATTCCCCATCCGTCAGCATTTCGTATTCCTGCTTCCGTAAGTCATAGAAGTACAGCTGATAAGCCTCGTTACCACCGGTATCCCGCGCAAACAGGAACCCCTGACGGTCAGCATCGGGGCAGGTGCGGGCAATATAAACCGGCTCGTCAAAAAAGGTCAGTTGTTTACGGAAGTGCCCGGGGCGGACCACTTCGTGAATCTGTGCAGCTTCTCCAAACCGGGTTGAGATCAGTAACCCACTGCCATCGGGCAGCCAATCGGCCAAAGCCGCCTCGCGCGTCTGCTGATACAATTGTAGCTTGTCTTTCAGCAAGACAGGGATTTCCGGGATGTTCTCAAGTAGAAGGTTGCCTATTTCTTTTCTTCTAATCTCAACTGTCATAATTCAGGGTTCGCAAGAGTACGGTGGGATATTCCACCATCGGACCGACTATCTAAGACCTGGAGTTCAGACTTGCGGTGCCGAATTCAGTTTGGGATTATGCGCAGTGTTCAGCCCGCAAAGCTACACTTTTTTCAGATACCCTGCTGAGTACCAAATCAATAGCTGCTCCGGACCGAACAACGCGCCCTGGCTTTTTAGGTTGCTCTTGCTTGTTTAGCCCCTCAATATATGATTTTTCATATATTTTAACAGTTAAGACACAATCTTTTTTAATCTCAGCTTTCAAAAGCCTATTGAATGACGACCGGGATCGTCTTCCCGCCAGCTTTGGTCTGAATTTGTAAATAATGTACGCCGGTGGCTAATATCGGGAGGTCGAGCCGCAGCGTTTCGCCCACATCGCCCCCTTCCAACCGCCACGATTGCAGCTGTTGACCAAGCGTATTCATCAACCGGATATTCATTGGGCCGCCGGGCATATCCCCGCTGATCCAAACCGGCGCACCGGGGGCAAGCAGCGTTGGGTAAGCCTTTAAAGCCTGAAGCGCCGCCTCTTCCACACTTACCGGCATGCAGTTGGGGAAATCGGGGTCATAGGTCATACTTTGGGTGTATGATCGGCTGCAGCCCGTAAGCGGATTGACTACCTCCAGGGTGTAACTGCCTGAGGTGCTGATGCAGTATTCCAAATCATTGCCGCCTTCCAGGGGCTGCTCATCCAGGTACCACTGCAGCTCGTAGGGATCAGGCAGGGTGTCCGGATCCAGCAGAAAGAGCAGGTTTTGCTCGATCTGGAAGATAGGGAAAGCCGGCAGGTCGTTGAAATCCAGCAAAAGGGTGTCAGAAGTGGCGCTGCAGCCATCAGCATTGGTGTACGTGACCCAGTAGAAGCCGCTTTCGCCCACAGAGAGCAGATCGCCATTCGCCTCAAACAGGGGCACTGTGTCGAGGTACCATTGGGTGTTTTCGGTGTAGTTGGTCATCAGCGTCAGGGAGTCGCCATCGCAGAGATCCTCACCGCTATAGCCCTGCAGTTCGGGCTTTTCCGGTTGCTCGTAGACTGTTATGATGCCTTCGGAGCGGATGGTGTCAACAGGATTGATGATGGTAATGTCTACCGTAGCGCCATCGTCTTCCAGCTCCCCGTTTGAAGTCTTCACAAAGCCAAAAACGCCGCAGACGTCATCGCCTCCGTCCAGCCCCTGATCGTCATCCACGACCTGAATCTGGTAGGGGCCGTTTTCGATGAAAATGCCAGGCGCAAAAACAACAGGCAGACTGGCATTCTGCACGACATCAGAGGCAAAAATTTTGTCGCCCAGCGGGTTGTAGACTTCCAAAACGAGGTCGGGCGCGCCCCCGAAGATATCGTTGCAGTCCACATCCGTGATGACCACCTCCGTCAGCTGATGCCCGAAGGTGTCCACAATCGCCTGATAGCTTACGCCGTACTCGCCGGGTGTATCGTAAACCTGCGTGCCCGGATTTTCAGCGGTGGAGCTTTGCCCGTTGCCGAAGTCCCAGATATAGCTGAAGCCATCGGTGCCGTTGGAAGGCACATTATTGATAAAGTTCGCCACCACTTCTCCGCAACCCGAGGTATTGTCGATAGTAAAGCCTTCTGAAATGACCTGTCCGGGCAGGATAAGAATAGGAATGGTCACCGCCGAGGTCTGCGTAGCCACCAAAACCTGAGCCGAAATGATGACTTCCACCTCATACAGCCCCGGAATCAGAGGCGTCCCGCAGAAGCGCACACAGCCATCCGTCACCTCACTAACGTCGAAGGCCAGCTGATTGGCTTCCCACTGCAGCCCAGGCGGCACATTCGCCACAGAGCTGATCGTCATTTGGGAAATTGGGAGCCCCGGAGGCGTATCCGGGTCGGTGGCATTAACCGGCGTGGTGGTTTGGGGCAGGCGGAACGACAGGTCTTCGCTGTAAAATTGACCGACCTGCCCGTCCGGGGCAGCCGAAATGTAGATGGTATCCTCCGGGAGAGCGGGGAGATTGACCGTACAGCCGGGGCAGTTGGCTTTCGCCGAAAGGCTAAGCCCCCAAAGCAGGATGGTTAGGTATAAGTACTTCATGTCCTTCTGAATTTTAAATAACAAGACCGCCCTTGTGCAGCACAAGGCGCTGTACAAGAACGGTTTGCCAGTAAAGAAAATTTTATAGGGTGTCGGAGCGGGGCTTCACGCTGCAGGGTGGGCAGCACCCCGCTCCTTGTCAGAAGGACTGAATTCTTGGAGACCCGGCAGGGGTACTACCGGTTAATAATCATTTTGGAAGTAGCGGCGTGGCGGCCATCGGTGATACCGTAAAGGTACATGCCTTCTGCCAGTTGGCTACCGTTGAAGTCGATATGGTTTTCACCTTCGATCAGCTGAATTTGCTGTTGGTGCACCTGACGACCCAGCAAATCCGTAACGAAGAACTGGTACATGCCCGACTGTTTGGCATCCACCACCACCTGCGTGAGGTCCCCGAATGGGTTGGGGCGGTTGCTCAGCTCAAAGTCAGCTGCAAAGGCCTCGTTGGTGTTGGAGAAGCAGTTGGTGCCGCCTTCTTCCTTTACAAAAAGATAGTAGTGGGCATCTGCCTCCAGATCGCCCGGGACCGTAACTTGAAGTTCGAGCCCGGCATTAATAACTGCTGCGATCGTCAGGTCATGCTGTCCTACTTCATCAGCCGTGGCTGTACCAGACACCAGGATGCAGCCTTTAGTCTCGGCGGCAAACACGCAGTTGGGCGGATTACAAACATAATCCATAGAGGCCGGCAAGTTATCAATCCCATCTTCCGCAGGGATGCTCACATCAATGAGCGGCACTTCAAACCCGCTCACATTGTAAATTGCCGGAATATTGAATGTAAAGACAAACTCATATGGGCTGCCTACGCATGCCGTATCTTTGATGCCTCCGTCAGGACGGAGCATTTCATTGTAAGGCAGTGGAGCAACCACCACCGAATCCGGAACTGTTTCGTCCGGCTGGCAATCCTGTGCGTACCCAACGCTGGCGAGGATAACCCCCAAGAAAATCAGTACAATTCGATTCATAATCGTGTTGTTTGGTAAAGAATTAGAGTTGATGAATGTAGGTTTTGTGTAGGTCATGGATCAAGCTTTTTTGTCAGATCAAAGAGCGCCCGGAACCTAGTAGCCTAAGCTACTAAGGTGAGGACGTGATGCAGAGCTGGCAGAAAAGATGAATCATGGGCACATAAAATTTACTTTTATCAACTCTATTTAGCTGCCGAAGTTAGAAAACTTTTGGGAAAGCTAAATGGATTTATTGGAATCTGTCGGCTGCGTGCAAAGCGATTTTTTTCAGGAACTTGCTTGTCAAGTAACACGAATGCCTTAGATTTGTGCTTCCACACGCCCTGAAATTAGCACCCTGAACATTTTGGAGATCATCCACAGCCACTACTTTTAAGTGCTGTGCCTAATTCATTGCATATGACCAAGTACTACCTTCTGCTAATTTTTCTGTCCTTTTCCGCTTTCCTTACCGCTCAGCAAACCCTGCTCACCGGCCGGGTGACGGACGCCAAAACCGGGGAGCCTCTGATTGCAGCGACCATCAGCCTGCAAGGTCAGGGTACGGTAACCAACTTCGATGGGTTCTACGAGCTGGAGGCCGATGCAGGCAAACACCTCCTGAAAGCCAGCTATGTGGGTTATGAAACCTATGAAACAGAAGTAAACCTACCGGAAGGGGGCACCATTGAGCTAAATATGGCGCTTGATCCCCGCGCTACCGTGCTCGAAACCGCTACCGTAACCAGCGGTAAATTCGAAAAGCCGCTCAGCAAGGTGACCGTCTCCCTGGAAGTCCTTCAACCTGACCTGATTGAGAACACGGGCAAGGTATCCATTGACGAGGCGCTGGAGAAACTGCCGGGCGTCACCATCATCGACGGGCAGGCGAATATCCGGGGCGGCTCGGGCTATTCACAAGGCGCTGGCAGCCGGGTGCTGCTGCTGGTGGATGATATTCCTATCCTATCTGCCGATGCCGGCTTCCCCAACTGGGACGATGTGCCGATCGAAAATATCGCGCAGGTGGAAGTGGTCAAGGGCGCGGGCTCGGCTTTATACGGCTCTTCCGCACTCAACGGCATCATCAACGTCCGTACAGCTTACGCCAAATCAGCACCGGAGACCGAAGCAGCGGTCTTTTACACCCATAATTTCAGCCCCGAAGATGAACGTCTGAAATGGTGGGATACCGCACCGCGCACCATCGGAGCGAGTGTGGCCCACCGCCGTAAGATGGGCAAGCTGGACCTGGTTATGGGCGGCTATTACCTGAATGAAGAGAGTTACAACGAAGGAGCATTCCGCCGCACCGGCCGCTTCAATGTAGGCACCCGCTATCGCGCTACCGACCGCCTGACCATCGGGCTGAATGCCAATATTAATGCCGGGGAGACCGCCTCCTTTTTTTATTGGGCCAGCGATACCGCCGCTTATCAGCCGGGGCCCAATACGCTCGGTGGCCGCCGCCGGTTGCGCTACAATATAGACCCAACTGTCACCTACTACGATGGCGCCAACAACCGCCACCGCATCCTGAGCCGCTTCTACAATATCGACAATGAGAACGACCTTAATCAGAGCAATTTCTCGGATATGTTCTACGCGGAGTATCAGTTCCAGCGCCGGATGGCAGCAGCAGACCTGGTCTTCACAGCCGGCCTGGTCGGATCAGGCACGGATATCGAAGCGGAGCTGTACGGCGACACCACCTTCACCTCCCGCAACCTGGCGGCCTACGCCCAATTCGATAAGGAGTTTTTTGGCAAACTGAATGCGTCGGTAGGGTTCCGCTACGAGCGTAATGTGCTGCGCAATCCGGGATTCGAGTACGATGGCGGCACGGTGGACCCTTCCGATGAGGAGGAAGCCAAACCCGTGGCGCGCCTCGGGCTCAACTATCAGGCCGGCAAGGCGACCTTCCTGCGGGCGAGCTGGGGACAGGGCTACCGCTACCCTACCGTAGCTGAAAAATATATCGTGACAGAAGCCGGCGCGCTACGCATTGTACCCAATCCCACCTTGCAATCTGAAACCGGCTGGACAGCAGAATTAGGCGTTAAGCAAGGCTTCCGGATTTCCAATTTTGAAGGGTTTCTGGACTTTGCGGTTTTCCGCTCCCGCTACTTTGATATGATGGAGTTCAATATCGTAGGCTTTAGTTTTCAGGCCATCAATATCGGGGATACCCAGATTGATGGATTCGAAGTCACCGCCGCTGGCAGAGGCGAAATTTTAGGTCTTCCGGTAAGCTTACTAGCTGGATACACCTACGTTGATCCGCGTTTTGAAGCCTTTGATACGACCCGCGTCCCTGCCGGCCAAGACCGCACACAGGGGCAAATCAACGCCAACAATTCGTCTTTAGATGAGAATATCCTGAAGTACCGCTCCCGCCACCTGTTCAAGCTCGACCTGCAGGCGGATTACAAAAAGGCGTCTTTTGGCGTTGAGACGTTCTACAACAGCCAGATCGAAGCCATTGATGCGGCATTCCTGCTGTTCATCAACGGGCTGCGGGACTTCCGGGAGCGCAACGACCGGGGCTTTACCGTGGTCAACCTCCGCGGCAGCTATAAGCTCACCGAGTCTGTTAAACTTTCCCTGCTGCTCAACAACCTGCTCAATGAAGCCTACTCGCCCCGGCCGGGCATTATGGAAGCGCCCCGCAATTTGACGATGAGACTGGACTTTGATTTCTAAGCGAATTGAAAAAGGGCTGCCCAAAACTGAGCAGCCCTGCAAGCAAACCCTTGTCTACTTTTTATCCGCGATAAAAAGCTCGCGCAACTGATCAATCACCTGTCCGCCACCGGAGACAGAAAGGCTGTTGATCTTCTCAGCGATCTTCTCCACGTACTCCATCTCCTTGAGGCGGAGCAGCATGGCGTTGTCCTCCATCAGCTTAGCGGAGTTGAGCAGGCTACGGGTGGCAGCTGCTTCGTCCCGCCGGAGGATGGTATTGGCCTGAGTCTGCTTTTCAGCCACGAGGACCCGGTTCATGATCTCCCGGATTTCGCCGGGCAGGATGATGTCCCTCAGGCCTCCGGATAAAACGGCTACCCCCAGGCTTTCAGCGGCTTCAACCAGTTCGTCCCTTATACTGGTGTAAACGGCGTCCTTGTCCGCCAGGATTTCATCCAGCGTTCGGGTGCCCACATAAGACCGCAGTGCTAATTGCACCAACAGGTACAATTGGCGGGGCATATCGCTCACTTCCAGCAATGCCCGCTCCACATCCGTAATGCGGTATTGCAATTGGAAGTTGAGCCGGATGCCCACCCGGTCTTTGGTGAGGATTTCCTGACCGCTGACTTCCATCGTCTGCACCCTCAGGTCGGCCAAAAGCACTTTCAGGTCCTCAGCCGTTTTCCAGAAGTAGTGCCGTCCGGCAGACAGCTTTTGCTTCAGTTCACCGTCAATCAGCAACAGCCCGGTCTCATAAGCAGCCACATCATACCGGTGTACCTGACGGAAAACCACCAATTTGGTGAGCAACTCTGGTTCGATAACGGCCCCGACTTCATCCTTGCGGGTATCTACCATCCGGAAGTCGTAGTCGATACCAGACTTCCAGTAGACATGGCGCCCTGGCAACAACAGGTTGTGGAACAGCCCGTCCCGGTACTCCAGGCAACGCTCGTGGTCCTTTACTTCTACCAGGTGGACTTCAGCCCGAAAGCGCTCATCCTCCAGCAAAATGCTCAGGTCAACAGGCAAAACTAATGGCGTGGTCCGGTCGAACACCAGCAATTCCTGCCTCCAGCCCACTACATGCCAACCTTCGAGGCGCACGCCTACAAAGGACTTGCCCCGGAACAACAGGCCAACCTCATGACGGCTGATCGTTACGAATTTCATGACTTGGTTTTTTGCAGTTGTGAACTATTTAAAAATTTTGATTCCTTACAAAACGTACAGCAACGGCGCCTCAATCCCAGGGATACGAGCCCGGCATTCAGTCTGTGGCAGCCTGTACAGTTGAGCCTTGACAACCCTGCCGAATTCCCGGGGATTACCATAGCCCGCCGCCCCGTAATGCAACAGGCGTACCTGCTACCCACGGCGCTGCGAAAAAGACATTTGGTACATTGTATGACAGTTTCCCGTCGGAGCAGCACCAAAAGCCTTTCCAAGTGCACAGCCTCCGGCAGACGGTATCCTGCCCAACCGGTAGCCCTTCGGATGGTGAATCGCTTACAGCCTGACTATAAAATCCACGGGCATCCGCTGCTGCACGTACGGTCCAGGTTTTTTACAGGGAAGAACCTGAGAACTTCCAGATGGATTATCAGTCCATTGCCCAAAATGGCGTTTGGTACAGGGCAAAGCCCCGTGAAAACAAGTACTGTGTTCTAACCAGCTGAACTATGGCACGATTAAGCGCCAGATGGATTCGAACCATCGACCGCAGTATCCAGATGCTTGCATAAACCCTATCGCACCAAACGGTATACCCTACCCCACACAGGCGGGCACCAGAGCGCTGTACAGAAACGCTGCTACGGTTCGGATACAATATGGCTTACTTCTTTAGAGCGTGAAATCTATACGCCCTGATGTATTTTTGAAGGGTTATTTGCTGTTGTCAGACATACATACAGCAGGCGGGAAAGAAAAATTCCCAGAGCCAGCATTTTTTTTAAAAAAAATGGAGGCTGGATGAACGCCTCATCCAACCTCCTTCCGTAATTAATTGCACAAATTAATGGTCTGGAGCTTGTGCTGCCATTACCCCTGACTTGCCCGGAATGAGGTAAGCCAGGGGCGGCACTTCATTTTATCTAGTGGTCTGTCAACATAAAAGATGGGGGTTGGCTATGGAAGGCTCATGTCTTGACTTTAGGATAGACCGCCTTGAGTTTGATGCGAGCATCACCGACTTTCATTTGCCAGTCAACTTCCCGTTGAGTTAGATTGACATCCGTCGCCCATGCTGCTATTTCTTCTTGTAGCGTTTCCAATGTCCCTATTCGCCGGTTTTTGAGGCACTGCCTTGTCATTGCGCTAAGCTCATTCTCTGCAATATTAAGCCAGCTGCCATGTTTTGGTGTGTACACAAAATGGATGCGCTTGACATAGGCTCTTGCTTTTTCAGGCGTGAACACCTCATAGAATGCCCCTTTAGTGTGGGTGTTCAGATTGTCACAAACTAGTGTGACCTGTTTGCAGTCAACGTATCGGGTATCAAGCAGCTGTGCAACTTCTAAGGCCCAGTCGGCTTTGGTCCGCTGATCGCGTGCTGTGGCTTGGCGCCAGCCTGCCAAGGGTTCGCAAAACATAAAGATACTGGCTGTCCCAGCCCGCTCGTATTCATAGTCGACCCGTTTAGGGCGTGCTTTAGTAGCCTCAATGGGCTTGCGTGTCTCCTTTACGAGCTGGACTGGCTGTTCATCCATGCACACCATCGGGCGCAGAGGGTCGTAGGGCAATTCGTAGGTATCTAGCACCTCTTCCATACACGCCACAAACTCTGCGTCTGTTTCTGGTGGGATAACCCAATACTCAAGGCTCTGCTGCGAATTCATACCGTTTTTTTTAGCGTATTGCGTACCGTCTCGTGGCTGATCTGCTCAACCACTCCCAATTCCACCACCTTGCGGGCAAGCAGCCGCAAAGACCAGTTGGCATAGCCTTTGGGAGCAGCCCCAAGCCGCATGGCAATGATGGACGCCTCCTGTTTTCCATCAAGCAGCTTGGGGTTTGGTGGGGTGTCCCGCTTTTTACGGTTCAAACATTCCGAAAAACCATGCTCAACGAAGCGCCTGCGTGTATTTTCTACAGTGCTGACGCGGCAGCGGTAAGCCTCCGAGATTTGCTTATCGGGCCAGTTCGCGCCGTTAACGTCGGCCTGTAGAAGAATTTGAGCCCGACGTACTTTTTGATTGCTCCCTTTTAGCTGTGTAGTGACCCGCAGAGCTTCTTCGCGCTCTGATTCGCTTAGCCTGATAATGTATTTTTTATTCATCGCAACTGAGGTTCGTTGCAGGTAAGTTCAACCTTTTAGATGTCTTTTCCAACCCCTATCTTTAACTTTGACAGACCACTAGACTCTGCCTTGCACTATGGGCAATTGTGCATACAAAACCTGGACCGGCTGGATAAACGCTTGAATATGAAAACAGCCGGCTTTGCCTACATCACCGTTGCGGAGTTATACATCGAAAAACTTCAGCAACCCGAGCGCGCCAAACCGCTGCTGGATAGCGCCTTCCTGTATGTGGAGGGGCTTTACATAAACAAGGTCAAGGTGTCCTTAGGGAAATACTACCTCGCCATCGGCGCCCTGAAGCAGACCGGAACCATAGTCCGGGAATTACAGGAAGCGGACATTAAATCTCAAACAACCAGACTGCGGGCGCTGGAACTGGCCGAGCAGTACTACACCACCATCGGAGATTTTGAATCAGCGCTGGCATCCGTCAAAATTATACAGCAAGCGGATGCCGAACTTTTCAATGAGGAAAAAGCACGTCTGACTGCTTTTTACAGCGCCAAATTCAAAAATCAAAAGCAGCAGGAAGATATCCGGCAATTACAGTATCAAAAGCGGATTGCACAATGGAAATACCAAACCTGGATTATTATCTTTGTCTTGGTCAGTCTACTTGCTCTCAGCGTAGCGACCTTTCTGGCGCTAAAGTCAGGCGAAGGAAAAAATTTGCTGAAATCCTGCAGCGGGAAGTAGAGGTCAAAACGCAATTCATTGCCGTACACTTTTAGCTCGGCAAAAAGTTCATTGAAAGTTTGGAAAGAGAGATTCATTGCCGTACACTTTTAGCTCGGCAAAAAGTTCATTGAAAGTTTGGAAAGAGAGACAGAAAAAATAAGGGTTTTCTGAGATTTTAAAAATCTTTGCAGAAAACCCTTTCAAAATGCCGTTCTGCAAAGATCTAAAAAATGGTTGATAAAGCATCAATCTGAGGTTCCACAAGGCAACGCCTTGCGTCGATTAACCGTCTTATCTGGTTTATTAGGTGCCTTAATCAAAGGTGGCCGGGCATCTTTATCAGAGTTGGGCCGCCATATGGAAGACCCCACTGACCTGGAAAGTCGGGTCAAGAAGGCCAAGCGTTGGTTGCAAAATAAGTGGACCGATGTCACGGTACACTTTATACCCTACCTTCTTCCGATTCTCCACTCTCTGAGCAAGGCTGGAGAGTTAGTTCTGGCCATCGATGGCTCCTGTGTGGGCAAAGACTGCATGGCGCTGATGGTCAGTGTAATCTGGCGCAGGCGAGCCATTCCCATTTGTTGGGTAGTTCGTAAAGCTCCCAAAGGCCATTTCCCGGAACACATGCACGTGGCCATTATCGGTCAAGTGGCGATGCTTATGGACAGTATCCTGGAACAGGATTGCCGGATTTTCCTGCTGGGAGATGCCGAATTCGACGGCTGCGAGTTGCAACAGTCTTGTTTGGCTCACGGTTGGGAGTACGTGCTAAAAACGGCGAAGGATACTTTGGTAGCCGATCATCCGAACATGGAGAATGCTTCGGCTTTTGGCCATTTGGCCGCAAGTATCGGTCAAAAAAGCTTGTTCCTGCCCCAAATGTATGTGACTAAGCAAGGGTTTGGGCCAGTCAATGTCTTGTTCTGGCATGACCGGACCCGATATGACCGACCTTTGTATCTGTTGACCAGCTTGGAATATGGCCCACAAGCCGAAACATATTACCGAAAGAGGTATCACATTGAAACCTTTTTCGGCGATATCAAATCTCGCGGATTCCACATTCATAAAACCAGGATTGAAGAGCCTCAAACCTTGTTCAATCTCTTGATCGTGGCTAGCCTGGCTTTCATCATCTGTATCTTGTTCGAGTTTGATGCCCGAACCTCAGCTCAGTTGGGCAAATTCTGCCGTAAAGACCGAATCGATAGCTTGTCCGTGTTTCAGATTGGACTGAGGGCTGTCCGATTTTATGTCAGGCATGCTATGAATCTTTCTTTCCAATTTTCAAAGAACTTCCCGTGAAATAAAAGTGTACGGCAATGAAAAACGCAAGACCTGAAAACGATCGACGATCTGCTGGCCAATAAAGAAGATAAACTGAATACCTTTAACTATACCGTGAGCCACGATCTGAAGGCGCCGCTCTCCTCTGCCTTAAACTTCGCCGAACTGATCTAAATAGAAGCAAAAGACACCCTTAACATCGGTGCCCGGCAGTCTCTTGACCATTTACAGCGCGTGCTGACCCATATGAAGGAAATGGTGGAAGACGTATCGCTCTATTTAACAGCGGATGAAATGGAGTTGCAGCCTGAAAAGATCTCAACTGAAACCCTAACGAACGATATTTTCAACCAATTGAAACACTATTATCCTGATCTCCTGAAACGATACCGTTTCACGATCCAGTCTCCCCTGCCGGACTGCTACTTCGACCCCCTACTCTTTCGTCAGGTCATGACTAACCTGCTGAGCAATGCCGTCAAAGCTACCCGGTCCGTGGATCATCCGCAGATTCAGGTTACCGGACAAAAGAAGGATGGAACAGTCATCCTGGCGGTAAAAGACAACGGCATAGGCATCCCGCTCCAAAATCGAGAACGACTTTTTGAATTGTTCAAGTCTGTGCATACCCGGGATCGTTTCCCCGGGACGGGTGCCGGGCTGGCTATTGTCAAACGTATTATGGAACGGCATGAAGGCAGTGTTTCAGTAGAAAGCATGGGCGAAGGGCGTGGTACCACTTTCACCCTCCGCTTTCCTTTACCATAAACCACACCCTATCAAAAATCAGCCCCGCCGCTGACCCCTGTCAACGCTCCCGGCCGCTGTTCCGCTTACCTTGAAGTTAATTCATCACCAAAATCGACAATCATGACAGGCGGAACTTTTTCTTTGATGATACTCTTTGCAATAATCCTGTTTGTGGTGCCTATGATGATGGGCTTTTCAGGCCGTAACCGGCTAGGATAGACTGTGTCGGATTCCCCCTTTGCAGCACCTCACAGGCCGACTGCCAAATCTGACCGGATACAGGTTGAGCAACTCCATCTTGTTGTAGTGCTATCGCTTTGACCGGCGCCGGCGCCACCACCAAATGAGCAGTGCCAGTAGAATCAGTACGGGCCAGGCAGTAATGGCACCGAGTACCAGGTTCTTCAGCAGCCCCCATCCATCTGCAAAAGCCATCGCTATTTTACTGCCAAAGCTGCGCTGGGCAATACCCGCTGAGCTGGTCTCGTACAAAGTCAGGTAAATGGTGCTCCGGTCTACCTGCTGCTTCAGGTAACGGAACTGAGCCTCCATAGACTCCACCTCCTCGATGACCTGTCGCAGGTTGTTCTCCACAGCCAGCACGTCGTTTACATTCCGGGCTTCCGCCAAAAGCTCCTGGTAACGGGCAATGACGGCACGCTTGGATGCCAGCCGGGTTTCAAGGTCAACGTACTGCCGCGTAACATCCTCCGCATTAACCGAACGAGAGTCAATTTGCAGCGCCAGCCCCTCCAGGGCATTGAGCATGGAGTCCAGTTGTGCAGGTGCCAGCCGGATCACCAGCTGATTCTCCAGTTGCTGCCCGTACTGCCGTTCTTCCTCGGATGTAATTTCGGCCTCAAATGCCGTGATGACCTGCTTCGCCTTCCTAATCGCCTCCTCGTAGTCGGCCACTTCCATCCGCAACCGGGCCGTGCGGATCACTTTCTTTTCCGGGACAGCCTCACCAGGCCCGCCACCAGACTTAGCTTCGGTGGTTTGATCAGGAATAGCCTGAGCTTCCTCCATGGCATAGGAATAATCTGAGGAGCCGGAGCGTCCGTCACAGGCCATAGCTGAAAAAGCCAGTACGAATAATGGGATCAGGGTGCGAAGTGTCATTTTCATGGTTTTCAGGTTTGGATGTACAGGTATTTGATGCGATTTTGGCTGAACCCGGTGTGCCCGGAGTTGTTAAGGTTTTCATAATAAGTAGTGGGGCAAAAATCAAATACACAACTTTCGAGAAGCCCTTAGACAAATTACAAAATCTACCTGCCAAATTGTCACTCAGCCGGTGAATTTATTTTATCTTTGCCGACTACTTTGAAAACGGGACGACGATGTACGATGATAATCCAACCTTGGTCGGCTTGACCAAGACCATAGACGAACAGCGACAAGGCGAAGCTTTTTTTCAGGAGCAGGCCGCAGAGGCCCACCCGGAAGGGGTTCGGCATTTCTACATTGAGAGCTACGGCTGCCAGATGAACTTTAGCGACAGCGAGATTGTAGCGTCCATTTTGGGGCAGGAAGGATATCAGTCTACCCGCAATATGGAAATTGCAGACCTCATCCTCATCAACACCTGCTCTATCCGGGAAAAAGCGGAAGATACCGTACGCAAGCGGCTGCGGGTGTTCGACAAGGTAAAAAACAACCGCCCCGGCACTTTGGTAGGTGTCCTTGGCTGTATGGCAGAGCGGCTGAAGACCAAATTGCTGGACGAAGAAAAGCTGGTAGACCTCGTCATTGGCCCGGACGCTTACCGTGACCTGCCCAAACTGATTGCTACAGCCGAAGACGGGGACAAAGGCATCAACGTCTTTCTTTCCCGTGAAGAGACCTACGCCGACATCAACCCCATGCGCCTCGACAGTAATGGCGTGACGGCTTTTATTTCCATCATGCGGGGCTGTGACAATATGTGCTCCTTCTGCGTGGTGCCTTTCACCCGTGGGCGGGAACGGAGCCGCAATGCGTTCAGCATCGTAGCGGAAGCCACTGATTTGTACGAACGGGGCTACCGGGAAGTTACCCTGCTGGGGCAAAACGTCGACTCCTACAAATGGGAAAACCCGGAGACCGAAGAAACAGTCACCTTTGCCAATCTCCTGGAGATGGTGGCACTAGTCCACCCTGACCTCCGCATACGGTTCAGCACTTCTCACCCGAAAGACATTACGGACGAGGTGCTCTATACCATGAAAAAGTACGATAACATCTGCAAGTACATCCACCTGCCGGTACAGTCTGGCAACAGCCGTGTGCTTGACCTGATGAACCGGACTTACGACCGGGAGTGGTATATGAACAAGGTACGCCGCATCTACGAAATCATGCCTGACTGTGCGATTTCCTCCGATATTATCGCCGGCTTCTGCAGCGAAACGGAAGAAGAGCATCAGGAAACCCTGAGCATGATTGAATTTGCGAATTACAGTATGTCCTATATGTTCTACTACTCAGAACGCCCCGGCACAATGGCTGCCCGTAAGTATGAAGATGACATCCCACTTGAGGTGAAGAAACGCCGCCTGCAGGAAATCATCCGTTTGCAAACGCAGGTATCCTTTGCCCACAACAAGCAGGACATCGGTAAGACCTTCAAAGTATTGATCGAAGGCGATTCCAGGAAGTCTGATCAGCAGTTCAAGGGCCGGAATTCCCAGAATAAAATGCTGGTTTTCGACAAACAGCCTGGTTACCAACCCGGCGACTACTGCTACGTGAAAGTAAACGATGCCACAAGCGCCACCCTGATTGGCGAGATGGTACAGGCCTAAGCCAGATTTTTCATACCGAAAACCAACTACCTTAAATGGACGCCAACCTCCAATCCATTAAACAACGCTTTGGCATCATCGGGCGGTCTCCCCTACTCGACCGCGCGCTGAGCACTGCCGTCCGCGTATCAGGTACAGACTTGTCTGTACTGATTACCGGGGAAAGCGGTGTGGGCAAGGAGGTATTTTCCAAAATTATTCATGCGCTGAGTGCCCGCAAGCACAACAACTTCATTGCCATCAACTGCGGGGCTATTCCGGAGGGTACGATTAACTCAGAGCTGTTCGGACATGAAAAAGGGGCCTTCACCGGGGCTACAAGCGAGCGTAAAGGCTATTTTGAGACTTATGACGGAGGTACGATTTTCCTGGATGAGATCGGCGAAATGCCCATGGATACGCAGTCTTTTCTGCTGCGCGTGCTGGAAACCGGAGAATTCATCCGGGTAGGTGCCTCCAAGGTGCATAAAACGGATGTGCGCATCATTGCGGCTACCAATGTTTCCCTGCTGGAAGCGGTAAAGAAAGGTAAGTTTCGGGAAGACCTTTACTACCGCCTGAATACCGTGCCCATCAGTGTACCGCCGCTGCGGGAACGACGGGAGGATATTTACATGCTCTTCCGGAAGTTTGCTACTGACTTTGCCGAAAAGTACCGCACCGCCTCTATTCAGCTTGATGAAAAAGCCCGCCTGATGCTGGAAAACTACAGCTGGCCAGGTAATATCCGGGAACTCAAAAATGTGGCGGAGCAGGCGTCGGTTATGGCAGAGGAGAAACTCCTGGATGCCGGGCAGCTGTTGCAGTATGCACCTCAGCTCAGCCGCCGCAATCTTCCAATGATTGCCGATCGCAAAGGAAACGATGGAGATGGAGTAAGCATGCAGGAACGGGAAATCTTCTACAAGCTCATGCTTGATATGAAGAACGACCTGAATGACTTGAAAACGCTCGTTTTTGAGCTCATCCGCAATAACGACCTCCGCGTGCCGGATGCAAGTGATATCCGCAGCCTGCAGGCGCCTTCCTCCGACTACCCGGGTACGAATGCGGCCGACAAACGCGACGTCACCGACTTTCTCCACGACTACCACGATGACGACTTCCCGACTCAGGATTTGCCCGATAGCGTCAAGCCTATCATTCTCAACCACGATGATCCGGAACAGCAGCAACACTACGCTCAAACGGAAGAGCTGGAAGAGAATCTTTCGCTGGAAGACAACGAAAAGGAGCTCATCTATAAAGCCCTGCGCAAGCACAATGGCCGGCGAAAGGAAGCAGCTTCCGATTTAGGTATCTCAGAGCGGACCCTTTACCGCAAGATTAAGCAGTACGGGTTATAAGCCCGTTTATGGTCTCCATTTTAATTTTATGTAAAATTTCCTGAAAAGACCGTTCATTTACGGCAGACCTGCTATCTTTTGCATCTAAAATGAGTGCAACTATGGATCTCAGGAAAGAACTGCTGCCCGCAATGGAGCGCCGACTGCTCGGTTTTCTCAACCACATTGATGATGCCACTGCCTTATCTGATGCTATCCGCGACCGTCGGCAGGAAAAAGGCACGGGGATTGGAGAGAAGGTCGCTGACCGCCTGCTTAAAGCCCGCACTGAGCTGCCCGGGCGCCGTTTTGAGGATCTCCGGCAGGTGGAAACGGTACCTGGTATCGGTGAAGATAAAATACTAGACCTCATGCATGCTTTCAAACAGCCGGCTGCACAGGCTTTCCGCAGCAATATGTACAATGGGGTGATCCTCAGCAACTGGGAACTGGAGTATTTTACTTCTATTTTTGAAGACGAAACTGCTTTTCAGGAAGTGATCGACTCTAAATCCAGCCTTGCTGAATTCGTAGGCGAGCAGGTAGAACAAATTTCCCTGGAGCGCTACAGCAACAGCAAAGCGGCAGAACTGGCTGGCGAACTGGTGGAACGCTGCTACGATGAGCACTTCCCAGATTCTCATTTCGGTGCCTATGCCCTGGCGCTTTGGTTCTATCAGTTTGATGCCGACAACTGGTTCTCCTTCGAGCGCGTCTTAAAGGAAACCGAGAAGTACCTGAACTTTTACCCGGAATGGGAGGACCGTCTGGAGCTTCATTTGTATAAAGGCTTCGATAATACGGGGGTACTGGTTGACCCGGTCACTCAGGTGGATCTGCCTGTAGTGATCAACCGGGGTGAACGGGCGGTGACGATTTGGACTTGCCAGCTGAATGATTAGGCTTCCCTCCTTATTGTGAAAGCCGTACCGCAGAAGGGCAATCCTGAACATCACTAATACACTTTATACTGTTGGTGGCAGGCGGAGTTCTGTGGCCCTGTTTTGAAGCTCCAACCCTATCAGGCGCTACGGCTCTTGGTGCCCGGTCCGCTCAAATAACCGGGCCTGCAGTCAGTAAAACCCTAAGTACCCGTCTGATAAATGAGCGCATGCTCAACGTTACTCAATTAAGGGTACGCCCAGATAAACCTTAATCTCCGGAGAAAGCCGCACCCGTACTTTAACTACAAGCGGATCGTTGAGGTTAGCCAGTGTCCGGCGGTGCAGATTGTAAGTGGTCCGTATGGTGGTAAAGACAGAGACAAGGGCCGCATTCTTGCGCGTCTCCTGAATAATTTCATCCAGTCGTTCCGGCCGGAAATCCTCATGCCGGCCTACCATTTCGACTTCCAAAGCAGGGCTAATAGCCACACTAAGGGCAAAGCTGCGAATTTCAAGCCCGTAGATTTCCAGTTTAGGGAAGACCGTTAGCCATTCTTCGATCAGTTGGAAGCTTTTTTCTTTGGCGCCTTCACCGAACTGTGCGGCTTGTTCACGCAAGGCCCCGGTAGCATCATTTATCGCTTGTTTGAATTTGTCGATCATGGCAGTTCTTACGGTTGTTGAAGGGCCAATTTAGAAATTGCAAGCTTCTTTCATTCTGTTTTTCTCTGAACCGCCCTGCTTTTTAGATTAATGGCGGTTGCCGGCTTTACGCAATTGCTGGTAGGCCAGGCCCAGGGCATCCGGGATGTCGCCGGCGATCAGGGATTCCTCGCTTTCCCGTTGCAGGGCACAATCGCCGGCCAGCCCGTGCAAAAAGACGCCAAGCAGGGCAGCTGCTTCCGGTGTATAGCCTTGCGCCAGCAGCCCGGTAATTATACCTGCCAACACATCACCACTGCCACCGGTAGCCATGCCGGCATTCCCGGTGCTGTTGAAGTACGAACGCCCATTGGGGAGGGCGATACTGGTATGCGCGCCTTTGAGCACAATGATTACCCCGTGCTCCCGGGCTTTACGGATTTGTAGTTCGTGGCGTTTGAAGTGATTGGGGGTGGGGCCAAACAAGCGCTCGAATTCTTTGGGGTGGGGCGTGAGGATACTCTGGGAAGGAAGTGCTTTCAGCAAATCTGGCTGTGTGCTGATTATATTCAGGGCATCGGCATCGAGGACGAGTGGCTGATCGGCCAGGGCAATGAGTTGGGACAGTGCTTTTTGCGTAAGCGTGCCCTGCCCAAGCCCGCAGCCTATGCCTATAGCCTGATACGCATCGAGTTGCGGGACTTCAGTGAATTGGAGTTCGTGCCCGTCCAGGCTGACCATGGCTTCCGGAAGGGCCGTTTGGACGATGTTATAGCTGATTTTGGGAACATGCAGGCTCACCAGCCCTGCACCAGACCGCAATGCACCACGCGCAGCCAGCAGGGCAGCTCCCATCTTGCCATAGCTACCCATGATAAGCAGGGCATGCCCGTGGGTGCCTTTGTGAGAAAACTTAGCTCGTGGCCGCAGTAGCGTGCACGCTGTTTCTTCCGTCAGATAGTAGTTGGAAGTTTCTGCCTGAGCGATGGCTTCAGGGTGCAAGCCGATTGACCGGACCGTCCACTGGCCTACCCTTTCAGCATTTTCCGGAAAAAGGAAAGCCAGTTTAGGCAACTCAAAAGCAAAAGTACGATGCGCGTGAAAAGCCACTCCGGTTGTGGATTGGTCAGCGTAAACGCCCGATGGAATATCAATAGCCACTCTGTTTACATTCAGGCCATTGAGGTGTTGTAGCAGATCGCCCCAGTATCCCTTTACAGGACGGTTAAGCCCCGAACCAAACAGGGCATCAATGACCAGTGCCTCTTCCGGTAACTCTGGCATCGGGTCCCCTTCAGCAATGGGGCTGGCTCCGATAGCGCCATGCCCGGGCAACCGCTTCAGGTTGGCTTCAAAATCCTCCGACCGGTTGGGGCTAATCCGGCAGGTATGCACCCTCACATCGTACCCCGAGTGATGAAGCAGCCGTGCTGCCACAAGACCGTCTCCGGCATTATTGCCAATCCCGCAAAAGATATGCACCGGCCGTTGTTGGTCCGGATAGGCCTGAATAAGCCACCGGGTGAAGCAGGCTGCCGCCCGTTCCATTAGTTCGAGGGAGGAAATCGGCTCGTGATTTATGGTATATGCGTCGAGTTCCCGAATTTGAGCAGCAGAACAAATTTTCATAAAATATTTTTCATTTGGATAAGCAACAGTTTTTCGAAGGGCTCAGAGTAGTTGAGCTGGCCAGCGTACTGGCGGGGCCTGCCATCGGATTGTTTTTCGCCGAGCTTGGTGCAGAAGTGGTTAAGGTTGAAAATGCCCGGACCGAAGGTGATGTGACCCGCCGCTGGAAGCTGCCCTCAGAACCAGCTGAAGCGGATTACTCCGCCTATTACTGTAGCGTAAATTACAAAAAAAATGTTCGAATGATCGACCTCTCTGCCCCTCAGGGCAGAGCGGAAGTCCTGGAGTTGATCGCAGATGCGGACATCGTGGTGAGCAACTTTAAGCGGGCCTCTGCACAAAAGCTGGGCATGGATTATGACACGCTGTACGAGCACAACCCTGCCTTGATCTATGCGCAGTTGGATGCATTTGGTGCCGACGACCCCCTGCCCGCTTTTGATGTGGTGCTCCAAGCCGAGGCTGGCTTCCTGTATATGAATGGCGAACCAGGCCGGGACCCGGTCAAAATGCCCGTAGCCCTTATTGATATTCTGGCCGCTCATCAGCTCAAAGAAGCGGTACTCCTGGCACTGCTGCACCGCTACCGGACCGGCAAAGGGAGTTTCGTCTCCACTTCTCTCCTCGATGCAGCTATTGCCTCGCTCGCCAATCAGGCTACCAACTGGCTAATGGAGGGGCATATCCCTCAGCCTATGGGCATGCAGCATCCTAATATAGCACCTTACGGCGATATCTTTTACGGTAGTGATGGCAAGCCTCTTGTCCTGGCAGCGGGTACCGAAGGCCAGTTTACTCAGCTTTGCCAATGCCTTGGCCTGCCGGAGTTAACGCAGGATGAGCGCTTTGCCAGTAACAAAAGCCGGGTACAGCATCGTAGCCAGCTTTGCGATCAGCTGCGCCCTGCCTTTGAACGGGCTGACCGGGCTGCATGGATGAAGAAACTGGGAGAGGCCGGGGTGCCTGTAGGGAGTATTCGCAACATGCGCGAAGTCTTCGAACGGGAGCAGGCAAAAAACCTCATCCTGGAAGAGCCTATGCCTGATGGGCGCAACAGCCGAAGGGTAGCTACCGCTGCCTTTAAGTGGAAGCCTGCAGGCTGATTTGTCAGGGATGAACATCTCGGGGCTGTCCCCGTTCAAAGACTGAACAAACCCAACTTGTACCTTGAACGACTTCAATGCCTCGCTGGAAGCTTTTTGGAACACACTAGAGGGGTGGCTGGAAGGATTAATAGCTAATCTGCCTAATATCATTTTAGCTGTCCTCGTACTGGTCGCTTCCATCTTCCTGTCCCGGTTCATAAAGACATATGCAGGTAAAGTAGTGTCCAGATTCTCCGGAAATCATACCATCAACGGGCTTTTGGCCAACATCATCACTTCCGGTTTTTTAATGGTAATGCTCTTCGTGGTCCTGGGGATTCTCGGTCTCGACCGGGCGCTGACCTCCCTGCTGGCGGGTGCCGGCGTGGTAGGTCTGGCCGTTGGCCTTGCCGTTCAGGAGCCACTCATGAACCTGTTCTCAGGTATCCTGATGTCAACCAAATCCCTCTATAATGTTGGTGACCTGATTGAAACCAATGGTTACTTTGGCAAGATCAGGAAAGTCAACCTGCGCTCAACCATACTGGAGCAGCTGAGTGGGGAGGAAGTGCTTCTGCCTAACAAAAGTATTATTCAAAATCCCCTGACAAACTATACCGTATCAGGCCGGCGCCGGTTAGCACTGAGCTGCGGCATTTCCTATGGGGAAGACCTCGAAAAAGTGCGTGCGGTAACCGTCAAAGCAGTAAAAGACAACGTAGAATATGACGAGCGTTTTCCTGTAGAATTCTACTACGAAGGCTACGGCGACAGTTCCATCAATTTCATCGTACGCTTCTGGCTGGCCGACATCACGCAGAAAGGGCTGCTTAATGCCCAAAGCGAGTCAGTCATCGCCATCAAAAAAGCCTTCGATCAGCATGATATAATGATTCCATTCCCCATCCGCACACTGGATTTCGGCATCAAGGGAGGCGAAAAGCTGAATACCATGCTGAAAGCATCTGCTATGAACGGTAAAGAATAGCCTTGCCGGGCCTTTTTAATGACTCGCTTTCTCCATCACAAAAAAACAACAATCAAATTATGGCTAACAATCAAGATAAACCCTGGAATAAGAAACGTTACGACGCCAATACGCATGCCTCCGGCATAGCATTAATCAATAACCTCATGATGCGCAACAAAGATGCGGAAGAGCGTTACCGGGAAGCTGCCGCAGTAGCAACCGATGAGAGTCTGGTGCAATACCTGGAAAGCCTCGCTCGCTATCGGAACAGCCTCTATGAGCCGCTTTTTGAGTGGATGAATGCACTGCCACCCACGCCTATGCCCATCAGCAAGCAGTCCCGCTCCTACTTGTACGAGCACTGGGGCGATTTCCGGGAGGCTCTGCTGCTCAACAATAAATCAAAGGTTGTAGAATTCTGCGAGGATAGTGAAAAGAAAATCTCCAGAGCCTACCGCGAAGCCGTTGCCCAAACTGGTGTGCCAAAAGATATCAATGAATTCCTCAACAAACAGCTGCAGCACATCCTTAAAATACGCCGTAAAGTAGAGCGTATGGAAACGGTCCCTATGCTCCATGACAATGACTTTTAAGCGGCCGTTTCAGGTCTGACAGAAATAATTATCTTAGCCGGGAATAATTCCCGGTATGGAAAAAATTATATATCCGCTGCTTTATTATCCTATTAACGAAGACACCCTGCTCGGGCAGCTCGTAGGTACGGATATTGAAGCTGTGGACAGTAGCCTGGCGGGGTTAAAGAAGACTTTGCTATCCTACCTTCAGAAGCAGTATAAAAAGTACGATGACTACCCGCCATCGGAAATTCAATCCCCCCGGCTGAAAATGGTCGAGCTTCAGGTACGCCCCTCCTACCGGTCTCAGGGAGGGGTATTCCCGTTGCCGGACACGCTAAAAATCCGGTTGCCCATCGTTTACGGCGCGGTAGAAGATGGGCATTATGAGTGCCACATTCCCACCTTTCGCGAAAATTTCTTCTATTACGAGCCTAAGCAGTTTGATGCCCTTGTACAACATGCGAGCCTCACCCTGCTCAATCAGGCTACCCCTGAGAAGCTATACCGCCTGATGCGTTACCCCAAACCTGTGCTGGACCATGTAGAGCTCAGGGTGAATTATGAAAGAGAATACTTTTGGGGAGGCTGGAGCCATGAGCGCACCTACGAAGTGCTCAACCGGCTGGCAGAACCTTATCCGCCCACCAAGAGCCAGCAGCGTAGCCTCAGTGTATTTCCGGACGCCGCCTGGGAACGGGAAGAAGCCGTTGCGCAGGCAATGGATAAAATTGCAGGCACCCGTTCCAATGTCCTTATTGTCGGGCGGTCCGGCACTGGAAAAAGCGCGGTGCTCACGGCAGCACTAAAACGCATCAGCAACCAGTCCCGTAAACAGCAGCTGGGATACACTTTCTGGCGCATTATGCCACAGCGAATAACGGCAAGCGCTAAATACCTGGGCGACTGGGAAGAAACGGTAGAAACCCTGGTGGAAGAACTCAGCATGGCAAACGGCATTATCTGGGTGGAACAGATGGTGCAATTGCTGCAGACCGGGGGCGAAGGGCCGGAAGACAGTGTAGCGGCTTTTTTAATGAACTTCCTCCAGCAGGGAAAGCTCCATATGGTCGGAGAGGCTACGCCACAGGAACTGGAAAGTATGCGCAGGTTACTGCCCGGATTTGCAGAGGCTTTTCAGGTTATTGAAATAGGGGAACTAACGGAGCAGCAGGTCAGTAAAGTCATGAATGAGCTGGCTAATTATGCCGCCCAAAACCTGAAAGTGGATATTCTACCGGAAGCCCGGGAGTTGGTTTACCGGCTGCTGTTACGATACCACCCCTATGCCAGTTTTCCCGGCAAAGCAGTCAGCTTCCTGGGGCAATCCCTGAATGAAGCCCGGTCCAGGCAGGAGCGGCAAATTGGCAAAACGGAGGTTATCCGGAATTTCATCCAGCAAACGGGCTTGCCGGAGTTATTTCTAAGGGATGAGCTGCCGCTGGACCAGAAAGCCCTAAAAAGCCACTTTGAAGCCCGGATTATTGGCCAGCCACAGGCTGTAGATGCCCTCACCCGGGTCGTCAAAATCTTCAAAGCCGGGTTAAACAACCCTCATCGCCCCATCGCCTCCTTTTTGTTTGCCGGACCTACAGGCGTTGGCAAAACAGCGAGCGTGAAAGCCTTGTCTGAGTACTTCTTCGGCAAAGGCCAGCGCCAGTCGCCTCTGATCCGAATAGACATGAGCGAGTTTCAGCATCCGGAGCAACTCACCAGGCTTATCGGGGCGGGCCGGCAACCCGGTCAGCTCGTTAAGGAAGTCCGGGAGCGGCCCTTCTCTGTCCTCTTGCTGGATGAGGTGGAGAAAGCGGACCTTTCCATCTTTGATGCGCTGCTCGGCCTGCTCGATGAAGGCGTGCTGGTGGATGCCTACGGACGGGAAACCAATTTCCGCAATACGATTGTCATCATGACCTCCAACCTCGGCGCCAGCAACCGCTCTGTGCCTGGCTTCGGAGATAAATATCCCGATGCTGCAGCTTACCGTTCGGCAGTGGAACGCCACTTCCGCCCGGAATTCGTAAATCGTATTGATGAACTGGTTGTTTTTGAATCCCTGAAAGCCAAAGACATTCTCAAAATCACTGAGAAGGAACTGGAAGGCTTAAAAGGCCGGGAAGGGTTCCAGAAGACCGGGCTGGAGGTACAATTCGAGCCTGCGCTGGTCCACTACCTGGCCCGTATCGGTTTTGACGAGCGCTACGGGGCACGGCCTCTTCAAAGGGCGCTGGAAGACCATGTGGTGATGCCGGTGGCCAGATGGATGCTTAAACATCCTGTAGACCGTCCCGGCCGGTTGATCATAGGCTGGTCTGACCGTCAGCAGCTCACCTTAAACTACCTGCCAAAAAAATAACTCATGCCCTGGATTTTGCTGCAAGGTGCGATCTTGCTGGGGGTTCCTTTCCTGAGCCGCAGGCTTGCCCGCCGGGGGCTGTTGCCGGACTGGCTGAGCCCGGTGGTGCTCTGCTATGCAACAGGCATTCTTCTCAAGAATACCAGCCTTTTCCCGCTCAACGATCCGTTCTCAACTACCGCTACGGAGGTCGGGATTTTGTTTGCAATTCCACTTCTGCTTTATGCAACTGACCTGAAACGGTGGTTATCCCACGCAGGCAGCAGCGTGCTGAGCTTCGGGTTGTGTGTGCTGAGTGGTGTTGTGGCAACGTTAGCCGCAGCATATTGGTTCCTGAATGACCTGCCGGATACCTGGCGGCTGGCAGGTATGCTCGCAGGGATTTACACCGGAGGTACACCCAACATGCAAGCCATCGGGCTCGCACTGAAAGCACCGCAGGAAACCATCATTCTGGTAAATGCGGCAGATGTGCTGCTGGGTGGCGTGTACCTGTTGCTGCTCACTTCGGTGGTGCCCAAATGGCTGAAAGCTGTACTGCCGGAGTTTCAGCACGACAAGGCAGCAACGGCGGACGAAACAGAAACTGACCCCTACCAGGCATTCAGCTACGGGCATGCCATCCGTGCGATAGGCTTAACGATGCTGGTGATAGGCAGCGCTCTGGGGCTAACCTGGCTGGTCTACGGCCAACTGGGCCAACTGGCGTTTCTCATCCTGATGCTGACGAGCCTGAGCCTGGCAGTGTCTTTTATACCCACCGTCAGGAACTGGGAAAACACCTTCGAGACCGGTGAATACTTTCTGCTGATTTTTTGCGTGGCTCTGGGCATGCTGGCCGATTTCCAAAGTATTCTTGAAAAGGGGCTGGGCATTGTTCAGTTCACAGCAGTAGCCCTGCTGGGCACTATCCTTTTGCACCTGCTTCTGGCCCGGCTTTTCCGTATTGATCGGGACACTTTTCTTTTTACCTCCGTAGCTGCCATCTACGGCCCCCCGTTTATAGGCCAGATCGCCAGCATCACCGGTAACCGGCAGCTAATCCTTTCCGGCATCGCCATGGGATTGCTGGGTTATGCCATTGGCAATTACCTGGGCATCGGGCTGGCTTATCTGTTGCAATGGCTGTTGCAGGCTTACACATCATAATTCAGCACCGGAGCCAGCCAACGTTCTGCTTCCTCCACTGACATTCCTTTGCGGCGGGCATAGTCCTCCACCTGATCTTTACTGATCTGCCCCAGGCCAAAGTACTTCGATTCCGGATGAGCGAAGTAGTAACCACTCACCGAGGCAGCCGGGTACATAGCATAGGACTCGGTTAGCTGGATACCGATATTTTCCTCTACCTTCAGGAGTTCCCAAATGGTCCCCTTTTCAGTATGCTCCGGACAGGCCGGGTAGCCGGGAGCAGGGCGGATGCCCTTGTATTTTTCCGCGATCAGCGCTTCATTATCCAGCTCTTCCGACTGGTCATAGCCCCAGAATTCCTTACGTACCCGCTGATGCAGGCGCTCCGCTAAGGCCTCCGCAAGCCGGTCAGCCAGCGCTTTAAGCATGATGGCATGGTAGTCATCGTGCTCCGCTTCAAAGCGCTTGATGTGAGGTTCGATCCCAATGCCTGCCGTTACCGCAAAAGCGCCGATATAGTCAGGCCCGTCTTCCGCCTTTCGAATATAATCTGACAGGCTCAAATTAGGCTGGCCGGGTGCTTTTTGGCGCTGCTGCCGCAGAAAATGAAGCAGGGCTTGCTGTTCTTTCCGATCCTCACCGGTAAATACGGCGACAGATTCCTCACCCACTACATTAGCAGGGAACAGCCCAAATACAGCTTTAGCGGTCAGCCACTTTTCATCAATAATCTGCCGGAGCATGCTGCGGGCATCATTGTACAGTTTTTGAGCTTCGATACCTACAACTTCATCTTCCAAAATCGCCGGGAACTTGCCTTTGAGCTGCCAGCTGCTGAAGAATGGCGTCCAGTCGATAAATTCAGTTAAATCTTCAAGATTGTAATCTTCGATCACCTGCAAGCCAGGCTGTGCAGGCTTAACGGCAGGGGTGGCGGCCCAATCCAGCTCCAACCGGTGCGCTCTCGCTTGTTTCAGGGTATGGTACTTTTTGTTGGACTTTCGGTTGCCGCGCAGTTCGCGTACCCGTTCGTAGTCCTTGCGGATGTCCAGCACGTAGTTGCTCCGTTGGCTTTCATTTTCGTTGAGCAAACTGCTGACTACTGATACGCTCCGGGAGGCGTCCAGTACGTGTACAACGGGGCCGGAGTACTGAGGCTCCACTTTTACTGCGGTGTGGGTTTTAGAAGTCGTCGCCCCGCCAATCAGCAGTGGCACGGTAAAGCCCTGCCGCTCCATCTCCTTTGCCACATGCACCATCTCATCCAGCGAAGGCGTAATCAGTCCACTCAGTCCGATAATGTCTGCACCGGTTTCCTTTGCCTTGGCGAGTATTTTGTCTGCCGGGACCATCACGCCCATGTCGATGATGTCGTAATTGTTGCAGCCCAGGACCACGCCGACGATATTCTTACCGATATCGTGTACATCGCCCTTGACGGTGGCCAGCAGGACTTTGCCTTTACTGCGGTCTTCGCCCGCTGCTTTTTGAGCTTCAATATAAGGCGTAAGATAAGCCACGGCTTTCTTCATCACCCGGGCGCTTTTCACCACCTGAGGCAGGAACATCTTACCTTCCCCAAAGAGGTCGCCCACTACATTCATGCCATCCATCAGCGGGCCCTCAATCACATCAAGAGGTGAAGGCAGCTGTTGCCTGGCCTCCTCCGCGTCCGCTTCAATGTGTTCGGTGATGCCACGCACCAGGGCATGTTTGATGCGCTCGTGCAGAGGCGCTTCCCGCCAGGCCGTATCTTTTTTGAAGGTCCGGCCGCCATCGCCCTTTACGCTTTCGGCAAAGTCGGTGAGGCGCTCGGTAGCATCTTCCCTTCGGTTGAAAAGCACATCTTCCACCCGTTCCAGCAGGTCTCTGGGTATCTCATCATATACTTCAATCATGCCGGCATTCACAATGCCCATATCCATGCCCGCTTTGATAGCGTGGTAAAGGAATGCAGCATGCATAGCTTCCCGGACTACGTTGTTGCCCCGGAAAGAAAAACTGATATTACTTACTCCACCGCTGACCTTTGCGCCCGGGCAGCGCTTCTTGATCAGACGGGTGGCTTCGATGAAGTTAATGGCGTATTCGTTATGCGCCTCTATACCAGTGGCTACTGCGAATATATTAGGATCGAAGATGATGTCTTGTGGACGGAAGCCTACCTGTTGGGTGAGAATGTTATAGGCCCGCTCGCAAATGGCCACCTTGCGCTCGATGGTGTCGGCCTGCCCTTCTTCGTCAAAAGCCATGACGACCGTTGCGGCACCATAGCGCCGAACGGTTTTCGCCTGTTGGATAAAGGCCTCCTCCCCTTCCTTCAGGGAGATGGAATTGACCACGCACTTGCCCTGAACGCACTTCAGCCCCGCTTCGATGACGGAGAATTTGGAAGAGTCGATCATAATGGGCAGCCTGGCAATATCAGGTTCGGCCATGACCAGGTTGAGAAAATCCGTCATTGCTTTTTCAGAATCCAGCAGCCCTTCATCCATATTCACGTCAATGATCTGTGCTCCGCCTTCCACCTGATGCTGGGCTACGGAAAGAGCCTCGTCATACGCCCCGGATTTAATCAGGCGTGCAAACTTTCGGGAGCCGGTGACATTAGTCCGTTCTCCCACATTAACGAAGTTGGTCTCGGGGCGGATGATGAGTGGTTCCAGCCCGCTAAGCAGGGTGTATTCCGGAGATGGGGAGACCTGGCGCGGAGGTAAACCGGCTACAGCCTCAGCCATGAGCTGAATATGCTCAGGGGTAGTCCCACAGCACCCCCCAATGATATTGACGAAGCCACTCTCCGCAAAATCCCGGATGTATTTTTTCATTTCTTCCGGTTCCTGGTCGTATTCTCCAAATTCATTGGGCAGGCCGGCATTGGGATAAGCACTAATGAAGCAATCGGCCATATCGGAAAGCGCCTCAATATGCGGGCGCATTTCCTGTGCACCCAACGCACAATTCAGCCCCACACTAAGCAGCGGCATGTGGCTGACGGAAATCCAGAACGCCTCAGCAGTTTGGCCTGATAGCGTTCTTCCGCTGGCATCCGTAATCGTACCCGACACCATGACAGGCAGTTCCCTGCCCCGTTCCTCATGCAACAAGTCAATAGCAAAGAGAGCCGCTTTGGCATTGAGCGTATCGAAAACGGTTTCGATGAGGAAGAGGTCGGCTCCGCCATCCATAAGGCCTTTGGCCTGCTCGTAGTAATTGTCCCGCAGCTCATCGAAGGTAACCGCCCGGTAGCCGGGGTCGTTAACATCAGGAGATAGCGAGGCCGTGCGGTTAGTCGGCCCTATAGCACCAGCGACAAACCGGGGGCGCTCCGGGTTTTTAGCCGTAAATTCATCGGCAGCCCTGCGGGCAGCCTGCGCCGCCTTGAGGTTGATCTCGTAGGCGTATTCCTCCATACCATAGTCGGCCTGGGCAATACGGGTACCGCTGAAAGTATTGGTTTCAATGATGTCCGCTCCGGCTTCCAGGTAAGCCTTGTGGATCGCCTCTATGATTTGGGGCTGGGTAATGGACAAAATATCGTTGTTCCCCTGAATATCCCGGGGCCAGTCTGCAAATCGCTGGCCACGGTAGTCAGCTTCCTTAAGTTGGTACTGCTGAATCATAGTGCCCATAGCACCGTCAATGACTAGAATTCTTTGCTGGAGTATATCGCGGATCGACATGAATGCGTTAAGTTTTGAAGGATTGACCACAGCAGGTATAACAAATACCCTAAATTGTGGTTGCCAAAGGTAGCATATATTGGAAAGTGGCCAAAATTGATTAGCTTAGTCAAGTGAGCATTTTAATGCCTAAAGGCGTACCTTTGCAGAGCTGAGGCGGCACAACCGCCCGGAATACAGCAAAAAGCAGCAGATATGGAAATGGATATAGGTAGTTATATCAGTTTACTTCTTTACAAAAATAAGGCCGTTGCCCTGCCAGGGCTGGGCAGCTTTGAGGCTGCCTATCAGCCTGCAGTAATTGATCAGGTGCAGGGGGAGTTGCACCCACCGGGGAATACCATTTCCTTCAATCCCAATTTGGTGAGCGATGATGGCCTGTTATGCAGCATGATTCAGGACCGCTACGGCCTGCCGGCTACAGATGCTGCAAAGACGCTTGAGGATTACGTCCATGAAGTAAAAGAAGCGATTGGGCGAAGAGAAATTGTCGTCTTCCCCAAAGTGGGGCGCTTGTACCGGGACTATGAAAACAATCTGCAATTCTTACCTGACGGGAATAACTACGATGTGGAATCCTATGGGCTGCCCACGGTAAGCTTCTATCCGGTAGCCCGGTCCCACCGGGCCCAACCGGTGAAGGAACAGCCTGGAAAAACAGCCGCACGCCCCGTATCGGCGAAAAAAGCACAAGCCACGAACAATGGGCTGATTGCAGCTATTGGAGCGGCAACAATCGTGGTTGGCGTAGCCATCTATTTCCTGCTCTTTGGTGCTGATCAGACACAGGAGCAACCCCTGCACCCTGTGCCGACTTCAAGAGTGAACGTGCGGCCGGGTGACGAAGCATCAGCTAATGCGGCTCCGTCAGAGAACGAAGCTGTGGCGGAATCAGAAAACAAGGCGGAAAGCTCTTCCGAAAGAGCGGAAAGCACAGATACGGAACAGCCTACACCTGTTCCCGGGCAGCAGTCTTACGTCATTATTGTTGGGGTCTTTGGCAACCCGGATAATGTAAAGCAACTCATCGACGACATCTACGATGCCGGGTACGAACCCTATACCGAAAAAGCAGGCAATCTGACTAAAGTAGGCGTACAGCGGACTTACCGCTCCGAAGCCGAGATTGAAGCAGCGATTCAGGATGTGCGTAAGCGGTTTACAAAGGATGCCAAACTGTACCGGTGGTAGGTGAAACAGGAAACCAGCTATGAAAAAATGCGGGTTTCCTGTTTTCTAATGTCCTGCCGGCGCAACCGCTGCTGCGTCTCCGGTCTGTTCTTCCTTAACCATAAGCCAGGCCAGGGCAGAAATACCGAGCGTCACGCCACATACCACGAAGGTGATGCTCTTATTTTCGGCGTTGCCAATCAGCTGCCCCACACCTAAACTGGCAACTAGCTGAGGCAACACTACCGACAGGTTGAACAGCCCCATGTAAAGCCCCATTTTAGCCTGATCCACTTTTTGCGACATGATGGCAAAGGGCAGGCTCACGGTAGCTGCCCAGCCGACGCCCGCCACGCCCATCAGCACATAAATGAGCGTTGGGCTGATACCCGGCACCAAAAAGCTGAAGTACCCAACCGCCATCACAGCAATACAGGCAAAGTGTACTTTAACGCGCCCAAATTTATCCGCCATTGGCTCCAGAACGGTTGCAGGCAGGATGGCAGCAACCGCATTAAGGACCAGGAAAGCAATTGAGACCACCCGGCCCATTTCGATTTTAATGTCTTCAGGAATCACATCGCCCGCCCTGAAGCCGTACACATCGTGCTGCACGTAGGAAAACATGTAGACAAACATGGTCTGCACCCCAATCCAGGTGAAGGAATGAGCCGCCAGTACTTTCTGAAAACCGATCAGCCCCGCCTCTGATTTACGCTTCCCGGTTTCACTCTTGAGCAGGGCTTGTATCATCACCACCGCAGTAAGCGCCAGGCAGAAGCCCTCCACAAAACCCGGCTCCCGGTCAATATCCATTATCCGTAAAGTCATGGCATAAATGGCATAGACCAGGAATCCCCAAAGGGGCCGTATGGCATTCAGCGTTTCCGAAAGGGAAAAGCCTGGTTTCGTTTCGTTTTCCTCTTCCGCTCCGGAACTCTTAAGCACCCGGGGTTCTTCTATAAAAAAGACGGGCAGTACCGAAAGGACGAGCACCAGGCCAGCTCCGAAATAAATGAGTACAAAGTTGTTCCAAATGGCACCTACCGCATAAGCCAGTACGCCGAATGTACCCGAAATGGTCTGCATCCAGGTGTATCCTTTGGTGCGTTCTTTGCCCTCGGGGGTAACATCTGCAATGATGGAGCGTGTAGGATTAAAGCTCACATTGATGGCCAGATCAAGGGTTAGCGCTACAATAATAGCAATGCCCAGAATAGACTCCGCCCCCATTGCATCTGAAATGACTCCGATATTAGGCAGCGCCAGAAGCATAAGCGCCGCCAGTACACCGCCAATGAGTATGAAAGGGCGCCGCCGCCCATTCAAAAACCACACATTATCACTGATTACACCGATGAGGACCTGTCCGATAATGCCCGCTATGGGGCCGGCAGCCCAAACCAGTCCAATGTCCTCTATTTCCAGGTGGTACTGAGTGCTGAGAATCCAGCTCAGGGCAGAAATCTGTACCGAAAGAGCAAAGCCCATGGCGGTAGCGGGAAGGCTGAGGTTGACATAGAAGAAGTTCGTCAACCGCTTTTGCATGTCCAGCATAGTTCGCTTGTTTTTTGTTTGTTATCAGAAGGTTACTGGTAAAGCACCATAGCGGTTCTGCCCGGGATCTGCAGCACACCTCCTTCTATGGTGCCGAGCCCTTCCGGGCTTACCTGCCCGCCATCCACGGCAATAGTCCAGGCTCCTTCCGGGATGTTGACACTCTGATAGTCTTCATTGCCGTTGAGGACGACAACAATATTGGACCAGTCGTCTCCATTAGCTCCGTCGGCAATCTGATAGGCGATCAGATTACTGCTTTCGCCTGTATCCAGAAAGGCCAAATGTTTCTTCACTTCAGCCGTGGTCCGCATCCGGAATGCCGGATGGGCTTTACGCAGCGCAATGAGCCCTTTGACGTAGCCGTTGACGCCGGCGTACTGTGCTTTGCGCGGCCAATCCATCTGATTAATACTGTCCGGAGATTCGAAGGAGTTTTCCACGCCATCCTTAGTACGCAGAAATTCCGTACCCGCATGCAGAAAAGCCGTCCCCTGGGAAGTCAGTACCGTAGCCAGGGCGAGCTTATGCATTTTGATGCGTTCTTCCTCGCTGTCATCAGGGCAGGACAATGCCAGCCGGTCCCAGAGGGTGTGGTTGTCGTGACAGGAGACATAAGTCATCGTCTGTGTGGGGTGAGCCGCCCAGGGGCTGTCCGAATAGGCCACTTTTTGATAATCCACCTGTGGGTGGGCCGTGGAGGCTACGATGCCGAACTTTACGTCTTCTTCCCGTCCGGGCTTACCGCTGACAAAACCTTTTTCTTCATGTTCAAAAACGCTGCCCTTTAGCCCGTCCCGGATGTCATCACTGAAAGCGGCCACATCCGGCATCTGAGCGACTTTGGCTTTCAATGCCCGATGGGACACCGGAAGCGGGCTGTCCCCGGCTGTCCAGCCTTCGCCGTAAACGATGATGCTGGGGTCGATATCGGCAAGGGCTTCCGTAACCTCGTTCATCGTTTCAATATCATGAATGGCCATGAGGTCGAACCGAAAGCCGTCCATATGGTATTCCTCTGCCCAGTATTTTACGCTTTCCACGATGAACTTCCGTACCATAGCCCGCTCGGAGGCGGTTTCGTTGCCACAGCCGGAAGCATTGGAAAAGCTGCCGTCTTCATTGTGGCGGTAGTAATAGCCGGGCACAAGTTCGTTGAACAGGGAGTTCTCCGTGAAGCCGGTGTGGTTGTAGACAACATCCAGCACCACCCTTATGCCTTTATTATGGAGGGCTTGTACCATGGTTTTGAACTCCCGGATACGGGAAGCCCCATCGGCAGGGTCCATGGAATAGCTGCCTTCCGGCACGTTATAGTTTTGAGGGTCATAACCCCAGTTGTAGCGTCGTTCTCCTTCCGGCTTGCTTTCATCAATAGACCGGAAGTCGAAAGCAGGGAGAATATGGACATGGGTAACCCCGAGATCAGCGATATGGTCCAGGCCAGTGGGCGTACCATCCGGCGTGGTGGTCCCGGTCTCTGCCAGCCCGAGAAACTTCCCTTTGTTCGTAATGCCCGATTCAGGGTGGATGGATACATCACGGATGTGCAGTTCATAAACTACGGCATCGGTGATAGCATCAAAAGGCGGCCGCTTGTCCTCGCTCCAGCCTTCCGGATTGGTGGCATTGAGGTCAATCACCTGCCCGCGCATGCCATTAGTGCCTACGGCTTTGGTGTAAGGGCCGGGCACCGGCTCCCGCCAGTTGTCCTCTACCTTGACCTGGTAAGCGTAGAAGGTACCCAGGAGGTCCTCCTTGAATGAGGCCGTCCAGGTGCCTTGTTCTGCAGGCTCCATTTCGGTGGTACGGGTGGGATCTCCCCCCAGCGGCTGACTGTAAAAATGGAGGCGTACGGCCTGAGCAGCGGGCGACCACAATCGGAAGCCGGACGACTCAGGCGTGTAAGTCAGCCCAAGGTCATTACCGGTATAAACCGGGTAATCATCATAAGAATCGTACTGTGGAGGCAGATAGCCTTCGGATTGGCAGGAGGCCACAATCATACTGGTAGCAATTAGGATCAAAAATGAACGGAGCATGGATTCAGTTTTGTCCTAAAAATAGATAAACTTGGCTGATCAGGGCATAAGAAAAATAGTCTTTAGCAAAAAACCCTGCTCCCGCACTAATGCATCATAAGTAAAAGCGGGGTATTCTCTACGGTGCCCAGCGCAGACCGCCTGGCCCAACCGGGTGTATCTGAAACGGGCTGGGGCAGCATTTTTTCGGTTGGCAACTGAGCCGTAGCGGTAGCGGCAATATTGGTCTCGCCTTCTTTAGGCGCCTTCAGCTGATCATCAGCCGTAAATACCGCCAGTGCGGTATCGGCTACTATTTGCGTTACCTTTTTAAACCATATAGAGTCATTAGCTTCCCAGACTATAGCTGGGGTTTGAGCGTAAACCGGGCCAAAGCGGACGAACTGCCCCATGAGGACCATACAGGCGGCAATGGCTGCGGCTTGCCAGAAGGGCAGGGTGATGGTATGAAGCGGTATGTTGCGGCGCTGATGCTTTTGCCGGAAGGCCCTCATCAGGTTGGCTTTGAGGGATGGCGGCGGAGTGGGCACCTCTGCCAGTGACTGACCGGAAAGGACGACCTGACGGAGCTGTTCGTACTCCTGTTGCCCGCAGGATTGGGCAACCTGATCGCGCTCGGCCTTGGTCAGTTCCTCATAATCTTTTGTAGCCAGTAAGGCTTCGATATTGTTGGTCAATGGCTCCATAACTATGCATTTGGGCCCAGCACACAGCTGAGCAGTTCGTTCAATTTTTTAAGACTGTAGTGCAGGCGTGACTTGACGGTGCCGGGCGGGCAATCCATAATTTCGCTAATTTCCTGCACCGTCAAACCTTCCTGGTAGCGCAGCAAAAAACACTCCCGATGGTGGGGGCGCAGGGACTGCACGGCTTTCTCAATATAGGTTTTGCGCACCTCCGCGTCAAGATCTGGCAGTACTGCCATGGAAACTGGCGTATGATTGGCATCGTGCAGGGAGGCTTGCAGTGGCTGTTTAGCTTTTCTGCGGTACTCATTCTTAACCAGGTTGCCAGCCACGGCATAGAACCAGGTAGAAAACCGGCGCCCGGTGTCGAAAGCCTCCGGCTGTTCAATAATTTTGAGAAAAAGCTCCTGTATGAAATCGTGCGCCATTTCTGCCGATTGCCCCAGCATGCGGTAAAAGTACCGGTACATGCGCTGACTGTAGCGGTCGTACAGGGCGTTGAAGGCAGACTCCTGCCCCTGCTGTATACGTTGCATCAGCTGTTCATCGGTGGGTATAGCCTTAGATTGCTTCTGATCGGGCATTCCGTGCCTGTGTTTAGTATGGAATACACGCCTTCTGTACGGGCGTTCAAAAAAATCGGAAAAAAATTGTTATATCGAACTTCCATCCGGGATCATCGAAAATATACTGTGGTTTTCCGGCAATTTCTTTTAATTTGTAGCAACAGTAAAAAACTTTCGACTAAATGCAAAAAGACCTGAAATCGCTTTTTGGCGATCACCACGGGCTGGATGAAAGAAGTGTAAGCGCGCTGACCCGCGCTTTGGCTAATGAAAACCTTCCAGGCTTCGATTATATTGAGTTCAAACAGGCACTAGCCCGGCTACGCGAAATGGACATGGATGAGCCAACGGCTTTCCGTTCCGCCTACGCAACGGCCTCCACGATGGGACTGACCAAGGAAAAACTCCTGAAAACGGCCCTGCACTATAAAAAGGTACTGGACAATGAAAATGAGCACTTTGAGGAGTCGCTCAAACGCCAAATGGAGCAGCGCGTCAAAGCCAAGATGCAGGAGGTGGAGAAAATGAAGAAGCAGGTGGCGGATTTTCAGGGCAAAATTGAGGAGCTGGAAAACAAAATCAAGAGCCTGGAAGCCAAAATCAAACAGGGAGAGCAGACCATTGCTTCTGCCGATGAGGACATTCAGGCTGCCAAGGACAAATTGCTTTCTACCAAAGATGCTTTCCAGCATGCCCTTCAGAGTATTTCCAATGAGATACAGAAGGACATTGAAAGCATGGAGTCGTACCTTTAATTTTTTGACAAAACCATACCGATATAACTATGGCAACATCATCGCCAAATTTTGATCAATCTGAATTCAAGCAGAAGTCCTTCTGGAAGCGTCCGGAAGGCGTAACCGGTGCGATTTTCCTGGGTGCCCTGATCCTGGGCGGCGGTTACTTGCTGGCCGTCAATATGGCTGCTATTCTGGCACTGGTCCAAAATACGCTTTACCTGGCTATTCTGCTGGCCGTGCTGGCAGCGGTGGTCTACATGGTCCTGGACCCCCGCATGCGCAACCTCATCTGGTACATGTACAAAAGCGTGATGCGCAAAGTCACCGGCATTTTTGTACAGGTTGACCCCATCGGCATTTTGAAGAGCTATGTGGAGGACCTATCCAACAACCTGGTTAAGATGCGCAAGCAGATCGGCATCCTCCGGGGCCAAATGCGTAAACTGCAAACCCTGGTGGAGGAGAATACCCGCACCATCGAGGAGCAGATGAAAATGGCAAGTGCTGCAAAAGAGAAAGGCATGGACAGTCAGGTCGTCCTGGCGACCCGAAAAGCAGCCCGTTTGAGGGACAGCAATGAAAAGTATACGTCCCTCCTTAACCGTATGGATGTGATGTTCCGCATCCTGAAAAAGATGCACCAGAATTCTGAAATCCTGCTGGAGGATACCAAAGATCAGGTGCAGCTCAAAGAGCAGGAGCGCAAGGCCATCCGTACTTCCCACTCCGCTATGAAATCGGCCATGAGCGTCATGTCGGGCGATCCGGACAAGCGGGCTATGTTTGATGCAGCCATGGAGGCTATCACCGACGATGTGGCCAATAAGGTGGGCGAAATGGAGCGCTTCATGGAAATGTCTTCCAACGTCATGAACTCCATCGACCTGCAGCAGGGCATCTTCGAAGATGAAGGACTGAAAATGCTCGAACAATGGGAAAAGGAAAGCACCCTGATGCTGATGGACGGCGATTCTTCCAGCTCTGATACGCTAAACCTCGATTCGCCTATGGCGGAGCCGGAGCAGCGGAAGCAGGGCGGCAGCAGGAAGGAGGGGTATGACACCTTTTTTGATTAGCATGGATTAGGTGGGGCTTCTCATCGGCTGCCGTAGCTATCAACTCAGCGATGGTATGCCCGGAACCGCCTGATTATTGTTTAAGATTAGGCGGGTCTTTCCCAGAACCGCCTAATTTGTTACCGCTTAAAGTTAGGGCATGCTGGTAAAGCCTACCCTAACTGTTATTAATAGATTAGGCGGGTCTTTCCCAGAACCGCCTAATTTGTACCGTTTAAAGTTAGGGCATGCTGGAAAAGCCTACCCTAACTGTTGTTAATAGATTAGGCGGGGCTTTCCCGGAACCGCCTAATTTGTACCGTTTAAAGTTAGGGCATGCTGGAAAAGCCTACCCTAACTGTTGTTTAAGATTAGGCGGGGCTTTCCCGGAACCGCCTGATTTGTACCGTTTAAAGTTAGGGCATGCTGGAAAAGCCTACCCTAACTGTTGTTTAAAATTAGGCGGGGCTTTCCCGGAACCGCCTAATTTGTACCGCTTAAAGTTAGGGCATGCTGGCCCGCTTTCGCTTAGCTATAGCGGACAGGGTAAAGCCTACCCTAACTGTTGTTAATAGATTAGGCGGGTCTTTCCCAGAACCGCCTAATTTGTTACCGCTTAAAGTTAGGGCATGCTGGTAAAGCCTACCCTAACTGTTGTTAATAGATTAGGCGGGTCTTTCCCAGAACCGCCTAATTTGTACCGTTTAAAGTTAGGGCATGCTGGAAAAGCCTACCCTAACTGTTGTTTAAGATTAGGCGGGGCTTTCCCGGAACCGCCTAATTTGTACCGTTTAAAGTTAGGGCATGCTGGAAAAGCCTACCCTAACTGTTGTTAATAGATTAGGCGGGTCTTTCCCAGAACCGCCTAATTTGTTACCGCTTAAAGTTAGGGCATGCTGGTAAAGCCTACCCTAACTTAAATTATCCTTACCGGACCACCACCCGCTGCGCACTAAAGTGGTGCCCGTCACCGAGCTGCAGCCAGTAAACGCCTGTGGGAAAATTGCCTACAGGTATACGGAGGCTGCCCATAGTGGGATCATGCTGCCCACTCCATACTGGTTGCCCTTTCACATTATACAAACGCAGTTCAAGCTGCATGGGCTGGCAATCACCGAAGCGGATGGTGAATTCCTCCTGCGCCGGATTGGGCGAAAGGAAATAACTGCACGGGAGTTCATGCAGGTGCTCTGCATCCGTAATTATAACATTACTGGCAATGGCTTCACCACTATGCATGGGTTCCGCCATCATAGCAGCGGTAGCAATGACGGCTTTCACTGCATTTGCCATAAAGGTGAAGTCGAGGGTGCCAATCGTGTCTGAAGGCTCGTGGTAATGCGGGTTGCGGAAATCTGCACCATCGGTAAGCATGAGTGCAGGGATGTTGGCTTCCCAGAAAGAACCATGATCACTGCGCAGCAGGTCAGGCACAAGCAGTGGATTAACAACACTCAGCCCAATCACCCGTAGCTCCGGTACATAAGTTGCTGCTGCTGTGTTGAAGGCATTATACAAGGCATTCCCAAAAACTGGCCCCACATTGATTAGAAAATTGCCCCGGTTGGCATCAGACTGTACTTCGGCTGCCGCTTCCGGAAAGACCAGCTCAAAACCAGGCGGAAAATCCTGGCTGTCAGGTACATCGCTGTAGTAGCCGATCATTTCCATATTGAGTACGCCTTCGATGGCTTCGTTCCCGGACAGGTGCTCCACATAATACATACTGCCATCCAGTCCGGTTTCCTCAAAGTCAAAACCAATAAACCGCAGGCTTTTACGGAAGTGATAAGGCGAGAGAATACGGGCAGCTTCGAGTACACCTACCGTAGCAGTACCATTGTCGTCAGCTCCCGGAGAATCGCTGACGGTATCATAGTGCCCGTCGATGATAATGACGTTGCTGCTCTGCGTTTGGCCCCAATGGTCGCCAATGATATTCTGGCCGGTGGTGCCCAGATTGGGGAAGTTTTGCCGGAAGGTCTCCAATCCATAATCCAGAAAAGCCTGCTCCAGGGTATCGCGGCAGCGGTTCAGATTATCTGGATTCGTAATGTAGTGCCGGATGCCAGCGATATGCTCCATGCGGGTTCGCAAAAATTGGCTGTCTACCTGCGCAACCAGGTCTTGAATAGGGACGTCGTAGCCATCATCAGCAATGATTTTAAAGTCATACGTATCGCTGTTGCCGATTTCACCTGCGTAATTCCAGGTCATCTGCAAGCCCTCACCCGGAGCAACCGGAAAACCAATAGCACCAGACACATTCTCCGCATGGATACTGAAGTTAGAGCTGCCAGAAGGAGCGGCGCGAAGGAAGACTTCGAGCTCGGTGTCTTCAGCATCTGCCAAATCGTAGGTAATGGTCAAAGTCTGTGTTTCCTGGTTGAGGTCTACAGATTGTATAATGAGCTGAGGAGGCTGGTTTTGAGCGCCAATGCAGATACTGCATAAGCTCAGTGCCAGAACGAGAAAGTACTTTCCTGTTATCATATTCGGGGTTGAATTAATTAAAAGATGAAAATACGGTATTTGTCTTCCATTCACAAGGGCGGGATTGATTGTGATGGGATTATTGGATCTGGGCGTCACTGATTTGTTTGGAGGGCAGGTAAACATGATTTGCACTGCTTACACAGATTGGACTAATTCCCGGGATGGCCCTCCAGGGGGGCGGGTCTCGTTGAGCAGATCAGTGTCATCAGTGTACTATCATCGTACGTGGCGGGTTGTAACACGGATTGGACGGATTTGCGCAGATTTCCACGGATTTCGAGCAAGGGCATAAGAGCGGGGCATGCTTGTGGGACGGCACCGTTTTGCCAGGATTAGCGGCATCAGTAAGATCAACCCTTTAATCAAACACAATCGTCTTATTTTGGTAAGGCAAAATCTTATGCTGAATCTCCAGCCAGATGGCCCGGGCCAGGACGACTTTTTCCAGGTCCTTACCAATACGGATGAGGTCCTGAATGGTATCCTTATGAGAAATTCGGCGGACATCCTGCTCTATAATAGGCCCTTCATCCAGATCAGCGGTGACGTAATGGCTCGTTGCCCCAATCACCTTTACGCCCCGGTTGAAGGCAGAGTGATAAGGCTTCGCACCCTTGAAAGCAGGAAGGAAGGAATGGTGGATATTAATAACCTGATTCGGGAAAGCAGCCACAAAGTCGTCGGACAAAATTTGCATGTAGCGGGCCAGGACAATAAAGTCTATATCCAGCTTATGCATCAGCTCAATCTCCCGCTGCTCCTGCTCTGCCTTGTTGGCTTTAGTGATGGGAAAAATCTCAAAGGGAATTTCAAAACGCTCTGCAATGTAGCGCAGGTTCTCATGGTTGCTGACGATAACCGGGATTTCCACTTCCCACTCCCCGCTCATGCAGCGCTGCAGGATGTCATACAGACAGTGCGACATTTTGGAAACAAAAATCGCCATTCGCGGTTTGCGCGCGCTCAGGTGCACCTGCCATTCCATCTGGTATTTTTGCCCTATCAGCGTACCAAAATACTCATCGATTTTTTCGGCAGGGATATTAAAACCCTCCAGCTCCCACTCTACCCGCATAAAGAAGCGCCCCGCCTGCCGGTCAACGTGCTGGTCCAGAGAGATGACGTTCCCGTTGTTGCGGTGCAGAAAGTCGGTGACTGCCGCGACAAGACCGGTTTGGTCCGGGCAGTGAATCAGTAAAATGGCCGTTTTCTTCATGGTTCCCGTTTTGGAGGCACAAAAATGCAAATTAATTTTTCATCTGCTTCAGTTCAGCGCTAAAAAGCAGCCAGGTATCCGGGTCCAGCCATAGCCGTTGGGGCTCAAAGTCACAGGGCAGGGTCACCGTTTGCTGTTCCTGATCAATATTTACCGTCCAGGTTTCACGGGTACCATCGGGGGCTTCCGCCGCAATATCAAGGGGGAAAGTATAGGTCGCATCGCTGCGCAATTGACCGATATCCAGTTGCAAACCTTCCTTTTTGCTCCACGACCAGCTCACCCCAATTTCCGGCACGCCGGGCTGATAAAGCCACTGGTAAAAGAAACCGCTCAAATCCTGCCCGCTGGCGATTTCCATCACTTCCTGGAAATCCCGGGTCAAAGCATTGCCATTTTGGTAGGCTTTGTAGTAGGCGCGCAGGCCCGACCAGAATGCTCGTTCGCCCACCTTATGCCGCAGCATGTGCAGCACCCAGTTGCCTTTCTGATAAGCATTGGCATTCAGCAGCCGGTTCCAGTTGGTGATGAGGGTATCAATGATGGGGCGATTGGACTGGCGGGCAAACTGCAGGACTTGCTGACGCTCGGTAAGCAGCCGCTTAGCCATGGCATCCCGGCCGTACTTGTGCTCAATATAAAGGTTAGCGCCGTAGGTCGCAAAGCCTTCGCTCAGCCAGATGTGGTGCCAGTTGCCTTCCGTCACGCTGTTGCCAAACCACTGATGAGCCACTTCGTGGGCGATGAGGTCTTCATGATCCTGCCCACCGGTCACGGAATTTTCAAAGTAGAATATATTACTGGCATTTTCCATCCCTCCGTAGCGGGTTTTGGACTGTACATTGGCCAGTTTTGGGTAAGAATAAGGCCCGATGGAGTCGATAAAAAACTGCAAAACCTCCGTCGCCTGTGCGTAATCCTGATAGCCTTCCGTCCGGTTTTCGGGATAGACCCAGCTGCTAACGGGTATACCGGCCACTTCACCGGCCCGGCTCACCGCAAACTGCGCCGCTCCAAAGACCGCCACTTTAGTAGGAATGGGCGTGTCCATCCGCCAGAAAGTAAGCTTGGTTTCATGGTCAAGATTAAGCTCTTCCAACTGCAAACCAGAACCCACCACCTGATAATGGTCCGGCGCGATAATCATAAAAGCCACCGTCGCCTTATCCGAAGGGTGGTCCACACAAGGCAGGTAATGATGGGCGCGATTCGGCCAGTTGTCGCCAAAAAAGGTCCGGTCGCCGTACTTATTTTGGGCGATGATAAGCCCGTCAGCCGGAACGCCTTTGTACTGAATAGCAAATTGCCGGGCAGAACCTGCCGCTGTTGGGCTGCCTAGCGCAATGTGCAACTGAGCCCCTTCATGCCGGTAGTTCAAAGGCTCGCCCCCTTCCTTCACTTCCAGGACCTGCATGCCCCCCTGCCCGGCTTCTGCTGCTACCAGGTCCAGCACCAGGGTATCCAATGCCTGCAAAAACCGGATATCAATCAAGGCACTGCCCTGAATGGTGTCGTGCGCATCACTCAGCTCCAGCTGAAAGGTGTAATGCTGTACATCTATTTGGGAAAGGCGGGGAATGGAAGCCTGTGCCAATAGCAGTAAGGGGCACAAAAGCACAAGCAGCAAAAGGAAGATTCGCATTTTTGATGGTGAAAATACGTTTTTCCGGGAAAAGACAATTTCCCAATTCCGTACCTTTACCCCAAAGCCAAAATTATGCGCCAATTTTATTTCCTCCTGCTGCTGCTCGGGCTTTCAGCCTGCTCAGCGCCTTCAACTCAACAAGACATGAATGCCGAACAAGCTGCTGATTTCGACTGGCAGGGCCACCGGGGCGCCCGCGGGCTGTTGCCGGAAAATACGGTGCCCGCCTTCCTCAAAGCACTGGAATTTCCTCAGGTGAAAACGCTGGAGCTCGACCTTGCGGTAAGTCAGGACAGCCTGCTGGTGGTCAGCCACGAGCCTTGGATGTCTCACCACATCTGCAGCCATCCGGACGGGCGGCCCGTAACGGAAGCGGAGGAAGAGGAGCTGCTGCTCTTTCAAATGCCCTACGCTCAGATCAAGACTTACGATTGCGGCACCCGCGGGAACGAACGCTTTCCGGAGCAAACGCCCATGCCGGTGCACAAGCCCTTGCTTAGCGAGGTGGTACAAGCCGTCAATGCTTACTGTGCTGAGCACAACCGCCCCAAGCCCCGCTACAACATCGAAATCAAGCACGACCTGGCTTACGATAACGTCAAAGCGCCCCGCCCGCTGACCTTTGCCCGCCTCGTTTTGCAGGAGATAGAAGACCTGGGCATTAAAAACCAAACCTGTGTACAGTCTTTCGATGTCCGCCCCCTACAGGAACTGCACCGGCTTGACCCTGCCGTCACCACAGCCCTGCTGGTTGAAAACCCCAACGGTGTTCAGGTCAACCTCGATGCCCTGGGCTACACCCCGGACATCTACAGCCCCTATTACAAAATGGTGACCGGCAACGTGGTGGATACCGTACACGATCTCGGCATGACCATCATCCCGTGGACCGTCAACGACACCACCGCCATGAAAGCGCTGATTGGCCTGGGCGTGGACGGGATTATCACTGATTATCCAAACAAGATTTCAGCAATTATTAGAGACTAAGCCTCCCGCTTTGCGTAGGCAAGCGCCAGCCGGATTTTATGATAAGGGATTTGTTCGTCCAAATACTCAAAGACATCCTTCAGTTTATAAGGCTCCTGAAGGTACCGCAAAGATTTCACCACCTGATCGACCTCTGAGGGCGTCACGAGTTCGTGCAGGTTAATGTCCTGCCCTTTCTCAAATAGGATGGCCAGATGGGAATAGACCGTCGTTTCGGTCAATTGCCGTTTCTGTGCAATTTCGGATACGCTTAGCCCCCGTTGGTACATATCGTGGGTGATTTGATAGGTAGAGGACTTGCCACGGCTCGCCGCCGGCCCCACATGCTCAATGATGGCATCAATAAAGTAGTTGCCGTAGAGGTGCAGTTTGCGCTCCCCCACCCCGCTGATGCGCTTCATTTCATCATCCGTCATAGGCCGCACGGCAGCCATTTCCTCCAGTGTTTTATCACTGAAAATGATGTAAGGCGGCACGCCCCGCTCCTGAGCCAGCTGACGCCGGAGTTGGCGGAGTTGCTCAAACAGCTCATCCCGTACCCCCTGCCGCTCGGTGGCTTTGGTTTTAGCCTGAGCTTTCTCGGCCTCCTGCCGTTCTTTAACCGTAGCGAAACGCACCAATGGCACTTTTTCTCCTTCGAAGAGCACCCGTTTGCTCGCCGGAGTCAGTTTCAGCACGCCATGCTCATCGTGTGCAATCTCGATGTAGCCATAATTCAGCAATTGCAACATGTAGTGCTGCCATTCCAGAAAGGGGATATCACGGCCGGCACCGTAAGTTTTGATGTTTTGGTAGCCGCGTTCAAAGATTTCCTTCTTCCCGCTGCCGCGTAGCACGTCAATCGCCAGGGTCATGCCCACCTGTTGCCGCAACCGGTAGATTGCAGACAGTGCCTTTTGGGCAATCTCCGTTCCATCTATGGTCTTTGGCGGGTTCCGGCAGATATCGCAGTTCCCACAGTCCTCCGTGGTTTCCTCCCCAAAGTAGCTGAGCAGGATACGCCGCCGGCAGCCTACCGCTTCCGCAAATTGCCGCATACGGTCCAGCTTCGCCAGTTTGATATCCACCTGATCGCTGTCGTTTTGCCTGAGGATGTCCTCCATCAGAGCGACATCGTTGTAGCTGTAGAAAAGCACGGTATCCGACTTTGCGCCATCGCGCCCGGCCCGCCCGATCTCCTGATAGTAACTTTCGATATTCTTAGGCAGGTTGTAGTGGATGACCCAGCGCACATTCGACTTATCGATGCCCATACCAAAGGCCACCGTAGCGCAAATGACCGGTGTGTTGTCGTTAATGAATGCCTCCTGCACCGCATCCCGCTCCTCGGGAGAAAGGCCCGCGTGGTAATAATCAGCCGTAATGCCGGCATCCTGCAGTTTTTCCGCCAGTTGCTCGGTACCCTTTCGGCTAAGGCAGTAGATGATGCCAGACTCATTCGGGCGTTTGCCGATAAACCGCAGGATTTGCTCCCGGCGGCGCTGCCCGGGGCGGACCTCGAGGCTGAGATTGGGGCGGTCAAAAGATGAAATAAACACCTGCGGGTCTGGCAAATTGAGCTGCCGAAGAATGTCTTTCCGGGTCAGTTTATCAGCGGTTGCGGTCAGTGCAAGTATGGGCGTGTCCCGAAACTCCTGTTTGAGGAACTTCATGCGGGTATACTCCGGCCGGAAGTCATGCCCCCAGGAAGAGATACAGTGTGCCTCATCAATGGCAAACAGGCTCACTTTCGCCCGTTTCAGCAGCGGCAGAAAATCCCGGGAAGTCAGCTTTTCCGGAGAAACGTAAAGCAGCTGTAGTTCACCGTTAAAAAACTGATCCTCCACGGCCCGCTGATCCGCTTCGCCGAGTGAACTGTTGAGAAAAGCCGCCTGCACCCCATTAGCCCGCAGCGCTTCCACCTGATCTTTCATTAGAGAGATGAGGGGGGAGACCACTACGGCGGTCCCTGGGAGTGTCACCGCAGGCACCTGATAGCAAATGGACTTGCCCCCGCCCGTGGGCATTAGCACCAGGCTGTCTTTGCCGGCATACACCTGCTCAATGATATCGGCCTGCATGGGGCGGAACGTATCGTAACCAAAATATTTTTTGAGCGCATCCTGAGCGGCGGGCATATTCATGAACTAACAATTTGTTTTGAGCCAGATTCAAATTTAACAAAAATCATCAAATCCCTCCGTCTTTACGCCCGTAATATCCCAAAAAAAAGGGCTTCCAACCTGCGCTGAAAGCCCTTCGAAACTTTTTTGGGTCCAATGCCCAAGAAAACGGGCACTGAGGATTAGTTTCCCTTCCAAAATAAAGGGCTTCCCAGAGAGGATCAAGGGAAGCCCCCATTTAAACACGCTTCTTGTTTATAAAGGAAGGAAGATTTATAACCAGGTGATAGTTTGCAAATTCTGACTAATTCTAACGATTACAAATATAGCCCCCCTGCCACGAAATCTAAACCCCATATTCATGGGGCAAGACATTGTGCATCAGAATATGCGTAAGTCGGACAGAAACCTTATATTTGATTTCTGCCGATTCCACCCTTGGCAAAAAAGTACCTTATTATGAGAATGATACTCCTAACTGCAGGACTATTGGCGCTTTTTTCATCGGCTGTCAACGGCCAGGGGAACGCTCAACTGGATTTATCACGGGAATTACTCGGGCGCGAACGCTACGAGGATGCGGCGCAGGTTGCGGAGCAGGCCTTTCACAGTGGCCGTCAAGCAAATGATCTGACTATTCAGACCGAAGCCCGGCTGCTTCAGGCTGAGGCATTTTTTGGCAAACAGACGGCCAGCTCTCTCAACTGGCGGAACAAAATGAAGGTCAAAAGGGCCATGAAGGCAGCGGAGCAGCTTCTGGAAAAATCACCGAATGACACCTTGCAATTCCAATATCGGCAGTTGGTCCGCCGGCTGAACAATAAGCCACAGATGCCCATTCAGCCCGGCGGGGTGGCAGAACAGCGCCCCACCCTGGAGCAACTTAAGCAGCGCAGGCTCGATGTCATGCGCGCCGTGGGCGATTCCATACTCTCCCTCAAAAAGGAACGGGAAGCTTTTGAAAAAGAAGTGCAGACCCTTACCGATGAACAAGCCCGGCAGGAGCTGCTGCTCGCCCGGCAGCAACAGACCATCGACTCTATCTCCCTGGCCCGCCTGGAAGATTCCATTATGGTCATCCGGCAGGAACAACAGCTGCAGGCTCAGGAAGCCCAGCTACAGCTTCAGCGTACACAGCGCAACCGCAGCCGCATTGTAGCCGGCGCTATTATCCTCATCGCCCTTATTCTGACCTGGCTGTACCTGAACTCCCGCCGGAAAAACCGTATCATCGATACCGAGCGCAAGCGCTCAGAGGAACTTTTGCTGAACATCCTCCCGGCATCCGTCGCTCAGGAACTCAAAACCGATGGGCAGGCCACGGCCCGGCACTATGACGAGGCCACAGTACTCTTTTCCGACTTTAAAGACTTTAGCCGGATTTCCAAGGACCTTACCCCTGCCGAATTGGTGGAAGCTCTCGACCGCTGCTTCAAAGCCTTCGATGAAATAGCGGAGGCGCACGGTATCGAAAAAATCAAAACCATCGGTGATGCTTACATGGCCGCCGCCGGCGTACCGGAATCGAATCCGGATGACGCCCATCGTGCAGTAAAGGCAGCCCTGGCCATGCAGGATTGGCTGGAGCAACAAAAAGACCTGCCTTTTTCCGGTGCACGCATCGGACTGCATACCGGCCCGGTAGTGGCAGGCGTGGTAGGTGCCCGAAAATTCGCCTACGATATATGGGGGGATACCGTCAACCTGGCCGCCCGCCTGGAATCCAAAGGCAAAGCCGGAAGGGTCAATATCTCTCAGGCGACCTACGACCGGATTGGCGATACGTTTTCCTGCACGCCACGTGGAAAAGTACCGGCTAAAGGGATCGGTGAGGTCGAAATGTACTTTGTCGAAAGTACCGTTGCCGCCCCGATAGCATAAGGCGCCCAGCGTGGATTGGCCAGCGTTGGCCTCCAAAAAGCCCCTCCGTTCTTATTAACAAGGCTCAGATTAGAACATCTGCCCCATGGTATGCGCTATAGTTATGCATACCAAACTATATGACGATTCTATTTTGCATCCTGGCGGTATTCATGGCTGGCTTCTTGTCTGCTTTATTTTATGACAGGCACCGAAGTATCCTGCTGCCTGCCATCTCACTGCTTTTTCTCACAATCATCGCCTACTTTGGCTCCCTGACGGGAACAGTACTTGACGGAGCAACCATCGTACAGCAAGTAAAGTGGGTGGACACCCTCAGTATTCAACTGGCTTTCCTTGTGGACGGGCTTAGCCTGTTTTTTGCGCTCCTGGTCACCGTCTTTGGGTTGCTGATCTTTTTATACGCACACCGGTATATGGAAGACAGCCCTCAAATCAACCGGTTTGCAGGTTACCTGCTGTTATTCTCAGGCTCCATGCTCGGCCTCGTCCTCTCGGCCAACCTGATCAGCCTGTTTGTATTTTGGGAACTCACCAGCCTCAGCTCCTTCCTGCTCATTGGCTTCAAACATAAAGATGAAGACTCAAGGCGGTCCGCAAGGCAGGCACTCCTAATTACAGCTGGTGGAGGGCTGGCCCTGATGGCGGGATTTATCCTTTTGGAAATCGCCACCGGCAGTGGGTACAACCTGACGGAAATACTATCCCAGTCTGAAGTAGTGGCTGATAGTGGATTGCAATCTGCGGCCATTATCCTCATCGGACTGGGCGCCCTCACAAAATCCGCACAATTCCCTTTCCATTTCTGGTTGCCCAATGCCATGGCTGCGCCCACCCCGGTAAGTGCCTACCTGCACTCTGCAACGATGGTCAAAGCCGGCGTCTACCTCATTTTCCGGCTCAATCCTTTATTTCAGGAAGCCGCACTCTGGCACCATCTGCTCGGCGCTGCCGGGGCGCTGACCATGACCTGGGGCGCCCTGAAAGCTTTTCAGGAGGATGACCTCAAGCGTATCCTCGCTTACACAACCGTCAGCGCCCTGGGTATCCTGTTTATGATGATTGGCCTGGGTGGGGAAGCAGCAGTTAATGCCGCGATGGTGTATGTCCTGGCACACGCCCTGTACAAATGTGCCCTGTTCATGACCGCCGGCAACATCGACCATCAAACCGGAACGAGGCGCATTTCCCAGCTATCAGACCTGAGCCGGAAGATGCCACTTACAGCAACAACTGTAGCCCTTGCCCTGGCATCAATGGCCGGCGTGCTGCCTCTGCTGGGTTTTGTAGGAAAAGAACTTTTGTACGATGCGCTCTACCATGCCGCCGATCCTTTTGCGATCGTTTACCTGGCGCTGTTGTTTCTGGCCGGGGCGCTCTTTACGGCAGTGAGCGTAGACATCCTGTATAACGCATTTTTCAAAACCGGCAAACTCAGGGATCAGCCCATACGGGAGGGGCAGCTGCTGCTTACCCTTCCCCCCCTGTTATTGGCTGTCGTAAGCCTGCTGACGGGCATTGCCCCCGGATGGACTATAGCGCCCCTGCTAAAATGGTCGGCTGCCAGCATCCAGGATTTCGCCCCCACTATGAAACTAAAACTGTGGCATGGGTTCAACTTCGTGTTCCTCCTGAGCTTAGCCACTTTGCTCACCGGTGTAGGTTTGTACTTCCTCCGCAAGTGGCTCAGGCGGGCCCAAAAACCGCCCTGGGCTTCCGCCGATTTTTTGTACGATCAGCTCATTGCCGGCAGTGAGTTCGTTGCGCAGTACATAACCGGGAAGATTCAAAATGGCTACCTAAGAAGATATATAGCCACCGTTATCATCACCTTTTCCATGCTGCTTTTGGCCGCAATGGCTCATGGCCAGGTTTTCCAGTCTTTTTCAACGGCACCGCTGCTGGAGGGCTTACAGATTTACGAGCTTGTCATTTTAGCCCTGATCGTTCTGGCCACCGGCTTTCTCTTCCGGGTCAGGTCAAGGCTGATTGTGACTGCAACCTTTGGCATTATTGGATATAGTATTGCGCTGGCGTATACCCTGTTCAGCGCACCGGATGTAGCCATCACGCAGTTCCTGGCTGAAACCCTGACCCTGATACTGCTCATTCTGATTATCCACCGCCTGCCTTCCTATACCCTCAAAACCTCTATTGCCCGGTTGAAATACCTGCCTGTGGCGATCTTGTTTGGGGCAATGATGGCAGTGACGGCCTATGTGATGCTGCTACAGGAAAAGGATACAGGCTCACAAGCCTATTTTTTGGAACAAAGCATCCCCAAGGGCAAAGGCCAAAATGCCGTGAATGTCATCCTGGTGGATTTTCGTGCTCTTGACACCCTTGGGGAGATTACCGTGCTTACAGTTACTATGATTGGCATCATTGCACTGCTAAAATTCAAACCCAATAACAAAAAAGCATGAAAACACTCATTCTGGCGACCCTGCTACGCGCACTGACGCCCCTGTTTATCAGTTTTGCCCTCTATATGTTTTTCAGGGGGCACGATAAACCAGGGGGTGGATTTATAGCCGGGCTGATCGCCTCCATTCCCTTTATGCTGCACGCTATGGTCTTTGGGTACGAGCGGACCAGGCAGGTATTCAGGGTAAAGCCCACCATACTGGCTGCACTTGGTTTGCTGATGGCCCTCCTTAGTGGCTTTTTTGCTGTACTAAAGGGCGAGCCCTACCTGACTTCAGCCTGGGTAACCCAGGAATTGCCCCTGGTGGGCAAAATCGGCACGCCTATCTTTTTCGACTTTGGTGTTTTGCTGGTGGTCTTTGGCGTGGTCCTGCAAATTACTTTTTTACTCACTGAGGAATAACAACTTATGAACCTGATTATACCCCTGATTATTGGCGTTTTGTTTTCAGCGAGCTTGTTTCTGATGTTCCAGAAAAGCTTCTTCAAGCTGATCATCGGGGTCATCCTGTTTGGCTATGCCACCACCTTTTTCCTGTTCACCGTGGGAGGGGTAACCAAGAATGCGCCCCCACTGCTCTCCGAAGCAAAAGCAGCGGTGGACCAGCTTGCAGACCCTTTGCCACAGGCACTGACATTAACAGCCATTGTGATTAGTATTGGCGTGCAATTGTTCGTGATTGTGCTGCTGAAAAAAGTATACGAGGAAGTTGGGACCGAAGATTTGGATGAACTCAATACAACAGATAAAATAAAGTGACCGATACGATTCCCACCTTACTGCTCTTCCCGTTGTGGGTGCTGCTCGCGGCGTTCATCTTCTGCATTTTATCCTGGCAGCGGGTCAAGGTTCAGGCCGCTATTGCGGTCGTCGCCGGGTTTCTGTACCTGGCAGCGGCGGCAAGCCTGTTTATGGAAGTGAACCAAAACGGTATTCAGGTCATACAGATCGGCAACTGGCCGGCACCGTTTGGCATCACTCTGGTTGCAGACCTGCTGGCCTCGGGAATGGTGCTCATTTCTGCCGTCATCGCCTTTGCTATCATTCTGTACTCTATTCAGGACATATCAGCAGCACGCAAAAAGAAAGGCTTTTACCCGGTTTTGCTCGTGATGATGTTTGGCGTTTGCGGCTCCTTTCTGACGGGCGACATTTTCAACCTCTACGTCTGGTTTGAAGTCATGCTGGTGGCTTCTTTCGTGCTCATCGTTTTGGGCAACAGCAAAAAGCAGCTGGAGGGGGCAGTTAAATATGTCACCCTGAGCTTCATCTCCTCGGGTTTTCTGCTCACCGGTTCGGCTATACTATACAAATTAACCGGCACCCTGAATATGGCTGATCTGTCGGTAGCGATTGCCCAGCACCCCAATCCGGAGCTGATTACGGTCTCTGCCGTATTTTTTCTTACCGGATTTGGAATCAAGGCGGCCCTGTTCCCGTTTTTCTCCTGGTTGCCTGCCTCCTACCCCACGCCACCAATATCGGTGGTGGGGCTGATGGCCGGATTGCTGACCAAAGTCGGAGTATATGCATTAATCCGGTTTTTCACCCTGCTCTACACTCATGATTTGCCAACTACCCATTCGGTACTGCTCGTCCTGGCTGGCCTGACGATGTTTTTTGGAGTGTTGGGGGCTATTGCGCAGCGCAATTTCAAAAAAATCCTCTCGTTCCATATTGTCAGCCAAATCGGATATATGATTATGGGGCTGGCACTATTTACCCCGCTGGCCATTGCCGGTTCCATCTTTTACATCATCCACCATATTCTGGTCAAAACCAACTTGTTTTTGATCAGCGGAATCGTCAAAATCACCAATGGCCATTATGCATTAAGCAAACTGGGAGGGGTATATGACCGATTCCCCTTCGTCACTGTCCTGTTTGCCATTTCTGCCTTTTCGCTGGCGGGCATTCCTCCCCTTTCGGGTTTCTGGGGCAAGTTTATACTGGCGAAGGCAGGCCTGGAGTCCGGAGCGTACGTTATCGTTGCGGTATCTCTCCTCGTGGGGCTGTTGACACTTTTTTCCATGAGCAAAATCTGGGTATCCGTATTCTGGTCTGCAGGCCCCGCCACCAAAAGCAATCCACCACAATACGACAGCCCAACGCTGTTCCGCCGTTACTACTGCCTGCTGCTTGCTTCGGTTTTCCTGACCCTTTGCACGCTGGGCATCAGCTTTTATCCTGATTTTTTGATCTCCTTTTCGGAGCAGGCTGCTGAGCAATTACTGAACCCTCAGGAATACATTAATGCTGTACTCAACCCATAAAAAACATGGTTATACTGATCAACCTATTCGTAGCTGTACTGATGACCTGGTTCACCCAAGCCATCTACCCTGGCATCCCGAATGATGGGTTCGCCACCCTCCTGCTGTTTGCCGGCTGGAATATCGTACTTTGGCTGCTCACCTTTTTTTACAGTCCGCATTCCTTTCACAAGTCCCGGCAGATTAGCGCCCTTGTCTTTTTTTACCTGAAAGAGCTCCTTACCGCCTCCCTGCGTGTCGCTTATGAAGTACTCACCCCACAGGACCATATGCAGCCTGCAGTGGTCGCCATCCCGCTTGAAGCAGAGACGGACTTCGAAATCACCCTGCTGGCCAATTTCATCACCCTGACGCCAGGTACGCTGAGTATTGATGTTTCCAAAGACCGGAAGACGCTCTATGTACATGAGGTCTATGTAAAGGCAGGAGATACAGAAAGCGTGAGGCGGCAAATCAAGGACGGCTTCGAGAAAAAAATCCTGAAAATCACCAGAAACCCGTATCAAGTATGAGCCTTTTCACCATCGCAGCTTACATCGCTATCGCCATCATCAGTATCAGCACGATACTGACGCTGGTCCGGTTTTTCAAAGGGCCGAGCCTGCCGGACCGGATTATTTCCCTTGATGTCTTTTCTGCCAACCTTCTTGCCGTACTGGCCATTTACTCCGTTCTGTCTGAGGAGAAAGCCTATCTGAATGTAGCCCTGATCATGTCGCTGATTGCTTTTGTGGGCACTATGACCTTCGCTTACTACCTGGTACAGAAACGGGAAAAATCCAAGAACTATGATCAATGATCTATTCAGTGCCGCCTTTATGCTTGGCGGCTCTATCTTTATGCTGATTGCCAGTATTGGCATGGTGAAGTTCCCGGACTTCTACATCCGCAACTCTGCCAGTACCAAAGCCGTTGTTTTGGGCGTTTTGCTGATTTTGCTGGGCGTTGGGATCCACTACAACGACACGATGATCTTTATTGAGATTTTCGCCATCCTCCTGTTTATTTTCCTGATCGCGCCCTTAGCCGCTCATATTGTGTCCCGTGCTGCGGTCATCACGGAGGTGGGATTCTGGGAAAAGACCGGCCTCAGCGAACTTGAGGACTACAAGAAGGAGCAGGATAAGGAAGCTATACGCAATACGAAGTGGTTTGCGACATCGGAGCAAGACACTTCCCAGCGTAAATGCTGACATTGAGTAGGTTTGCTGTGGCAAACCACTTAATCGTCAGTATAAAATCACAAAAGTGGAGTAACCCTTTGGGATTACTCCACTATGCAGTCTTTATCTTCACGCCTTACTTCGCATCAGCGTAATGCGCAAAAAAGTAAGGAATCGTCTCGATACCTTTGTAAAAGTTGAACAGCCCGTAGTGCTCATTGGGCGAGTGGATGGCGTCGCTGTTGAGCCCGAATCCCATTAAAACGCTCTTCGCATTCAGCACCTGCTCGAACAAGGCTACAATGGGGATACTGCCCCCTTCCCGGGTGGGGATGGGCGTTTTGCCGAATGCCATTTCCATAGCCATAGAAGCCGCTTTGTACTCCGGCGTATTAGTTGGCGTTACGGCAGGCTCGCCGCCATGGTGAGGCGTCACAGTAACTTTCACGGAAGCCGGAGCGATACGCTCAAAGTGCTGTTTGAACAGCTGCGTGATTTTCTCCGGGTCCTGATTCGGCACCAGGCGCATGCTGATTTTGGCATTGGCTTTGGAAGGCAGTACCGTCTTCGCGCCTTCTCCAATGTATCCGCCCCAGATGCCGTTGACATCCAGGGTTGGGCGGATGGATACGCGCTCCAATGGCGTATAGCCCGCTTCGCCCTGTACGTCCCCGATTGCGAGGTCTTTCTTGTACTTTTCCAAGTCAAAAGGGGCTTCGTTGAGCTTTTTGCGCTCAGCCTCCGACAGTTCCACCACATCGTCATAAAATCCGGGAATGGTGATGTGCTTACGGTCATCCATCAGGGAGCTGACCATATCGCAGAGGACATTGATCGGGTTGGCTACGCCACCACCGTAGACGCCAGAGTGCAGGTCGCGGTTGGGGCCCACCACCTCCACTTCGAGGTAGCTCAGCCCGCGCAGCCCAACTGTGATAGAAGGGACATCATTAGCGATGATAGAGGTGTCAGAAATCAGGATGGTATCGCACTTAAGCTTTTCCTGATTCTCCCGGCAAAAGATACCGAGGTTGGCGGAGCCTACTTCCTCTTCGCCCTCTATCATAAACTTGATGTTGCAAGGCAAAGCGTCCTGTGCCATCATAGCCTCAAAGGCTTTGACGTGCATAAAAAACTGCCCTTTGTCATCGCAGGCCCCACGGGCATAAATGGCACCGTCCGGGTGTGCTTCCGTCTTTTTGATAATTGGCTCGAAGGGCGGGGATTCCCAGAGCTCCACCGGGTCGGGCGGTTGCACATCATAGTGGCCATAAACGAGTACGGTGGGCTTGGCAGGATCGATTATTTTCTCACCATAAACAATGGGATAACCGGCAGTCGGGCAAACCTCCACACTGTCAGCACCAGCTTTCCGAAGGCTCTCAGCCACAAAGTCTGCTGTTTTGAGTACATCTCCTTTGTAGGCAGGGTCTGCACTTACCGAAGGAATACGCAACAGGTCGAGCAGCTCGTCCAGAAAGCGGTCCTTGTTTTCCTGAATATAGTCTTGTACAGCTTGCATAGGCTTAGTATTTGGCGGGTTGATTAACGCGCCAAATGTAAGGAAAAAACGGGAACAGATCAGACCGTTTGCTCCTGACCTGATGCGGCGACGGACTCCAGTTCTTCCTCAAGCGGTTCCCGAAGCGTGTAGTGCAGGAGCAGATACCCTGCTGTCCCTGCCACAAAAGAGCCTATGAGTATGCCCAGCTTTGCCTGAGCCAGCAGAGCAGCTCCCTCAAGGGCGAGGTTGGAAATAAACAGCGCCATAGTGAAACCGATCCCGCCCAGCAAGCCCAGCCCGGCCATTTGCACCCAGCCTGTTCGCAGGGGAAGATCGGCAATCCGGAGCTTTACAGCCAGCCAGGAGAACAGGACAATCCCAATGACCTTTCCGAAAAGCAGCGCAACCGCAATATTCATAAACAGGGGCTGACCAAAGACCTCACCGCTCCCTCCAAACTTTATCCCGGCGTTAGCCAGCGCAAAGAGTGGCATCACAAAAAACGCGACAAAGTCATTGAGCTGATATTCCAGCCGTTGCAGCGGTGGCAGCACCGAGCGGGCCCGGTTTCTTAAATCCTGCAACTGATGGACTTCCGGGTCGGGAATAAAAGGCCCTCCACCGTCAGCCTTCTCCAACCTGAATTCATCCAGGAAATCTTCAATACGATCGGCAAACCGGCGGGCCCGCAGCTTATTGGTAGCCGGTACCGCCATAGCTACCAATACTCCGGCTATGGTCGGATGAATCCCTGACTTAAACATATAGTACCATACCCCCAGCCCGCCCAGCAGGTATACCCAGTTGCGCTTGATGCTAAACATGTGATTGCACAAAAACAAAAAGGCCAGAATCCCTCCCGACATGGCAAGGGCACCCCAGTGAACTTCATGGGAATAAAATACGGTAATGACGAAAATCGCTCCAAGGTCATCGACGATAGCAAAGGCTGTCAGAAATACTTTCATGCCTAGCGGTACCCGGCTGCCCAGCAGAGAGAGTATCCCTATAGAGAAGGCAATATCAGTCGCCATGGGAATCCCCCACCCCTTCATGCCCGGACCGGCATCCTGAAGCAGAAAAAATAAACCGACCGGGACGACCATGCCTCCAACGGCAGCCAGCAGCGGCAGCGCTGCCTTGCGCGGTGTGGACAATTCACCGTCAATGACTTCCTTTTTTATTTCCAGCCCTATGGTAAAGAAGAAAATGGCCATCAATCCATCATTTACCCACAGCAGCAACGGCTTGGAAAAGCTGTCTTCCCCAATCGAAATACTCACCGGTGTATCCCATAAATTGAAATAGGCAGGAGACAGAGGGGAGTTGGCCCATACCAAAGCGATCACCGTGGACAGGATAAGCAAGATCCCACTCGACGACTCATTACGGATAAACTGTCGGAAGGGAGCGGCGATGGATTGAAGAAGTGTTTTAGGCTGCATGTAGCGATTGACGTGTTAACCAATTGATTTCCAATAATTTTGAATTGTCAACTATTGAACATGGAAATCAAACCCCATGTTCTAACAGTGAAATCAGTCATAAAAAATCGTAATATGCTCAACCGACAAACCTTCCATACACTTGCTCAGGTCAATACTCCCAATTGTGTAAGCATCTATGTGCCGGGGTATCCTTCCGAACGGGGTATGGAGAGCCGTTCTTTTCTGAAAAAGATGCTCAATGATGCTGCGGACCGGTTAATACAAAGTGGTATGTCCGACAAGGATGCCCGGGCCTATCTGTTCAATGGCTATGAATTGCTCAATGAAACAGAACGCTGGCAACAGCTTGAATCGAGCTATGCCCTTTTTATCGGCCCGGAAATTTTCGAAGCCCTGGAGCTCAATCGTCAGGTATCGCCCCGGTTGATTGTAGACCAGCGGTTTTACCTGCTGCCTTTGATTAGCGAAATGAGCGCCGCCGGCGAATTCTATGTCCTCGCCCTGGGCGAAACATCAACAAGCCTGTACCGCGGCGACGCCAACTCCATACAGCCTGTACCTGCCGATGAACAACTCCCCAAAAACATGGAATCGGCATTGCAAATGGATACTGAGACGCGCAATGTACAAATGAACCGTGGTGCGGCTGCCTTCGACACTCCTATTTTCAATGGAGAAGAGATGGGGCACGACCATCGCCTTAAACAATACAAAAGATACTGCTATCAGGTAGATCAGGGCGTGCAGGCCATCCTCGAAGATGCTGATGCCCCGGTCGTTTTGGCAACGACCGACCAAATCGCGCCTATCTACAAAGAAACCAGTGACTATACAGATATCGCCCCCGTTCATATCAGCGGCACGCCGGAGCAGCTGTCCAAACAGCAGATGCATGAGCAGGCGCTGGAAATCATTCGCGACTTCCACCACAACCAAAAAGACCGAAAAATAGAGGGCTTCAGTGATTATGATGCAAAAGAACTTGCCTCCTCTTCCGTATTTGAAATCCTGCCCCGAGCCTACAAAGGTGAGGTGGAGACCCTCTTTGTAGCGGAAGGACAGAAACGGTGGGGTACTTTCAGCCCTAAAAGTGGTAAAGTCGAATTGCACAAAAGCCGACAGAAGGATAGCGAAGACCTAATCAATCTGACTGCCATTTACGCCTTCCTCAGAGGCGCAGGTATTTTCCTTGTGAACCAGGATGAACTTCCTAATTCCAGCACCCCGATTAATGCCATTTACAAGTCAGGCAACGAATCCTGATCTTGAGGGGTCTGACTTACAGAACAAAGAACTGATTCCCCCCAATCGGCCGTCTGCATCATTCGTGATGTGGGCGGCTGTTTTTATAGCGCTGCCTTAGCTCTAAGTGCACCATTGACAGCGAGCGATCGGCCTGGCCCTCTTTCCTGAGCCATTTCATACATTTCCAGGGCTTTAGCATAAGACGCCTGCTCCATAAGGTAATCGGCGTAGAATTCGTAGGCGGGGTACACAATCTCCGGTGGCCCGTAGCTGTAATCATTTTTGTGCTGCGTATTGACCGCCCTGACCATATACTTTTCGGCTTTCTTTTCGTCCCCTCTAAGGCGCCAGAGCAGTGCCTTTAGCTCCAGCTCCATCACCTCCGCCTGTTTGACCTCCACTTTATTGGCACTGCCCCAGGCACTGCTCGTGCTGCACATGGGAGCTCCCCCGGCAGCCATGATCATGGTTGCCTGCTGCCGCTTGTCCGCCAGAGTATCAATGATGCCGGCCAACAGCGTTTCATCCTTCTGCCGGTAAGCCTGATAGCCCTGCAGGAAATACCCAACCGCCTGATGGCTGATATTGAGGTCATCCAGTTCCACCTCCGTAGCTGCCAGTGGGTGGTCCCATTTGCCGGTCTCCACCAGGAAATTGCCCAGCATGCGTACCAGGTACGACCGGGCGGTAACCGAAGGCAACTCCGTTGTGTAGCCTGCCATTTCCGTCAGGATTGCTTCGGCTTTTTCAAAATCCCCCTTTTGCAGATAACCATACTGCAGCCAGTGGAAAGCGTGGTAACTCCGGGCATCGTTGTCCAGTTCTTTTGCTTTCATACGCTGCACACTCGCATCGTAAGAAGCAATATTCGAGTTGACAACTTCGTCCCACATCCCCATAGCCACATAAATATGAGACGGCATATGCAGGGCGTGGGCGGCATCGGGGGCAACTTTGGCATAACTATTGGCCGCATCGAGCGCCAAACGGGCGTGCCCCGGGTCATCGTAGGAATGAATCAGGTAGTGCAGTGCGCCCGGGTGGGCCGGATTTTCCCGGATAATGCTCTGTGCGATGCCTGCGCCTTTCTCAAAGACCGCCTTATCACGGCCCGCCTGCACACTCCCCAGCAGGGAAAGCGCGTAGAACGCAGCCACTTCCTGCTGCCCCGGATACTTTTCGTACAGTTCGCTCATGAATTCAGCGTATGCCTGATCCCGATCCGCCTTCTCGCCCTCTCCGTACAGCACATGCAGAGAGCGGACCAGGTCCTTTTCCAAACCGGTCCCTGCTTTAGCCAGCTGCTGATTCAGGTTTTTGCCCAGTCGTGCCATGGTACTCCGGCCTTTCTCCGCCTGCTGCCGGTGCCAGATCGGCTGATTGTAGGTCATCGCTTCGCCCCAGTAAGCCATGGCAAAATCCTCATCCGTTTCCTGCGCTTTCTGAAAAGCCGCACGGGCATCTTCGTATTCGAAGCTGTGCAGCAGCAACAGCCCCTTTTCGAAATAGGGCAATGCCTCCGGCGAACCCGTAACTTTAAGATCAACCTCTCCCAACTGATAGGGCTCAGCTTCAGCCGGACTGCCTGATTCACAACCCACTACAACAAACAACAGCAACAGCCAAAAAACAGACTTCAAGGACATAGCAACTTTTTTTACAAAGCTAAGCATTAATTTATTCCTAAAAACCCTCGGGGATAATTGGGAAAGAAAACCAAATATTATTAATATTGACCAAAGGCAAAGTGACGACTTATTATTTCACTTCTCCTCGTCCTGCTAAAAGCTTAGTTTTCGCGTTAAGCAAACACTTCGCAATCCTACTACAAAGATTTTTTACAGGTTCTACCTAAAGACTGTGTCGGGACTTTAGTCATCGGTGCCCGCTTCCGTTTTGGGGTACCTGAACCCTGTAGTACATTTATCTACTTACACAACCTATTGATCTATGGCGAACCTAAGTCCCCGGCCGGGAGTACTGGGCAACAGACTTGCAGCTCATTTGCTTCGGCGGGCTTCCTTTGCTGTCTCCAAAGACCGGATTAATGCATTTGCCGGTATGACGGCAACGGAAGCAGTGGAAACACTCCTGGCTATACCTCCTCTCGTGCATCCCGAAGGGCCCATCAACTGGATGGATGGCACAACCGCCTGGCTCACCACCGGCCCCTACGATAACGGCCCCGACACCTTCATGGGCAGAAAGCGGCGCGCGGTATGGCTTTGGGTGGTGAATGAAATGCTTCATGACCCGTCCGTGCGGCATAAAATGGCGCTGTTCTGGCATAGCATTTTCGTCACAGAGGAAGACCGCGACTGGTCTGAATTTGACCTGTTCAGGCTGTTCCAAATGTACGCCACCGGCAACATCAAAACGCTGGCCTGTAAAGTCACCCTCGACAATAAAATGCTACGCTATCTCAACAATAACAACAACCGGCGCGATAGCCCCAACGAAAATTACGCCCGGGAATTCCTGGAGCTTTTTACCATCCTGAAAGGGCCCGTGCAGAGTACCGGCGATTACACCAACTACACCGAAGAAGACATCAAACAGGCCGCCCGCGTCCTCACCGGATTCGACGATGAAGGCTTCGATAATAAGGACCCGGAAACCGGGCTGTCCACCGGACGGGCCATCTACAACCGTCACCACGCGGGTTTCAAGACCTTTTCCGCTGCTTTCGGAAACCAAACCATCACCGGCGCTACCGACGAGGCCGATATGTACCGCGAGCTGCAGGACTTCGTGGACATGGTCTTCAACCAAACGGAGACCGCACGGGCTTACGTACGGCGCCTCTACCACTTTTTTGTAAAAGACATCATTAGTGAGGAAGCCGAGCAAACGATCATACAACCGCTTGCAGACCAACTCTACAATGATGCATACCATATCGAAAACACCCTGAAGACCCTGCTGTGCAGCCGTCATTTCTACGATGAAGATGACAGCAACGCTAAAGACGAAGTGATCGGCGGAAAACTAAAAAGCCCATTGGATTACGTCCTCGGCGCCATCAACCTCTTTGATGCCAATAAAATGGGAGTGCTCAATAACAACGTGGAGCATTACGACACCACCGCTCAGCGCTTTTTGTACAACCACCTGGAGCACATCGGTTTTACCTTCTACCCCCTGTCTGTAGAAGGGTATCCGGGTTTCTTTAAAGCACCCAATTACAGTAAATTCTGGTTCGATCAGTCCACCATCGCCTACCGGTTCCGCCTGCCCTATGCACTATTGGAGGGCAAAACCGTTCAGAACAACCGCGACATCCCGTTTCAGGTTGACCTGGTTCCCTTCTTCCGGGACAATTTCACCAATCAGGAGTACGCAGACGAACTGGTCCGGCAGTTTTTGGAACTCACTTTACCGGAAATGCCACAAGGCGAACGATTTGACTACTTCCTACAGAAACTGCTCGGCGACCTCAGCCCCATCAACTGGATGTTTGAATGGCAGGGCTATCTGCAGTCCGGCAACGATGAGTCCGTCAAAGTCGCGCTCACTGACCTCTTTGAAGCCGTCGTGGGCTCACCGGAATTCCAAACTTTCTAAAACCGACCAACACCGAAATCATGAACAGAAGAAACTTCCTTCAACAATCGGCAGCACTGGGGATGTACCCCCTTCTGGCCGGTGCGATGCCGCTGAGCGGAATCGCCTCGACCACGCCTTTCCTGCCCAACCCCTGCGAAGTGACCGACCGGAGTGTCGTCATCATATTCCTTAACGGTGCCAATGATATTTTCAACACGGCGGTACCTTTATCCCAATTTTCAGCTTACACCCAATTCCGCCCCTCCATCTACTTGCCTGAACAAAGCCTGATTACGCTGGACGACAGCCTCAGCGACGATCAGGCACTCGGGCTGCACCCCCGCCTTTCGGCCTTCAAAAACCTGTACGATGATGGCTTACTGACGATGGTGCAGGGGGTGGGCTATGATCAGCCCAACCGTTCCCACTTCAAATCTACGGAGAACTGGCTGACCGGCAGCGGTGGCGCCCTGCAAAATGAAAGAAGCGGCTGGATGGCCCGCTTCCTGGAAGACCGCTACCCGGGCTACAACGGCACACCCTTTGACGGAGAACCGGATCCTCTGGCCCTCCTCTTTGGCAACACTATCTCTACCGGCTTCCACTCTGCGGCCGAGCACCGCCTGGAGATCAACCTCTCCGGGCAGGACCCGTCCGGCTTTTACACCATGATCTCCTCCCTGGGCGGTGCGCCGATTATGGACATTCCCGATACGGACCACGGTGCTATGCTCAACCACATTCAGACCATCAGCAAAAGTGTGAATGTCTACGCTTCCCGGATTTCAGATACCTTTAACAACGGCACCAATTCGGCAGACTACCCCAATAGTTCCCTCGGCAATCAGCTCAAAACCATTGCCCGGATGATGGCAGGGGGCAGCCGCACCAAAATTTATATGGCCAGCAAAGGTGGCTGGGACAACCACAATAATATGGTGCAGTACAACAACAATACAGAGGGCACTCACGCCAACCTCCTCGGCGACCTAAGCGAATCCGTGGCGGCTTTCCAGGAGGATATCCAAAACATGGGCCTCGACAACAAGGTGCTAACCGTAATTTTTTCAGAATTTGGCCGCAAAATCATACAAAACGGCAGCCGCGGCACCGACCACGGCACCCTCAGCTCCATGTTCCTCATCGGCCGGGGCGTGGACGGTGGCGTGATCGGCAACAACATCAATCTGAGCGATCAGGACAATCCCGGTGCGCCCAATCCTGAACAAATTCAGTACGACTACCGGCAGGTGTTCTCTACTGTCCTTCAGGACTGGCTGGGGGCCAATGATGATTCGCTTAGCAGCACCTTCAAGCGGCAGGAATACATCGCCAATCGCCCCACTTTTATCAATGAGAGCAACCTGGTGCCCGACGCCTGCTACTATACCCCTCAGCCACCCGTGACCTGCGCCTGTATACGGGTGCGCCTGTTCCTTGAAGGCTTCTACGATCCGCAGCTGCAGCAAATGCATACCCAACTGCTGGACCGGAATGCATTGCCGAACACTCAGCCCTACACTGCCGCCCCCTTCAACTACAATGGCACCGAAACCGTAACTACCTGGCCGGAAGATACCGTTGACTGGGTGCTGGCCGAGTTGCGCACTGCCAATAACCTCGCCCATACCGTAGCCCGCAAGGCTTTCCTCCTTCGCGCCGATGGACAATTGATGGGAACTGATGGTACCGCTGGTATTTCCTTTGATGGCGTACCGGATGGCACTTACCACCTGGCGGTATTCCACCGGAACCATCTGGCCGTCGTCTCCGCTGAGCCTGTTCCCACAGACAGCCCGAACTTCCAGTATGATTTCACAACCAGCGAAAACCGAGCCCTCGGTGACCGGCAGCTCAAAATCACCGGACAGGTTTGGACCATGCGCAGTGGCGATGCCGACCACAACCACATCGTCAACAATCAGGACTACAACCTCTGGACAACCCAACAGGGACAATCCGCTCATTACGACAACTATGACCTCAATGCCGATGGCCAGATTGATGCCAACGATTTCCAGCTCTGGCGCGGTAACCGCAGCAAACTGGGCCAATTAAAATAACCGAACGATGAAAAGAACGATCACCTATATTCTGCCGCTGGTATTCAGTCTTTTCACCAGCGGTCAGCTGCTGGCCCAAAGCGTTGCCCTGCAGCTCGATGCCTCCAAAGACTGTAACCTTTACCGGTACTGCACGGATATCATCCTGGCGTCCGATAGTGGTGAGCCCGTCCGCATGGGCACCTCCTCCCTGTTGCTGACTTACAATGCCGAAGCACTTACGTTTCATAGCTATGAGCCCCTGGCTTATAACGGTGGGCAAGACTGCCTCGATGGTACGATGAGCCCGTGGTCCGCTCATGAATACGATGCCTACTCCCACCCCGGAAAGTTCAGCCTGACCTTACTGCTCAACGATGCTATGCCGCCCTGCGCGGAAATGGACGAAGCTCCTGCAGTAACCATAGGTACGGTTTGCTTTGACGTCAAACAGCAGGGCAGTGCTCCGGAGATCAGCTTTGATGCCGCCCACACCTCCCTCAACAGCCGACAGGCCAATAACGGAACGGCTGCATTGCCCGTTTCCTCCTGGCCCACTTTATCGGAGGCAGGGAGCCTGGCCTGCGACTGCCCCGGAGCAGGAGCGGCCTGCGATGACCAAAATGTGTACACCGTCAACGACCAATACGACAACAACTGTAACTGCAAGGGCGTCGCGCTCGATTCGGATGGGGATGGCATACCCGATGGCGTAGACCCCTGTAGAAATCTGGCTTACGAAGCAGAAAATTTCCTGGAGGGGAATACAACTGTGCACAACCATATTCCCCATTTCTACGGAGATGGCTTCATCGATTACACCAACGATACTTCAGAGTTTATCCTCCTTCAGGTTGAAACGAGTATTGACGGGGAGCACCAATTCACCTTCCGTTACACCTCCGACCACCGCGACCGGTTTCTGCAACTGGCCATAGATGGGGAAGTCGTTGTACCCGCCCTTTTGTTCCCGGAAACCACCGACTGGGAAGACTGGCAGGAGATAACGCTTCCACAGATTTTGTCAGCCGGCACACATGAAGTCACCCTGCGCCCGGTAGATGGCTGGGGCCCGAACCTCGACCGCATGGTGGTTTCCATTTGTGACGGCTGTACCGACAGTGGCAGCCCCTGCGACGATGGCGATCCCTGTACGATTGATGATGTACTCGACCGGGACTGCAATTGCGGTGGCCGGGTCATTGACGAAGACGGGGATCAGATTCCTGACCTTTGCGACCCGCACGTAGGCACTGCGGCTGATTTCCCCCTGGAAACCGGCATCGCTCCATCTGTTACCGAAAACTGGCAGACGATTACCCTGGCCGAAACTTACGATTCCATGGTAGTCATTGCCACCCCACACCTGATGCACAAAACCGACTTGCCAGTAGTAACCCGTATCCGGAATGCACAAGGCAACAGCTTTGAGCTGAGGATTCAGAACCCGGGTGGGACAACTTCCGCTAACTACGCAGTTTACTACGCAGTGGCTGAAGCCGGTACTTACTCCACTGAGCACGATGGCATCAAAATGGAAGCCCGCCTGGAGCCCGCCACAAAAACAGCCGATGCTTCCAACTGGTGGGGCAACCGGGAGCAACGGACTTTCCGGCAGTATTATGAAAATCCGGTCGTGCTGGGACAAGTCATGACCCAGGAGAATGAGGCATGGTCGGTATTTTGGGCCTCCCGGGGCAATCATTCCGCCCATCCCCCGGAAATGAACAACCTGTCCGCCGGCAAACATAAAGGCGAGGACTACCACACCACCCGCACGGATGAAATGATCGGCTTCCTCATCATCGAAGCCGGCTCCTATCAGGTCCGCAACCGGATACTGGAAGCCGGGCTGGGCAGTGACATCGTCCGTGGCCCCAACAATAATGGCTACACCTACGACCTCGACAACCCTGAAATCCGGGGCGCGGTGCTGAGTGCTGCCGGTATGGACGGCGGCAATGGCTACTGGCCGGTCCTCTTTGGAGAACAGCCCATAGAGCCCGGCCTGATCCGAATGGTAGCAGATGAAGATCAAATCCATGATACAGAGCGCGGGCATACCACCGAACAGGTTGCCTATCTCGCCTTCGAAGACCGCATTTGCCGGTACGATGCTGATATGGATGGTATTTGCGATGCGGAAGATGTGTGCCCCGGCTTTGACGATATGGCAGACGAAGATGAAGATGGCCTACCCGATGCCTGCGACGACTGTAACGACAACCTGATCGGCCGCCCCTGTGACGACGGCATTGCCTGTACGATTCTCGATGTATACACCGAGGACTGCGGCTGTGCAGGTATCCCTATGGACAGCGATGGAGACGGCGTCTGCAACTGGGATGACATTTGTGAGAACGGCGATGACAATACCGACACCGATAACGATGGCATACCGGATGCCTGCGACCCAAATGTAGGCGATGCCACCACGATGCCCATAGAAACCGGTTTAATCACGGGCGTTTCAGATACCTGGCAAACGGTTACCCTCAACCGGAGTTTTGAAGACATGGTTGTTATCGCCACCGTGCAGCTACCCAGCTATGACTACGCGCCTGTGGTCCCGCGGGTACGCAACGCCAACGGAAACACCTTTGAGCTGAAAGTCCAGAACCCAGGCGGCGATACCGACAGCCTCTACGATGTCCACTTTGTGGCAGTGCAGGCCGGCAAGTACCAGGCTGCGCACGATGGCGTTACTATGGAAGCCGGATTCGTGAGTGCCCTTGAAACGGCGAACACCAGCTCCTGGTGGTCTGCACGTGAAAAACGCGACATGGAGCAACAATACAGCCACCCCGTTTTGCTGGGGCAGGTCACGAGCGAAAACGATACCCGCTGGTCGGTATTCTGGGCATCAAGGGGCAACCATTCCGGAAACCCTGCTGAACCTGATAATTACGCTATGGGCAAACATGTCGCTGCCGATACCATCACGGACCGGGCAGTGGAGACCATCGGCTACATCCTTATGGAAGCCGGACAGTACAACCTTAGCGGCGTTATGCTGGAAGCTGGAGTTGGACCAGCTATCATTGGCGGTCAAAACGCGAGTGATACCTACAATACAGTTGTTCCCGCCCCTAATGGTGCTGTTCTCAGCGTAGCAGGCGTTAAGGGGGGCGACGGGCATTGGCCTGTCCTCTACGGTGCGGAGCCTTTCGGCAATCAGTCCTTCGAGTTATCCGTAGATGAGGATCAAATTTCCGATAGTGAGCGCTGGCATATGGACGAATCCATTGCTTTTATTGCCTTTGATAACACCAATGCGACGATTCCGAACCTGGCGCTGACTACGCCTGACACACCGGAGCCCACAAGCCAGGTTGCAACAGTTAGTCCAACCCCGGAAGCGTCCATCGCCCCGGATGCCCGACTCCAGGCATTCCCGAACCCGGTTTATGATGTGGTAACGGTCAATGCGAACGTCAAAAGCGGCGCTCCGTGCACCCTGACTGTGGTAGATATGAATGGCAAGGTCCGCCTGACCCGCATTCAACCTCAAACCAATAGTCCGCTACTACAAGAAACCCTGGACCTCAGCCACCTGCCCAACGGCTACTACTTCCTTCACCTGAACGATGGCGGCCGGGACCGAACGATACGACTGGTAAAGGTTAACGGTCAGTAAAGAGATTATTCCCCCTTATTTCAACTGAACCCCCGGACCGTATAGCAATATGCGGTCCGTTTTTTTTGACGCTGTCGGAAAATCAGTTTTGAAGAGCAATCCCAACACGGCCTCAATCCCAGCGCTCCTCATCGTACGGGATAATGTAAGCCTTAATGGTCGTGCCGTCGAAGTCTTCCTGCCCCTCGCGCACAATGTCCGGGTAGGCAATATTATTGGGGCAAAAGACCAGGTACAGCCCGGTGGTGAGGCCGAGGCTTTGACAGTAGTAGGCGAGTTGCCGTTTGCCGGATTCAAACTTTCCTGGGCTGTAGTAGACCTTCGTCTCAATGACAAATTCCTGCCCCCGGATATTGATAATCATATCGCTTTTACCAAGGCCAGTATCGGCTTCCCGGTAAATTTTACCGCCCAGCTCCTCGACGATAGCGTGAATGTAGGTCTCAAAACTGTAAATCAATGCCGCTTCCCGGATGGATTTATAGTTGCCATCGGCGTCCTTTTCCCGGAAAGGGGCAAAACCACGGCGTTTGACGTAAGCCTTGTAGGCAGCGATCAGCTTTTCAAAATGCAATCCGCCCTCAGAGGTGAAGTACTCCGGGGCATAAATAGAGCGGGTAATGCGCTTTTGCTCCCCGTTGGTGTAGGGATAGAAGGCATCGTACAGGCGCTTTTTGTAAAAAGGCACCCAGAAGGTTACGAATCCATCTTCGTCTTTTCTTATCAAGCCATTAGTGTGCAGGTACTTGATACTCGGACGGTCAATTTTAAATGGGATTTTGTCTTCCGTGAATAAAAGCCTTTCTACAAATTTCCGCTCCTCTTTTGCCTTGTTATGAATATTCTCAAAGTTCTTGTCAATCGACAACCTCAAATACCAATCCTCCACCTCCAAATAAGCAGCCTCATCCAATACCGGCCGATCCGGAAAAAACTCCACCAATTTAGCTGCGAAGCCATTAACCAGACCTGGTTGATTAGCGGTGATGGTGCTGACTTTTCGAATAGTCGCTTCCGCAAAACGCTGCCCGGTTTCCGACTCATGCTGATGGAGCAGGCTTTGCACTTCTTCGTCTGAAAAATAGGGGATGTCCAGGTTGTCTGCGATGTTGAACGGAGAAGCATTATCGCTCACCACACCCAGAATATTGGTGACGCCCACCAGAATGACACTCTTCAGCCCATGCGCGTGCCTGGAATGGTAAGCCCGCCGAATGGCATGCAAAAAATCACCGAAGTAGGCTTCATTCACCCCTTCCACTTCGTCGATAATCAGGACGAGTTTTTCTTCTTTGAGCTGTTCGATGGCGTGGAAAAGCCCGGCTATATCTGTCTGCGGTAGAGTCGTTCCCCACTGCCGGTCCAGATCGCTGGCAAATATCTCGAGAAAGGTGGACAGGGGAGCATTCCGCAGGCTTTCCAGATTAGTGTGCGCGACTTTATAACCTTCTTCCTCCAGAAATCCTGCCAACTGCCGGAAATAGGTGCTTTTACCCGTTTGGCGGGGCCCATAAATGGTAAAATACTGCTCACGCAGAACCATCTGAAAGCCTTTTCTAATCAACGCTTTCCTTTCTACAGTGAAATGTTGTTGAGGGTTATTCGGACCTGAAGTATTGAAGTACCGCATCAACGTTGATTACTTTTCCCGAAGATAAGGACTTTTCTAAAATCTCTGCATTATCCTAAATCCGCTCCACCGCCTGCGCTATTGGCTGATCTCCTTCTAGCATCTCATAGGAAGCCCGGTAGGTATTGGGCCGGTCCAGGATTGCCCGTATGGTGGTGGCTACGTCTTCGCGGGGGATTTCGCCCATACGCTCCTGCGTACGCTCGCCGATGTCTACCTTACCCTTCCCGCTGTCGTTGGTCAGGCGGCCCGGCTTGAGGATGGTGTAGTTCAGCCCGGAGGAAATGAGGTGGTTGTCGGCGGCAGCCTTGGCCTCGTAGTAGTGCTTCATGGAGTCGGACCATTCTTTCGGCTCAAAGTCGGCACCGAATGCACTGACCATAACGAACCGGTCGATGCCTTTGGACTTGGCTTCGTTAATGGCTTTGACAGCGCCCTTCTTGTCTACCAGTTCGGTTTTTTCCTCCCCGGTATCGGCACCAGAGCCTGCAGTAAACACCACAGCGTCTATACCCTGAAAGGCGTGTCCAATGTCTTTTTCCAGATCGGCTAGTACTGGATTAGTCCCCTTTTCTTTAAAGGTATTCACATCTTCTTCTTTCCGCACCATGGGCACCGGCTCGTGTTGGCTGTCTTTAAGTTTATCTACCAGCTGCGTGCCGATTTGCCCGTTCGCTCCAATAATCAGTACTTTCATAATTGCTTTTACTGGTGAAAGGCAGGCGGGCAGCAGATGTTCGTTTACGCATTCACCACCGGCAACTCCACGAAGGTATCCGGGTTCATGTCCTGCAGGTGCTCGTTGAAAAAGGCATCGCAGTACAGACAGATGTTTTCCAGCTCGCGGGTGCGGGCTTTGGCTTCGGCCTCCGTTACGCCCAGGTGCTCGCCCATGCGCCACGGGTCGCCTTCGTTGAGCTTTTTGAAAACGGGATGCTCTGCCATGCGCGCCAGCACATCAGCTACTTTTTCCTTCCGGGCATCGCCCATGGGGAATTTCGTGCCCGGGCAGCAGGGATTGATCCGCCACAGCTGAATGCTGATTTCCTGTGGGATATCCTCGTAGCCGCCCAGAAAGTTGCGGGCACCGGAGAGGATGGTGCAGAAATTGTGCTCCGGGTCGCGCTTCCAGATGTCTTTTTCCATAGCACGGCCACGGGCCCAGTTGCCGCCCAGCCACATGTCATCGGTAGCGCCCCAGGCACCCCAGCTCAGCGGATGGCCGTGCAGGTAGTTTTGTTTGTCCACCAGCGGGTCTTTGTCCTCCCCGTTAACGCCCCGGGAATCGAACAGCTCGGCCAGCTCCATCAGCCGGGCGCCAGCTTTTTTGTGGAAACGGTCGATGCTCGCGATGTCGAAGCGGGTCACGCCCTTTTCGATGAGGATGTCCAGGATTTCTTCGGTCAGCAGGTCGCCGTTGGTTTGCAGCATGATTTGGGTGCCCTGATCGGTGTAGCGTTCCCGCAAAGCATCCAGGATGTTGTACAGCTTTTTTCGGTCCGCAATAGGCTCTCCACCGGAAAGGATGATGCGGTCAATGCGCTCCGGCAGGTTATCGATGATCATCATGCACTCCTCCTCGCTGATGCGGGCACCATAAGGGCCGGAATCGTTGTAGCAGTGGTCGCACTCGTCGTTGCACAATTGGGTAAAGACCCAGTATAAAGATTCGCAGTGATTGAAGTCTACTTTCATTTTGTCAATTTTAAATCATGGAGGTCTGTCCAAAATCGTGCCTCTTCCCGGGCACCGGTGGATTCATCCGCGATAAATTCGGCGCGGCTGCCGTATATTTTTAATTGTCCGCCTTGCATCATGCCGAGGCGGTCGCCCATGAGCATGGCTTCCTTGAGGTCGTGTGTGACGAAAATAGCGGTCAGCCCGAGGTCTTTAGACACCCGTTTGAGCAGTTGCTGCATGCTGCGGCGGGTCTCTGTATCAAGGGCCCCGAAGGGCTCGTCCAGCAGCAGCACCCGCGGCTCGATGATCAGCGCCCGCCCGAAGGCTACGCGCTGCCGCTGCCCGCCCGACAGTTGTTCCGGCATTTTGCGGGCTTGTTCCGGCAGTTCGAGCCGTTGAAGCAGGGCGTTTACTTTTTTCTTGATTTCTGCTTCCGGGCGGTGCCGCAGCCGCAGCCCAAAGGCGACGTTCTCAAACACGTCCAGGTGCGGGAACAAAAGCGCCTCCTGATAGAGGTACACAATCCCCCGTTGATTGGCAGGTACGGGCGACAGGTCCTGCCCGTCAAGCAGCAATTGCCCGCGGTCGGCGGTTTCCAGCCCGGCCAGTACCTTGAGCAGGGTGGTTTTGCCGCTGCCGGAGCGCCCGAGGATGCTGAGCATTTCGTGCGCCTTTAGGGTGAAGCTGAGGTCCTGCAGGACGGCTTCTCCTTTGTATTTTTTGTTGATGTTTTTTATGTCCAGCATTGGCTGTTTGTTACCCATGTTTCGCACCTAGGGCGCGATATCTACCTACATTTCGCACCTAAAGGCGCGATCGTCTTTGTTCCCTACGTTTCGCACCTACGGCGCGATACGTTCCCTGAAGACCACCGCCCGGTTTAGCCACAATAGCGCCACCGGTGGCAATATCAGCAGGCAGCTCGCCAGGGCCGCCAGAAAGATATTAGCTTCGTTCACGTACTGAAAGACCCGCAGCGTCAGCGTTGGCACCTTCCCCACCCCGATCAGATTGGTGAGCCCGTACTCGAACCAGGAGATGAGGAACAGCTGAAAAAAGCAGGTCATCAGCGCGCCCTTTGCTACCGGCACCAGCACTTTGGCGTAAGCCTGAAGGGTACTGCCCCCCAGCGTTTTCACCAGCTCTTCCATACTGCGCAGCCGCTCGTTCCAGAAGCTGCTGAAGAAAATGACGCCGTAGGGAAAGGTGATGAATAACTGCGCCAGCAACACGCCCCCAAAGGTCCCGTACAGCCCGGCCACTATGAAAAAGAACTGCAGGCAGGCCGCCAGGATGACCGGCGCAAAGACGTACGGAAAGTACGCCAGGCTCAGCCAGGCTTCCCGCTTCGGGTGGTAAGCGATGTGCCGGCTCACCCAGAAACTCAGCCCCGTGGACAGCGTAGCCACACTTAGCGATAATAACACAGAAAGCAGCACACTGTTGCCTAAGCCTTCACTGCCGACCAGTACCAGCTGCCAGTTGCCCAGCGACCACTGCTCCGGAAAAACAGCCGGATAAGGCCACTGCCGCCCTACCGAAAGCATCAGCAGGAAGGCAAAGGGGAAAAGGATTAGCCCGATCAGCGCTATTTTGGTGAATCTGCTCATGTGCGGCCCATTTGTTTGCGGTTGTACCAAAGCAATCCGCTTAGCAGGACCACCACCAGCACCGTATAAGCCACGCTGATGGCATAGGCTTCCGGTATATCGCCCAGATTATAACGCTGCAGCCGCTGAATGGTCCGCACCGATACCATCTGCACCGATTGGCTGCCCACCAAAAGTGGGATTTCGTAGCTGCCCATGACGAACATGAAGTACAAAAACACCGTGGCCAGCCCCCGCCGCAGCAGCACCGGCACCGCCACCCGGAAGACACGCTGCCGCCCATTCGCGCCAAGCGTAGCCGCCAGGTGGAGGTACTCCCCCAGCCGCTCATTTTGGTACAGATTGGCGAAGAAGATGGTGAAAAAGGGCGTCGCCATGATCACATGCGCCACGATGATACCGATGCCATAATTGTCATTCACCCAGTCCGGAAACTGCTCCAGCGCGCTGATGAGCCCCAGCTGATGCGACACCCGCGACAGCCAGCCGCCTTTGCCCAGCAGCTGGAAGATGAAAAAAGCCATCACGATCGCCGGAATACTCAGCGGCAGGTAAATGAAAAACGACAGCTCTCCCTTCGTGAAAGCCTGAGGCGAGCGGAGCACCAGCGCCAGAGACAGTCCCAGCGCAATCAGGATACTCACTGCTGCCACGTACAGGCTGAAGCCCAGGGTACGCCAGAACGCCGCATCGCCCAGTATCTCCTGCCAGTGGGCCAGGGTGAAGCCTTCCGCCATGACGCCCGTCAGCCCGAGGCTGTAGAGCAGGGCGTAGCTCACCCCCGCCACAATCGGCACGGCCGAAAGCAGGACAAACAAGCTTCTGCCCCCGTATGCTGCCCAGCGCTGCTGCATCAGCCTTCTATGATTTCTTTACGAAAATCTTCCGCCAGGCGGATCATATACTCCGGTGCCAGTTCCATCAGCGCTCTGTCCTGAATGGCCTCCCGGTCGGGCGCGTACTGCCGGTTGGGGAGGTTTCTGAACTTGGCCGCCCAGTCATCGGGCAGTTTGTCCAAGCTGAGCACGGTGCCGTCGCCCCAGATAGCCGGGTCCATCTTGCGGTACTGCGCTTCCGGAGAGATCATGAAATTAGCGACCACCATAGCAGCAGCTTTGTTGGCCGAGTGTTTGGCAATGCCCAGGTAATGGGAATTCTGAATGGTGCCCGGCTCCCAGACGTAGCCGCGGGCGCTCTCCAGGAAGACACCCTGCAGCACCTTGTTGTCCACTTCGCAGTCGTTATTGCTCATGGTGAAGTGCAGCTCGCCGTTGGCAAACATCTGATGCATGGGCGCTACGCCTTCCGGGAAGGACTGCCCTCCCTTCCATAGGTAGGGTTTAAGCTCGCGCAGGTAGTCCCACAACTGCGGAGCATACTGCCCGTATTTAGTTTCGTCGAAGTCGCCGGCCAGCGCCTCCTGCCCGCCCGCGATATCAATCAGCAAGGCCTTAAGGAAAGTGAGCCCGGTAAAACGGGTGTCGATGGTAAAGGTGCCGGGGTGCTTTTTGGCATAAGCCAGCAACGCCTGCCGGTTCTGTGGCGGATGGGGCGTGCGCAGGGTATCGTAAATAATGGCCATCTGCACGTTGCCCCAGGGGCATTCGTACCCGTCCACCGGCTGCTGAAAGTCGACGCCGATAAAGGGATTGTCCAGATCAATATACTGCGCATTAGGCAGCTGTTCCGTCCATGGCCCATGCAGCCCTTTGATCTGCCGCAGCTGATAGAAGGTCTCCCCGTTGATCCACATCATATCCACTTCGCTCTCGGTCTTGCCGGCCTGCAGCTCTGCCATCATCGTCTGTACGATGGTCGAGCCCTGCCCGCTTACGATATTGAGCTCGATGCCGTAGCGCTCCTTCACCTCGGGCTTCACATAGTTCTGCATGTAGTCGTTGATGAGGGGGTCGCCTGTCCACATCATGTGGGTGAGGGTGGCGCCTTTGGCTTTGGCTTCGATCGCGGGCCAGCTCATTTGGGAAAGATCCTTTTGCGCGGCTTCCGGTGCGCTGCTATCCCCGCAGGCGGAGAGCAAAAGCGCCATCAAAAGGCTGAAAAAAGTGAGTCTTGTCATGGTTTTTGCTTCGTTTCTTGCTAATCGTTTTCCCAGGCCACGCCATAATCCGCCGCCTGCATCTCGAACTGCCCTTCCGGCTTCACGCCGCACAGCCATTCGGTGAGCTTGTCGACGTAATGATCGAGGTGGGTAATTTGTTGAATGCCGTGCTCCACAATTGGGTCGAGGGTGGTCACGAAAAGGGTGCCACCGTAGTGGTTCGTTTCCCAGGAGATGACTTCGCCCCTGCCATTGGTCTGAACGATGCGGGCGTGCTCCGGTATGCGGGTGTATACGCCGTGGGTGTGCCAGCAGGCGTGGCGGACACTCAACCCTTCGTAAACCGGGTGGCTGTAGTCGGTTTGGGAAACGGGTGGGTTAGTGGGGTCTTTTACCCACCAGTAATTATTGACCGGGCGGTCTTCCCACTGTGCATCGAGCCAGTCGGCGGTGCTGTCGCCGGCCACGAAAACCTTGCCGCCCTGTTTCAGGAAGTTGTAGATGAGGCCTTTGCGCTCCCGAATCGCCGCCTGATTGGACTGAAAGGGCACAGCGATGGCTTTGAGGCCCTGCAGGGAGGCTTCCGTGAGGTCGTGAATGTACAGCAGCCGGTACAGGTGCTGGTATTTTCCCGCTTTCGCGAAAGCGTACTGCGACCAGACGCCGTTAAAGAGTAATCCTATCATGATACCGGTGTTTTGATGAGTTTGGTGAGTAAATTGTGGTACAGCCGGGTCAGGCCTTCCATAGAGCCCGCATCGTCGGTGGTCCCGTAAGCGTAATCGCCCAGCGGGCCGCTGGCGGTGGCGAAGATGGTGCCCGGAGTGGTCTGCTCATCCAGCAACATAATGCAGCGCCCCCAGGTATCGGCCACCACTACTTCCGCCCGGGGAGCAGGCTGAATGTAGCCGCAGGCCCACCAGCCGCTGATGCCGTTGGAGAAGATGAAGTGGTTGAGGTCCACGCCTTCAAACAGCCCGTAGCGGTCGGCTTTCAGGGTGTAGCGGATATCGATGGTCTTTTTGCTGTTGTCCGCCACCCACTGACTGCCGGGCAGCCAATGGGTAAACCATCCGTCGAAGCAAAAGAGGGTTTTCCCCTGATTCAGAAAGCGTTGTACGGCTTCCCGCCAGTGGTACATGGCCACCTGATCGGTACCATTGGGCACGACGAGCAGGTCGTAGGGGCTGAAGTCCGGCGCGGTGGCCTGATGGGTGGGCAGGAAATCGTACTGCACGTGCGGCTGATCGAGGTAGCTCTCGCGGAGCCCGACGATGCCGTTGTCGATGACGGCTGCTTTGATCATGGTGGTGGTATTATTTTTCAATAATTACTTATATGCGACCTCTACGAGGTCGGTTTCCTTGATTTTAGCCGGGGGTTACTAACGTGGGACTTCTAACGAAGTCCTCATTTTCACCACAACTGCGTAGAAGTCGCATGTTACTAAAACACGTACCTCAAGGTAAACTGAAACTGCCGCGGCGCACTTGCATTCCGGCGGATCAGCCTGCCGCTCGCTGCCGAGCCCGGCTGAATCTGATTCGACTGCGTGGCGTTGTTGCTATAGCCGCTCAGATTTTGGGTATTGAACACGTTGAAGACATCCGCCCGCAACTGCAGTTCATTGCTGCCCAGCTGGAAATCGTACTGCAAGCCCACATCAAAGGTATTGGACCAGGGCAGGCGGTCGCTGTTGCGGCTTTCGCCCGGGAAGCGGTCGCTGTTGCCCACGTAGGCATCGCCGAAGGAGGCGCCATCCCCGTTGAGGTCGGTGGTGGAAGCGGTAACGTCCACCAGGATGGGGTCTCCGTTTTGATCGAAGGCAGGGGTGCCGTCCGGGGCAGTGAGCTGTTGCTGCACGGGGTTGCCATTCTCATCTACTACTACGTAGCTGACGGGCAGAGGTGTACGGTTGATCGGCTGCCCGCTTTGGATCAGGCCGGCCACGGTCAGCGATAGGTTTTCCACCGGATAGTACGTGAAGGTGGTATTGATGATGTGGCGGCGGTCGTTGATGCTCGGGCCCCACTCTGCTTCGAAATCATTGGCATCCATAGCGCGGAAGTTGATATCCTCGGTGTTGTTCTCCAGGTACGACAAGGTGTAGTTGAGGCGAAAGCTGTAGTCATCCTCTCCCCTCGCCTTCTGGAAGTTAAAGCTGGCGGCGTAGTAGCGCGACTCGCCGGCGGTTTCGCTCATCACCACATTGCGGGCTACGCCGGTAAGCGTCTCCCCGTTGATTACTGCGCTGTTGCCGTCAATAATCGGCAGCGGGCGGGAGGCATCGGCTTCGGCAATGGTGCGCACCTGCGGATCGTCCGGATCCACCTTGTAGGGGGCGGCGGCATTGAGGTTGCGCAGGCGCAGCAGGTTGAAGGAGCGGTTGTGCACCAGGTCCACGAAGAACAGGCTGTTGTTGTTCATCTGCAGCTGATAGCCCAGCGCCATTTGGTGGGTGTAGGGGTTGTCGTATCCGTTAGGGTTGAGAATGCGGCGCTCATTGCTGAAGACGCCCTCGCGCTGTTCCTGCAGGCTCTCCGCGGAGGGGCCTTGCAGATAGCCTACGTTGGAGGCGAAGCCGCTGAGGTTGCCCTCAAAGGTGACAGCACTCACATCTGTATCCGCCGGCAGTATGCCCTGATCGACAAAGTACTGAATTTGCTTGCGATAGTCCGCGCTAGTGGTGTTCTGCTGCAGTGCATCGCTGTAGATGGCGTAGGGGATTTTTTCGTAAAAAATGCCGTAGCCCCCGCGCAGGCTGCTGCGCCGCCCGAGCTTGTAGTTGAGGTTAAGGCGGGGCGCGATATTGTTGTAATCGCCCTCATCGGAGCCACCAGCGGAGAGGTTGTCATAATCGTAGCGCAAGCCGAGAGTGGCGGTCAGGCGGGAAGTCGCCCGCCATTCGTCCTCCAGGTAGGCGGAGTAGATGGTCTGCCGGGCACCGAAGGAAGTAGGGCGTAATTCTACGGCATAGCCCAGAACTTCCACATCGCCCGGGATGTCATTCACATTCAGGGCACTGCCCCGGCCGAGCCCCCGCACCTGATCAAGTTGGTCTTGGGTAAGGCGGACGGTGTAGTTGCCATCCACATTGCCACCCCCGAAGAGCTGATGGTCGGCAGAGATGACTGCCAGGCCGGCCTTCAGGGTGTGGTTGCCGGCGTAGTAATTGAATTTTTGCTGGAACTGCACCGTGTTTTCCGTTTCGTCAAAGACAAAGCCCGGGTGACCGATAACGCCCACGGTGATGTCATTGGGATTAAAAATCGTCACCTGCGGGCCGGGGCCGTTGAGTGCCCGACCGTAGTTCCAGCGGAAGCGGCTGTATTGAACATTGGTCTGTGCACTAAAATTGTTGCCAATATAGTTATTCTTCAGCGCCACCAGGATTGAGTTACGGTCCTGCACACTGCCCGCAGAGGGGAAAGTCACGCCCCCGTCGAGCCCGCCGCCCTGCCGCTCGATATTCACGAGGCCGACGTTCGCCCGCAGGCTGGAGGTGAAGTTGGGGCTCCAGTTGTGGTCGAGCTTACCGGAGATGTAGGTGAAGTTGTTCTCGCCGCGGACCGTTTCGTTTACGCCCAGGGCATCGGAGTTGAGGAGGTTGTCTTTCAGGTCGGTGGTGTGCTCTACGTTGAGGTAGTAAAAGGTCTGATCCTGCACAATGGCGCCACCGAAGCCCACGCCTGCCTGATAGCGCTGAAAGCCATCCTTCACCGGGTTGCCGGAAAGATCGCGCTGCGCAAAGTCCGACTGACCGTCGATGACCGGCCCGGGGCGGGTGATCAGGAAAGCCTCCCCGCCAAACTCATTGCTGCCGCTGCGGGTGGTGATGTTGACGATGCCATTTGCCGTAAGGCCGTACTCTGCGCTGTAGTTGTTGGTCAGCACGGTGATATTGCGGGTGAAGCCCACCGGGATGGCGAACTTCTGGCCGCCCAGGAAACGCTCGTTATTATCCATGCCGTCGATGAGGTAGCTGGTGAAAAGCGGGTTGGCGCCGTTGATGGCCACATTGGGCGCTTCCGGGTAGAAGCCCGTGGCCTGAGAGACGTTGGGCAGGCGGAAAAGCACCCGGGTGATGTCCCGCCCTTCGATGGGCAGTTCCTCGATTTCCCGTTGTTTCAACTCGAAGGATACTTCGGCGTCAGTGCTGTTGATTTGGGTGGTGGAGGCCGCAGAAACCTCCACTGCATCGAGGGCAATCTGCCGGTTTTCGAACAGTGCCAGAGTGATGGTTGGATTTTGGTTGGACCGGATGCTGAATGGGTCCGACTCTCCGGAAAGGAAAGCCTCTGTTTCCTCCGTCAGCACTTTATAACCGGTGACTTCAGGCAAGCCTTTAAAAGTCGCCACGCCCTGATCATTGGTGGTAGCCAAACGCTCCAGGCCACGGCTTTCATTGAGCAGCCGGACTTCCATGCCGGCAACCGGCGCATCCGTCAGGTAATTGATGAGGTTGACGTTGAGGTCGGCTTGTGCCAGCAAACCAGCAGCCGTGATGAAGCTCAGCAGGAGCGTCAATTGGATTTTCATAAAAGTGAGTATTTGAAATAGTGAGATTTTGAAAAGATGTACGGAAATGCCCACCGGGTCAGATCATCACCGGTGACCATTCTGCATCAGCTAGCGGGGCTAAGCCCTCATTTTCATGTTATTAACAGGTAGAAATACTACAGGCAGGCTGCGAAGGGAGGGGCACGAAGCCCAAGGGAGCGTAGTAAAGTCAGGTGAAAGGGGCGCCATTGAACTTGAAAAACGGCACCACTCTCCTGCCCCATCAAACGGCTCAGCGCCCGGCGCAGGACAAGAGGCAGGCGCCAAAACTGCCGGCTTAAGGTTCCGGGGCGGTCTATGTCGAAAGAGGTACTGAGCACAGCAACTCCCCCCCCGGCCAAAGCCTGAAGGGCTTCATAAACCGTATCGGTCTGCCAGGGCAGATTCGCAAAAGCGGCATGGTCAAAATCGGAACGCTGCAGCCCAATCAGGTAAGCGCCACCGTCTTGTGTCGGCCCAAGGACCAACCCATGCTGTGCCAGCGCACCTGCGGCCTGCAACAGCAAACCAGTGCTCAGTTCAGGGCAGTCGTTGCCGATAGCAATCACCCGCTCGTACCCCAGCTCAAAAACAGATTGATAAGCATTGGCCAGGCGTTCGCCGAAGGTGGCCCCTACCTGCTGATCGCCCTGAATGACAAAAAGCGGCAGCCCGGTACGCCGCGCCTGCTTTATGGCATAGCGGTTGAATTGCCGGAAAAGCGCAGCACTCCCCTTTTGGCTGCCAGCCAGGGGCTTGTAGCGCGCTTCGTCCTGCTCATTGCGAAGGAAAAGCAAAAGAGCTGTGCTATGCAATTGGGTGTTCATCGGGTGCTAAAGTAGGGAAAAATTTGGTGGGGTGGGTGTCGTTGAGGGGACAGTAGGATTAGAAGTACACTGATGACGCTGATCTGACTGATCACACTGATCTTGCAACCCTGCTGCCGCCATGCGTACCACCGCTCGAAATCAGCGAAAATCTGCGCAATCAGTCTAATCCGTGCCCCCCCTCACGCCGCACACGACAATAGTACACTGATGTCGCTGATCTGACTGATCACACTGATCTTGCAACCCTGCTGCCGCCACACGAACATGCCCCGCTCTTATGCCCCTGCTCGCAATCCGTGCAAATCTGCGCAATCAGTCTAATCCGTGTTCCCCAAACTCCACGTAACGCAATAGTACACTGATGACGCTGATCTGACTGATCACACTGATCTTGCAACCCTGCTGCCGCCATGCGTGCCACCGCTCGAAATCAGCGAAAATCTGCGCAATCAGTCTAATCCGTATCCCCCCTCACGCCGCACACGACAATAGTACACTGATGACACTGATCACACTGATCTTGCAACCCTGCTGCCGCCACACGAACATGCCCCGCTCTTATGCCCCTGCTCGCAATCCGTGCAAATCTGCGCAATCAGTCTAATCCGTGTCCCCCTCACGCCGCACACGACAATAGTACACTGATGACGCTGATCTGACTGATCACACTGATCTTGCAGCCCGGTGCCTCCATACAAGCATGCCCTGCTCTTATGCCCCTGCTCGCAATCAGCGAAAATCCGCGAAATCCGTCTAATCCGTGTCCCCCCTCACGCCGCACACGACAATAGTACACTGATGACGCTGATCTGACTGATCACACTGATCTTGCAGCCCGGTGCCTCCATACAAGCATGCCCTGCTCTTATGCCCCTGCTCGCAATCAGCGAAAATCCGCGAAATCCGTCTAATCCGTGTCCCCCCTCACGCCGCACACGACAATAGTACACTGATGACGCTGATCTGACTGATCACACTGATCTTGCAGCCCGGTGCCTCCATACAAGCATGCCCTGCTCTTATGCCCCTGCTCGCAATCAGCGAAAATCCGCGAAATCCGTCTAATCCGTGTCCCCCCTCACGCCGCACACGACAATAGTACACTGATGACGCTGATCTGACTGATCACACTGATCTTGCAGCCCGGTGCCTCCATACAAGCATGCCCTGCTCTTATGCCCCTGCTCGCAATCAGCGAAAATCCGCGAAATCCGTCTAATCCGTGTCCCCCCTCACGCCGCACACGACAATAGTACACTGATGGCACCGATCTCAATAACAAGACACATCAATACGAAAGCCCAGCCCATCCGCTCTTCTAACAAAAAAGCAGCGGATGCCATTCACCCGCTGCCAACCAATTTTCACAAAGTAGTGTATGAGTAAGTCTTAGAAATCACCGCCGCCACCATCGTAGCCACCGCCATAATTACCCCGGCGCTTTTTCTGCTGATTGATGCGGTAGGAGAAAGTCAGACGGGCCTGACGGGCGCGCCACTGAAAGTCGCCTTCGCTGTAAAAGCCGGTGCCTTCGTTGACATAGCGCCAGCGGCGGGAGTTGAAGACGTCGCTTACGGAAAAGGTCAGCGTACCTTTCTTTTCCAAAATATCTTTGCTCAGGGTCAGGTCCATATGGTACATGGATTTATCTCGGCCCTGAGGATCATTGCGCGGTGCCCGGTAGTTGAAGCGGACCTGCGTATTGAGCTCGTCCCAAAGCGTGATCTGTGAAGTCAGCCGCCCAAAGGAAGTAATAGCGTCTGCCCCGAGGTCTTCGCCCGACTCAGTGGTACCGGAAATAATGGACCGGAAGAAGTTGACGTTGCCATCCAGGTCCCACCACTTGGTAGGGGAAATGGAGAAGGTGACGTCCAGACCATAGGCATCCTCTGTGGCCAGGTTTTCCGGCTGCGTGAAGGTGATGCCCTCGGAGTTGACCCGCTGAATGCGTTCCGTTTTGCCTGTGGTGAAGCGGTAGAAAACGCCCGCTGTCATCGAAGCGTTATCCCAGTATTTAAGGTAGTTGATCTCGTAGGAGTCGGTGAATTCGGGATCCAGGTTAGGGTTGCCGGTGAAGATGTTCCGGGCATCGCTGAAGCTGAAGAACGGGTTCAGGCTCCAGAAGTTAGGCCGGTTGATGCGGCGGCTGTAGCTCACCTGCATGGAATTGCCGGTTTCGCCCAGGTCGTAGCCCAGGAATACACTGGGGAACAGGTTGAAGTATTCCCGTGGATTGACCTGCTCGGTGGCGACTAATTCAGTAACCATATTAGTATATTCAGCTCTCACCCCGGCCTGAAAGGAGAAGTCACCGTACTTATTGCCAATGCTCGTATAGGCGGCATAGACATCTTCATCAAACAGGAAGTTATTGGTGAACTCGGGCAGGTTTTCCCACCCACTCACTCCAAATTCATCTACCTGGAAGTTGGTTTCTATATCGCGCAGACCAGCCCGCAGCCCCACCTCAAATTTGCCTTCTTCGGCAAAGGGGCGAACATAGTCAGCCTGCCAGATCAGTTGTCTTTGCAACTCCAGATTACTGGACCGCTGCTCCAGCTCGCTCGCGCCGGTCTCTTCAAATTCCGGGGTAAAGTAGGCCTCGCGGATGGTGGACGTTTCCAGCTCCTCACTGTCCTGATAGCGGATATCAGTGGTAAACTGATGCCCCTTGCCTTTGAATTCCTTGCGATAGGTCATGACATATTCCAGGTCGGCTTCCTCTTCCCGCTCATTATCGGTACGGGTGCTGATACCGGTGGGATTCTCCAGGCTGTTGATAAAATCGCGGTAGGTAATCTCCGAGATATTGTCGCCATCTTCCACGCTGTAGGTGAAATTAGCGGTCAGCGTGCTGGTTTCGCTAAAGCTGTAGTCCGCTCCCACACGGATGTTGTTATCCCATCCGCCACGGGTACGGTCCCTGGTCAAATCCTGGATAAATGTGGTATCCGGACCGAATTCATTGCGGTCATAGACTTCCTGGTAGCGGCTGCCACTGCCGGGGCTCTGCCGGTAGGTCAGGCCATAGTTGGCAAAGAAATTCCACTTTTTGACGCGGTAGTTAGTATTGATAGCCAGGCCTGCCTGTTCCGGGTAGCCCCCGGTGACGTCCACCGAGCCATTCCAGCCTTTGCGCTTTTCTTTTTTGAGAATGATGTTGATAATACCCGCCATTCCTTCGGCTTCGTACCGGGAGCTGGGGTTGGTAATCACTTCCACCCGCTCGATCAGGTTGGCGGGGATGTTGCGCAGGCCATCGGTATCCCCTACGCCGACCAGGCTCGAAGGCCGGCCGTTGATCAGAATGCGCACGCCACCACTGCCGCGCAGGCTCACATTGCCCTCCACATCCACTGTGACCGAGGGTACGTTGTCCAGCACATCCGTAGCCGAACCGCCGAGGTTCGCCAGGTCCTTGCCGACATTGAATACGCGCTTGTCCAGCGACATCTGCATGCGGCTTTTCTCTGCCCGCACTTCCACTTGTTCAAGGGTGGTGGCATCGGGCTGCATTTCTATTCTGCCCAGATCGGCACTCATTCGGCCACGGGCAATCTCGAAAGGCTTCGTTTCCAGCTTTTGGTAAGAAATGTAAGCCACTTCCAGGTAGTAGCGGCCTGTTTTCAGTTCTATGGAGAAAATGCCCTCTCCATCGGTAATGCCACCCGTCACCAGATTGCTGTCTGGCAAGGCATAAACCGATACTGTGGTGTATTCCAAAGGAGCCCCTGTGGAGCCATCTATAATTTGCCCTTTCACAAGCCCCTTCATGTCATCGCCGGGGTCTGTGGAGGCACCCTTTGCGGCATGCAAAAAGGAAAAGGTGAGCAGAAATGTGAGTAAGGTCAGGTGAAACTTCATGCTTGAATTTTATTTACGACAAAGGTAAGAGGCGAATCTATCGCTCACCTGTAGTAATGTTGAAGCAATTCTGAAGTTTAAACATTTGTCGGGAAAATCACACTTATTTCGTGCCAGCCGTCCTGAAAATCGTAGTTGACAGACAGGCGGTTGGTGTCGCAGATCTTCTTAACGATGGCCAGCCCGAGCCCCATTGACTTCTCGGATTGCTGGTTTTTGCGGAAGCGCTTGAAGAGGTCCCGGGTAGGGATGGTAGGAGCCGCACCGGTATTGCGGATGATAAGGCCCTTGTGGTCCAGGTGAACCTCTATGGCACCATCTTCCTGATTATGGCGGATGGCATTGCGCACCAGGTTGGAGACCAGCACATCAGCCAGGGTGGGATCAAGGGCAACCTTCACACCGGGTTTGACGTCCCGCTTCACGGGCAGGCCCCGCAGCATCGCCAGCTCCTCAAAATTATCGATACAGGCGTTCACGATGGCCGAAAAATCAATTTTATGCTGCGCCCGGAACTCGTGGTTCTCAATTTTGGTGAGCAGCAACAGAGCACTGCCCAGTTTAGACAAGCGCCGGAGTGCCGTTTGCGCATCGTCTATGAGCCGGAGTTGCTCCTGGTCCAGGGACGGGGTTTCCTGTAGGAGCTCCAGCTTGCCCCGGGCGATAGACAGGGGCGTTTGCATCTCGTGGGAAGCATTCTCAGAAAACTCCCGGACCGTGCGGAAATCCCGCCTTGCCCGCTCCGTCATAGCCGATACAAAGGCGTTGAGCTGCCGGAACTCACGGGTGGTGGTTTTGGGCAAATCCAGAGGTTCGGACTGTTTGATGTTAAAACCCCGGATGCTGCTCAGGATGCGCTGAAATGGGGTTAGTAGCCATCGGGTCACCAGAAAACTGGCAATCAGCATGCCCACGCCGAGGATGAGAAAGAGCCGCCAGATGATTTCCACCACCACATCGTAGATATCATCGGATTCGATGAAAACATCAGTGATGGTGATATGGAAAAAACTGCCGTCCACTTCCTTCACGGCTTCCAGCTTCCGGTAGGGCTCGGTTTCTCCTTCGCGGTAGGGATGCGGGGCGATGGTGTCTGAAAACCGGTAGAAAGTATCAATTTGCAAGTGGTCGCCCACATGCTCAATGCTTGCCCTCCGGCGGCGCAGGATTTCCAAAGGAATGCCGTCCCGGATATCATCAGCCATATCCTGCACCTCGTCGTACAGTGCAAAATCTGTTTCTTTGATCACCTCCGTTTCCACCACATGGTAGGTCACGTAGCCGCCGATGCCAAAGACCAGCACGGACACCAGCAGGTAAAACACGGTCGTTTTGGCAATCAAGTTCATCGGTTGGTGAATTTATAGCCCAGCCCGTAGATGGTTTTGATGTGCTCTTCGCAGCCTTCGATGGCGATCTTTTTGCGGAGGTTCTTAATATGCTGATACACAAAATCGAAAGAGTCTAATAGGTCCACATCATCGCCCCAAAGGTGCTCGGCAATCACCTGCTTGGTCAGCACCCGGTTCTTATTGGTGATGAAAAACAGCAACAGCTCGTACTCCTTGACAGTCAGGGTAATAGGCTGATCGGAGACGGTTACTTCCCGTGTATCGGTATCAATGCGGATGCAACCATGCTCCAGTACTTTATGCCCCTGCTGACGGCGGCGGCGGAAGATGGCGTTGAGGCGGGCGTTGAGTTCGGAAAGGTGGAAAGGCTTGGTCAGGTAATCATCGGCTCCCAGTTCGAGCCCTTTGATTTTGTCGTCCAGTGCATTTTTTGCGGAGATGATGAGCACGCCTGTTTCCGGGTTCATCCGCTTGAGCAGGCGCAGGAGGTTGAGGCCGCTCCCATCGGGCAGCATCAGGTCGAGCAGCACAATATCATAGCTGAAGGACAGGAGGCGGTCCTGGGCTTCCGCAAAGTTGCGCGCCGCCTCGCAGACCACATCGCCCCGGCTGAGGTACGCCTGAATATTGTCTACTAATTCCTGCTGATCTTCTACAATGAGCAATTTCATGATGACAAAGATAGGAAGCGATTTTGTAGAAATTTTGAAGTGCCCTGACCTTAACGCACCACAAGTTCAGCCCTCCAGCTCAGCACTGACCTCGCCAGATCATACGCTGCTCACCACAACCTTTACGAGTTCAGTGCGCTACAGGACCTAAGGTTAGTAAGGCTTTTTATCCGGCAAAGTATGCTTTGGCAACAGGGACCGGAAAGGTTAACTTTTAAGGTTGGGGTGACTCACTGCCTAAGCAGCGTATGCGACCTCTGCGAGGTCGAACCTGCCTCGTTCCCCGGGTTAGTAAGATGTGACTTCTACGAAGTCAGCCTGGGCAGACCCCTCCACAAGCACCAGACCGGTAGCACGGAACTTATCGCTATAGAGGTCATAGGTTACTCACCCACCTACCTGAAATAGCTAAACGATCTCGTAGAGGTCACACCTGAAAACCAGCAAGATAAACGTCTGCGAAGTCAGCCTGGACAAGCCACTATGAACATCAGACCGGCAGCACGGAACTGACCGCGGCAGAGGTCAAATATTACGCTCTCACCTACCCAGAACAGCAAAATGACCTCTTTCCATGAGTAAGAAAGCGGTGGCTTCCACGAAGTTATTTTAGGCTGCGCAGAACCTGGGTATCTACCTGGCAGCACAGAACTGACCTCTGCTGAGGTCAAATCTTACTCACCCCCGCAGCCACAGCAGCAAAACGACCTCGTAGAGGTCGCACCCAAAACCATTACTACCAACTATACCGACGACGAAGTAACCTGGGACCAAATATGACTTCGGGTCGGCATACCTGTGCGTACCGGCAAACTCGTGCGTCGGGTTTGTGCCTTCGCCCAAACCTCTCCGTTCCAAACATAGTCTATAATCGTACCATCCGGAAATCGTCCTTTTACATCCAATCCTCCCGCCGGCTTTCCACCCGGTACAGCACATAGTCCTGCAGCGCCCGCGCCAGATCAAGCGGCAGGAAAGGTACCCGCACCGAGCCCCCCGCCGTGTACAACTCAACAGAAGCCAAAGCCCGCCGCCGCTGAAAAAACGACTGCCGGATACGAACCGACTGCACCTTATAAACCGGCAGCAACGTAACCGTCCGCCCCAGCACTCCCTCCGAAGTCTTCAGGTATTCCGGGGACAACCACAACCGGAAACGCTGCTGATACGCCCAAAGGTACAAGCCCCCCAGCACCGGAAAACCAACCGCCGGCAGGGCAAAGCGCGGCTCCTGCAACAAGTATCCCAAAGCCCCAAAAACAACCGCAGGCAGCAACATAAACCGGATATACCAGATAAAATACGCTTTGGAAATGCAATGCCCCCGGAACTCAGCCTCCGCACTGCCCTCAAAACTCGAATGTACCAAGTCATTCACCTGAGCCTGTTTACAACCGGGAATGGAAATTTGCTCCGCTACCCGCTCCGAGCCCGAAATCGCCTGATGAATCGACACCCGGAACAGCCCCAGCAACCGCCGCAGCGGATTGTCCGTCCAGCGAATAAGCTGAATCTTGCGCTTCTGCATGGAAGCTTCCCGCCGGTTAAACAGCCCCGCCTTCAGCTGAAAACCGTCCCGGCTCTCAAAAAACTGTAAATCGTAGTGCTGCGTGACCGTCCGGATCAGGGTCAGGAAAAAAGCCACCACAAACAACAGGGTCGCCAATATCAAAAAGCCCCAAAAGCCCGGCTGCAGCATCGGCCAGCGCTCAATCAGGGTCTTGACCAGGTCTTGCTCAAAGGCACCGGCCACTGTAAACAGAAAGCCGAATACCGTACCCACGATCACTCCGGCCGTAGCAAGGTGGTTTTGGGTCACTCCAATCCGCAGCAAATCCTCAAAAGTCAGGCGGAGGACTATCGATTGCGCAAGCGGGGCACTTCGTTCGGAGGCTTCCGGGCCCAGGCCAGACCGCTCCTGCGCCTCTTCCTGCTTTTGCTCAAGCACATAGGCCCGCATGGCTTCAGCATCTTCCCGCTCCAGCGCATCAATCGTTACCTCATGGCCACTGCTGCCGGCCGAGTCGACCCGCAGGCTCACCACACCCAGCAGGCGGTGCAGCACGTTCTGCTCAATATACAGGTTCTGAATGCGCTCAAAGGGAAGCTTCGTCAGGCTGCGGTTGAACACCCCTTTCTGAATCACCAGCTGATCTTCCTCCAGATGAAAGAAGTACCGGAAGTAAGCTACCACCGAAACGCCCAGCGAAAACAAGCCACCAATCACCACCGTGGCATTCATTAGCAGCTCCGTATTGCTTTGCTCCTTATTGCTGCGAAATAAAAACACCAGCAAAATCGGCCAGGCCGCCCGAAGGATGCGCACCACAAATTTGTAAATGAAAATCGCGATCGCCGCTTGTGCCTGACGGCGGGGCTCAAGAAAATTCAGCTCACTCCTCTTCATCCGCCGCTACTTTTTGGGAAAGGAAATTGCGGATGCGCTCAGCGTCTTCTCTTTTCAGGCCGGGAATGACCAGGTCGCTCTGACTCCCCCCGGCGGTAAAGACCGACAGGCTCGACAGCCCAAACTGCCGCTCAATCACGCCCTGCTCCACCTCGCTATGCTGAATCCGCGTGAAGGGCACTACCGTTACCGACCGGAACAGCAAGCCACGGCGGTACATCAAATCATGCTGCCGTACCGCATAACCCTTGATCCGGAAACCGAGATAGCGCAGCACCGTGGTCAGCAACAGCAAAAACACCCACAGCCCGGCAATACTCCACCGTACCACCGGCGGAAATCCTTCCACAAAAAAAGTATAGGCCAGGAAAACCCCCAGCACCCCCAGCCGGAACAGCCAAAGCCCAATCAGGTCCACCCGAAGATAAGCCTGATTGAGCCCCTGCCATTCCACCCCGGCTACACTCGGCAGCTCCTCAATTGACAATTGTGCGTTTTGGAATAATGTATTCATGCTTCCAAAATAGGCACTCTGCGGTGATTTTCAAATATTCGGATTCATATCACCCCCTGTGCTACTGCTTAAACTGCCCTTGCCCCTTTGCTTCTCCTGCGCTTACTATACCACAAGCCTATACTGATGCCCCTGCTCGCAATCCGTGAAAATCCGCGAAATCAGTCTAATCTGTGTTCTCTCGCGCCACACATGACACTAGTGGTCTGTCAAAGTTAAAGATAGGGGTTGGAAAAGACATCTAAAAGGTTGAACTTACCTGCAACGAACCTCAGTTGCGATGAATAAAAAATACATTATCAGGCTAAGCGAATCAGAGCGCGAAGAAGCTCTGCGGGTCACTACACAGCTAAAAGGGAGCAATCAAAAAGTACGTCGGGCTCAAATTCTTCTACAGGCCGACGTTAACGGCGCGAACTGGCCCGATAAGCAAATCTCGGAGGCTTACCGCTGCCGCGTCAGCACTGTAGAAAATACACGCAGGCGCTTCGTTGAGCATGGTTTTTCGGAATGTTTGAACCGTAAAAAGCGGGACACCCCACCAAACCCCAAGCTGCTTGATGGAAAACAGGAGGCGTCCATCATTGCCATGCGGCTTGGGGCTGCTCCCAAAGGCTATGCCAACTGGTCTTTGCGGCTGCTTGCCCGCAAGGTGGTGGAATTGGGAGTGGTTGAGCAGATCAGCCACGAGACGGTACGCAATACGCTAAAAAAAACGGTATGAATTCGCAGCAGAGCCTTGAGTATTGGGTTATCCCACCAGAAACAGACGCAGAGTTTGTGGCGTGTATGGAAGAGGTGCTAGATACCTACGAATTGCCCTACGACCCTCTGCGCCCGATGGTGTGCATGGATGAACAGCCAGTCCAGCTCGTAAAGGAGACACGCAAGCCCATTGAGGCTACTAAAGCACGCCCTAAACGGGTCGACTATGAATACGAGCGGGCTGGGACAGCCAGTATCTTTATGTTTTGCGAACCCTTGGCAGGCTGGCGCCAAGCCACAGCACGCGATCAGCGGACCAAAGCCGACTGGGCCTTAGAAGTTGCACAGCTGCTTGATACCCGATACGTTGACTGCAAACAGGTCACACTAGTTTGTGACAATCTGAACACCCACACTAAAGGGGCATTCTATGAGGTGTTCACGCCTGAAAAAGCAAGAGCCTATGTCAAGCGCATCCATTTTGTGTACACACCAAAACATGGCAGCTGGCTTAATATTGCAGAGAATGAGCTTAGCGCAATGACAAGGCAGTGCCTCAAAAACCGGCGAATAGGGACATTGGAAACGCTACAAGAAGAAATAGCAGCATGGGCGACGGATGTCAATCTAACTCAACGGGAAGTTGACTGGCAAATGAAAGTCGGTGATGCTCGCATCAAACTCAAGGCGGTCTATCCTAAAGTCAAGACATGAGCCTTCCATAGCCAACCCCCATCTTTTATGTTGACAGACCACTAGTACACTGATGACACTGATCTCACTGATCTCACTGATCTCACTGATCTGCCCAACGAGACCCGCCCCGCCGGAGGGCCATCCCGGGAATCCGTGGAAATCTGCGCAAATCCGTCCAATCCGTGTTCCAACACGCCACGCACGATGATAGTACACTGATGACGCTGATCTCACTGATCTCACTGATCTGCCCAACGAGACCCGCCCCGCTGGAGGGCCATCACTGGAATCCGTGGAAATCTGCGCAAATCCGTCCAATCCGTGTTCCCACCCGCCACGTACGATAATAGTACACTGATGACACTGATCTGACTGATCTCACTGATCTGCCCAACGAGACCCGCCCCGCTGGAGGGCCATCACTGGAATCCGTGGAAATCTGCGCAAATCCGTCCAATCCGTGTTCCCACCCGCCACGTACGATAATAGTACACTGATGACACTGATCTGACTGATGCCACTGATCTGCTCAACGAGTCCCGCCCCGCTGGAGGGCCATCCCGGGAATCAGTGCAAATCTGCGCAATCAGTCTAATCCGTGTTCCAACCCGCCACGCACGATAATAGTACACTGATGATACTGATCTGACTGATCTCACTGATCTGCTCAACGAGACCCGCCCCGCTGGAGGGCCATCACTGGAATCCGTGGAAATCTGCGCAAATCCGTCCAATCCGTGTTCCCA
>NZ_JPOS01000076.1 GCF_000759025.1 Phaeodactylibacter xiamenensis | reverse complement strand
CCCGCCCCGCTGGAGGGCCATCACTGGAATCCGTGGAAATCTGCGCAAATCCGTCCAATCCGTGTTCCCACCCGCCACGCACGATGATAGTACACTGATGACGCTGATCTGACTGATGCCACTGATCTGCTCAACGAGTCCCGCCCCGCTGGAGGGCCATCCCGGGAATCAGTGCAAATCTGCGCAATCAGTCTAATCCGTGTTCCAACCCGCCACGCACGATAATAGTACACTGATGATACTGATCTGACTGATCTCACTGATCTGCTCAACGAGACCCGCCCCGCTGGAGGGCCATCCCTGGAATCCGTGGAAATCTGCGCAAATCCGTCCAATCCGTGTTCCCAACCGCCACGCACGATGATAGTACACTGATGACGCTGATCTGCCCAACGAGTCCCGCCCCGCCGGAGGGCCATCCCGGGAATCCGTGGAAATCCGTCCAATCCGTGTTCCAGTCTACCTCCGCGATCTCTGCGTGCCCCCCGCGAACACCGCGTAAAGACAACGCTCAAATCATCCGCCGTGCCCCCGCAATCTCCCGCTTCACGAAAGGCTTCAACCGCTCCACCGCCTGCAGCAACAACATCTCCTCACTTGGGAAAGGTACCGGCTGATTGCCAATCCGCTGCCGGGACTGCTTGCTCAGCGCCCGCTTATCGCCCCGGAAGGTCGCCGCGTAATTCTCGAATACAGCCTCCGCAAACATGGGCTCGGTATGAATCAGATTGTCCGTAGAGCGGTCCACAAACTCCAGCCGCCCACTGACCCGCGCTGTCTTGTTCTGATAATTTTCCAGGATCAGCGCCCGTACCGTCACTTCCCGGGGCTGCGTAATATCGTTGCCCAAAGAATCCTTCGCCACATTGCCATTGGCATCAAGGACGTATTCCCAACCATCTTCCACCACCGCGGTCTCCTCGTACTCCCGCTCGCGAACCAGCCCGGGGCTGATTTCAATGCGGTTGATGCGCATCACCACCTCGTAGTCGTAATGCAGCCCTTCCACCGGACGGGTATGATAGACCTTCCACTGACTATTCAGGTCCTGAACGGCCATTGCGGTAAGCTCCCGCTCAAAAGCATTGGGGATGGCCACCGGCGCCTCCTGCCGCATGCTCACCAGAATATGCGTCGTGCCCAGGTACAGGGCTTCTTCCTGCAGCTGCTCCACCTCCCGGTAACGGCTAAAATACTGCCGGATGCGGTCCAGCTCGGCGTACGCCCGGCGGGCAGCCAGCCGGTCTTCTCCCTGACGGGCATCCCGGAGCAGGGCTTTGGCCTCTGCATAGTGGAATTCTGCTGCTTTCTCCCGGCTCTCCATCTCCAGCTCGTCCACCTTTACGAAACGGAAGTTGGCCTTAATGCCTTCTTTGGATACCAGGGGCAACAGGGGTGCCACCGCCTCCTGACGCTTGCGGATACTGAGGTAGTGCTCGTGGATGCGCGCCCAGTTCTCCGGCCGGTTCTGCCGCTTGAGGCGGTCGGCTGCCGACAGGTCGCGCTGATTGGCTTTCTGAAAGGCTTCCTCCAGCGCCAGCACCAACCTGGTCTTCTTGTTTTTCTTACCAGCCAGACGGCGGGCGGCCACTTCGATGGCAGCTTCATAATTGCCGTGCTCCACCAGCTTTTCCGGGGATACACAGGAACTCAGACTTATAAAAAGGATAGCGATCAGGGAAAAGGAATATCGGGTACGCATAGTGTGTGGGTTTTTCTTATCCCCAAGTTACCACCCCTGCCTGCCCGATGTTCCTAAATTGGCGTTAAGCCGCGTGCAGATTCTGTTAAAAAATCTTAAGCCGGCAATATTGGCTCTTAAATTCTATTAAGAACGCTCTTCCCACAGGCGTACAATCTCCACAATCGTGCGCACGGCCGCTTCCATATCCTGCACCGACGACCATTCTTCCTTAGAGTGGAAAGCATACTCCCCGGCAAAAATATTCGGGCAGGGCAAGCCCATAAAAGACAAACGCGAACCATCTGTCCCGCCCCGGATACTGCGCTTTTGAGGCTCCAGGCCAGCCCGGCGCATAGCCTCCCCGGCATAGTCTACGATCTCGGGGCGCTTTTGGATCATCTGCTTCATGTTGCGGTACTGCTCTTTCACCACAAACTCCGCTTTGGAGTGCGGGTAGTGTTGCATCACCTGATCCAGATAGCCTTTCAGTTCGGCTTCGTGGGCTGCCAGCTTTTCATCCTCAAAATCGCGGATAATGAACTGCACTTGGGCTGACTCTGCCCCACCGCTGATGCTCACGGGGTGGACAAAACCTTCCTTGCCCTCCGTGGTCTCCGGTGAGAGGCGGTCTTTGGGCAGGGCCGCCACCAGATCAGCTGCAATTTTCAGGGCACTCTCCAACTTGCCTTTGGCGAAACCCGGGTGAATACTTACACCTGTAATATTGACGGCGACCGCATCCGCAGAGAAAGTCTCATCCTCCAGGCTGCCCAGGCGCTCCCCATCAACGGTATAGCCAAAGTCAGCATTCAGCTTCTCCATATCCACGTGGTCCACGCCCCGGCCGATCTCCTCATCGGGCGTAAAGAGGATACGGACAGCACCGTGCTTCACCTCCGGGTTTTGGGTAAAAAAGTGCACCGCGTCCATAATTTCGGCCACGCCGGCTTTGTTGTCTGCCCCCAGCAGCGTCGTCCCGCTAGCTGTGACGATATCGTGCCCGATTTTGTGCTTTAGTTCCGGGTGGTCTTCCGGGTTGAGCTGCACGGCAGGGTCATCGGGCAGGGTCAGTATGCCCCCGTCGTAATCTTTATGCACGAGCGGCTTCACCCCTTCCCCGCTACAGTCGGGCGAAGTATCCACATGGGAGCAAAAGCAGATGGTAGGCACCTGTTTGTCTGTATTGGCAGGCAGGGTGGCATAAACATAGCCGTGCTCATCGAGGTGGGCGTCCGCGATGCCCATTGCTTTCAGTTCTTCCACCAGGAGGCGGCTGAGGTTCTTCTGTTTTTCAGTAGACGGAAAGGTGGTGGATGCCGGGTCGGACTGCGTATCGATCTGTACGTACCGCAGGAAACGGTCGAGTACCGTATGGTTAATGGTCAGGCTCATCATTTTTGCCGGCAATTTAGGGAATTTGGGGGGTAAGTTCATGCGGAGGGCTTAGAAAAAGGGCGCTGTGGGAAAGGTTGCACGCTAAGGGCGCTATGAGAAAGGTTGCACGCGGAGAGCGCTGTGAGAGGGGGTGCACGCTAAGGGCGCAAAAACCCCGTGAAACCTCCGCAATCTCCGCGTGAAAATCTCCGCGACCTCCGCGTGAACCCACCCCGTGAAACCCCTAAGGCAAACTATTCTGAAAAGCCATCCAGGCCTGCGCATCCGAGTCAAAAGCCGTATCGCACATACGCTCTTCCGCCTCCATATTGATGGCCTCCACACGGTTGTCCGGGTTCGGGTGGGTGCTCAGGAACTGCGGCGGGTTCGCACTGCCCTGATCAATCAGCTTCTGAAAAAAGCTCGCCGCACCATTCGCCGCGTACTCCGTTTCGCAAAGATAGATGACCGAGAACTGATCCGCCTGCGACTCATCATCCCGGCTAAACTTCAGCCCCAGCAGGCTGCCCAGGACATTATTCAGCAGTTCCCGGTCTTCTCCCAGCAACAAGCCCAGCAAAGTCGCCACCCCATACTGTTGTGTGAGCTGCTGCGTGGAATGCCGCAAATCAGCGTGAGCAATCTCGTGCCCCATGACGCCCACAAAGTCATCCTTTTCCTCCAAAAACTTAATCAGGCCCGTATACACGAAAATATACCCGCCCGGTGCCGCAAAGGCATTCAGCGTCTCCGGGTCATCAATGATATAAACCTCCCAGGCAAAATCCTGTGCGTACTTCACCTCCCCACTGCCCAGGATATCATCTACAATATCCTGCAAAAAAGCATAAGCCTCAGGGTACTGTGCCTGATCCAGGATAGGATATTCCTGAGGGTTCGCCAGGATTTCGTCCCGCAGTTCCCTGCCCAGCATTTTATCGTCCTCAATAGAGAATAAATTAATCCCGCCCCCGCGGTCATCGTCGCCGCCACAGCCGGTGAAACTCACCGCACTAATCAGCAATACAAAAGCAAGCAGGGTCATCTGAATACGCTTCATCATGTTTGTTTTTTTAGTTTAATGGTTCTGACGCCCAAAACCGCGCCAGTCACATTTTAGGAACGGCAGGGACAGCGGTTAAAGTTCGTGGGCGCCCCCAAAGTTTTCTTAATTTGGTGAAAAACGGGCGGCACGGGCGGGCCCGCCGAGGCTGAGGCTGAGGCTGAGGTTAAGGTTAAGGTTGAGGTTGAGGACAAGGCGGCGTCCCCCAATGCCACGGCCGCTTTGCGACCGCCTCCAGGCAGACCCACCGACCGGCACTGCTCGCCCCAAGCCACCGCCCCCCCGGCAGACCCAGCCCAGAAGACCAACCCTCGCTCCCAGGCAGGAGACCGCAAACGGTCGACCCAGGCAGCCATACCCCGGCCCTCAACCTCATCCTCGCGAAGACCCCGCCACAGACCAACCTCAACCTCCCCCAGGAAAAGCCAGGCACCGCCCCAGCTGAGGTTGAGGCTGAGATTAAGGTTTCCGGCTCCGCTAAAGCTACGTCGGACGGAGAAGCACCAGCCTGCGTCACCCAAAGCCACGGCCGCTTTGCGACCGCCTCCAGGCAGACCCAGCGACCGGCAACACTCGCCACTTTTACCCTCCTTCCTATCTACTTCAGCGGGCTGAGCATTTCCGAAGGCCCGTATGGGTTTCATTAAGCATTTTGCTGTTTTACATTTATCACCTGCAGCCCTTAAACCTACCTCTCAAAAACACCGTTTTTTTTGTGTAAATTAAAACCTAAACTTTAAATTTACACAAAAAACCATGTACTTACCGCGAATACTGGAACCATCGATCAGGGAATCTTTAAAATACAATCCGGCAACCGCTGTGCTGGGGCCCAGGCAATGCGGTAAATCAACCCTGGTCAAAGAGTTGCTGAAGGAAAAAGAAAAAACACTTTATCTGGATCTGGAAAGGCCTTCCGACCTTCAGAAACTGCAAGACCCCGAATGGTTCCTGACCACCCAAACCGACAAACTCATATGCCTCGATGAAATCCAGCGGATGCCTGAGCTATTCCCCGTACTGCGCAGCCTCATCGATACCACCGCAAAGAAAGGCATGTACCTTATTTTAGGAAGTGCATCACGGGAGCTGATCAGGCAAAGTTCAGAATCATTAGCTGGCAGAATTAGCTTCAAGCGCTTGACACCTTTTCTTTTCGCAGAGATCAGCGACCGGGTTAGCCTGGAGACCTATTTATACAGAGGAGGATTCCCACTCAGCTTACTGGCACCAAAAGAGGAAGTCTCCTTTGATTGGAGGCAGGACTTTATCAGCACTTTTCTGGAACGTGACCTACTACAGTTTGCAGGTTTTACACCCCGGACTATACACCGGCTATGGCAAATGCTTGCCCATAGTAATGGACAAACGATAAATTTCAGTAAGCTGGGAAGCGCCCTGGGCGTTAGCAATACCACCGTCAGAAAGTATATTGATTTACTCGAAGGGACCTTCATGCTCCTGCAAGTGCCCCCGTACGAACGAAACACAAAAAAAAGGCTGGTCAAATCGCCAAAAGTTTATATCTCGGATACAGGCATAACCACGGCCCTGCTCCAACTAAAAAATTTTGAGCAGGCAGCTGGCCATCCAACCTTTGGTTCCCTTTGGGAAACAACGGTACTGGCCAACCTGAAAGGCCATTTTCCCAACCTGGACTATTCCTTTTACCGGACTAACCATGGCGCAGAAATAGATTTCGTTTTATCCAATGGCCATAAGACCGCAGTGGTGGAATGCAAAGCCTCCGTTGCACCCAAACTAACCTCCGGCAATTACGCCTCCCTCCGGGATATCAATCCCGACCACTGCTATATTGCAGCACCGGTACCTTCCGGATATCCTAAGGAAGAGGGAATTGAGGTGGTCTCGCTACATGAATTAATATCTAATATCGGCGAAATGCTCACCTGACTGAAAAGGTCAATCGACCCAACACCAAACTATTCCCATCCTGACGTGGATCGGAGGTGGAAGCTTTATCTTTTCCTTTGCAAAATAATAGTGCCGCACCCACCGGCAACGCTCACCCCAAGACATCGCCCCGGCAGACCCAGCCCAGAAAACCAACCCTCGCTCCCAGGCAGGAGACCGCAAACGGTCGACCCAGGCAGCCATACCCTGGTCCTCAACCTCAACCTCGGTTCCGACCTCGCCAAAGTACCAACCTCAACCTCCCCCAGGAAAAGCCCGGCACTGCACAGCCGAGGCTGAGGTTAAGGTTAAGGTTAAGGACAAGGCGGCGTCCCCCAATGCCACGGCCGCTTTGCGACCGCCTCCTGACGACCCACCGACCGGCACTCCGAGACCAAGCGACCGGCAATGCTCGCCCCCGGCAGACCAACCACAGCCAATGCCCCATAGGGGCAAAATGTAGGTAACCTCCAAGACTAGCCAACGACTCGTGCCGTAGGTACGAAATGTGAAAACCCGGAGACCCACCAACGGCAACGCTCGCCCCAAGACCCCGCCCTGGCCCTCAACCTCATCCTCGCAAAGACCCCGCCACAGACCAACCTCAACCTCCCCCAGGAAAAGCACGGCACCGCCCCGCCAAGGTTAAGGCATACTACCTAGCCAAGCCTCCGCTCAAAGTATACCCTAACGGCCCAGCCCAAAACTAAAGCAGCCCAAGCCACGCCATACGCGCAGCCCGGGCTACTCCTTTACAACAGTCTAAAACGTATCTCTTACCGGACGAACATCAGCTCCCGGTACTTGATCAATGGCCACTCCCGGTCATCCACCAGATACTCCAGACGGTCAGCATAGGTGCGGATCTCCTCCATCAACGGCTTGATCTCGTAGCAGTACGCCTTCGCCATCTCGTTGGCATCCTCCAGCTCGTTGGCATCCCGGCGGGCAATCGTCATCTCATTGACTTTCTGCTTGATGAGGCTGATGTTTTCCGCAATCAGCTTGATGATGTCCAGCTGTGCCTTGTACTCATTTTCGGTCAGCCCCAGCTCCTTGATCTTCACGGCACCATCCGCCAGCTGCCCCTGATAGGCAATCGCAGCAGGCAGAATGTGGTTGATCACCATCTCGCCCATAGTGCGGGCCTCGATCTGCAGTTTGATGATATAGTTCTCATTCATCACCTCGTAGTGGGCGTGCAGCTCCTTCTCTGTAAATACCTTGCTCGACGTGAACAGCTCGATCGCCTCCTGAGACTTGTAAGCATTCAGGGCATCCGGCGTGTTCGGCGTATTTGCCAACCCCCGCTTTTCAGCCTCCCGCTCCCAGGCTTCGCTGTAGCCGTCGCCTTCAAAACGGATGGCCCTCGACTCCTTGATGTAGCGGCGCAGGATCGTCAGAATGGCTGCATCCCGCTCCTGCCCCTTGTCCATCAGCTCCTTCAGCTCCGCATTGAACAACTCCAGCTGACGGCCCACAATCGTGTTCATCACCGTCATCGGTGCCGCGCAGTTCATCGTAGAGCCCACCATGCGGATCTCAAACTTATTGCCGGTAAAGGCGAAGGGAGACGTCCGGTTACGGTCGGTATTGTCCAGCTCCAGGTTCGGGATCTTATTCAGCAGGTCGATCACTTCCTTCACGCCCGCCTCATCCAGGGTCGCCCCGTTCTCAATGCTGTCGAGGACTTTGGTGAGGGTATCACCGATAAAGACGGAAACGATAGCCGGCGGCGCTTCATTGGCCCCCAGACGGTGGTCATTGGAAGCCGAAGCCACGCTAGCCCGCAGAATATCCGCATGCTTGTATACGGCCTGAATGGTATTCACAAAAAACGTCAGGAAGCGGAGGTTGCTGCCCGGCTTCTTACCCGGCGACAGCAGGTTGCTACCGGTATTCGTCGACATCGACCAGTTGTTATGCTTGCCCGAGCCATTCACACCCGCAAACGGCTTCTCATGTAGCAGCACCCGCAGCTTGTGGCGGCGTGCCACACGGTCCATCAGGTCCATCAGCAACTGATTGTGGTCGACGGCCAGGTTGACTTCCTCGAACATAGGCGCCAGCTCGTACTGCCCGGGGCCTACCTCATTGTGGCGGGTACGTACCGGGATGCCCAGCTTGTGGCACTCCGTCTCCAGGTCGCGCATGTAAGCGTACACCCGCTCGGGGATGGAACCAAAGTAGTGGTCGTCCAGCTGCTGCCCTTTGGGCGAGTGCTTACCCAGGAGGGTTCGGCCCGTCAGCAACAGGTCAGGACGGGCATTGAACAGCGCTTCGTCCACCAGGAAGTACTCCTGCTCCCAGCCGAGGGTGACCCAGACTTTGGAGACCTGCTCGTCAAACAGCTGGCATACCGGGATGGCAGCCTGCTCCAGATAGGACTGCGACTTCAGCAACGGCAGCTTGTAGTCGAGGGAATCCCCCCCGTAAGTGACGAAGATGGTCGGGATGCAAAGGGTCTTGCCCTCCCCTACTTCCAGGATAAAGGCCGGTGAAGAGGGGTCCCAGGCCGTATAGCCGCGGGCTTCGAAGGTGGACCGCAGCCCGCCACCAGGGAAAGACGAGCCATCAGGCTCCTGCTGAACAAGGGTATCGCCGGTAAACTCTTCCACTACCTCCCCGTCCGGGCGCAGGGTGAAGAAGGAGTCGTGCTTCTCTGCCGTACGGCCCGTCAGCGGCTGAAACCAGTGGGTGTAGTGGGTGGCACCGTGGTCCATCGACCAGCGCTTCATGGCATCGGCAACGACGTCGGCATCCTCGCGGGACAGCTTGGCACCCGATTCGATCGCCAGCTTCACGTTGCTGAAGGCTTCTTCGGTCATGTATTCCTTCATGGCTTTGTCGTTGAAGACATTACAGCCGAAGAAGTTGGAAATCTTGGGGTCGGGTACGTCTACGTACTCCAACTCAAACCCGGAACGATTAAGGATAGTATCCAGGGCTTGGAATCTGGAAAGACTCATAGAAATATGCTTAGTTTTAAGTTTTAAAAAAAATGCGATCCCAGGGTTGATGAATGCTGATCTGTTTTCCTTCAAAAATCCTGAAATGCTATTATAGCTCCTATAATTTTCAATTGCTCTAAAGGTAACAAACTTTGGTGGCCCGTGGTAGCTATACTTGCCCCATTTTGGAAAACCTGCCAGGGCCCCCAGGCTGCTCCCAGGGAGGTTGACCTTGGGCTGCACCCGGACCGAGGTTGAGGTTGAGGTTAAGGTTTCCGACTCCGCTAAAGCTACGTCGGACGGAGAAGGACCAGGCTGCGTCACCCAGTGCCACGGCCGCTTTGCGACCGCCTCCTGACGACCCACCGACCGGCGCTGCTCGCCCCAAGCCACCGCCCCGGCAGCCCCAGCCAGGAAGACCCCGCCCGGCCCTCAACCTCATCCTCGCAAAGACCTCGCCACAGACCAACCTCAACCTCCCCCAGGAAAAGCCCGGCACTGCCCAGCCGAGGTTGAGGTCAAGGTTAAGGTTTCCGTCTCCGCTAAAGCTACGTCGGACGGAGAAGGACCAGGCTGCGTCACCCAGTGCCACGGCCGCTTTGCGACCGCCTCCTGACGACCCACCGACCGGCAACGCTCGCCCCCGAGCCATCCCACCGGCAGACCAACCACAGCCAATGCCCCATAGGGGCAAAATGTAGGTAATCTCCAAGACTAGTCAACGACTCGTGCCGTAGGTACGAAATGTAAAAACCCGGAGGCCCAGCGACTGGCAACGCTCGCCCCAAGACACCGCCCCCGGCAGCTCTGCTAAGAACCCCCTGACCTCGGCAGAGGTCAAACCTTACTCACTCCAATCCCCCCACGCTTTCCCGACCTCGTAGAGCGTCGCACGCATCCGGCCCGGGCACCAGTCGAGGCTGAGATTGGCTCGTCCAGGCTGGCTACGGAAGGAGGTTGAAGGTCCCAGCCAGACCGCCCAGGCGGCGACCGCTAACGGTCGCTCCAAGTGGAAGACCCCGGGTGGCCTCAACCTCATCCTCAACCTTATCCTTGCTACGGACCTCGCCCCAGCCCAAACCCTACAGCTCCAACAAGACTGCCCCCGGACTTTACCGGAGGCAGAAAATCGCATACTTCTATGCAGGAACTATAAGGTCAATGTATAGCCATTACGGGGTTAAGCCGGCTGCATCACATCGGCCGAGCGGACGGTCCTGATGATGCGCGCCGCCACCTTGTAGGGGTCTGCAGCAGAGTTCGGGCGGCGGTCTTCCAGCCAGCCCTTCCAGCCATTCTCCACCGTGGCGATCGGGATGCGGATAGACGCGCCCCGGTCAGAAACCCCGTAGCTGAATTTGTCAATCGATTGCGTCTCGTGCAACCCGGTCAGGCGGAGGTGGTTGTCCTCCCCGTATACCTCGATGTGCGCCTTGATGACATCCGGCGTGGCACCGAAGGCCTGACAAACCGTATCGTACACCTCGCGGCTGCCCGCCTCCCGCAGCAGGGAGTTGGAGAAGTTGGCGTGCATGCCCGATCCGTTCCAGTCGCCCTGCAGAGGCTTGCAGTGCCAGTTGATGCCCAGCCCGTACTTCTCAGCCGTACGCTCCAGCAGGTAGCGGGCCACCCATACCTGATCGCCAGCCTCGTGCGCGCCTTTGGCAAACACCTGAAACTCCCACTGCCCGGCAGCGACTTCTGCGTTGATGCCCTCGATATTCAGCCCGGCATCGATGCACAGGTCGAGGTGCTCCTCGATGACCTCCCGCCCGTAAGCATTGCCGGCGCCCACGGAGCAGTAGTAAGGCCCCTGCGGCCGCGGATAGCCATTGGCAGGGAAGCCCAGCGGCTTGTTGGTCTCCAGGTCCCAGAGGAAGTATTCCTGCTCGAAGCCAAACCAGAAGTCGGCATCGTCATCATTAATCGTAGCCCGGCCATTGGTCGGGTGAGGCGTGCCATCCGCATTCAGCACCTCGCACATCACCAGGAAGCCCGCCCGGCGGTCGGGGTCCGGATAAATCGCTACGGGCCTGAGCAGACAGTCGGACGCACCGCCCTCCGCCTGATTGGTGGAGCTGCCGTCGAAGGACCACATCGGGCAGTCCTCCAGGGCACCACTAAAGTCTTTTACAATCTTGGTTTTGGAACGCAGCCCCTGCGTGGGCTCAGAACCGTCCAGCCAAATGTACTCTAACTTTGATTTTGCCATGATCTATTTGAGTTTTGTGGTCATTTTTTGATCGTTCCTGCCGGGCTTGGGGGTACCTGGACCAGGTTGAGGCTGAGGTCGGGGTTGAGAACAACCGGGGCCCTCCGCAGGGAGCGACCGTTTTGCGGTCGACGCCTTGGAGACCTCGCCAAGCCCCTCAACCTTATCCTCAACCTTAACCTTTCCCAGGACCGTTCCGGGACAACCCCCTCAGGCTACCCGGGCATCCCCGGCCCTTATCGTTTTTTCATACTAATCCAGTACAACGCAGGGCTGTACTATTTCATCAGCTGATAAGCCGGCTCGGTCACCGTGCCCGCTTCATAAGCTTCCATATCGTGCTCGGCCACGTCCAGGCCGCGCTCTTCTTCTTCCTCGCTGACGCGGATGCCGATCGTCACCTTGAGGATATACATCAGCCCGAAGGCAAAGGCGAAGGTGAAGCCCCCCACCGCCAGGGTGCCGTACAGCTGCGTCCACAACTGCCCCAGCCCGGCTTTGGCACCGAAAATGCCTACCGCCAGGGTGCCCCAGAGCCCGCACATCAGGTGGACGGAAGTGGCGCCCACGGGGTCGTCGATCTTGATACGGTCAAAGAAGACTACAGAGACCGGGATGATCAGCCCGGCAATGCCACCGATCATGATGGCCTCCATAGGGCTCATCAGGTCGGCCCCGGCCGTGATGCCCACCAGGCCGCCCAGGATACCGTTGAGGACCATAGACAGGTCGTGCGACTTGAAGAGGAAGTAGGACAAAAAGAAAGCCCCTACCGCCCCGGCCGAAGCCGCGAGGGAAGTCGTCACAAACACCAGGGAGACCGCCACCGGGTCAGCCGACAGCACCGAGCCCCCGTTGAAGCCGAACCAGCCGAACCACAGGAGGAAAACCCCGATTGCCGCCAACGGCATGCTGTGCCCCGGAATCGGCTTGATGCCCCCGTTTTTCTGATACTTGCCCCGGCGCGCGCCCAGCAGCAATACGGCCGCGAGTGCGCCCCAGCCGCCTACCGCGTGCACCAGCGTGGAGCCCGCAAAGTCGTAAAAGCCCGCCGCATCCAGCCAGCCCGCACCCCACTTCCACATGCCGGTAATGGGATAGCTGATGGCCACGAACAAGGTCGCAAAAATCAGGAAGGCATTGAGCTTAATCCGCTCCGCTACCGCCCCGGAAACAATGGTCGCCGCTGTAGCCGCAAACATGCCCTGAAATATAAAATCCGTGTAGTAAGTGTAGCCGCCATCTGCGTAGGCAATCCCGCCTGCGTCCCCTTCCGGCATCGACAGCCCAAAGCCGCCAAAGCCAAAGAAGCCGCCTTCATTCACACCCGGATACATGAGGTTGAAACCCACAATAAAGTAGGTCAGCAGCCCAATCGAAATGATCATCGCATTCTTGAAGAGAATGTTGACCGTGTTTTTCTTCTGTACAAAGCCAGCTTCCAGAGCCGAAAAGCCCAGGTGCATCACAAAGACCAGCACCGTCGAAACCAACATCCATACATTATTTGCCGTGAATAATGCCTGATCCATAAACGTAGTCGTTAAAGTAGTTCTTCAAATAGTTCCTCACACAGAATACACCGCCGGCTTTCGCCAAACAGCAATTACTGTACTACCGGATGGCAGACAGTCTTTTCTTGCAGCTTAATTTGGTTATTGGTAAGACAGGGCTAAAACACCAAGACCACCTCAACGGGAGGCAAACCTGACCTCAGCAACAGGAAGTTAAAATAAGATGGTGTGCAGCAGCAGCGTAGCAAATAGGTTAAGGGCACGAGGTTTACAAGGCCTCCGCATTGGTTTCCCCGGTGCGGATGCGGACGACGTGCTTTACATCATAGACAATGATCTTGCCATCCCCCACCTCGCCCGTACGACCGGACGCACTGATGGTTTTGACAATATCATCGACCTTTTCGTCCTCGCACAGAATATCGAGCTGTAAACGGGCAATATAATCAGCATCGTAAGTGCTGCCCCGGTAAGTCATCTTGGGGCCAATCTGCAGCCCAAAGCCCTTGACTTCCGTAAGGGTAAAAAAACGTACCCCAATACCCGCCAGCGCATCCCGGATTTGCTCAAAACGGGACAACCTGATGATCGCTTCTATTTTTTTCATTTTGTCAATCCTTTAAAGTTTTGTCAACTTTTGGCCGGGCCTGCGGAACTGTATTCTGTGATAATTACAAATGTAGCGCATGATACTCCCCCAATATAGCTACTTTTGTTTTTTGATGTGATGCCCAAAACCAAACCACAAATCCTAACCCCCTGTTTTTCAAAACTATAAAATCCGTTTAATGTGCCACTAAACACCAAACGCGACCACCTCCACCACCTCATTCAGTCCATGACCCGGGCCGAAAAGCGCAACTTCAAGCTCTACGCCAGCCGCTATCAGGGCGACGCCACCTTCGTGCAGCTCTTCGACCTCCTCAATCAGATGGACACCTACGACGACAAGGCCATCCTCGATGCCCTGCCCATCTCCCCCCGCAACCTCCCCAACCACAAACGCCACCTCTACCAGCAGCTCCTCAAGAGCCTCCGCCTGCTCTACATCAAGCGCGATATTGAGATTTTCATACACGAGCAGATCGACTTCGCCCGCATTCTCTACAGCAAAGGCATGTACATGCAGGCCCTGCGCACCCTCGAAAGCGTCAAAAACAAAGCCGAAGCCCACCATCAGGACGTCCTCCACCTCGAGATCATCGAGTTCCAGAAGCTCATCGAAGCCCGCCACATCACCCGCAGCCGCCGCGTGGCCAACAAGATGGAAGGCCTGCTCGAGGAAGCCAGCCACCGCAGCCGCATCGCCCACTCCAGCAACCTCTTTTCCAACTTCAACATACAAATACAAGGCTGGTACATCGAGCACGGCCATGTAAAGTCCGAAAGCGAAGTCGCCAACGTCCAAACCTTCTTCGAAGCCCATATCCCCAAGGAGCACCTCAACGGCCCCCTCACCTTTTTTGAGAAAGCCAACCTCTACCAGGGCTATATGTGGCACCAGTACATCCTGCTCAACTTCGATGACGCCCTGATCTACGCCCGGCGGTGGGCCGCCCTGTTCCGCGAAGACCCCCAGATGCAGGAAAAAGACCCCACCCTCTACATCCGCGCCCTCTACTATAATATGGTGCTCCACTACATGCTCGACGATGCCGATGCTCTGCGCGACTGCCTCACCGGCTTCGAAGCCTTCTACCACGGCACCGCCCCCGCCCTCGACGCCACCGCCCGCTCCACCGCCCGCGTCTACCTCCACCTCAGCCGCCTCAACCACGCCTTCGTCAGCCGGCAGTACCAGGACGGCATACAGCTCATCCCCACCCTCAAAAAAGAGCTCCGCCTCCTCGAAGCCCAGACCGACGTCCACCGCATCCTCCTCTTCTACTACAAATTCGCCTACCTCCACTTCTGCGACGGGCAGTACGAAGCCGCCCTCGACTACCTCAACGAGATCATCCACCTCAAGGCCGGCTCCCTGCGCGAAGACCTCCTCCACAACACCCGCATGCTCCACCTGTTGTGCCACTACGAGCTCGGCAACTACCGCCTGCTCGACTACCTCCTGCGTGCCGTGCAGCGCCTCTTCGCCAAAGCCACCGACCTCAGCCCCATGCTCGCCCGCACCCTCCGCTTCCTAGCAGAGCTGTCCAACAAGCCCCTGTCTGAGCACACCGCCGCCTTCCGGCAGTTCCACACCGCCCTGCAGCCCTTCCTCCACAGCCCCTTCGAGCGCAAAGCCATCCACTACCTCGATGTCCCCGCCTGGGTGGAAGGCAAGGTGGGGCGACGGATGGGGAATGCTTAGCCACGGTGGCACGGTGGCAGGGAGGAGCACGGAGGCGAGGGCAAGGTTGAGGTTGGCCCAGTGCAAGGCCTGACCGAGGTTGAGGTTAAGCGCCCAGGTGCCGCCCTCCAGAGGCCCCACCGATCGGCACCGCTCGCCACTTTTACATTTTTCAGTTTTACATTTCCGAAGCGCAGCAAGGCCCGTATGGGTACATTTCTCTGTTTTGCAGTTCCAAACCACAGCCCACTGCCCCTTTAGGGGCAAAATGTAGGTAACCCCCAAGACCAACCACTGCCTCGTGCCATAGGTACGAAATGTGAAAGCCCAGCCACACCCACCGGCAACGCTCCAATCCCAAGACCGCACCAACAAGCACGCCCGGCGAAAGAAGTGCGCCGGGCGTGCCTGCCACACCGACCGGCACCGCTCGAATCCCACGATCAACCGATCAGCACCGCTCCCCACTTTTACCCTCCCTCTTATCTTCAGCGGGCAGAGCATTTCCGAAGGCCCGGATGGGTCACATTTCTCTGTTTTGCAGTTCCAAAGCGTTGCAGGGCCCGCAAGGATCATACTCCTCTCCACTGCCCCGAACGATTTCCAACCCCCAGCTGTTATTTAAACATGTGCAGAGACAACCTAATCCAATACCTGATACGGCACAACCATCTGTGGTCATACGACAGCACAAAAGCCAGCCAACTCCCCGACAGCATCCTGATCGAACAGGCACTGCTACACAGTGATACAGACGGTCTGCTGCTATTATTTAACTGCTTTGAGAAAGGCAACATCAGAGCAGTTTGGGAATCGAAAATCGTCCCACACCAACGCTATCATAAACTCAACATCTACCTCGGCACATTCTTTTTCAGAATACCCGATATCTATTCCTTCTTACAACAGCGGACCTGTGAATACCCCAGACTTGAACGACTTAAACTACTTGCTGCCAAAGACGAAGCAGGTACTCCTTGATCTGGCCACTTTCGAATGGCTAAAAGACTACACCTTCGTAGGAGGATCAGGGCTAAGCCTATATCTTCATCATCGGCTTAGTGAAGACATTGATCTTTTTACCTGGAAGGCAAAGCTCAATACGCCTGAAATATTAAACCATATTGAAAGACGATTCGGAACAGCATTTTCCATACAGCTGGATACCGACAAACAACTTGATTTGGATGTTCAGGGCGTAAAAGTCACTTTCTTTGCAAACGACTGGGATGCGCTCCGGAATAATTTACACTTCACCCAAAACCTATACTTAGCCAACCTCGACTTGTTGACAGGAATGAAGGTCAATACGCTCTTTCTCAGAGCCCGCTTCAGAGACTACTATGACCTGTATGCATTAAACCTCGAAGGCTTTTCCGTAGCAGAAATGTACACTATAATCGAACGGCTAATGCCAGGTATACGCAATACGAAGTGGTCACCTACTGGCGCTAACGGCCAGCACGGGGAACGATAAATGTCGGGTCTTGGATCCAGACATTCATCGTCTGGGTCTTGGATCCAGACATTCATCGTCTGGGTCTTGGATCCAGACATTCATCGTCTGGGTCTTGGATCCAGACATTCATCGTCTGGGATCTTGGATTTGCGATATCAGAGTAAGCCACTTCCCAGCGTAAATGCTGACCCTCCTGCCTTTAAGGTGATCAAAGCCCAAAGGCAACGGAACACGGGCATGCATTGAGTAGGTTTGCTGTGGCAAACCACTTAATCGTCAGTATATCAACCAGCGCCTCTTCCAAATGGCCATGATCTACACGGATGATGTAGAAGACGACAATATCAATCACCTCAAACCCCGGTACAACCTGACTAAACAGGAGATTGCAGCCCATTTCCAGAAAGAAATTGACCAATGGCTTTTTCATTGAGTCCCTTTACCGGTATCTTATATGATATACGGCAAACTTATTTTCAGGATATGGCCAAATGGATAGCGCCACACCCACAGGCAACGCTCGCCTAACGCCGGGGGCTCTCCCTTCCCCCGGCGTTCTAAAAGCCCCGGCCCAGGTTGCTGACTACGCCATGCTTTGTCTATCGGTATAGGCTACGTCAGCCAGAGTAGGTTGGCCCCGGGCAAAGCCCTGCCAAGGTCAAGGCTTGTCCCCGGGCAAAGCCTGACCGAGGTTGAGGTTGAGAACGCCGCGCTGTCTTCCCGGAGACGACAATTAATTGTCGCGCCCCAGGCGAACCAGCCACACCAACCGGCAACGCTCCAATCCCAAGACCGCACCAACAAGCACGCCCGGCGAAAGAAGTGCGCCGGGCGAGCCTGCCACCCCAACCGGCAACGCTCGAATCCCAAGACTGCACCCACGGCAACGCTAGCCCCCCGCAGGAGACCGTCAACGGTCTGCCCCGGAAGCCACTTCCTGGCCCTTCTCCGGCCGACATAGCCTTTTGCAGAATCGGCAACCTTATCCTGCTTCGGTACCGCCCAAGGACAACCTCATCATCGGATTGCCCGGGGAAGGCTAAGGCTGAGGTTAAGGTTGAGCGCCAGCCTGCGTCACCCAGTGCCACGGCCGCTTTGCGACCGCCTCCTGACGACCCACCGACCGGCAACGCTCGCCTAACGCCGGGGGCACTACCTTCCCCCGGCGTTCTGACTGCCACCGCCACACCCTTCGGCAAAGCTCGAAGTCGAGGACCGGCATACGTACTCAAGCCCCACTGCCCCATAGGGGCAATATGTCGGTAACCTCCAAGACTGCCCAGCGCCCTGTGCCGTAGGTACAGCATGTGAAACCCAGCCACCCCAACCGGCAACGCTCGAATCCCAAGACTGCACCCACGGCACTACTCGTGCCCCTCGCTATACACCATCACCCTCCGTACGGACAAAACCATTCCCATACTAGCAGAGGTCGGGGGTGGAAATCCAACCTTTTTAATTTTCAGCAACTCCGGAGTCGAGACCTGACAAGCAAGCCCAGCCTCAGGCCGCGATTCCTAAATCGCCGCCTGAGTACCTTAGCACATCAAAGCTACAAGTCAGGTGGCATCTTCGGAGTTGCGGCCTGACTGGCAAGCCCAGCCACACCGAACGACTTCCACCCATAAAACGGATTTGAGAAAAGCAAGATCAGCATTGCCGCACATTTCCGGAAAGAAATTGCCCAATGGCTTCTTATTGACAGCCTTGTCCAGCATTTTAACCGATATCCTGTCAACTCTTTTCAGGAAATGACCGTTATAAATTAGTTAATGATAAAGGAAGCGTATAAACTGATAGAAGCGATAGTCATGGACGCCATAAATGCCAAAAAGCAAGCAGCTATTCCCGATTTGGTCAGAGCAGAGCTCCAAAAAATAGAGCAAAACGCTCAAGTCATTCTATTCGGCTCCCAGGCAAGACAAGACAACCGTAGCGATTCAGACTGGGACTTTCTGATCTTACTGGAGCAAGAACCAACTACTGATTTAAAAGATGAAATTCGGAAAAGGCTTTATGAAATAGAACTCGAAACAAATGAAGTGATAAGCTCAATCATCCATCAAAAAAAAGAGTGGAAAAAAAGAGCCGTCATGCCCATCCACCAAATTATTGAGGAAGAAGGCGTAGAACTGTGAGCTATTCTAATAAAGACCTGGTCGCTTTTCGAATCCATAAAGCAAAAGAAACTTTCCGGGATGCACAACTTTTGCTGGAAGCTATGCGGTGGGACTCCGCAGCTAACCGTCTTTATTACGCCAGCTTTTACATGGTTTCAGCATACATGGCTAAGCAAGAAATCAGAGTAACCACTCATAGCGGTATCAAATCAAGATTCAACCAAGAGCTCATCAAAACAGGTAAAATAGAAAAAGAGCTTGGCGTTGCTTTCAATAAACTATTCGCTATGCGACAGGACGCAGACTACGAAGATTTTGAGGAAATAGATGAAAAAGCCATACAGCCAATGGCGGCTCAAGTCCAAAAACTACTTGACCAACTAGAAAAATTACTGCAAGATTAGCTGCCTAAACTGCAGACAGATAATAGGGCGCCACACCCACCGGCAACACCCGCCCAACACCCCAGGCACTCCCCGACCGGCAACGCTCGCCCCAAGACTGCTCCAACGGCAACGCTCGCCACTTTTACATTTTACATTATGCAGTTTTATATTTCCTATTTCAGGAGATGACCCCATTATCAAAAAAATAGTGCCCCCCTCCAAGTACGCCCGGCGAAAGAAGTGCGCCGGGCGAAGCAGCCACACCCACCGGCAACGCTCGCCCCAAGACCGCTCCAAAGGCAACGCTCGCCACTTTTACATTTTACATTATGCATTTTGCAGTTTTATATCTCCGAAGCGCAGCAAGGCCCATATGGGTACATTTCTCTGTTTTCCAGTTCCAAACCACAACCAATGCCCCGTAGGGGCTAAATGTCGGTAACCTCCCAGACTAACCCTTGCCTCGTGCCGTAGGTACGAAATGTGAAAGCCCAGCTGCACCCCACACCGCTCGAAAGCAAGACCCGTCCCAACCACGAACTTTATCCGCCTCCTCACCGTTATCTTCAAATAAAGAAGAACTATGTCGACGCTGGAACAAGTAACCGCCCTAATTGATGGACTCACACCAGATGAGCGCAGCAAAGTCCTCGCCCACATCGTAGAAATGATGAATATCCGGGAATTAGGCATCCGGCATACCCCAGGCGTTTGCGGAGGACGCGCCCGTATCCGCGACACCAGAATCCCCGTATGGATCATCGTAGAAGCAAAAAAGGAAGGAGCCAGCGACCTGGATATCCTCCGCAACTTCCCAACCCTTACAGCCGAAGACTTAACTAATGCCTGGCGCTACTACCTGGGCCATCGCCCCGAAATTGACCAGGATTTGAAAGAACAAGAACAGGAGGAAGTATAATGGTGACCTACCCCTTGCTCCTGGCCGATGAAAATTTCAGCCGAGAAGCCAGTACTCATCTTCAAAACCTGGGGTATGACTTAATCACCTTAACTGACCTTGGGCTAGACCAGATTGGAATGCCTGACCCTGAGGTCCTAAAAAAGCAACCACATTAAACAGATGCGTTATAACATTCAACCGGCTCGATTTCATCAAGTTGCACAAAGCCAGTAACCAACACGCAGGCATCATCGTCTGCACCTACAATCCAGACAATAAACAACTTGCAGAAAAGATTCACCGATCTATACAGGAATCTAAAACGCTCCATACTCGTTTAATCCGAATTTACAGGGATTAGATTTCATCAAGCCCTGCCGACACTGCGCTCGCCCCAAGACCAACCGATCGGCACCGCTCGCCACTTTTACCCTCCTTCGTATCTACTTCAGCGGGCAGAGCATTTCCGAAGGCCCGTATGGGTTATATTATGCGTTTTGCAGTTTTATATTTCCGAAGCGCAGCAAGGCCCATATGGGTACATTTCTCTGTTTTCCAGTTCCAAACCACAGCCCATGCCCCGTTAGGGGCAAAATGTAGGTAACACCCAAGACCGCCCGTAGCCTCGTGCCGTAGGTACGAAATGTGAACGCCAAGGCTTCACCAGCTGGGCACTGCTTACAGAACGCCGGGGGAAGGGAGAGCCCCCGGCGTTCCGATTTCCCAAGCCTCACCGACCGGCAACGCTCGAAAGCAACCGCCCACGCTGCCCCTCAATCCCCCAACACCTTCGCATCAGCTTCGGCGCTCAGAGAAAAGGGGAAGAACCGCCCGCATAAACTGTTGTAACCGAATTCTAATTGACATGGCTGTTCGTCATCGAAATTTATTCTATCAAAAAAAGGGTTGGGGAGTACCAGACAGAGGAAGCAACATTAGCGAACTTGCAGGTTTCAGAATAAAATTGGATATTGAACCAAGCCGTACTCCGTTAAAGCAAAATCATGAGCAAGACCTATTATATAAATGTAAAGCCTTCGAATTTAAAAGATTTCCATCAGATCATTAAATCCTTAAAGAACCTTGGAATCATTGATTCCTTTGGCTCAGTAGGCGAATTGGCAAGAGAAGGAGACCCTATTTCTATTGAAGATTTAATTTCAGTGTTGGAATATTCAAGGCAGGAAGTAAAAGAAGGGAATACATTAACCACTGAAGATGTAAAAAAACAAGTTGAAAATTGGACGAAAAAACAATAGTCTCCTGGACATTTTCAGCTTTGGAAATGCTAGCAGAGATTCATGATTATATTTTAGCGCAAAGTGGAGGAGAGTGTTTAGAAATGTGTGTCTCGTAAAAAATGCGAGATTTACGACATGAAAAAGAACAACCAAGAAGAAGAACAGACAGAGCCTTTCGACTTCAGCAGCTTTGAAGAGTCAGCGATAGCGGGGCTACAATCAGGCCAGCCGCTATTTGGAGAAGGTGGTGTCCTCAAACGTTTAGTCAAGCACCTGATAGAGGCCTCTTTGGAAGGGGAACTGGACGCGCACTTGGCTAGCCAAAGAGCCTCTGAAATAGCCAACAAGCGCAACGGCAGAGGGCGGTCGAAGAAACTGCGCACCGATGTTGGGGAGATAGAGATTGAAACGAGCCGTGACCGCCTGGGGAATTTTACCCCTCAGACGGTAGGCAAATGGGAACGCGAGGTAGGAGCAGGCTTTCAAGACCAGATTCTAGAGTTGTATGCGATGGGCAATAGCGTTGAGGACATAAGGCTGCATTTAGCAAAGATGTTTGGTGCCCGGCTGAGTACCGGTGCAATCAGTGCTGTTACCGACCGGGTGTGGGGGGAGATAAAGACGTGGCAGGAGCGGCCTTTATTGACGTTGTACACGCTTATTTACTTGGATGCTATACACTACAAAATCCGTGAAGAAGGGCAGGTGGTGACAAAGGCGATCTACACTATTTATGGCGTGGACGCGCAAGGACAGCGTGATATTCTTTCCATCCATATAGGTGCCAGTGAGGGCGCCCACCAATGGTCGCTGTACCTGGAGCAGCTCAAGCGCCGTGGCGTCGAGGATGTCCTGTTCTTTGCCGTCGACGGGCTTGCTGGCTTTGGGGAAGCCATCAACCGGATATACCCACAAGCCACGGTGCAGCGCTGTATCGTGCACATGATACGCACTAGCCTGATTGGCGTACAGGACAAAGACCGCAGGGCGGTTGTCAGGGACCTCAAGGGTATTTACCAAGCCGCCGGGGAAAAGGAGGCGCTCCAGGCCCTGGAAGCCTTTGAGCTTAAGTGGGGCAAACGGTACCGCCATGTAAGCGACAAGTGGCGGGAAAGCTGGTTGGAGCTTACTGCCTTTCTTGACTTTGGCCCTGAAATACGGCGTATGATCTACACGACAAATGCTGTGGAGAACGTGCACCGTCAGATGCGGAAAGTGACCAAGACAAAAGGTGCTTGGTGTACGGAGAATGCCTTGCTGAAACAACTATATCTTAGCCTTCAGCGCAAGCGCAAGAGCTGGAGCCGGAATGTCTTCAAATGGTCGACTATCCAGCAGGAGCTTATCGAGCTGTACGGCGACCGTTATCTGCAGCATGTGACGGTGGAATGAGCCGCGGCGCACGCTGTTCCAGCCGTATTCTTTCGGCCTACGGCCTACAGAATACGGCTGGAACACGTGACAGAATAACTAGTTTTTAACCCAGAGACACACATTATTGAACATTACCAAGTGGAGCGCTATCGGCAGATAAGTACATGAATGAATTAGTCGAATAGGCCGAAAAGCTTGAAAAGCATCCCGAATCCTGTGCACCCTGCCGGAATAGAAAGTTAAGAGAATCGGGGTTCAGGTGCTGTAACTTTAAAAAGCACATCATAATCTATGACTTCATAAGTGGAGCAGTTCATATCCATGCAATAATCCATTCCAAAAGAAACCCTGATAATTTAAAAATTTAATTGAAACCGCTCTGCTAATGCGCCGGGCAAAGCTCCCACACCCACCACCACCGCTCGCACCCCAAGACCTCCCCAACAAGCACGCCCGGCGAAAGAAGTGCGCCGGGCGAGCCTGCCACACCCACCAGCAACGCTCGAAACCCAGGAATGTACCAACGGCACTGCTCGTATCCCAAGAATGCTCCTATGGCACTGCTTGTGTCCCCCGCTATCCACCATCACCCAACACAAAAACCATTACAATCCTGGCGGGGGTCGGGGGTGGAAATTCTACCTTTTCCGTCACAAAAAATAGCGCCACACCGACCGGCAACGCTCGCCCCAACCTACCCCCAGCTAAAGGTTAAGGTTGGTCCACAAAGCAGCCCCACCAAGGTTAAGGTTCAGCGCCAGCCTATGTCCCCCAAAGCAACAGCCGCTTTGCGACCGCCTCCCGCAGACCAACCCACCGGCAACGCTCGCCACTTTTACATTTTCCAGTTTTACATTTCCGAAGCGCAGCAAGGCCCGTATGGGTACATTTCTCTGTTTTACAGTTCCAAACCACAGCCCATGCCCCGTTAGGGGCAAAATGTAGGTAACACCCAAGACCGCCCGTAGCCTCGTGCCGTAGGTACGAAATGTGAACGCCAAGGCTTCACCAGCTGGGCACTGCTTACAGAACGCCGGGGGAAGGGAGAGCCCCCGGCGTTCCGATTTCCCAAGCCTCCCCGACCGGCACCGCTCGAAAGTAACCGCCCACGCTGCCCCTCACCTTCGCATTAGCTTCGGCGCTCAGAGAAAGGGGAAGCACCGCGCTCAGATTAAATCGAAAAACCAGAACACCACAAAACCACAGCCCATGCCCCGTTAGGGGCAAAATGTAGGTAACACCCAAGACCAACCATCGCCTCGTGCCGTAGGTACGAAATGTGAACGCCCAGCTACACCGACCGGCACCGCCCGCCCCCAAAAAACCACAATACCAAAAAACCACAATACCATAATACCAAAAAACCACAATACCATAATACCAAAAAACCATATCACCTGACTCGCCCCAAGCCACCACCAGGAAGACCAAGCCTTGCGCAAAGTTGCCCTCCGTGACTACCCTTACAAAAAACAACCCAAAAGAAAAAACCCCAAAAAGTTTGGCACTCTCAAAACCCCTTCGTTTTTTTGTACCGTCTAACACATGACAGGGCAAACACAACGAACACTCCCAACACTGCTTGTCAGCATCCCCGCTGATAATACAGTACTGATTTATTCCAGTTGATAAGCCCTTGCGACTTATCGTTGGCGAAGCCGTAGAAAGAAAAGGTTTACCACTCAGGCACTAAGACACTAAGCTTCACTAATGATTTTACAGACAGCTGCCAATCTTGGTGTGCCTCACGCCCTTACACCCTTAGTGGTTCATCCCACACGCATAGCATACATCTATAAATGAAGATACTGATTACAGGAACAGCAGGCTTCATAGGCTACCACCTCGCCAACCGCCTAACCCAAGACGGCCACGAAGTAGTAGGCCTCGACAGTATCAACAACTACTACGACGTCAGCCTCAAAATGGGGCGCCTCCAAGCCGCCGGCTTCGACAAACATAAAGTCGCCTACAAAGAACGGATTACCAGCAAAACACAACCCAACCTCCACTTTATACAGCTCAAGCTCGAAGACCAAAACAGCCTCAACCAGCTCTTCCGCGAAGAAAACTTTGACGCCGTCATCAACCTCGCCGCACAGGCCGGGGTGCGCTACAGCCTCAAAAACCCCAACGCCTACGTGCAGAGCAACATCCTCGGCTTTACCAATATACTGGAAGCCTGCCGCTACCACAATATTCAGCACCTCGTCTACGCCTCCAGCTCCAGCGTGTACGGCATGAACCGCAAGGTGCCCTTCAGCACCACCGACCCGGTCAACCACCCGGTCTCCCTCTATGCGGCTTCCAAGAAAACCAACGAACTGCTGGCCCATACCTACAGCCACCTCTTTGGGCTGCCGACCACTGGGCTCCGCTTCTTTACGGTCTACGGGCCCTGGGGACGGCCGGATATGGCTTACTTCCTCTTTACGGAGGCTATACTAAAAGGCGAGCCCATCAAGGTCTTCAACCATGGCAAGATGAGCCGCGACTTTACCTATATCGATGATATCGTGGAGGGCATCGCCCGGGTACTGCAGCAGCCGCCCGCGCCGGACCCCAACTGGGACCCCGTCGCGCCTGCCGCCGACCGCAGCAGCGCTCCCTACCGCCTCTACAATATCGGCAATAATGCGCCGGTGGACCTCCTCTCTTTCATCGAGACCCTGGAGGATGCCCTCGGGCAAACCGCCGAAAAGGAGTTCCTGCCTATGCAGCCGGGAGACGTGGAAGCGACCTACGCAGATGCCTCGGCTTTGATTGAAGCAACAGGCCATGCGCCGAATACATCTTTGGCAGAGGGGATTGGGGCTTTTGTGGAGTGGTATATGGCGTATTATGGGGTTGAGGCTGCGGCTGACGCTTAGTGGCTTATCCGCAAATATTCACGGATTTTTTCTCCACAAATATTCACAAATTTAGGGCACAAATGCACACCAAGCCATTTGCGACCATTTGTGATAACATTTGAGAACATCTGTGGATCAATCCCCATTTGAGAACATCTGTGGACAAATTTACAAGTACCAATCAAATGGTTAAACGATGATTACCGATATCAATCAGTTGGACCTCAATAAAAGGTACTCTTATGCAGATTATCTGCAGTGGGAATTCAAAGAGCGGGTAGAACTCATAAAAGGGCGCGTATTTAAAATGTCCCCGGCACCAAGTGTCAGACATCAGCAAGTGAGCAGAAACCTGCTCCACTTTTTAGACCCCTTCCTATGGAAGAAAACCTGTCAGTTGTTCCACGCCCCCTTCGATGTAAAACTCAACAAAAAGGGAAAAGACACCGTCGTCCAACCCGATATCTGCGTCGTATGTGATGCATCCAAATTAGATGACCAAAGCTGCAATGGCGCACCCGACCTCATCATTGAAATCCTCTCTCCCGGCAACAGCCGCATAGAGCGCAAAGAAAAATTTGAACTCTACGAGGAAAATGAAGTCAAAGAATACTGGCTGGTCGACATCACAGAAAACAGCATCATCATCTACACCCTCAGCGAGCAGGGCCACTACGTGGGCAGCAAACCATACGTAACGGGAGAAAACGCCGTATCCACCGTGCTTCCAGGATTGGATATCCCGTTGACCGAACTATTTGAATGAAGATTTAGGTGAGGCGATCCACAAAGTCTCTTCCACAAATGCTCACAAAGGTCTCTTCCACAAATACACACAAATAAAGGCACAAATCCACACCAAACCATTTGCGACCATTTGTGATAACATTTGAGAACATCTGTGGACAAGGACTCTCCACAACACCCACCGCCCACCAAAGCCAACAGGCCAAGGCGGGAAAACACCAAAACACCACAACACCAAGCCCCCCCTCAAACGATTCCAACCAAAGATTGGTTATTCTAAATATGCAAAATTATAAAACCACAAAACCGGAAGAAACCAGTCCCCCTCTATCCGCAACTGCCCTGTCCGGTCGTATGTTCTGGGACACACCCGTTTCCAATATCCATTGGCACGAACATCGGCACTTCATCGTACAGCGGGTCATGCGTTACGGAAAGCTGGAAGACTGGAAGCTCATTCAACAATGGTATGGACCAGATATGCTTCGTGAAATTGTAGTATCTCTAAACAACCTCGATGCCATAAGTCTAGCTTTCCTAAGCTTAGTATTGAATATAGACAAAAAAGCATTCCGGTGCTACACAGAAAAACAGTCTCGGCAGAGCTTCTGGGATTACTAGAATCCCTAATGGCATTTTCCTGCTACAGCAATTTCCACTCCCGGAAATAATGCAGTTCTACCAACAAAAAATCCCCGATGGAAATGAATGGATAGCCCTCCGTAGCCTAGCTTATTTCGAGGATGCAGAACGCGAGCCGATGCCAACAATGTTCTCCGACACCTCCTGGCCACTTATCAAAAACCACATCGCTAATGAGGTCCGGAAGTACAGCCGCCAGTAAGCCACAATACCATAAAACCACAAAAACCCACGCTGCCCCCTCCGCCCGCCGAAGCCTATAGGCGAAGGAGGGACAATACCACAATACCACAATACCACAATACCACAACCCCAAACCACCAAAATCCCCCCCCCATCGGCAACTTCAAAAAACTCCGCGTCTGGCAACAAAGCAAAAACCTAGCCGTCAGGATCTACCAAGTAACCGATGAGCACACAAAATTCAAACAAGACTTCCGCTTCCGAGACCAAATCAGAGCCGCCGCAGTCTCCGTCCCCTCCAACACCGCCGAAGGAGACGAGCTAGACACCAACAAACAAAGCATCCGGCACTTCTACATCGCAAAAGGCTCAACCGCAGAAGTCATCACCCAACTCATAATCGCACAAGAAATCGGCTACCTGCCCCCCAAAATAACAGAAGAACTCATAAAGGAATATGAACACGTTTCCCACATGCTAGCCAAACTCATAGCCGCCCGATCCAAAACACCATAAAACCAAAACCCCAGGAACACCAAAACACCACAAAACCACAATACCACAATACCATAATACCATAATACCACAAAACCCAAAAACCCTCGCTGCCCCTCAATCCCCTAGAGGGGAAGCACCACCCGCACAGATTAAACCGAAAAACCACAACACCACAATACCAGAATACCAAAACACCACTCCCCCCCTTGCCCCACTCCCCAAAAAAACCTAACTTAAAAGCCACTTATCCAAACAGCGGCATGACCCAGAACATCAAAATACCCATCCATCAGCTCAACGAAGACAAACTCAAAGAGCTGCAAGAAAAGTACCCCGGGGCAGAGGTCAACCTCATCCTTCAGGCAGCGCCCGGCAGCAGCTTGAACGAACATGACTTCTGGGGGATTATTGACCTGCTGGACTGGGAAGCCAAAACAGATGACGCCATCGTCCGCCCGGCAGTAGAAAAGCTTGCTCAACTCGATGCCCGCTCCATCTACAGCTTTGCCGACCTCCTCTCTGAAAAGCTATACCGGCTCGACCAAAAGGAATACGCCCTTCATATCGGCGAGGACGCCTGGCAGCCAGATGCCTACTTTTCTGTAGACAACTTCCTTTATGCCCGGGCCTGTGTCATTGCCAATGGAAAAGACTACTACGAAAAGGTACTGGATAAGCCAGAAGCCATGCCCAAAGACCTGACCTTCGAGTCCCTGCTTTATGTACCCAGTGAAGCTTTCGAGCTTAAAACCGGAAAACCCTATGACTATATACCTGCCTACCCTATCGAGACGTATAGTAATAAGCAGGGCTGGAGAGACTGAGTGGTATGGCAAAGCATGGAAATAGCCTCGATAATGAAAAAGAGCACCATCTCTACGCTATACACGATCGAAAGGAGAAAGACATCTTCAAATATGGCATTAGCGACAAACCTATCGGAAAAGATGGCTACTCCTCTAGAATGCGTGAACAGATCAATTTTCTCAATGCAGCCGTAGGCATCATCCGCTATGTTGGAGAAATCCTCATCAAAGGGATCATTGGCAGAAAAAAAGCACGCCAACTCGAAGATGAGCACATCAAAGCGTATGAACGCGAAAATGGCAGAAAACCCAGAGGAAACAGAAGATAATCCAACCACCCTCCGTCCGCCGAAGCCTGTAGGCGAAGGAGGGAAAAAACCAAAACACCATAATACCCAAAAACCCTCGCTGCCCCTCAGTCCCCTAAAGGGGAAGCACCACCCGCACAGATTAAACCACAAAACCAAAACACCAAAACACCACCCCCCAAGCCAAACCCCGGAAACACCACAATACCAGAATACCAAAACACCACAAAACCATAATACCCAAAAACCCTCGCTGCCCCTCGATCCCCTAAAGGGGAGGCACCACGCACAGATTAAACCAGAAACACCATAAAACCACAACACCAGAATACCGAAAAACCACAAAACCACAACACCATAATACCACAATACCAGACAACCAAAACACCACACAACCAAAACACCAGAACACCACAATACCACAAAACCAGAATACCAAACCACCAAAACACCACAACACCACAACACCATAAAACCCAAAAACCCTATCTTAGCCCAAAATTTCCCAATGAATAAAACCCTCATCAACATACTTTTCCTTCTGGCAGCCACCCTCCTCACTTCCTCCTGCGTCCAACACCGCCAACTCATCAACTTCAACGAAGCCAACCTCCCCGAAGACACCCCCGAGCAAATCGTCAACGCCATGAACCTGACGATACAGCCGGAAGATGCCCTGCGCATCGAAGTCTCCTCCATAAACGAAGAGGCAGCAGCGCCTTTTAACCTGGGCGCACAGGGACAACAGGGGGGCGGCAATATGCAGCAAATGGGAGGCGGCGGTGGCGGCGGCGGCTTTTTCGGGCTCGAAATCTTCCAGGGCTACCTCGTAGACCAGGATGGGTACATTGACTTCCCGGTACTGGGGCCGCTGAAGGTAAAGGGGCTCACCCTCGAAGAAACCAAAGCCCTCATCTACGGGAAGCTGGAAGAATACCTGGTGAACCCCGTTGTAAATGTCCGCTACCTGAACCTGAAAATTACCGTGCTGGGGGAAGTGAATGCGCCCGGGCTCATCCGCCTGTCCAATAAACGGGTGACCCTACTGGAAGCTATAGGAATGGCGGGAGACCTCGGCGATTATGCCAACCGCAATAATGTGCTCGTGATACGCGAAGAGGAAGGGCGGCGCATTTACACCCGGCTCGACTTGCAATCGGCAGAGATCTTTACCTCCCCCTATTTTTATATGCAGCAGAATGATGTGATCTATGTAGAGCCGATTCAGGCGCGGATTGCTACGGTGGCGGACCCAGCTCAGCGGATTATTTCTTATACTACGGCTGGACTGTCTTTGATCTCATTAATTATTGCCCTGAGCAGATAACGGCTCATTCGCATTTTACAAAACCGGACAGCCAACCACCAAAAACTTGCAACAACCCCTAACACAACTCCCTACCGACAACCCGGGAAGCGAAAACAACAATCGCATCGACCTCAAGGAGTACCTCTACCTCTTCCTGGGCAATTGGTACTGGCTGGCCCTGGGGCTTGTGATCGGAATTACGGCAGCATGGCTCGTTTTACGCTACAGCACCGTTGTTTACAGCGTCCGGTCATCTATTTTGATCAACGAAGAGCAACAGCAGGCCTTCTCCACAGATATCATTGCCGAAGATTTGGGGCTCAGAGACAGGGTCGATATCAATAATGAGCTAAGAGTCCTGGAGTCTTCCGAACTCATGCTCAAAGTGGTAGACTCCCTGAAACTAAATATCAGCTACTGGATTGAGGGTAATATTCTGGTCACAGAAGTCTATGGCAGCCAATGGTCCGGAATACTATCCGACATACAGCCGGCGGAGCAAAATCAATACCACCAACTCAAAATTGAACTCAAAGACAATGGCAAATTCGCCGTGCTGAAGGGAGAAGCGGATACGCTGATTCAGGAATTGGGAAAGCCCTTCACCCTCGATCAGACCACCTGGACACTCAGTAAACAAACCCAGGAACTTTTAAAGCCGGGGGCTGACCTGACTGTTAAAGTAGCTCCCGCAGAGGAAACCGCAAGAAGGTTCGCCAATGCCCTGAAGCTAAGCCCGGCCCGGAACTCCAATGTCATTGACATGGTCATGAATAACCCTCTGCCCCAACGGTCCATTGACATCATGAGTTGCCTCGCGCTGTTTTACAATGAGGCCGTCATCGAACAGAAAAACAAAGCAGGCAGGCAAACCTTGAGCTTCATCGACGAACGGTTGCGCTTTATTACAGAAGACCTCTACAGCGTGGAAAAAGAGGTGGAAACCTTCAGGCAGGACAATGCCCTTTCCGGATTGGACCAAAATGCCAACTACCTGGAAAAACTCACCTCTGTAGATGAGCAACTGATGGAACTGAACCTACAGGAACAGCTCCTGCAGGAATTGGAAACCTTCATACAGGCAGATTCCAATCAGTATAAGACCCTGCCCCTGACTTCCCAAATCCTGTCCACGCAGCTCAGTGAAGTCGCAAAGGAATATAACGAGACTATCTTTGAGCGGGATCAACTCCTTGAAGCGGCTACAACGGCCAATCCCGGCCTGGCCACCTACGATGAACAATTGCAGTTCTTGCGCAATATTTTGCTCCAAAGCATCAATACCGTACAAAAAGAACTACGGCAAAGAACCCGGCAATTGCAGGAATCCCTGCGCCCCGTTGAACAGAAAATCGCCCGCATTCCGGAAATCAACCGGCAACTGCTGCAGATCATGCGGCAACAAAAAATAAAAGAGAACCTCTTCCTCTACCTGATGGAAAAACGGGAAGAAACAGCGCTTTCCATCGCTGCCCAAACCGCTAACGCCCGCCTGCTCGATAAACCGGTAACAGGGGGAGTAGTCTCCCCGGACCGGCAGCGTATTTTCTTCCTGGGCGGGCTGCTGGGGCTTGGCATCCCTGCCGGGCTACTCTTTTTGCTGGCTTACTTCGACAATAAGGTGTACACCCGCAAGCATATCGAAAACCTTACTCAAACGCCTTTTATAGGTATGATCGGTACCTCCCCCAAAGCAGACAGCATCGTGGTACAAAGGGGCAGCCGCTCTTCTGTGGCGGAAATGTTCCGCCTCCTGCGTACCAATCTGGACTATCTCTCACAGGGTGACAAGTCAGATAAAGTGACATTGGTGACTTCCAGCATCTCCGGTGAAGGCAAAAGCTTCATTTCCATCAACCTGGGCATGTCTGAAGCCCTGGCGGGTAAAAAAACCGTTCTTTTGGGGTTCGACCTGCGCAAACCAAAATTATCCCGCTACCTCACCGGTGCCACCGCACCACAGGGGCTGACCAACTACCTCGTCGATCAGGCGTCCCTTTCAGATATTGTGCAGCCGGTGCCCGGGCAGGATGATATCTTTTTTATCGGCTGTGGCCCTATCCCACCGAACCCCTCCGAGCTGATCATGAGCGCCAAAACCACCCAACTCTTTAAGGAATTGCGGGAAGCCTACGACGCCATCATTGTAGACACTGCGCCTATGGGGCTCGTGACCGATGCCCTGCTGCTCGCTCAACAGGTAGACCGGAGTATCGTGGTTTCCAGGCATGGCAAAACAGATAAAAACCTCCTGATGATCACCGAAGAAGTCTACAAACAAAAGAAACTCCCCAAAATGGGGATCGTTCTGAATGGGGTGAAGAAAGGGACTCGGTATGGGTATGGGTATGGGTATGGCTATGGCTATGGCTATGGCTATGGCTATGGCTATGGCTATGGCTATGGCTATGGCTATTATAGTGATGATAAAAAGAGGGCCTGGTGGCGGTTCTGGTAATCCACAGATTCCCAAAGATGAAGGTCATAAATTTCGCAGATGTAGGGTAGCGTGCATCAAAGAAAGTGGCCTAGCAAAAAAATCCAGTTGGAATAATCAATTGGTGTGCCTACCCACCTAAGGCGGGTAGGCAATAAAATCAACAAAATCTGTGAACACTAAGACTATACTTAGAGGTTTTTTGCCTTTAAAATCAGTGATTTATGGTTCTGGCTAACGGCTTTAAGGGAAGTTTAGCGGGTGTCTACATCCCGACATTCATCGTCGGGGCTAAGTGACCGAAAAAAACGGACGCCATGGTTTATAAAGCGCTAATTTGCAACGTAAAGGTGCTCCAAACATAGTCTAAGACTATGTTTGGAGCGGGTTCGTCATGAAAATCAAGGAATTGTGGTTCCTGCTAAATCTTTTTTAGCGCGTTTGGCGGGTGTTTACATCCAGACATTTATCGTCAGGGTCAAATAAGCTAAAAAAGATGACGCCAGAGCCTGCCCCGCATTTCAGCGGGGTTCATAAGTCCTTGGTTTGCAATAGGAGTAAGCTCCAAACATAGTCTAAGCTCAATCACTCGAACTGACAATAGAATAAAACTAGAAATCAGTCAAAAAAAATTTCATATATGGGATATACATTTAGACTTTAAAAGATAATATGTCCAAACATTTACCAATAAAAGTTTACAAACGACAAAATAGTACTGCGGTAGGACGCTTGCTAAAGGACACTCTTAAAGATTTATGGGGGTCTCATTTCTTAGCTTGGCAATTGGCCAAACGCGATATTAGTGCGCAATACCGCCAATCCTATCTAGGTATTTTATGGCTATTTATTACTCCAGTGGCCTCGGCACTTATTTGGATTATTCTAAAAAGCAGCGGTACGGTAACTATTGCCGATACGGGTATGCCCTATCCAGTGTATGCATTTTCTGGGACGCTTATATGGTCTATTTTATTAGAGTCTATTAACTCTCCAACCCAAAGCACCAATGCCTCAAGGAGCATACTAACAAAAATCAATTTTCCAAAAGAAGCCTTGGTGTTATCAGGGGTATACAAACTTTTGTTTAACAGCAGTGTTAAAGTAATTTTACTCATCCTATTTGTATTTGTTTTTGGAGTGGGCTTTCATTGGTCATTGCTGTTAGTGCCTTTAGCCCTCTTAGGTGCTGTTATGGTTGGTACAGCGCTGGGTTTACTTTTAACACCAATAGGCCTACTTTATAATGACATTTCAAGATTAACCACCATGGGGCTGTCTTTAATCATGTATTTAACCCCTGTGGTGTATGGCATTCCCAAATCAGGCATCATGAAGACGGTTATGACCTATAATCCTTTTACCCCATTAATCACTACAACACGCGCCTTGGCGGTAGGTGATGTCCCTGAGCAGTGGGTGTATTACAGTATTCTAATGGTTGTTGGATTATTGTTATTAATATTTAGTTTAATGATTTATAGACGAGCCATTCCGGTTATTGTAGAACGTTTAAGTGCATAGTTATGGCAGGTGAAGTATTAGTTAAAGTAGAAGGGTTATCCAAAAAGTTCTGTAAAGATTTAAAAACCAGTCTATGGTATGGAGTTAAAGATTTGTTTGGGCGCTCTTCTTCTCATGAAGTGGGCGCATTACGACCTAAAGAGTTTTGGGCGGTTAGAGACATTAATTTCGAGCTTAGGCGTGGGGAATGTTTGGGGCTTATTGGCCATAACGGGGCAGGAAAATCTACCTTGCTTAAAATACTCAATGGTTTAATTAACCCCGATGAAGGCCAAGTCACCATGCGTGGTCGTGTGGGGGCCTTGATAGAACTTGGTGCAGGCTTTAACCCTATACTCACAGGTCGTGAAAATATTTATAACAACGGTGCAGTCCTAGGGTTTACCCGTAAAGAAATTGACGAAAAGATTGAAGCGATTATCGACTTTTCAGAAATTCGCGAGTTTATAGATATGCCTGTGCAAAACTACAGCTCTGGGATGAAGGTAAGACTTGGCTTTGCCGTGGCGGCACAGATGAAGCCAGACGTCTTAATTGTTGATGAAGTATTGGCGGTTGGAGATATAGGATTTCGATTTAAGTGTTTAAATGCCATCGGCGAACTGATGAAAGACACAGCTGTTATATTTGTTACTCATAGCATGCCTATGATATTCAGAGTTTGCAATAAAGTAATGCTTTTACATCGTGGTCAGGAAAAATTGTTTACGGCGGATGTAGGAAAGGGTATAGAAAAATATTATGCCATTTTTCCAAGTGGGAAGCAAAACATTGTAGGTAGTGGTGAGGCTCATGTGATTGACTTTAAGTTCAGTGTTGACAAACAAACGGCACACTTTGGAGATACCTTGACTGTTCCACATGGTTCAGATTTACATATTGAAATGATTGTGAAATTAGATTTGCACATCAAGAAAGCAGCTTTACAACTTGTCTTTTGGAACCAAGAAATGATGCCCGTTGGTGATGTTTTAGACACAAATCTTCAGGCTTTCCTAATAGAACAAAATCAACATCAAAGACATAATGTGACGCTTACTATTCCCAAAGTAAATTTCAATGCGGGTAAACATGCTATGAGTGTGATGATAAACTCTCCTGACTTTTCTTCTAGTTACTGTAGGCTCGATAATGCAGGTTTTATTAATATGACTTCTCATTTTGCAAGTGGTGCACATATATTGATTAACGGTAGCTGGTCTTCCTCGCTTAACAAAACATCTCATAAGTTATAATGTGCGGCATTTCAGGATATATATCAAAATCACACAAGTTTGATTTAAAAGCTTTAAAAGCTATTAATAAAAAGCTTAACCATCGTGGTCCCGATGAAGAGGGTTATTTTGTGCATCAAAATGTAGGGTTGGGTCATAAGCGCCTTTCTATTATAGATTTGCAATCGGGGCAACAACCAATGAAAAACGATACCGAAGACCTAGTGATCACCTATAACGGTGAGCTCTATAATTATAAGAATATTAGACAAACTCTTATATCTAAGGGAGTGTTGTTTAAAACTACTTCAGATACCGAAGTGATTTTGAAGGCTTATGAGTACTATGGTAATAATTGCGTGAAACATTTCAGAGGTATGTTCGCTTTTGCTATTTTAAACATAACCAAGCAGGAATTATTTATGGCTCGCGATCATTTGGGCATCAAGCCACTAGTATATTACAATGACATTGACACTTTTGCTTGGGCCTCTGAAATTAGCGCACTCAGGGAAACTACTGACTTTAAGGCTGATATTGACTATTATGCCATAGACCAATACCTGAAATTTCAATACATTCCTGCACCTCGTAGCATCTACAGAAAGGTTAAAAAGTTAATGCCCGGGCATTTTATGGTGGTAGGTTTTGACGGTACCGTAAAGAATATTAAGAAATATTGGGACCTTAAATTTAGCCCTAAGCGAAAAACCAAACAGCAATGGTTGAACAAACTGGAGCATAGCCTTAAAACCTCTGTTGCCATGCACACATTATCGGATGTAGAATTTGGTGCCTTTTTATCGGGAGGTATAGACTCCACACTCATAGTTAAGTATATGACTGAGTATTTGGGTTCTGGCATTAGAACCTACACTATAGGTTTTAAAGATTCACAGGTCAACGAGACCCATTTTGCAGAGCAGGTAGTAGCCCGTTATGAAACCGACCACACCAGTGTTACTTTAGATGGAGATGCACTAGAAATTTTACCTTTACTTGTTAAACATTATGGGGAGCCATTTGGAGATTTCTCTGCTATACCAACATTCTATGTAAGCGAGCTGGCATCTAAAGATGTGAAAATGGTGCTATCGGGTGATGGTGCCGATGAAGCTTTTGCCGGTTATGGTCATTATCCGCTTTGGCTAAAGAAAATTAACAGACACCAGCCAAATAATGTCTTCAAAAATAATATTGTGGCATCCTTGTATCCATTAGCCAATAAACTCTATCCCAAGCGTTACCCCAAACTTGCCAAACCAACTGATAAATTGAGTAATTACCTACGCTACCGTAGCAGAATGGATGACCGAAGCAGAGAACAACTTTGGCAGGCACCTTATAAATTTTTGATCGACTTACACGATGAGATAGAGTTTTTATATGGCGAGGATTATAGAGAGCAAAGCGAATTCAGCCGTTCACAGTATTTCGATATCAAGGTGTTTATGCCAAGCGATATTTTAACCAAGGTAGATATTGCCAGCATGATTAATAGCCTAGAAGTGCGCACGCCTATAACAGACAAAACGCTATTTGAATTAGCTGCTACTATACCATCTGAGCTATTGTTAAAACAAAAAAACGGCAGATGGCAAGGCAAGCACCTTTTAAAACAATTATTAGTCAAGGATTTTGATAAGGCTTTTATAGAGAGAAAAAAGCAGGGTTTTGAAATCCCTCTTGAGCAATGGCTATTTACAGGTACTAATTTTGAGGCTATTAAAAAAAGATTTCAGGCACCCAATGGTATCTTAAGGCAATTGTTTGAGCCATTAGTCTTGCAACAGCTATTAGATGAAAAAAATGGCTTTAAAGTTTGGTTGTTGTTGGTCTTAGATGAATGGTTCATGCAAAATGGCTAAAAATGCTAGAGACGTGGTATAAGAGCTTTAAATTTCTTCACTTTCCCCATAGTATTACATTATGGGCTAAGCGAGCTATGTTATGAATCAATTAAGAGCCTCAGACCATACTTTTAAAATGCCAAAAGTTCAAGACCTTAAACGGAAACTTATTGTTATCGTTATTGGTACCTTAAAAGGTATGGGTGGTGCCGAACGCCAAGCCATTTTATTAGCCGAGGAGTTGTTACAACGAGGCTTTAAGGTAAAACTTATAGCCTTTTCTGGAGGATCTACCGAGACCGTATTACAATCTAAGGGTATCCCTTACACGGTGTATCCGTTTAACAGTTATCAACCCTTTAAGCGTAACCTTATACCACTACTAAAATTAACGCTATTTTTACGAGGGTTAAAGCCCTATGCGTTTATTCCGTTTATTACGCTGAATAGTAAATATATTGGGCTTGTTTGGAAGCTGACAGGAGCTCAATTTGCTTGTTGGAATCAGCGTGACGAAGGTAGAGAAGTGTATGGGTCGCGTTTAGAACGTTGGTCTATCAACAATGTGCCCGTAGTCGTCTCTAACTCATGGCCAGGACGGAATGTTTTGATTGAGAAATTAGGTGTTGCAGCATCTAAAGTAAGCATTATTAATAATGGGATTGTGCTTCCTGAGGTACAGGAAAAGGCCATAGACTGGCACGATCATCTTAAGCTATCTAAGGATACGATGATTGTTAGTATGTTGGCCAGTATTTATAAGTTTAAAGATCATACCACCTTAATAAAAGCTTGGCAGCAGGTACAAGCCCAACTCAAAGCCCGCAACAAAAGCGGCGTTTTGGTTTTAGCAGGGACTTTTAAAGGGATGGAGACGGCGCTAAAAGTACTTTGTTTTGATCTTAGAGTGGCGGATAGCGTTTATTTTATTGGGACCACGCCCCATACTAACGATTTAATACGGCAATCGGCCATGGTGGTACACAGTTCTAATTTAGAGGGTTGCCCCAACGCGGTATTGGAAGCCATGGCCTTGGGTAAGCCCGTTGTGGCTACCCACATACCAGGGCATGAGCAGGCTTTAGGAGATACTTATGCCCAACAGTGTTTAAGCCATCCTAATGACGACAAGGATTTGGCTGCTAAGATGATAAAAGTATTAGAGGATAAGGCTTTGGCCAAAGAGTTAGGAGCTTATAATCGGCAAAGAATTAAAGACCATTTTTCTATTGAACAGATGGTAGATCACTATTTGGGATTAATAACCCGTTATACATCGGCTTCATAAAGGTGCTTTTAAGAAAATTTAAATCGGCATGGTTTTACCTGCACCAATGGCAACAAGGTATTATGGCTTCTTTAAGACGGTTGTGGGTGCAACGTCATGTCTTTGGGTATAAAAGATCGGCAGCCGAGGTGTTTATAGGACCGTATTTTGCCAGTTTAGGAGGAGTATCGCACCATTTGCAGAGTATCCATATTTTTTCTAAAACACGAACAACGACATTGCCAAATGAGGCTTTACTTAAGTTTTTACTAAAACACCAATTGCTTCCTTATTATAAAGCGGTGGTAACACCGCCATTGCTGCGTCATCGTTTGCTGCATTCCCATGTTGATCCTTGGTTTATTTCAGTTTGCGAAAGGGCTCAACAAGAAGGGGCTAAATGGGTACATACCTATCATACCCTTTATTTTGAAAAGGATTGGGACGAGGGTTTGGCACCCTGGCAGTTAGCTATTAATAAGGCCTTGGTTGAGCAAGCCAAAAAAGCCGATGTCAAAATAGCTATTGCCCATTGGTTAAAAGCCTTTTTAAAAGAACAATACCAGATTGATACGGTGTATATACCCAATGGGGTGAATGTGACCAAATGTGATAAAGCCAATGCAGAGCGTTTTATCGCCACATATGGCTTAAAGGATTTTATTCTATTTGCCTCGGGAATTTCGGATATTAAGAATGCCGGTGATTTTTTAAGACTCGCCAATGCTCTTCCTGATAAGGACTTTGTCATTATAGGGAGGGGGATTTCTAAGGAAGCTTTAAATAAAAAATTTAACGTACCCTTAGGTTCTAATTTAACCATTTTAGGCACTATGGAGCATGGAGCTTTATTAGACGCCATTGCGGCTTGTAAGGTGTTTGTGGTGACCAGCCGTTCTGAAGGCTTACCTACGGTACTTATGGAGGCAATGGCGCTGAGGCGTTCAGTCGTTGGTGTGAACACTTATGGCACCAAAGAAGTGATCCATTCTGAGAAGTATGGGTATTTATATGAGGCAGATAACTTGGAAGATTTAGTGCAAAAGACCGAAGCAGCTTATGCCCATTCTAAAGGAGACCAAGCGCGGGAACGGATACTACAGGAATACGATTGGCGGGTGATAGCTCCACAGCTTGATGCCCTGTATCAAAATTTAAAACATGACTAAACTTAAAATAGCTTTATATACCCAAACTTTTCCACCGAAAGGCGGGGGTGTATCTACTTCGCACTATAATATTTATAATTTATTGAAAGATGAATACGACATTCAAGTATTTGCCTTCAATGAAACAGTGAATGAATTTGATGAACAAATTGTGAAATTGGCGACCATTCCTTTAATTAATCGCTTTATTTTATCGCTTGTAAAATGTAGATACAAAGCCAAAAGTAAAGGTTCCAAGCTTTCAAATGTAAAAGCCATAATAAGTAGTTTTATCCCTGTTTTAAAGAGTCATAAATACTTAAGACGCTTTAAACCAGATATAATTCTTCTTCCAGATTTTAACATACCAGCATATCTACTTCAAAAGCCAAAAGGCACTAAGTTAGTTTGTTTTGCTCATCATAATTACAGTAGGTTTAAAAATCACATACTTTTAGAAAATTCTGATTGGTTAGATTTAGATATTGCTTACAGCATGGAACAGAGCGCTATGAGAAAAGTAGATGCTATAATATCTCCTTCTTATTATATGATTCAGCGTTATGAGGGCAGTACTTATAATAATAAACCGGTATTTAGAATACCAAACTTTATGGAGAAAGATAACTTTAAAGCTTTAGAAAGTCAGGCTAAAACTAATACTACGTTGCCAAGGGATAGAAAAATTATATATATTCCATCAGCAGGCTCTGTTGTAAAAGGAAAGCGCTATATTTTTGAAATTGTAAGACGTCTATTAGCTCATGATAATAATCTATTTTTCTATTTGTCTGGACATTTACCAGATGACTTAGTTTACGAATTAAAAGAATTTAAAGATCATTTATATACACCAGGACATATAAACTGGGAAACTAATGTTATATACATGATGCAATGTGACCTAGGTATAACTCCAAACCTAGAAGAAAATTTCAGTAATGCCATATTGGAAGGACAAGCCGCAGGATTACCCTTTGTGGCTTTTGATACGGGGGGTAATAAAGAAATCATATTGGATAAAGAAACAGGTTTTATAGTCCCATATAGGGATATAGAAGCATTAATTGAACAATCTTATAATTTAATAAATAATAATCAACTTCGAGAAAATTTTGCAAATCGTAGTAAAGAAGCTTGTTATAGTCGCTTTAACAATACCATCATTAAAGCAGAATATCAAAAGGCTTTTGAACAAATAGCACAAATGTAATGTGTGGAATAGCAGGAATATATAGAATTAATACTAGCGTTGCTCTAAATGAGATTGATAATTTAACGAATTATCTTACCCACAGAGGGCCAGATGGCAGAGGTATATGGTTTAACGAGAGACAACATCTTGCTCTAGGGCATAGACGTTTATCTATTTTAGATTTATCAGAAGCAGGAAAACAACCTATGCAATGTGAAAATGGTAAATTTGTAATTACCTTAAATGGGGAGATATATAACTTTATTGAAGTTAGAGATGAACTTAAAACCTTAGGCTATAAATTTAATTCTGAAACAGATACAGAAGTAATTCTTCGAGCTTATGAGGCTTGGGGTTCGCAAATGCTCAACAAATTTAACGGAATGTGGGCGTTAGCTATCTATGACGTTGATAACAACAAACTTATTTTAAGTAGAGATCGTTTTGGTATAAAACCATTATATTACTTTTGGGATGGTGAAGAGTTGGTCTTTGCCTCAGAAGTTCAAGCTTTACATAAACACTTGGGTGAACGTGTTAGTATAAATAAGAAAACAATTGAGGCGATACTAAATTTTGATCATTCTTATCACGGTACAGCACAAACCTATCTAAATGAAGTTAAGTCATTACCTGCTGGAACCAATTTCTTATTAGTTAACAATAAAGTATCCATAGAACGCTGGTATCAACTGAAGAAGCAAAAGGTACCAAAAACACTAAAGGCGCAAGCGCAAGAATTAAAAATACTTTTAGCTGATGCTTGTAAAGTAAGGCTTAGAAGTGATGTCCCAGTTGGTACTTGCCTTTCTGGTGGTATAGATAGCGGGACCATATCGTCTTTGATCAGCACCTTTAAAGCGGATGAAAACCAACGCTTTTCTAATTTTACACATCGGAGTTTTTGCGCAGGTTTTCCAGGTATTTCTTTTGATGAAACACAAGATGCACGAAGACTGGCCAAGCAACTTGATATCAACTTAGATGTAGAAATAGTTGGCCCTCCTTCAGAAGAAAGGTTGGAACGAGCTCTAGCGCAAACAGACGGACCAATGCCTGCCTTTGCCTTTTTCCCAATTTGGCAGCTTTATGGTTATATAAAATCACAAAATATTACAGTAACCTTAGATGGCCAAGGGGCCGATGAAATGCTAGGCGGTTATTACTTAGGCTATAATGCTATGAAAGGTGCTTTGCAGAAAGGAGCACTTTTATGGTTGTTAGACGTTAAAAACACGTACAGCAAGTTGCACCCTAAAGCTTCAAGTTGGGTGCGTGGTCATTATAACCACTTGTTAAAACAAGCTTGGTCAGATATCAAGCAGATTTTAAAATGGCCCATAAAAAAAGTAATAACGTACATGGGGCTTCGACACTTTCAAGCCAACAATCTTTTAGTGTTTAATAATCTCGAGCCCAATAGCTTTGAAGAGGCCTTGTACCAGCAATTTTTTTCATCGCCATTACCATTTTTACTCCATCAATACGACAGGGCATCTATGGCTAATGGTATAGAATGCCGCATGCCATTTATGGATTATCGGGTAGTAGAATATATTTTTTCGTTGCCATCAGAATCTAAAGTAGGTGGTGGCTATACTAAGCTTGTTCTGCGCGAAGCAGTAAAGGGTATTTTACCAGACGAGACCCGCCTAAATACATTAAAAACCGGATTTAATGCGCCGACTACAGAGTGGTTTCAAACCGATTTAAAAGATTGGTTTCTTAAGCAAATTAACAGTTCTGAGTTTTTAAATAATCCTTATTTTGATGGTAAAGCGCTCAATAAAGAATTTACTAAAAAATTAGATAGTGCTGATGCAGATACTTATAAATGGAAATTTTGGGCCTATATTCATGTGAGTCATTGGTTAAAGACAATAAGTAACTAAAATGTTTAGAGTCTCCGTCATCATCCCAGTGTACAACGCCGAAGCCTATTTGCGAAAAGCGGTGGAATCTGCCGTGCATTTGGAAGAGGTTGGCGAAGTCATTTTGGTTGAAGATGCCTCACCCGATAAGGCCTTGGGGGTAGCGCAAGCTTTAGAACAGGAGTTCGAAAAGGTAAGGCTATATCAACACCCCGATAAGGGCAATCATGGTGCGGGAGCATCACGCAATTTAGGTATTCAAAAAGCTAAATGTGATTATATCGCTTTTTTAGATGCTGACGATTACTATTTGCCCAATCGCTTTAAAAAAGATAAAGAGATTTTTGCGAAGCACTCGGATGCCGAGGGAGTCTATAGCTGTGTGGGCACCCACTTTTTAACTGAGGAAGCGAAACAGCAGTTTTATGAAAAAGGGCTTGGCTATCAGGAAGTATTAACCTTAAGTGATGTCGTGTCGCCAAAGGAACTGTTTAGGGTGCTGTTTCATAGGCATCCTAAAGTGAAAGGCGAATTTTGTACCAACGGTATTACCTTAAAAAAGAATGTTTTTAAAAAAGTAGGCAATTTTCATACGGCCTTAAGATTACGCCAAGACATTCATTTATGGCGGCGTTTGGCAGGCTTTTGTACCTTATATGCTGGTGAAATAAAACGGCCAGTCTCCATGCGAGGTATTCATGCGCACAACCGTATGACGGTGACTAAAGATCACGATCAATATAAAGATCTTTGGTGGCAAAGCTTAAAACAAGAATTTAAAACTAAAGGCTTAGAGGCTGATAAATATGCGGTATTTGAGCAATGTTATATCAATTACTATTCAGGACACAGTCATAAAATAAAGGCTTTAAGAGCGCTGGCATTACAGCTGTTTAAACATCCTAAGTCGATAACAAAAGCCTATGGGGATTTCGATTTCAATTTTTGGAAGGTCTTTGGTAAAAACGGTATAACGCTTCGAATCATTTCTTTAAAAAACAAATTACTCAAATAGAAACTATACTTTGATGAAAACACATTTAATATCAGGCGGCTGCGGTTTTGTAGGGCGCAACATGGTGAAACGCCTTTACAATACCACACAAGACCGGATTGTCTTTATTGATAACTTGGCGGTAGGGAAGCACCCTAAAACCTGGTTAGAGGCTCCTTATCAAAAGCAAGTGGGCCCTATGGAAATCTACGGTACCGATGAGCGCCTATGCTTTATACAAGACGATTTTAGAAATACCTTACAAACCTTGGTGAAAGATCCCGATTACGTAAATACGGTATGGGGACTTGACATTGATCGCTTTGCCGATGTGTACCATTTTGCTGCTATTGTCGGGGGGCGTGCCATGATTGATGGTGATCCCATTCAGGTGGCCTTAGATTTATCTATCGATGCTGAGTTTTTTTACTGGGTGAGCCGTCATCAACCTGAGCGGGTGTTGTACCCAAGTTCTAGCGCTGCTTATCCTATAGATTTACAAACAAAGGACAATGCCATTCAGTTGAAAGAGTCTGATATCGATTTTACAAGAATGGGTCAACCCGATATGACCTATGGTTGGACCAAGCTTACGGGCGAGTTTTTAGCGCAAATCACGGCTAAACATTACGGGGTACGCATTGCCTGTATACGTCCGTTTTCAGGCTATGGTGAGGATCAAGACTATTCCTATCCTACACCAGCTATTGCTAGGCGTGCTGTATTTAAAGAAGCCCCTTTTGAGGTTTGGGGGTCGGGGCATCAGGGGCGCGATTTTGTGCATATTGATGATGTATTAGACGCTATTGCCGTTGCTATGGATAAGATTCATGATGGTAGGGCTATAAATATTGGTCAAGGTATTTTAACCTCATTTAGAGACCTTATTAGTATTTTTACAGAATTTGCTGGGTACAATCCTGAGATTAAACCCTTATTAGATAAACCTGTAGGGGTGCATAGCCGGTATTGCGATATGAGTTGGGTAAAGGACAACTTGGGTTGGGAACCTAAAATTTCGATTAAAGAAGGGATGCGACGGGTTTATGAGGCGGTTAAGGCCAGAGAGATTGCTGCAGGGAATTTGAAGGGATAGGTCTCGACTGCGCCTGGTCTCGAGTTGCTACGCACGGTGCTTTCAAAGATTGTCACCTCGAGCGCAGTCGAGAGGTAATTGAAGGGTTATTTAATAAGTAATTATAGTGAAAAAGTCTCGACTGCGCTCGACCTGACACTGGTTTCGAGTTGCTACGCACGGTGCTTTCAATGAAACTAGCGTTTCATTTCAACCAATGCTCGACCTGACAGAGATAATGTCACTTCGAGCGCAGTCGAGAAGTCAATAAAAGCAGGTATTAATAAGCGCAGCCGAAAGGTCAATACAACCAAAAACACCCTATACAAAAGACTACCATGAGTGAAAAACGCTTAAAGATACTCTTCGCCAACATACCAACGCCTGGAAACAGATTTGTCGTTGATTTGAAAGAAGGCCTTGAGCAATATGCTGAAGTGACCTGGGATTGCAATGAATTCTGGAAAATGGAAAAGGACTATGATATTATTCATATCCACTGGCCAGAATACTTATCTTTTGAGTTGGAATCTTATTTATATAAGCCAGAAGAATCCATCCCTAAGGCTTTATGGAATAAAATGATTATCTGCTTAGAATATTGGTCTAAAAATTCGAAACTGATTTACACCCGCCATGTGCAATACCCCCATGCCCGTCATGATGAGGAATTTTTAAAGCTTTATAAAACTGTGGCGTCGTATTGCAAAACGGTGATCCACTTTGCCAATTTCAGTATCCAACAATTTAAGCAATGGTATCCCGATTTAGACTATATCAAACATGTGGTCATTCCACACCATAACTATGCGTCTTTGCCTAGTAAATCAACAAAAATTGAGGCGCGTGAGTATTTGGACATAGATTCTGATGCCCATGTAATGCTCGTATTCGGCAGCATAAAAGAAAATGAAAAACCATTAATTAAAAAAGCTTTTGATGCCATCCCTTACCGTAATAAGGTATTGTTAGCCCCTGGCTGGAAGATTCAAAGGCAAAATATTGGCTATATCAGGCTACGAGAATGGGTTTGGAAATTTGAAAAGTGGCTAGCCTCTAGAAACAAGACGTTTCGGACTAATTTAGGCTTTGTAAAAGAAGAAGAGGCGCATTATTATTTGAATGCGGCTGATTTTTTATTTATACCAAGAACCAACGAGCTCAACTCAGGCAATATTACTTTAGGTTGTACCTTTGGGTTAGTGGTGGTGGGAAAAAACACTGCCGATATTGGGGAGCTTTTAAAAGAAACGGGTAATCCAACCTTTGCAGTTGGCGATGATGAAAGTTTGAAAATAGCCATTGAAAAAGCATATCAGCTAAAAGAAGCTAATCACGGATTGAAAAATAAAGAGTTGGCTTTGAATGAGTGGAATATTCAAAAAATTGCCAAGGCTTATTGGGAGGAAATGATAGATTTAAATAATTAAATTAATAGCTAATGCAGCTAGCACCCATTGCCCTTTTTGTTTACAACCGGCCAAAGCATACACGTCAAACTTTAGAAGCCTTGCAAGCTAACGAGCTGGCGAATCAATCCCATTTGTTTGTGTTTTGCGACGGACCAAAAGCTAATGCTACTTCAGAAACGCTTAATGCTATACAAGACGCCAGGACTATTGTAAAAGAAAAAACATGGTGTAAAACCATAACCTTGTTTGAGTCAGAAAACAATAAAGGATTAGCAGTTTCCATTAAAGATGGCGTCACCAAAATCCTTAATCAATTTGGTAAAGTGATAGTCTTAGAGGACGACATTGTTACGGCTAAGGGTTTTTTAACTTATATGAATGAGGCTTTAGAGCTCTATAAAAATGAGTCTAAAGTGATGCATATCGCCTCCTATTTACCTTATACCAATTCTATAAGTAATTTGCCAGAGACATTTTTTTTAAGGTTTATGAGTTGCTGGGGATGGGCGACTTGGAAAAGCGCTTGGGATGCCGCTAACTGGGATGCCCAAGATTTATACGAACAGATTCAAGCCCCTGCTATCATGAAAGCGTTTAATTTGGATGGAGTTCTTAATTTTCATGAACAGTTAAAACATAATATCACAGGGCAAATCAACACCTGGGCCATTATGTGGTATACCTCTATTTTTCTTAACCAAGGCTTATGTTTATATCCAAATGTAACCCTATCTAAAAATATAGGGTTAGATGGTAGTGGTGCGCATTGCTTGCCAGGTGAGGATGCCACGGCCTTTAGTTATGACACGGAGATAGATGTGCGGTATCAACAGCCTAGAATTTCCCAATTAGGAACTACCTATTTAAAACGCTATTATCGTTTCGGTAAAACAAGTACATTTAATAGGCGTTTTGAGAGGATGTACTACCACTATCGCTTACAGCTTATTAAGTTGTTTAAACGTTGGTAAGTTATAAAATTTTACATATTAGCACAAAAGATTCTGGTGGTGCTGGTATTGCCGCTATACGCTTGCATAAAAGCATGCTAGATGCTGGAGTGCAAAGCCAGTTTCTTTGTTTACAAAAAACTAGCGATGTAAAAAATGTAGAGGTATTTCCTAAATTTTTTCCAAGATTTTACCATCGTATATTAGAGCGGTTTGGGGTTTTGCTTACCGCAGATCAGAAAAATGCATTACAACTTAAAAAAGTACATCAGCATTGCGCACCTGAGATGTACTCTTTTCCCCATTCCGATTATAAAATTCACAAGCACCCCTTAATCCAATGGGCCAATGTTATTATTATACATTGGGTGGCGGGCTTTTTAGATTATAAAAGCTTTTTTAAAAATATTCCTAAGGAAACACAGGTGTTTTGGTACACGCACGATTTTTCTATGATTTTAGGAGGATTCCATACCTTATTTGATGATAAGCGCTTTCAACAGCCCTTTGTAAGAAATTTAGAAAAGACACTAAAAAAAGAAAAACGACAATATTTATCCGCATTTAAAGGCCTCAATGTTATTGCCAATAGCCAATTTAGCTATGACGTCATAGAAAAAGCCAACATAACCAATAAGGACCATATTCATTGTGTACCGCTGGGACTTCCGGAAGGTGAACTGGTAAAAATTGATAAAGCTATTGCCAAACAAGCTTTGGGTTTTAGTACAAAAGATGTTATAGTCCTATCGGTTTCAGCCTCACTATCTACTAAACGAAAGGGTATGTATCGGCTTTTAGAGGTTATAAAACGAGTTTCAAAACAGATAAATAATTTGCATGTGCTAACTATGGGGGCTGACTTGCCCACTGATATAAAACAGGAGCTGAACATTAAGCCTATGGGTAGCGTGTGGCAACCCGAGTTTAAAAGCATTGTATTTTCAGCAGCCGATGTGGTGGTGTCCACCTCTTATGAGGAGACCTTTGGACAAACCATCATAGAGGGTTATGCCTGCGGAACGCCGGCTTTGGTATTTAATAATGCCGCTTTACCAGAATTAATTATAGACGGGGAGACAGGTTATGTGGCAGATACCACAGCTGAGTTTGCGGAATATTTGCTTGCATTAGCTAAGAATAGGGCTAAAGTCATGGCTATGGGGCAACAGGCCTACAACCACTTTAAAGAGCATTATACGTCTGAACACCAAGTCAAAGCCCTTTTAAAATTGTTAGACCCGACACATTAGAATATAAGCAATTCAACCATGTCCCAGATTCACCTTTACACCACCTACTACCCTGAAAAAAAAGCAGCACGACGTGCAGAACTGCAGCAGTGCTTAACCCATAATTTGGCCAATAAAGCGATGGCTAGCATTACGGTGTTTAATGAGGGAGGCGTACTTAAATTTATATAACATTCCAAGGCTAGAAAACACTAGTATCATGCACCGTTTTATTTGTCAGATTTATTAATTATTACAACAAGAATGATAGCAAGGAAATCAATTTTTTAAGTGTTAAATGAAATTATCTAATTAATTTGTAAAATGAAAAAAATAGAATCCGGCATTTATTTAAAAACTGAAGGGGGGTTGTGTAATAGAATGAGGAGTATAGACTCTGCTTACATTCTAAAGGAGTTATTTAAAAAAAAATTATTTGTTATTTGGGAGAATAATCATGAAGTAGGAGCAAATTTTGAAGAAATTTTTGAGCCTCTTCCAGAAATTAAGATGCTCAGTACAGAACCATTATTCTTAAAGAAGTTAAACAAGTTGCCTAGGATTTTAAAAAATATTTACTCGGCTTTTTATTCTATTTCACCAGATATAAGAAATGATGCTGTGAAAGAATTTTGTAACTATTTAGGTCAATTTGCAAAATAGCGAAAAAATAGCGAACTAGCACAGGTGAACAAGGACGAGATCATAGCGCAACAAGCTGAGCAAATAGCAAAGCTGGAATCACTGCTGGAAGCAGCGCTGGCTCGTATTGCAGAGCTGGAAGCACAGCTGAAAGCCAACAGCCGGACTTCGTCGCGGCCTCCGAGCAGCGATGGGCTGAAGAAGGCCCCTGCTTTCCCGCGCAAGAAAGGCGGCAAGAAGGGAGGCCAGTCTGGGCATAAGGGGAAGACGCTTGAGATGGTCGCCCCGTCTGCAGCAGACCGCCTTGTTGTCCACCCGGTAGCTGAGCAAAAATGCAGCTGCGGCCAGAACCTGGAAAGCACTGTGCCAAGCATAAGCTTAGAGCGCCGCCAGGTTTTTGACCTCCCCCCGAAGCTTTTGCAAATAGAAGAGCACCGCCTGGAGGTCAAACATTGCCCTTGCTGTGGCGAGCAGCATACAGGCAGCTTCCCGTCCGGCGTGCCAGCCCCCGTACAATACGGCGACAGGGTACATGCCTTAGTCAGCCTGCTGAATGTGGAGCAAAGCATGCCCGTAGGGCGCATAGGGGAGCTCTTTGCCAGCCTGACAGGGTATGAGCTTAATGAGAATACAGTATCCACTTCCGTACAGCGCATGTACGGGAAGCTGGCCGATGATGAGGCGGTTATCAAAGAGCAGGCATTGTCCAGCCCCGTAGCGCATGCTGACGAAAGCGGTGCCCGGGTGGCAGGCAAACTGCACTGGGCACATAATTTTGTCTGTGGCCTGTTTACTTATCTGTTTGTGCATGAGAAAAGAGGCGCACAGGCGCTGCACAGCGACGAAAGCATAGCTCAAAACTATACAGGCACACTGGTGCACGACTGCTGGGCAAGCTATTTTGGCTTGGAAAACGCCCGCCATGCGCTTTGTGGGGCGCACTTGCTGCGCGAGCTTAGAGGCCTAGCTGAAAACCATGAGCGCCAGTGGGCTGACAAGATGCACAGTTTGTTAATGTACGCTTACGAATTTAGCAGTGGCGGGAGCTCAGTGCTGCCGGCTAAAAAATATAAAACGGTCCTGTCCCGCTACCGGCAAATCTTAAAAGAAGCCAGCCGTGAAGAGCCGCCGCCCGAACTCCGCCCAAAAGGCCGGGCGAAGAAAACAAAAGGGAGGAACCTGCTCGAAAGGCTGGAACGATACGAAGAAGAAGTACTGAGGTTCACGCGGGAGCACGAAGTGCCCTTCACTAATAACCTGGCCGAACGTGATATCCGCCCGTTAAAAACGAAGCTAAAAGTCAGTGGCTGCTTCCGTACCCTACAGGGTGCGCGGCACTATGCAAGGATCAAAAGCTTTTGCAGCACGGCAAAAAAGCACGGCTTGTCTGCCTATGAAGAGTTGCTCAACGCTTGGCGGGGCGAGTCGTTCCTTCGCAGCTACGCTGCCGCAGGAACCCACACCTAAATAGTTACAGAATTTTTTAAAAAGCAAAAAAACTTAAATAAATTAGCTAAGTACGATGTTATCTCATTCCATACTTGTCATCGTTTTTTATATCCAGAGGATTATTCTTTATTTAAACCAAAAAATTACATACAAAATATTATAGATAGTCAGTACTTAAGCTTACGAAATCATAAAGTCATAGGATTACATATACGGCGTACAGATCATATAAAAGCTATTGAAAATAGTCCAATTATATTGTTTGAGCAGATCATACATAAAGAAATTGAAAATAATCAAGATGTAAAGTTTTTTTTAGCAACAGACGATTCCCAAGTAAAGGCATATTTAATCAAAAAGTTTCCCGGTGCAATCCACACTAATGATTTTGAGTTGAACAGAACCACTAGAAAAGGAATTGAAAATGCAGTTATAGATTTATATATGTTATCAAAAACAGAAAAAATTTATGCATCTCATGGCAGTTCCTTTTCGGAAACTGCCTTTCATATGGGCGAAACAAAGTTAGAAATCCTAAAAACAAACTAATGTCCTATGATAGATCATAATAGAAAATTTGTATTTATTCATATTCCTAGAACAGGAGGAACAAGTATAGAGAATGCCTTTAATTATGATTCTAAGGTCGACAATTATAAATTTAAACATTTGAGTGCTTCTCAGACTAAGTCATTATTAACGGATATACTTTGGTCAGATTATTTTAAAATGGCATTAGTTAGGAATCCGTTTGACCGGATGATTTCAGCTTGGAAAAGAGGATTTTATGAAAATGAAAAATCTAAAGATTTATATAATTTTTTACTAAATTATAAGCCAGCACCTCATGAATATGAGAGTTTTGAATACTCAAAAATACTTGATTTACCCTTAGATTATATTGGAAAATTTGAAGAGTTACCTGAGGTGTTTAATTATTTGAAAACTAAATTTGACATTAAGAATGATTTACCAATCATTGAAAAATCTAATCGTTCTAAAATTTATCAATCATATTATAATAAGAAAACGAAGGCTATTGTTACTTACCTCCATAAAAAAGATTTAAAGAAATTCAATTATAAGTTTTTAGATTTAAGTAAAGAAACCCGATACAATTTATACCAATACTATTTTTATGTTTTGGAATTTAATTTAAAAAAAAAGTACTTAACATTTGTTAACTCTCAGTTTTTTAGAAAAATCTATCTTATAACTCGTTCCTTATTAAATAAAATAGGAACTTTTTTATAAAATGTAGTATACTTGAAAATCCACCTTTACACTACCTACTACCCTGAAAAAAAAGCAGCGCGACGTGCAGAACTGCAGCAGTGCTTAACCCATAATTTGGCCAATAAGGCGTTGGCTAGCATTACGGTGTTTAATGAGGGAGGCGATTTAAGCGCCTTTGCCCATAAAAAGTTAAGGGTGGTACCCATGAGCCAAAGGCCAACCTATCAAGATTTTTTTGAGTACATCAACCAAAATAGTCCAAGTGATCACATCCACATCATCGCCAATACCGATATTTATTTTGATGAACATCTAGGGGTGCTTAAGTATTTAGATCTAGAGGGTAAAGCCTTGGCCCTATCGCGCTGGGATACCACAGGCTTTAAACAACCGCAACTTTATAATAAGAACAGTAGCCAGGATGTTTGGATAATTAAAGGATCAATTAAAGCCACTTTACAAGCCGCATTTCCTTTAGGAGTGCCGCGCTGTGATAACCGATTAATGTATGAATTGGAGCAAGCCGGTTACGAGGTATTGAACCCCGCTTACAGTATTAAGGCTTATCATCTACATGAAGGCCAACGCGACTTGGTGTATACCGAGGCAGATAATGTGTACCAAATACCACCACCTTACCGGTATAAATACCCTCATAATTGGTGGGGTTTTTGGAAGACACTTTGGTTTAATAGAACCCACCAAGAGCAGTTAGGGGGGTACCGTTATGATATCAAAAAACTCAATAACTGGTGGGTCATTCGCTTGCCGCGTAAAGTATTGGAAATTGTTTTAAGAAAAAAAATGCCCTTAATTGGCTATGATGCATAAAAAAACGGAGGAATTGCATTTTATTGTTTTAGACCCTGTACCATTAGAGACAAAACGACCACTTTGGTCAATCGTCATCCCCACCTATAACTGCGCCCATTACCTTAAAGAAACTTTAGCGTCGGTTTTAGCCCAAGATTTGGGGCCAGAACACATGGAAATCATCGTGGTGGATGACCATTCCACCCAAGATGATCCGGAAGCGGTGGTACAGCATTATGGTGAGGGACGAGTTAAGTTTATACGCCAAGAAAAAAATGTAGGCAAAGTTCGAAATTATGAAACAGGCCTAAAGGCTAGTAAAGGAAATTACATTCACCAATTGCATGGGGACGATATGGTACGCCCTGGTTTTTATACGACCATGGCCCAACTTTTAAAGGACCATCCTGATGCAGGTGCTGCGTTTTGTAGATCGCTATATATCGATGACCAAGGGCGCTGGACGGGGATGACAGGGATGCTGCAAGCGGAAGAAGGTATCGTCCCCGATATGTTGGCTAAATTATATACCGAACAATACATTCAAACTCCCTCTATGGTGGTGAAGCGCGACGTTTATGAAACAATAGGGACATTTGATCGCCGTTTAAACTGCATGGAAGATTGGGAAATGTGGATCCGTATTGCCAATAATTACCCTATAGCTTCTTCAAATCAGGTGTTAGCTCTATATCGTAGTCATGAATCTAATGCTACGCAGCAAACGTTTCAAGATGGTTCCGCTTTACAAACGCATCAATTGGTTTTTAATATTGTTGATGAATATACATATGCAGAAATAACAAATAAATTAAAACACCAAAGAGCTAAAAAACAAGCAGAATTTTGGTTGGAATATTACAGGTCTTCTAGACATGTCATGAGCAGGGCAGATAAATTACGGATAGGACGTTTTATTCTATCTAAGCACATTAGCTTGAAGATTTTATATAGATTGTTAAAATAAGTCCGCTAAAATAGGTCTACTTTTAGAAAGTAATAGAATTTACTTAATTTGACGTTATAATGAACCTGAGAAGTTTTAATTTTGTTAGCGAAAACACAACAAATATCATCTAAATCGCTGCTCATAGTTTGGGTGTACTATCCGGCTGTGGGGCATTTGGTAGAGGCACTTGAGGTAGCTGCTAATTACCACAAAGCGCATCCCAATTTGAAAATTCATCTTTTGGTTCATCACAAAAGTCCTTATTTACTTGGTGACTATTGCAATTTTATTGAAGCAGTCTACCCTATAGATGACGAACATGGTAAGCACACCGAGTCAATTTCCCAGTTAAAACTACCCGATACCTTTGATTATGTGGTGTTCCCAAAACGTTTGTTATATACCCCAGAGGATTTTACATCATCTCTTTTAGCTTGTAATCGTTTGTTACAAAAACACTTTAAAGCCAGGCTATGGCATGGCTATAACGATACTCCAGATGCCCATCCGCAGGCATTAACATCGGCACCTTACAGTGCCTTTACCATACAAATTCCCACAGAGAAAATAAGTTTTAAGCTGCCAACTCGTATAGGGTATCCCCTCATAGCAGTAATGCTTAAAGGGGCTTCTAGACAAAGCATTTGGCCTAGTTTTAGGACTTGGAAAAAGATATTTAATACCATTCATTTAGCTTACCCCAATGCCACCTTTATAATAACTGGCCTAAGCAGGGTGCATAGTAAAGCCAAAGTGAGCACGGCTAAGGCAAAAGAGACTGTTACCGACTTTATTAACAGTATTCCTGGCGCCATAAACGCTTATGATGTTGGTTTGGACAATCAGTTAGGACTTATACAACGCGCCGACGTGTTTTTGTCCCCTCATACAGGTTTTGCCTTTTTAGCACCTTGTTTGGGAACCCCCTGGTTGGCCTTATCAGGTGGGCAGTGGGCAGAACCCATGCCCGCAAGGATGCCTTTTTATTGTGTAATGCCTAGATGTAAGAAGTACCCCTGCAACAATGGTGATATAAAGATAAAATGCAAACTAAGATTAAAGTTTAAACAACCTATTGAATGCATGAGTAATCTAACCACAAAACAGGAAGATATAATTCAAGGCTTAAAAAAACTTCTAGATGAAGATTATACTTTCGAGAAGGCATATGATGATTATGCGCAATTAGCATTCCTTAATCAGGTAAACCTGAGAAAATTATCTATTGCACCAGAATTTGTTTATAAAATTAGAGGAGAAAAATGATATATTTAATAAATTATGCAAATAAGCCTTATGCCAAAATGCAAAAATTCCAATCCTATACGGCTAAAAATTTTGGTGGTATTGATAAAATCATAGAATACTCAGATAGCGATATCTATAGGGATAAAACCTTCTATTTAAACAACAAGAAAATTCTTGATATTAAAAAGGGAAACGGATTATTTTTATGGAAACCTTATATAATTTTAAAAACTCTTCAAAAACTTGGTAAGGATGATATATTAATTTACTGTGATGTTGATACAATTTTTATTGATGATGTAAAACCTTTAACCCAACTGATGAAAAAGAAAAAAAGTTCCTTAATGGTTTTTGATTCTCCAAATTTTGAATATGAATATACCAAATATAACCTTTGCCAAGATCTAGGTTTACTGGAAAATAGTATTTTAGAATCAAGACAACGTTACGCAAGCTATAGCTTATATCGTAAAACTAAGTATACCTTAGGATTTATACAAGAGTGGTTAAATACGTGTACTATTTATGATCATATAAGTGATGAAGTTAAGTCTTATCACCCAACATATGGTCAGAAGTTTGTACATAATCTTCAGGATCAATCAATTTTTTCTTTATTAACAAAAAAGCACAGAATAGAAGCATTTAGAGACCCTAGTAATTGGGGAAATAATTTTAAGAAAGAATATGGAAATAGTTTTTATGACCAGTTACTTTATAATGGTGTAGCAGAGTCACGTAAGTTATGGTTAATGACTTACTTATTTGGAAAAGCTTACCTAACTAAAAAGTTTAAAAGAGATTAAAATGAAATATATTCACGATGAGTTGCAACATAATCTAAAAGATCCAGAGATTATTATTCCAAAAATCCTTAATTTATTTAACCCTAGGAGCGTTGTTGATGTTGGTTGCGGTGTTGGAAATTTTTTATATGTATGTAAGAGTCATGGTGTTAAGAAAGTATTGGGTGTTGATGGATCTTGGGCGAGAACGGATTTGTTAAATAGGTATCTAGGCGAAAACGAATTTTTAGAGTTCGACCTAGAACAGCCTTTAAATCTAAATGAATATTATGACCTTGTTATCAGTCTTGAAGTGGCAGAACACTTAAGTCCTGATTCAGCTAAAATACATGTAAAAAATCTTGTGAACGCTGGAAAAATTATTTTGTTTTCGGCTGCAGTTCCATTTCAACCAGGTCAAAATCATATTAATGAACAATGGTTGTCATACTGGGTTAATTTATTTGAAACTGAAAATTATGTTCTACATAATGTCTTACGACCATTATTTTGGGAAAGTTCATGCCAAACATGTTATAAACAAAATATGGTGATTTTTGCACCAAAAGGCTACGCATTTCAAAAAAAAATAGAACAATCTTTACTGACAGATGTTGTCCATAAAGAGTTATACGATTTAAAAGTTAGACAGTTAGAAGATATTAATCGGAAATACAAAAATCTACTTAATGGACATGTTAGTTTGGTAACAATAATAAAGATGATATTTAAAAGAATATTAGGTATTGGTGGCTGGAATACTCTTAAAAAAAATATAAATCATAATCATAACGATAGCTCTAACCAAAAACTTATAAATTAAACTTAATATAGAATTTAATGGTTAATAAAGAATAGTTTAGGCTATTGGATTTTGCAGTCACCAAGATTCATATTATGCCAGACATCATTCATTTGCAATCTGTTTTTTGTTTTTAAATCCAAGTTAAAGAGTTTATTGTATTTGGAATCCATCCGCCTTTATTGAATGATTAGTGTTCATATGTTTTCATAAAATGAAAAAAAAACAAAATAGCCAAACACATTCATTTAATCAACTAAATTTTAGAGGTGTAAGAAAATTGGAATAGTAGTTTGTAGACATTTTATTTTAAGGTGGATGAAATATCTAGAATATCTCCTTCGATTCTCCGATTTACAAAGTTTTCAAGTAAAAATTAAGTTGTTTTTCAAATCAGGCAATGATGTATAATTAAGTTGTCAATATGAGTAAGCCTATAGTTTCAATTCTAACTACCGTTTTTAACCGTGAAAAATACCTTGCCGACTGTATTGAGAGTGTGCTGGCTTCTACCTATCAAGACTGGGAATTGATCATAGTGGATGACCAATCTAAAGACGCTTCAGTAGCCATAGCCCAAAGCTATGCGGCTAAAGATGCTCGTATTAAGGTCTATGAGAATAAACAGAACTTAGGGGATTATCCCAATCGGAATCAGGCGGCAGCTTATGCCCAAGGGAAATATCTAAAGTACCTCGATGCCGATGATCTCATTTACCCCCATGGTTTGCAAATTATGGTTGACACTATGGAGAACCATCCTGAGTGTGCTTTAGGAGTATCGCAGCAAGTAGCAGAAGATACTGAGCCATATCCTTTTGTAATGGCGCCAAAAGAAGCTTACTATCGAGAGTTTTTGATGCGAGGAGTCCTAGGCTTTCCGCCGTCTTTAGCGATTATAAAAAAGACTGTTTTTGATGAAATGGGCGGATTCTCGGGCAAGAGGTATATTGGCGATACAGAGTTCTGGTTGCGTTTGGCCAGAGCGCATTCTATTTTAAAAATAGAACCAGGATTGGTATATTGGCGGGAACATGATGATCAAGAATATCAAAAAGGTATGCAATCTCATGACTATTTGATTAACAATTTTTTGTTATCTATGGAGATGTTAAATTCAGAGCATTGTCCATTAGAACAATCCCATATAACGCAAGCGAAGAGGTTTTATAAGAAACGCTTATCCAGAACTATAATAAGACTATTATGGGAGACCAAGTCAATTAGAAAGGTCAAAGCTGTTAAAGATGCCTGTGGACGGAGCTGGTCTCAAATTTTGTGTAGTATTTAAACCATACAAATTTGAGTAGAGTACTCTACATATCAAATATTCCAGAAAAAAGCCAAACAGGTGGTGCCAATGCTGTGAATTTTCACATGTACCAAGAGCTACAGCAACATTTTGACTGTACCTATGCCCAAATCAACCCAGGCTACAGCAGGCTGTCTAAGCTGATGTCCAACATCAACAGAAAGCTCTTAAAACGTCCTGGGCATTTTTTCTTTTTTTCCAATAAGCGTTTAAAAGCCATACAAGCAGCTTTTGAGGCCATCACGGCCCCATACGATCTGGTTTTTTTTAAAGGCATCACTCCCTGGGTGTTATGTGAGCCTAAAACTCCTTACGCGGCCTACTGCGATGTGGGGTTTCAACAGTTTTTTGAAAACACCTTTGCGTATAAAGACTTTAGCCACAGTGACATCCAGCGCATTTTGTCTTTGGAAAAACAATGGCTGTCTAATGCAGCGGCCGTCTTCTTTGAATCGCGTTGGGGGCTGCAGCAAACTGCCAAGACCTTTGAAAAGATTCATAATTTTAAGCCAGTTGGTAGAGGAGGCAGCATCCCGCTGCCCGTGATGGATGTTTACAAGGGGGACTTAAATTTATTGGTCATTGCCAATGACTTTTATCAAAAAGGAGGAGACTACAGCTATCAGGCCATGAAAGCCTTAGAGCCCAAGTATCCGAGTTTAAAACTACAGATTATTGGTGGGGCTCCACCACCGAACCTATTAGATGATCCAGTCGTCATCTACCACGGGCGTTTAAGCAAAGAAGATCCAACAGAGCGCCAAAAAATGGTGGATCTTATGAGTCAAAGCTTTGTGCTCATGCACATGACCAGAGAGGATACCAACCCCTTGGTGATTACAGAAGCGGGCTATTATGGCTGCCCTACGATCAGTATTGATAGGTTTGCCATTCCAGAATTGGTGCGGCACGAGGAAACAGGTTTTCTCTGTAAATCTTATGACATTCAAGAAATTTCAGATTATTTGCAAAGGGCCCTTTGCGATACCAAAGGGTATCAGCAAATGCGAGCGCGTACCTTTGCGTACAATCAGCGTGAATTTTCGTGGGAAGCCATTGGCAAGAGCGTTGCAGACCATCTAAAGACCTTGTTGACATAAATGAAAGTACTCTACATTGGGCAGTATACAGAAGGCACCACCTCCAAAATGCGAGCAGAAGCCCTGAGGCGCATCACCGCACCGGTTTCTTTTGAATATATCGATACCCATGTGCCCTTTTATCGCTGCCATCCCATTTGGCGCTCTCTGGCTTTTCGGTTTAAGAAAGGTAAGGTTATTGGGGCTACCAATACCTATATTTTAGAACAACTCTCCGGTCATTACGATGTAATTTGGGTAGACAAGGCGGTCTTTATCACTAAAAAGGTCACGCAGCAGCTTAGTAAAAGTAGCGAGTTGTTAGTTCATTATACGCCCGATACTGCCTTCAAAGAAAATGTCTCCCACTTTTTTTACGACAGTTTACCCTTATACGACTTTGTGATTACAACCAAGTCTTTTGATTTGCTGCATTATCGGGCTTTTATTGGAGAAGAAAAACTATTATATATTCCCCAGGGCTACAATAAAGCGTTGCATTATCCTCGCCATTCCTTTGACCAGAAAAAAAAGCGGGTCGTTTTTATTGGCCTTTATGAGCCGTCACGTGGGGCAGCTTTGCTTGCTTTATTACGTGAAGGTATACCGGTAGCCCTGGCGGGAAAAAAATGGAAACCTTTTGTTACCCAGAATCAAGATTATCCCTTGTCTTACCTGGGAGATCGTCTAATTAATGATGCCTATGTCAAGGCAGTCTCTGAATCGGCTTTAAGTTTGGGGTTGTTATCCAAACGTTTTCCCGAGATGCATACGACTCGTACGTTTGAAATACCGGCCTGTGGGACCGCCCTGGTGACCGAGTATAACGAAGAGATTGGTCAATTTTTCGGGGAAGGAGAAGCCATTTTTTATAAGGATGAGCGAGATATGGTAGAGCGGGTCAAATATTTTCTAGCAAATGATGAAGCCTTGCGAGCGGTGACCAAACGCGGTTTGGATAGAGTACGTAAAAGTGCATATGATTATGAGTCCCAACTAAGGGACGTCTGCCGGACCACTGGAATTATATCCAACAATCCATCCTGATTCGTATTATTTTGAAAAAGGTTTTTATTTTACATTTATTGCCTTTAGAGTACTATCCTCCGGTTACTAACTTATTAGATATCATCCATCAGAGGAAGCCATTTACCGTGAAGGTTTATTCCACTCATAATACTAAGCATAGACCCGTTTACAACAGGGCTAGTATACCGGTATACCGGAGTGATTATCCCGCTTATGTTGCTAACCCTTTGTTGAAAATTTGGGCTTATCTTCAATTGGTGATCAAGCCGCTATGGTATATGTGGCGTTTCCGGCCAGATGCTATCCTATATTATGAACCCCATTCGGCAGCTCCTGCTTATCTTTATAAGAGGTATTTCAGATCCAGGGTCAAGGTTTTTATTCATAACCATGAGTATTACGCTCCTGAGGAATTTAATGAGGCTGCCATGGGGTCAATACGATTTTTTCACCATTTGGAGCGAACGTATTTGTATAAAAAAGCAGTTTGGATATCTCAAACGAATCGGCAAAGATTAGCGCTGTTTCATAAGGATTACCCTTTTATTCCTTCTCAGGTTTTACATACCCTGGCCAATTACCCACCAGAATCCTGGCAAAAACATCGTAAAAGTAGACTGGCTTCGCCGAGGGTTAGATTGCTTTATATTGGGGCTTTGTCATTCGAAAATACACATATAAAGTCTGTAGTAGATTTTGTCCTACAGCACCAGGATCAAATGAGTTTGGATATTTATGCCTATAATGTGAGCCAGGAAGTACAACAATTCCTGGAAGGGCAGGACGAGGAAGTAATCCGCTATTTTAAAGCAGGTGTAAATTATATAGATATACCCAATATAGCTCAGTCATTCGACATTGGCCTGGTTCTGTATAATGGGCACAACCTGAACTATATTTATAATGCCCCCAATAAGTTATTTGAGTATTTGGCTTGTGGTTTGAATGTATGGGTTCCTGAGGAACTGGCTGGTTGCAGACCCTATCTAAATAGTCAGAATCGACCTCAAGTACTTTCCTTAAATTACAATGAACTGGACTCCAGCTTAATCTCTACTCATTTAGCTAGTTTAGAGTTGCCTTTGATGAATACTACCTACTATTGTAATCAGGAGTTGCAACCATTAATTCAAGCGCTAAGCTAACGCTTTATGATCCTGTATGGAACCGTTTAGTATTATCGGATTGACGGTAGTTTTGCTTGTCTTATTACGCTTTACCCAGCGTTTGGGCAAAGGGGTGCCTATCATCGAACTATTATTGTTGTTAGCGGGGCTACAGTGGATTATTGGCCCAATAATAGAGTATAACTTTCCTACAAACCATTATAAATACTATATGTACGTACTCGAGGCAGAGTACATGGGCTACATCGTACCCGCCTATGGCTTTTTCGTACTGTCTACTTTGGGCGGGCTGGGTCGCTATGGCAGGCTGGCTATTCCTGTGACGCAACTAAAGCGTTACAAACAATATGGCCTGGGCGTATTTCTGATTGGCGTCTTTTTTGACCTGATTTCCGGTGTTTTGCCGGGCACATTGGGCTTTTTTGCATTCCTGGCCTCCAACTTTAAGTTTGTCGGTGCTATTGTGCTTTTCTTTAGTAATGACCCACGCCTCCGCAACATCTTTTACCTGGCATTGGGGTATTTGTTTTTAAGCGCACTGAGGCAGGCAATGTTCCACGATCTCGTGCTTTGGTCGGTCTTTTTCTACATGTTCTGGGCATTGAAGCACCAGCCCTCCAAATCACAGATTTACCTGACAATACTCATCGGTGTTCTATCGCTTTCCACTCTACAAACCATCAAAGCCGCCTACCGAATGCAGGTCTGGCAGGGGTACGGCGGCAACAAGCTGGAGTTATTCGCTGACCTGGCACTTGATGCTCTGTTTCAGGACAACCGCAATGCCGAACAGCTTAGCGGCACAGAAAACAATGTGCGGCTTAATCAGGGATGGATCATCAGCGCCATCATGGATGAAATCCCTGCCCGGACACCATTTATTGGGGGCGAGACCATCGGACAAGCTATATCCGCATCAATCCTGCCACGGTTCCTAAACCCCAACAAAACGCGGGCCGGCGGCCGGGAAAACTTTCGGAGGTTCACCGGGCTGGACATTAGCCAAGGTACCTCAATGGGTATAAGTATCGTCGGGGAAGCCTATGGCAACTACAATGTCTTTGGCGGCATTCTCTTTATGGGCGCCTGGGGTTTTTTCCTGGCCCGATTTTGGCGTTTTTTGTTGAAAAACGCCGGACAAAATCTGCTGCTTATCGCCTTCCTGCCCCTGATTTTCCTTCAGGTGGTCAAGGCGGAAACAGAACTGGTGGTCGTGCTCAATCATATGGTCAAAGCCAGTATTGTGGTCTTTGGCTTCTTCTGGGCCGCCAGGAATATTCTAAACTGGAAGGTCTGACTGGTGAAGGTGACCCTGTTTTTCCGCAAAGCTTTTTCGCATCAGTACAGCATTGAGCAGGTATTTGAAGCTTTGCAGGGCTGCTTCCCCGAAACGCCAAAGTGGTATACACTGCCTTTCCCGAGCAAGGGGCTGGCCCCCCGCCTGAAAAACGGGCTGAATGCCCGGAGGCAGCAAGGAGTGGTCAACCACGTTACCGGTGACATCACTTACATCACTCCTTTTCTGGAACGGGGGCGCACCGTGGTCACCTTCCATGATTTTGAATTCCTAAAGCGGAGCAGCGGGCTGAAGCGCCGGTTGCTTTTTTGGTTTTGGGTGTTCCTACCAGCCCGTCACGCCCGGTACATCACAACGATTTCCGAGGCCACCAAAAAAGACCTGCTGGAACTGGCTCCCATTCCTGAAGCAAAGATTGCAGTGATCCCCAACCCGCTCACGCTGCCGGTAGCAGAGGCTCCAATACCATCCGCTGCCATCAACCACCCGCCGGTTGTACTCCACATTGGCACCAAAGCCAACAAAAACCTGGAGGGCCTTATTCGGGCAATTGAGGGGTTGTCTCTGACATTAGATATCGTGGGCAAGTTGACGCCTGTTCAGAAAGCCCTGTTGGAAAAACATCGCATCCGCTATCACAATGCATACAAGATCAGTAAAGCAGCGCTTGTACAAAAATACCGTAATGCCGATGCCCTGGCATTCGTCTCTACGCTGGAAGGGTTTGGGCTCCCTATCGTAGAAGCACAGGCCCTCGGTTGCCCGGTCATCACCAGCAACTGCTCCTCTATGCCCGAAGTAGCCGGGAGTGCCGCCTGCATGGTTGACCCTTCCGATACAGACAGCATCCGTACCGGCGTACAGCGCGTTCTGAACGATCCGGCTTACCGGGAGCAGCTTGTTGCGGCAGGATTTGAAAATGTGAAGCGGTTTGAGCCCGCACGTATCGCTCAGCAATACTGGTCGCTCTACCAGAAAGTCAGCAGTGCCAATGGCTAACCCTTTGGGAAAAGCACTCCTGCTAACTGATTGGTTTGCTCCGGGCTACCGGGCCGGCGGCCCCATTTCCTCCACCGTCAATCTGGTAAAAGGCCTGTCCCCTACTATGCCCATGCTGGTGGTGACCGGAGACCGGGACCTGGGCGACACGCAGCCCTACGAGGGCATCCGCGCCAACCATTGGGTGGCCTACGAAGGCACTGCCACACAAGTGCAATACCTCAGCCCAGCTGACCGGCGCAAGCGCATCCGAACGATTTTGCGGCAGCACCCTACCCTCCCCCTGTACCTGAACAGCATGTTCTCCCCGGACTTCACGCTCTGGCCGCTATGGTTGCACCTCAGGGGAGCGCACCGGGGAAAAGTGGTTTTGGCTCCACGGGGGATGCTGCGGAGTTCAGCCCTGGCTTTCAAGCCAATTAAAAAAAAGCTTTTGCTAAGCCTCCTGCACACCATAGGGCTGCAACGCCGCATCTGTTTTCACGCCACCGATGCCACGGAAGCCAAAGATATCCGCTCGGTTTTTGGCCCTGCTGCAAAGGTAGTACAGCTTTCTAACTTTCCCGTACAGCCGGAAGCCCGGAAGCCCGTCAAAGCTGCCCCCGCTCCGGCCTGGAAACTCCTTTTTGTGGGGCGCATCCACCCGATCAAGGGGTTGCTCCATGCCTTGCAGGTACTGCAATACATTAGCCACCCCGTGGAGTTGACCATTATTGGCCCTATGGAAGATCCGAGCTACTGGAAAGACTGTGAAGCAGCCATCCAAAAACTGCCTGCCAATATTTCGGTAAGCTATGCGGGTGAACAGCCTCCGCCCAAGGTAAAAGACGCACTGCTGGCTCACCACTTTTTTATACTGCCCACTCATGGTGAAAACTTTGGGCATGCCATTTTCGAGGCTTTAGCTACTGGAACGCCCGTGCTGATTAGCGATCAAACGCCGTGGCGGTGGCTAAAAAAACATAAAGCAGGCTGGGACCTGCCCTTATCTGAGCCGGAAGCCTGGAAAACAGCCCTCCATCATGCTTTAACAATGACCGCTCATGAGTACGAACAATGGTCCAGGTCTGCCCATCGTTTTGCAAAGGAGTATTTTGCAAAGCAAGACCTGGTTTCATCCTACAAAAAGCTCTTTTCCAAGTAGCCCTTTTCCAGGATGCCCCAAACCGACCTCTCCCGCTACCAAAACAAAGCTTTTCAGCGTGGCGCTCCCCGTTGGAAAGAACTGCTTTGGCTGCTCTGCAGCGCGATACTGTTCCGCCATCCCCTGGCCATTATCAATGGTTTGAAAATTCAGGTATTGAAGGCCTTCGGAGCAAAGGTGGGGACCGGCGTGGTCATCAAGCCATCCGTAACCATCAAATTCCCCTGGAAGCTCCGCATCGGCGACCACGTTTGGATAGGCGAAGGCGCCTGGATTGACAACCTCGATCAGGTCGATATTGGCAGCCACTGCTGCATTTCTCAGGGCGCTATGCTGCTCTGTGGCAATCACAACTACAAAAAAAGCAGTTTTGACCTCATCACCGCCCCCATTACACTAGAAAATGGCGTATGGATTGGGGCGCAGTCCCTGGTTTGCCCGGGCGTCAGGTGCGGGAGCCATGCGGTCCTTTCGGTCAAGTCTGTGGCAACCTCAAATCTGGAAGCCTTCACCATTTATCAGGGGAATCCGGCGGTAGCTAAGAAAGAGCGGAGGGTGCAAGACTAAGACTGTGTTGGGAATTCGCTTTTGGAGCGAATGTAGTCAAATTTTATTCTGAACAAGTCTTTGATCCCGACATTCATCGTCGGGGGCGCGATGAGGGAGCCTAGCCTGAGCTAAGCGACTGAAGAGCAACGAAGTACAGGATAAAATTTGGCAAATGCAGCCCAAAGGGTGAAATCCCAACACAGTCTAAAAGGGTCAGAAAATAGAGAGCACCAAGTTTTTAGCCCGGCTCTGCCAATCGAACGAAGGCATTAAATTCCATTCTCATTTCTCTCACGTTTTCCATCATCACCGTCTGCTACAACAGTAGCGCCACCATTGCGGATACGCTGGAAAGCGTTGCCAGGCAGCAACACCCCGGTATCGAGCACCTCATCATTGACGGCGTCAGCCAGGACAACACCCTCGCCATTGCCCGGCAGTACCCCCATGTCTCCAAAATCATTTCCGAGCCAGACAGCGGGCTTTACGATGCCATGAACAAAGGCATAGCCCACGCCACCGGGCAGTACATAGCCTTCCTCAATGCCGATGACTTCTACGCTACCCCCGGTACCCTCCAACGGGTAGCCCGGCAGCTTAAAGACACCCAAGCCGACACCCTCTACGGCGATCTGCACTACGTCACAGCCCAACCACCATTCAACGTAGTCCGGCACTGGAAGTCCGGCCCCTACCGCCACCGCAACTTCCTGCACGGATGGATGCCCCCCCACCCCACCTTCTTCGCCCGCCGCGCGCTGTTTGAGCAATACGGCAGCTTCGACCTCCGCTTCCGCTCCGCAGCAGACTATGAGCTCATGCTCCGCTTCCTCTACAAGCACAAAGCCTCCGCCACCTACCTGCCTGAAGTACTCGTCAAAATGCGCACCGGTGGCATGAGCAACGCCAGCTTCCGCCACCGCATCCGCGCCAACCGCGAAGACCACCTCGCCTGGCAGGTCAACGGGCTAAAACCCTATCCCCACACCACAATACTCAAACCCCTCCGCAAACTAGGCCAGTGGTTTAGGAATTAAAGGCTATTTTCCCGTAATTGTGGCAACACAGCATAAGAAAAAACTCCATGGTTAAATTCACCACAGAGGCACACAGTGCACAAAACTCCACGGAACTCCATGGTTTTACTCACCACAGAGGCGCACAGTGGTAACCCCCCTAAGTGCCTCCGTGCCTTAGTGGTAAAAACTCCATGAAACTCCATGGTAAAACCCCTAAGCGCCTAACGTGCCTTAGTGGTAAAAACAAAAAACAAAACATGAAGAAAAAAGCCCTAATCACCGGCATCACCGGCCAAGACGGCGCCTACCTAAGCGAACTCCTGCTCGAAAAAGGCTACGAAGTCCACGGCATCAAACGCCGCGCTTCCCTTTTCAATACCGCCCGCATCGACCACCTCTATCAGGACCCCCACGAGGAAGACCTCCGCTTCATCCTCCACTACGGCGACCTGACCGACAGCACCAACCTCATCCGTATCATACAGGAAGTACAGCCGGATGAAATCTACAACCTTGGTGCGATGTCCCACGTGCAGGTCAGCTTCGATGCCCCGGAGTACGCCGCCGATGCCGATGGCCTGGGCACCACCCGTATCCTCGAAGCCATCCGCATCCTCGGGCTGCAGGAAAAGACCCGCTTCTACCAGGCCTCCACCTCCGAGCTCTACGGCCTCGTACAGGAAGTCCCACAGCGGGAGACCACCCCCTTCTACCCCCGCTCCCCCTACGCCGTCGCCAAGCTCTACGCCTATTGGATCACCGTCAACTACCGCGAGGCCTACAACATGTACGCCTGCAACGGCATCCTCTTCAACCACGAGAGTCCCCTGCGGGGCGAGACCTTCGTCACTCGTAAGATCACCCGCGCCGTCGCCAAAATCGCCCTCGGGCTACAAGACAAAGTCTTCCTAGGCAACATGGATGCCAAGCGCGACTGGGGCCACGCCAAAGACTATATCGAAGGCATGTGGCTGATGCTACAGCAGGATCAGGCAGAGGACTTCGTCCTCGCCACCGGCGTCACCACGAGCGTGCGCGACTTCGTCCGCATGAGCTTCCGCGAGATCGGCGTGGAGCTGGAATTCAAGGGCGAGGGCGTGAACGAGATTGGCATCGTCAGCAGCAGTTCCAATCCGGAGTACGCCCTGCAGGTCGGCAGCGAGGTCGTCGCTGTAGACCCGCAGTACTTCCGCCCTACCGAGGTGGACCTCCTCATTGGTGACCCTTCCAAAGCCAAGGTCAAGCTGGGCTGGGAGCCGTCTTATGATTTGCAGGCGCTGTGTAGTGAGATGGTGGCGGCGGATATTGAGTTGTTCCGGCGGGATCAGGTGTTGAGGGAGGCGGGGTTTGAGGTTAAGAATGAGTTTGAATAGTAATAACCACTAAGGCACTCAGGCAGTAAGGTACACTAAGGTATGACGCAATCATTCATCAATAATTTAGCTTATCAAATTGTTGGTTGCGCTATTGAGGTGCATAAGCACTTAGGCCCAGGACTTCTAGAGTCCGTTTACGAAGAATGTTTGGTTGAGGAATTAAGGATCAGGGGATTAAAAGTGGAGCGTCAGGTCTTAGTGCCAATTGCCTACAAAGGTAGAGAGTTGTCAACACCTTTGCGTTTAGACCTTCTGGTGAACGATATAATTATTATCGAACTCAAAGCAGTAGAGATAGTCTTACCGGTACACAAAGCTCAGTTACTGTCCTATTTGATGTTAACAGAAAAGCCCAAAGGCCTGCTGCTTAATTTTCACACCGATAATATTGTAAAATCAGCAGTACATTTAGTTACAGAGGAATTTGCTAAGCTACCAAAATCTTAGTGACCCTATGTGCCTAACGTGCCTTAGTGGTAAAAAAACTAAGTGCACCCTAAGTGCCTAACGTGCCTTAGTGGTAAAAAAACTCAGTGCACCCTAAGTGCCTAACGTGCCTTAGTGGTAAAAAAACTCAGTGCACCCTAAGTGCCTAACGTGCCTTAGTGGTAAAAAAACTCAGTGCACCCTAAGTGCCTAACGTGCCTTAGTGGTAAAAAAACTCAGTGCACCCTAAGTGCCTAACGTGCCTTAGTGGTAAAAAAACTCAGTGC
>NZ_JPOS01000075.1 GCF_000759025.1 Phaeodactylibacter xiamenensis | reverse complement strand
TGGTAAAAAAAATTAGTGCACCCTAAGTGAGTAACGTGCCTTAGTGGTAAAAAAACTCAGTGCACCCTAAGTGCCTAACGTGCCTTAGTGGTAAAAAAACTCAGTGCACCCTAAGTGCCTAACGTGCCTTAGTGGTAAAAAAACTCAGTGCACCCTAAGTGCCTAACGTGCCTTAGTGGTAAAAAAACTCAGTGCACCCTAAGTGCCTAATGTGCCTTAGTGGTAAAAAAACTCAGTGCCTAACGTGCCTTAGTGGTAAAAAAAACAACATGAATAACCAATCAAAAATCTACATAGCCGGTCACCGAGGCATGGTAGGCTCCGCCCTAGCCCGCAAGCTAACAGCCGAAGGCCACACCAACCTCATCACCCGCACCAGCAAAGAGCTCGACCTCCGCAACCAAGCCGCCGTAAACGAGTTCTTCGCGCAAGAAAAGCCCACCCACGTCTTCCTCGCCGCCGCCAAAGTAGGAGGCATCCTCGCCAACAACACCTACCGGGGCGAATTCCTCTACGACAACCTGATGATACAGAACAACGTAATCAATGCCGCGAAGGACAACGGCGTGGAAAAGCTCCTATTCCTCGGCTCCAGCTGCATCTACCCCAAGCTGGCCCCACAGCCCCTGAAGGAAGACTACCTCCTCACCGGAGAGCTCGAGCCCACCAACGAGCCCTATGCCATTGCCAAGATAGCCGGCATCAAGCTCTGCGACGCCTACCGCCACCAATACGGCTGCAACTTCATCTCCGTCATGCCCACCAACCTGTACGGGCCCAATGACAATTATGATTTGGAGAAATCCCACGTCCTGCCCGCCCTAATCCGCAAATTTCATGAAGCGAAGAAGCGCGGGGACAAAGCCGTGACCATCTGGGGCACCGGCTCCCCAAAGCGGGAGTTCCTCCACGTAGACGACCTGGCGGACGCCTGCTACTACCTCATGCAGACCTACGATGAGCCCGGGCTCGTCAACATCGGCACCGGAGAAGACATCCCCATCAAAGACCTGGCCCTGCTCATCAAAGACATCGTCGGCTTTGAAGGCCAACTGGAGCACGACCTTTCCAAGCCCGACGGCACCCCCCGCAAGCTCATGGACGTCAGCAAACTGAAAGCAGCTGGCTGGACGGCGCGGATTGGGCTGCGGGAGGGGATTGAGCGGGTGTATGAAAGCCTGAGTGGGGAGAGCTGGTACTAGGGGGGGTAAACACTAAGACACTTAGGCAGTAAGTTTCACTAAGACTGAAGTCTTACCCCCTCAGTGTCCTCTGTGCCTTAGTGGTAAAACCCAAGGGTAAACACTAAGACACTTAGGCAGTAAGTTTCACTAAGACTGAAGTCTTACCCCCTCAGTGTCCTCTGTGCCTTAGTGTCAAAAAAGAGCCTAAGTGCCCTCAGTGCCTCTAGCGCCTTAGTGGTAAAAAATCCCTCCGTGCCTGAGTGGGGAAAGCTGGTACTAGGGGGGGTAAACACTAAGACACTTAGGCAGTAAGTTTCACTAAGACTGAAGTCTTACCCCCTCAGTGTCCTCTGTGCCTTAGTGTCAAAAAAGAGCCTAAGTGCCCTCAGTGCCTTAGTGCCTTAGTGGTAAAAAACCCTAAGTGCCCTCCGTGCCTCTAGCGCCTTAGTGGTAAAAAACCCCTCCGTGCCTGAGTGTTAAAAACCCCCTACTTTACAATAACTTAACCCAAAAACATAGATTAACAATAAGCATATCCGATAGATAAAGAATAAAGTTCCTATCTTTGGGGAGCACAAAACACTGAAACTCCCAATTATCCCCATGGAAAACATAATCTCAGGATTTGTAACATCCTTCGCATTCACCTACTTAGCGATACCGCCTGTAATCAAAATCGCCAACGAACGGCATTTATGTGACGTTCCCGGCGAGCGCAGCTCCCACTTCGTCGCCACCCCCTCTCTGGGTGGCGTTGGTATTTTTATGGGGATATTGATAGCGTTGTTCATGTGGGTCCCCTTCGCCAGCCACCAATTTCTGCAATACCTGGTCGGCGCGCTCTTCATCATCTTCGTCGTCGGCCTCAAAGACGATTTAGAGCCCATGGACGCCAAGAAGAAGCTGGTCGCGCAGATGATCACGGCCTTTCTCATCGTCTACGCCTGTGATATCCGCATTGAAAGCATGCACGGGCTGCTGGGCTTCCACAGCGACTTCCCCTACTGGTTTTCCCTTTTGGTTTCCGGATTTACCGTCCTGGTGATCATGAATGCCTTCAACCTTATTGACGGCATCAATGGCCTTTCGGCAAGCATTGGCATACTTGTCAGCACCATCCTCGGTATTTGGTTCTTCAATACAGAACAGCCCGCCTTCGCCATTCTGGCCGCCATTACCACCGCCGCCTACCTTGCCTTTCTGCGCTACAACATCATGCCACCCACCCGCACCTTTATGGGCGATACGGGCTCGCTGATCCTCGGCACCATCACGGCCACCCTTGTCATTCAGTTTATCACCTCCAATGCCGCGCTGAACATTGGGCACATGTTTCACCTTCAAAGCATAGCCGCCGTCTCGATGACCGTGGTAGTCGTCCCCCTCTTCGACACCCTTCGCGTCTTCGCCACCCGCATGGCCCGCGGGCATTCCCCGCTGATGCCGGACCGCCGCCACATCCACCACCTCTTAGTGGACTACGGCTTCACCCATGCGCAGGCCACGGGCGTATTGGTGGCCTTCAACGCCGGTATGATCCTCTTCGCCTTCATCGGGCAAAACTACCTGGAACAGCACCTTATCTTAGGCATCGTCCTGCTCAGCGCCAGCCTTGGCACCCTGTACTTCCACCGCGCCGTCAACCGAAAGCGTGAGGACAAAAAGAAAATCCTTCAGCTCAACAGCTACCGCAGCGGCAGGCTTTCCACCCGTCGGGAAGAGGAAAAGGCAGCAGCGAGGAGCAAGGCGTACTAGGGCAGCTAGGGTTCAGGTTGGTCCGAAGCGCAGCCTTCTATACGGCGACAATTAATTGCCGCTCCCTATGGAGGAGCCGCCACGCCTGCTTTGCGGAGCCCGCCGCAGCCAATGCCCCGCTAGGGGCAAAATATAGGTAACCCCCAAGACTACTACTTGCCTCGTGCCGTAGGTACGAAATGTGAAAGCCAAAGCCACACCAGCTGGGCACTGCTTACAGAACGCCGGAGGAAGGGAGCGCCCCCGGCAGACCCGCCGCAGCCAGTGCCCCGCTAGGGGCAAAATATAGGTAACCCCCAAGACTACTACTTGCCTCGTGCCGTAGGTACGAAATGTGAAAGCCAAGGCCACACCAGCGGGGCACTGCTTACAGAACGCCGGGGGAAGGGAGCGCCCCCGGCGTTCTGATTCCCTAAGCCACATCGGCCGGCAACGCTCGGCCAAAAACATCAAAGCCCCAGCAATCTAAAGTCTCTTTTTCCCATCCTCACCCTGTACACCGCCATATTCAGCCCCTACGACACCCTGCGCCCGCAGCCCGATTTCCCGGGAGTGGACTACCTCTGCTTTACCGATCAGCCCCTGCAGAGCGATCAGTATCAGATCATCTCCTGCCCGCCCCTGCACCAGGACCCTATCCGCGCCTCCCGTCTGCCCAAGCTCCTGCCCCACCTTTTCCTCCCCCACTACCCCACCAGCATTTGGCACGACGCCAATATGCAATTCACCGGCTCTGCCATCCTAAGCTTATTCCGGGAAGCCCTCCGGCAATCCCCCTTCGTCCTATTCCGCCATCCCTACCGCGACTGCATATACGAAGAAGCCGATTGGTGTACCCGCCACCACAAAGACGACCCCGTCCTCATCCAAAAGACCGTAGATACCATTCGCACCCAAAACTACCCACCGCATCAGGGCCTGGCCGCCTGTGGCCTTATAGCCCGGCAGCACCACCATGCAGCCGTCATTCAATTCAGCAATGCGTGGTGGCATTTCTACCAGCAGCACAGCCGCCGCGACCAGCTCAGCTTCAACTACATCGCCTGGCAGCAGCAGCTCCCCTTCCGTGCCCTCCCCATCAACATTTATGACAACCCTTATTTGAGTATTGCCCCTCACAAGAATAGGGGGTAATATTCCCACCCCCAAGCTGGAGCACACTCCCGGAGCAGTCCACGCTCAAAGTGTACCCCAGCAGCCCAAGCATACCGACCTCGAAGAGCGTCGAATATTAGTCATCCCAAACCTCATCCTGATTTTTCGACCTCGTAGAGCGTCGCACCTTCCCCACCCGCAAGTTAGGGCATACTTCCCGGAGCAGCCAAGGTTAAGGCTGAGGTTAAGGCTAAGGTTGAGGTTGAGGGCCCACCAGCGTCCTCCAAGGCCCCGGCCGCTTTGCGACCGCCTCCTGGCGACCTACCGACCGGCAACGCTCAAAATCCAGGACCCTCCCAACTAGCACGCCCGGCGAAAGAAGTGCGCCGGGCGAGCCTGCCCCGCCATAACACCATAAAACCAAAATACCAAAGCACCCGCCGTAGCCCCAAGGCGAAGGAGGGACCACAACACCCACCGCCCGCAAGCTGGAGCACACTCCCGGAGCAGTCCACGCTCAAAGTGTACCCCAGCAGCCCAAGCATACCGACCTCGAAGAGCGTCGAATATTAGTCACCCCAAACCTCATCCTGATTTTTCGACCTCGTAGAGCGTCGCACCTTTCCCACCCGCAAGTTAGGGCATACTTCCCGGAGCAGCCAAGGCCAAGGCTAAGGTTGAGGCTGAGGTTGAGGTTGAGGGCCCACCAGCGTCCTCCAAGGCCCCGGCCGCTTTGCGACCGCCTCCTGGCGACCTACCCACCGGCAACGCTCGCCACTAAACCCTAACCCCTAAACTTCAAACTCCCCACCCGCAAGCTGGAGCACACTCCCGGAGCAGTCCACGCTCACAGTGTACCCCAGCAGCCCAGCCAACCGACCTCGAAGAGCGTCGAATATTAGTCATCCCAAACCTCATCCTGATTTTTCGACCTCGTAGAGCGTCGCACCTTTCCCACCCGCAAGTTAGGGCATACTTCCCGAAGCAGCCAAGGCCAAGGCTAAGGTTGAGGCTGAGGTTGAGGTTGAGGGCCCACCAGCGTCCTCCACGGGCACGGCCGCTTTGCGACCGCCTCCTGGCGACCAACCGACCGGCAACGCTCACCCCCTAAACCCTAACCCCTAAACTTCAACCTCCCCACCCGCAAGCTGGAGCACACTCCCGGAGCAGTCCACGCTCAAAGTGTACCCCAGCAGCCCAAGCATACCGACCTCGAAGAGCGTTGAATATTAGTCATCCCAAACCTCATCCTGATTTTTCGACCTCGTAGAGCGTCGCACCTTTCCCACCCGCAAGTTAGGGCATACTTCCCGGAGCAGCCAAGGCCAAGGCTAAGGTTGAGGCTGAGGTTGAGGTTGAGGGCCCACCAGCGTCCTCCACGGGCACGGCCGCTTTGCGACCGCCTCCTGGCGACCAACCGACCGGCAACGCTCACCCCCTAAACCCTAACCCCTAAACTTCAACCTCCCCACCCGCAAGCTGGAGCACACTCCCAGAGCAGTCCACGCTCAAAGTGTACCCCAGCAGCCCAAGCATACCGACCTCGAAGAGCGTTGAATATTAGTCATCCCAAACCTCATCCTGATTTTTCGACCTCGCAGAGCGTCGCACCTTTCCCACCCGCAAGTTAGGGCATACTTCCCGGAGCAGCCAACCCTCAAAGTATACCCTAACGCCCAGCCAACCGACCTCGCAGAGTGTCGAATATTAGTCATCCCAAACCTCATCCAGATTTTTCGACCTCTTAGAGCGTCGCACCTTTCCTTAGTTTTAAAATCACCCACCCATAAGTTAGGGCATACTTCACGGGGAAGCCAGGGCTCAAAGTATACCCTAACGGCACGGCGCTATTTCACCCGGTTAAAGCCATTTCCGGAAATCCTTACTTCTTATTAGGCACCAGCAACTCCCGGACATCCACCTCCAGGGCATCCGCCACCTCGTACAAGACCTCCAATGGCGGCTGTACGTGATTGGAGCACCAACGCGAGACTGTAGCACGGCTCCGACCCACCTCCTCCGCTAACCACTTGCTAGACTTTTGCTTGTCTGCCAATACCGCCTTAATCCTGTTATACCGCCGCATTACCTGATTTATGATTCCTGACAAAATTACGGCATAGCATGGGAGAAGAAAATTCAAAAAATACATGAAACTTTAAAATAGTTGCATTAAATGTAACAAGTTTGTATATTTGTCCTTATCAGGCCCAAAAAAGCTCAACACAGAGCGGTCTGTCACCCAATTTCAAACCCACACTTGCGACCATTATTCACCTTTAAAACACTTTCTCATGCCGAGAAAAGCACACCGAGGTCGCATATACGCAATACGAAGTGGTTTGCGACATCGGAGCAAGCCACTTCCCAGCGTAAATGCTGACATTGAGTAGGTTTGCTGTGGCAAACCACTTAATCGTCAGCATACAAGCCCAGGGCGGCGGCCTGGAAGCCAGCGAAAGCTGGTCGCAAACGGAACCATTAAGCAAAGAAAAGGGGTTATCCCTACTGAAGAGGCTGCGCAACAGGCTTAGTCCGGCAGACCAGGCCCTGCGCGAGCGCCCTTTTGAAGAAGCCGAACGCTTCATTGACCAAACCGAAGGCGGCATAGACGCCCCAGTCCGCAGAAGTTTCAACAACCGTCAAAACCGGAGCATCCGGATCGACATTGAAGTCTGGAGCGGCACCGCTTTTGTATCTATTCTACTCATTATAACTATTGTCCTATGGCGACTCTTGTAAATCCACTATTCCGCAGCTTCCTTTCCGACGCCACCGTCTACAAGCAAGCCGAACAGTTTTGGGCATCCGAAGTCCGTCAGTTGCTACAGCCGCACGGGCTGACCCACCACCCTTTCTACAACAATCAGTCCGGCAATGGGCAGCCCATAGCCGATGGCAATCCGATTTTCGATGCCTACGTTCCGGAACGTCACAAGCTCATCCGTATCCTGCAATACGATCCGGCAGACTTACAAGGCGCGCTCTTCAGCCACTATACCGATACCTGGCCTACGCCCGAGATGGACCCAGACCAACGCCCCCACCCCACCGATCCTGCCCTGCGCGATGCCCCCATCCCGGAGCTCGTCATCAGCCTCTACCTCACGGAGGAAACAGCCGCAAAAGCCCGCCTCCTTCTCCACCAATGGCTGGTCGAAGATAAGGAGGTTGGGGAAGGATAGCTAAGCCTGGGCTTGGGGCTGCCCCGGGGAGGATGGCCTCGGCAGGGGCAAGGGCAGGGCTAAGGTTGAGGTTTCCGACTACGCTTAACCCGGATTATTCACGGCATGGAGTTGAAATTAAATTTTAACTCCATGCCGCGCTGATTTTATCAAAACTACTCCTTGGCTCCCGGTTGGAATAGAATTAAATTTTCCTTCGCCAAGAATTTTTTCTCATTTTGCCGGAAAAAAGCCGAAAATGATGAGCCAAGGGCATAGCCTTCCCTCCAGGGCTTGCCCCCTGTAGAAAAACCCCCCTCCTTGTTGACCCCTGGCTGGCGAGCCACTAACACTGCATCATCACTTCTCGGAACAGGTTCTGTTGGGAAAAGGCTCGCGAAAAACGAATGTGTATCCTGCGAACCGTTTCATGAACCTGGGCAGCTACTTTTAGCAGATATAGCCGGATAGACTGTACCGACCAGGCCCAGGCTTTGGCATGAGCCGTTTTTCGGATCAGTCCCCGTAAATTGCGCAACAACTCATAAGCCAGGCACGACAGCATAAGCCGGAAGAAGTTGGCACTGAAACGATGGCAACTGAGCCGGTCTGAAAAACACATGTTCTTCACTTCCTTGATCCGGTTTTCAGAGGCCTCTCCGCGTTGCACATAAAAATCTTTGTATAGCTCTTCGGCATCGTCGTCGGCAAAGTTGCTAACGATAAAACGCAGATTCATGCCTTTGCCCGTCGATTCAATTTTGGCATATACTTGCTGAGGGTTATCCCAGGAATCAGCCTGGTAACTGAAGGGCCCTACAAACTTTTGATGCCGGGCCCCCTTTTGCCCATAGTGCTTATTGACCCAGTCATAAGATTTCCGGACCGCCGCTTTCAGGCGGGGGTTAGATGTAAGGCCAATGCAAAAATCAAGGTCTTGCTCCTCCACTACCTCATAAAAACCAGGGCAGGAAAAGCCGCCATCAGCCCGGACGATGATTTGAATATCCCCAAAGCGCTGGCGGATTTTCCTGGCGATTACCCGCAAAAACCTGTCATTCCATTTATTGGAGTGTACGTTGCCGGGGCGCAATACCGGCAGGATGATTTGCCCCGTTTCCCCATCTATATAAAACAGCTCATTGAGCATCCACTGCCAGTAGTAGCCGTGAAACAAACTGCCCTGCTGATCTCCATGGGTAGGGTCGTCGGTACAATCCACATCAATGATCACATACTCTTTATCAGTGGGCAAACTAGCCACATACCGGTCAACCCACCACTCAGCCAGCCGGTACACGGCGCCCATGTTCAGGCTGTTTTCCAGGCGGCTCAGCGTTGGTTGAGAACACAAGCCGTTATCCATTAGAGCTTTCAGCAAGGGGTCTTCCTTGAGGTAATCTACATCATTACAATCTTCGTAACCGCAAGCCAGCAGCATTACCCGTTGCATTATCAGCTCTTCAACACTGTAAGTGATCAGCTCAGGGTCGCGCCGGTCGGGGACCTGCTCACTGAACGCTTTGATCAATTTTGATCTTCTCGCCAGTTTGTACAGAAGGCTAAAGCCTCCATCTGAGCTGGTTTCCTGGCCCGAAAAATCGAAGGTGTATTGTTTTTTATTCTGATAAAAAGCCGTATTTTTATTACTCATTTTTGGGTATGGAGTTTTTATATTTTTTGAAGCCTAAGCAACTCTAATATAAGAACTTATACCCTTTTTTTATGCCTTGCCGTGAATAATCCGGGTTAAGCTACGTCGGACGGAGAAGGACCAGCCAGCGTCACCCAAGGCAACGGCCGCTTTGCGACCGCCTCCTGACGACCAACCGACCAGCACTGCTCGCCCCAAGACCGCACCAACGGCACCGCTCGTGCCCTGCCTGCCAAAGCAAGAGCGAAGGCAGGTCCCCCGCTATACACCAATAAACAACACAAAACCATTCCCATCCTGGCGGGGGTCGGGGGTGGAGATTCTAACTTTTCCGTCACAAAAAATAGCGCCACACCGACCAGCGACGCTCGCCCCAAGACTGCACCAACGACAACGCTCGCCACTTTTACATTTCCGAAGGCCCGTATGGGTTGCATTTCGCGTTTTACATTTCCGAAGCGCAGCAAGGCCCGTATGGGTACATTTCTCTGTTCTGCAGTTCCAAACCACAGCCCATGCCCCATAGGGGCAAAATGTCGGTAACTCCAAAGACCAACCCATGCCTCGTGCCGTAGGTACGAAATGTGAAAGCCCGGAGACCCACCGACCGGCAACGCTAGTATTCCAGGACCACCCCAACGAGCACGCCCGGCGAAAGGAGAGCGCCGGGCGAGACAGCCTCACCCACCGGCAACGCTCGCCCCCAAGCCATACCCCCGGCAGACCCCGCCAAGAAGACCCCGCCTGGCCCCCGGCATTGCAGCCTTTAGGGAAAATCGCAGGCAGACGACGGCCACGCAGTGACGTGGATACACTATTTGAGCCCTATCGGATAAACATCGTTACAACAAATACAACACATAACTAAAAATCCTTAATATTATATTCAGAAACCAAAAGAATCAGAAACTTGTTTAAAGGAAGTAATTTTGATCAAAACCAGAGATATGAAAACGGTAACACTTGATTCTTCAGAAGACCGATTTATAATTAGCATTGACAAAAAATCAATAAACAAAGACGCTTTACTCCAGTTTCTCGAGAACCTAAGACTGGAAGCTTTAGCTGATAAAGTTAATTTTGGAAAGGAAATAGAAGATTTGGGAGAAGAGATCAAAGGTGACTGGTGGCAATCAAATAAAGATAGGTTTATCCCCAAATCGGAACAATGAGAAAAGTAATCGTCGATTCAAATATTGTATTTTCAGCCTTTAGGGTGCAGCGTTCCTTAACCCGAGATAAAATTCTGAATAGCCAGGATAAGTATTACGCTCCCAATTTTTTGATAGGTGAAATATTTAAGCATAAAGAAAGAATACTTAAGAAATCAAAAGCATCAGAGGAAGAAACGTTAGAATATCTTTTAAAGATTTTATAGTTCTCCAAAAGACTAGAACCAAATGGATAGGAACCAGATAATCAATAAAATAAGAGAGAACAGGGAGACCTTGGAGAAAAGGTTTAACATATCCCGAATAGGTCTTTTTGGAAGTTACTCGACCAATACTTTTCACAATGAGAGCGATATAGATTTGATTTATGATCTCAAAGAGGGTATAAGGTTAGGCTTTAAAGAGAGCTATGAATTGGAAGAATACATCAAAGAATTATTAGAAGTTGAGACGATAGATTTGGTCAACCACGAATATGTCAACCCAATTATTGAGGATGAAATCGACAAAACGGTGATTTATGTATGAGAAGAAGAATTTTACATACATAATGACGATCCTCGAGTCAATCGAGAAGATATTTTTATACACCGAATCTTTTGAAGACCCAGATCGTTTCTTTGAGGCAAATGAACAAATGAATTTCAATGCCAGCCAAATACTTCTATTGGTAATTGGCGAAGAAGTTAAGAAAATAGACAATAACCTAAAAGAAGAACATAAGGGTATACCTTGGCCCGAAATATCAAAATTGAGGAACAGGATTGCCCACGATTACAGAAGCATAGACCCAAATATCTCATTTGATATCATCAAGAATTATTTACCCAAATTGAAATCAGAACTCGTGAAGATGCTTGACAAAGTATCGTTTGAGAGCGCACTTCTGATAAAAACAGTAAATTCGAATCAATACAGACACCTAAAATATTTGATTGATGAAGAAGAATAGGAGTAAGCCACCCGGCGAAGGGACCGACTCCCCATAATTTATCCGTACGGACTTGTCCGTATGGACTTGTCCGTATGGACTTGTCCGTATGGACTTGTCCGTATGGATGTATACTGGCGTTTCAAACTACGTCGAACAGCGAGTGCGCCGGGCGTGCCTGCCACACCGACCGGCACTGCTCGAATCCCAAGACCACCCAATCGGCACCGCTCGTGCCCTGCCTGCCAAAGCAATAGCGACGGCAGGTCCCCTGCTATACACCAATACCCAACACAAAACCATTCCCATCCTGGCAGGGGTCGGGGGTGGAGATTCTAACTTTTCCGTCACAAAAAATAGCGCCACACCGACCAGCGACGCTCGCCCCAAGACTGCACCAACGACAACGCTCGCCACTTTTACATTTCCGAAGGCCCGTATGGGTTGCATTTCGCGTTTTACATTTCCGAAGCGCAGCAAGGCCCGTATGGGTACATTTCTCTGTTTTGCAGTTCCAAACCACAACCCATGCCCCATAGGGGCAAAATGTCGGTAACACCCAAGACCGCCCGTAGCCTCGTGCCGTAGGTACGAAATGTGAAAGCCCAGCCACACCCACCGGCACCGCCCAAATCCCAAGACCAACCGACCGGCAACGCTCGCCCCTAAACCCTAACCCCTAAACTTCAACCTCCCCACCCACAAGCTGGAGCACACTCCCAAAAGCAGCCAACGCTCAAAGTATACCCCAGCAGCCCAAGCCAACCGACCTCGCAGAGTGTCGAATATTAGTCATCCCAAACCTCATCCTGATTTTTCGACCTCGCAGAGCGTCGCACCCTTCCCATCCGCAAGTTAGGGCATACTTCCCGGAGCAGCCAAGGCTAAGGTTAAGGCTGAGGTTAAGGTTGAGGTTGAGGGCCCACCAGCGTCCTCCAAGGCCCCGGCCGCTTTGCGACCGCCTCCTGACGACCTACCCACCGGCAACGCTCACCCCAAGACACCGCCCCGGTAGACCCAGCCCCGAAGACCCCGCCCTGACCCTCATCCTTCTCCGGCTGACGTAGCTGAGCGCCAACACTGGCCCGTATGGGGAGTCAGCATCCTCGCAAAGACCCCGCCACAGACCAACCTCAACCTTCCCCAGGAAAAGCCTGGCACCAGAGCCGCCAACGCTCAAGGTATACCCTAACGGCACTGCCACCCGACCTCGTAGAGCGTCGAATATTAGTCACCCCAAACCTCATCCAGATTTTACGACCTCGTAGAGCGTCGCACTCTTCTTTAGTTTTAAAATCACCCACCCGCAAGTTAGGGCATACTTCCCGGAGCAGCCCAACGCTCAAAGTATACCCTAACGGCAACTCCGCGCCCCGCCCGCCGAAGCTCCAGTCGAAGGCTGGTAGCCCAGGACTGAACCAACGGCACCGCTCGCCCCTCTAAACTTTAAACTTTAAACTCTAAACTTAAACCTTTACCTCTCAAGACCCACCCCAAGACCAAAACAAAACCCAAAAAACCCCTACCTTCACCCCCAAAACCACTCAAAGCAATGAAAGCCCACATCCTACTATACCTCCTACTCCTCCTCCCCACCCTCACCTACGCCCAATACCAGCTCCTGCAGCTCAACCCCCAGGAACGCTACTGGCACGAAAACGCCCTCCTGCGCGACACCCATCAGCTCCACACCGCCATCCGCCCCTGGAGGCGGGACGAAGTAGACCCCTACAGCCGCAAAGGCGACCTCCTGCCCGACACCATCGTCAAAAAAGGCGGGCTCTGGGACTGGGTAGAACGCAAAGCCCTGTACGAAGACTTCATCCACTCCCGGGGCAAAGACCACTACTTCACCCTCAACCCCGTGGTATACTTCCGCGGCGGGCAGGACAGCGAAGGCGACTTCGACTACACCTACCGCAACAGCCGCGGCGCCCGCCTCGAACTGCAGCTCGGCAAAGTCTCCGCCTATACCACTTTGGTGGAAACCCAGGCCCGCCTGCCCATGCACGTACAGGCCTTCGTGCGCCAAAACCGGGGCGTAGTGCCCGGCTACTGGCTCTCCAAAAATTTTGGGGAAAACGCCCGCGACTACGCCTACGCCGCCGGGGAAGTCGCCTACACGCCCACCCCCAACTTCCACTTCCGCCTCGGCCACGGCAAGCAGTTCATCGGCGAAGGCTACCGCTCCCTGCTGATGTCCGACAACGGCGTCAACTACCCCTACTTCCGCATCGAGACCACCTTCTGGAAATTCCGCTACGTCAACACCTGGGCCATTATGAACGACCTCCGCGACAGCGTGATGGTCGGCAACATCTTCGCCAAGAAGTACATGTCCATGCACTACCTGAGCGCCAATATCGGCAAGCGCTTCAACCTCGGGCTCTTCGAAGGCATCATGTGGGGCGACGAGCTCAACCGCTACGGCTTCGACCCCAGCTTCCTCAACCCCGTCATCCTTTACCGCCCCGTGGAGTTCGCACAAGGCTTCGCCGGCGGCAACACCCTCATGGGCCTTCAGGCCTCCTACCACTTTAAGAATGGCATACTGGCTTACGGCCAAATGGCGATGGACGAGTTCACCTCCTCCGCCGTCTTCAACTGGAGCGAAGGCAGCTGGCTCAACATGATGGCCTGGCAGGCCGGGCTGAAATGGGGCGACGCCTTTGGCATCCGCAACCTCTTCCTCCGCGCCGAGTACAACATCGCCCGCCCCCACATCTACGCCCACCGGGAGATCCTCACCAACTGGGGCCACTATCAGCAGCCCCTCGCCCACCCCTGGGGCGCCAATTTTGAGGAAATGCTCGTCCGTGCCCACTACCGTATTGGCCGCTGGAGCTTCCTGGCCGCCTACCACCAGGGCCGTACCGGCCGCGATGCCCCCGGCGAGAACTGGGGCGGCGACATCTTCAAGTCCTTCGACATCCGCTCTGCCGACACCGGCGTCTTCGCCGTACAAGGCAACCTCGGCGACCTCACCTACCTGCGCGCCGAGGCCGCCTTCACCATCAACCCCCTTTACAACCTCGAAGTCCACGCCGGCTATCAGTCCCGCACCGAGACCAGCGAAGTCGGCGGCTTCCCCGACAGCCGCTGGGCATACTTTGGCCTGCGTACCAACCTCTACACTTCTTATCAGGACTTTTGAGGCCGGGAGGCCCCGGGCAAGACCTATCTAGGTCTGGGGTGGCCCCAGGCTAGCCCAGCCGAGGTTAAGGCTAATGTTGAGCACCAGGCGCCGCCCCCCAAGGCCACGGCCGCTTTGCGACCGCCTCCCGGCGACCCACCGACCGGCAGCCCGAGACCAACCGACCGGCAACGCTCGCCACCAAGCCACCGCCCCGGCAGACCAAGCACAGAAGACCAACCTCAACCTCCCCCAGGAAAAGCCCGGCACTGTCCCAGCCAAGGTTGAGGCTAAGGTTAAGGTTGAGCACCAGGCGACGTCACCCAAAGCCACGGCCGCTTTGCGACCGCCTCCTGACGACCCACCGACCGGCAGCGCTCGCCCCAAGCCACCGCCCCGGCAGCCACCACCAGGAAGACCCAGCCTGGCCCCCGGCATTGCAGCGTTTAGGGAAAATCGCGGAGGAGCGGCGTTCACGCAGTGACGTGGATACACTGTTTGAGCCCAAACGCCCAATCACCTGAAAAACCAGCATCATGCTATTCACCACGCACCCTTAACCCGCCCTGCACCAAGGCGAGTTTGTAGGCACGAGCCGCTCCTTCGCGATTTTCCCGTTAAGAACGATGCATCCCGGTATAACCGGGAATTTTTGTTTCTTTTCATCCAGGAAAAGAAAATGTAATATTTGCCCCCAAGCCACCGCCCCGGCAGACCAAGCAACCGGCAACGCTCGCCCCCAAGCCACCGCACCCGGCAGACCAACCACAGCCCATGCCCCATAGGGGCAAAATGTAGGTAACACCCAAGACCGCCCATAGCCTCGTGCCGTAGGTACGAAATGTGAAAGCCCGGAGACACACCGACCGGCACCGCCTGTCACTTTTGCATTTTATATTTTACATTTCCGAAGCGCAGCAAGGCCCGTATGGGTACATTTCTCTGTTTTACAGTTCCAAACCACAGCCCATGCCCCATAGGGGCAAAATGTCGGTAACACCCAAGACCGCCCGTAGCCTCGTGCCGTAGGTACGAAATGTGAAAGCCCGGAGACACACCGACCGGAAACGCCTGTCACTTTTGCATTTTATATTTTACATTTCCGAAGCGCAGCAAGGCCCGTATGGGTACATTTCTCTGTTTTGCAGTTCCAAACCACAGCCCATGCCCCATAGGGGCAAAATGTCGGTAACACCCAAGACCGCCCGTAGCCTCGTGCCGTAGGTACGAAATGTGAAAGCCCAGCCACACCCACCGGCACCGCCCAAATCCCAAGACCAACCGACCGGCAACGCTCGCCCCTAAACCCTAACCCTTAAACTTCAACCTCCCCACCCACAAGCTGGAGCACACTCCCAAAAGCAGTCCACGCTCAAAGTGTACCCCAGCAGCCCAAGCCAACCGACCTCGTAGAGCGTCGAATATTAGTCACCCCAAACCTCTTCCAGATTTTACGACCTCGTAGAGCGTCGCACCTCCCCCACCCGCAAGTTAGGGCATACTCCCCAGAGCAGCCAACCCTCAAAGTATACCCTAACGGCACGCCGCGCCCCGCCCGCCGAAGCCCCAGGCGAAGGCTGGTAGCCCAGGACTGAACCAACGGCAACGCTCGCCCCCCTAAACTCTAAACTCTAAACTTAAACCTTTACCACCCCAGACCCACCCAAAAAACCCAAAAACCCTTATATTCGTCCCACCAACAAAACAAACCACCACAACACCCCCATTAACTCATCCCCACTAAAACAAAAACGCATGCCCAACAACAGCAACACCTACGTAGCCATTATGGCAGGCGGCATCGGCAGCCGCTTCTGGCCCGCCAGCCGGGAAGAACGCCCAAAGCAATTCCTCGACATCCTCGGCGTCGGTAAGTCCCTCATCCGCCTCACCTTCGAGCGCTTCCTGAAGCTCTGCCCCGCCTCCAACATCTTTATCGTCACCAACAAGCAATACGCCGGGCTCGTCAAAGAACACCTGCCGGAGCTCACCGACAATCAGATCCTCACCGAGCCCTCCCGCAACAACACCGCCCCCTGCATCGCCTACACCGCCTTCAAGCTGCAGGCCCTCAACCCGGACGCCAACCTCGTCGTCGCCCCCAGCGACCACATCATCCTCAAAGAAGACACTTTCGTGGAAACCCTGCAGCAAGGGCTCGCCTTCACCGCTGCCAACGACGCCCTGCTCACCCTCGGCATCACCCCCACCCGCCCCGATACCGGCTACGGCTACATCGAAATCGACCCCAAAGTCCCCGGCGACAGCAACCAGCCCAAATCCGTCAAAGCCTTCCGCGAAAAGCCCGACCGCCCCACTGCCCAGCAATACCTCGATAGCGGCAACTACCTCTGGAATGCCGGCATCTTCGTCTGGCGCGTCAGCAGCCTACTGAAGGCTTTCGCCGAAAACGCCCCCGAGATCCACCGCATCCTCGGCGCCGGCGCCCCCCACTACAACACCCCACAGGAGCAGGCCTTCATCGATGAGGCCTACCCCACCACCCCCTCCATCTCTGTAGACTACGCCATTATGGAAAAAGCCGGCAACGTCTTCACCATCCCCAGCGACTTCGGCTGGTCAGACCTCGGCACCTGGGCCTCCCTCCACGCCGAAAGCCCTAAAGACGACCAAAGCAATGTCGCACAAGGCAGCCCCATACAGCTGATCGACACCCAAGACACCCTCGTCCGCGCCCCCAAAGGCAAGCGCCTCGTCATCGGCGGCCTGGACGACTACATCGTGGTTGACGAAGGCGATGTCCTCCTCATCTGGCCCAAGTCCAGAGAGCAGGAGATTAAGCATTTGGTGGATAAGTAGGGCTGGGTGCGCAGGGCGGACAGGGGAGGCTGAGCTTGGTCCAGAGCACAGCCCTGACAAGGTTGAGGTTGAGGTTGAGGTTAAGGACCAGCCTGCGCCCCCCAGTGCCACGGCCGCTTTGCGACCGCCTCCTGAAGACCCACCGACCAGCAACGCTCGCCCCAAGACCGCACCAACGGCAACGCTCGCCACTTTTACATTTTTCAGTTTTACATTTCCGAAGCGCAGCAAGGCCCGTATGGGTACATTTCTCTGTTTTGCAGTTCCAAACCACAGCCCATGCCCCATAGGGGCAAAATGTCGGTAACACCCAAGACCGCCCGTCGACTCGTGCCGTAGGTACGAAATGTGAAAGCCCAGCCACACCCACCGGCACCGCCCAAATCCCAAGACCAACCGACCGGCAACGCTCGCCCCTAAACCCTAACCCCTAACCCCTAAACTTCAACCTCCCCACCCACAAGCTGGAGCACACTCCCAAAAGCAGCCAACGCTCAAAGTGTACCCCAGCAGCCCAAGCCACCCGACCTCGTAGAGCGTCGAATATTAGTCACCCCAAACCTCTTCCAGATTTTTCGACCTCGCAGAGCGTCGCACCTCCCCCACCCGCAAGTTAGGGCATACTTCCCGGAGCCGCCAACGCTCAAAGTATACCCTAACGGCACGCCCCCGAAGACCAACCCTCGCCCCCCGGCAAAAGGCCGCAAACGGTCGGACCAGGCAGCCATCGCCTGGCTCTTCTCCGGCCGACGTAGCCTTGTGCAGAGTCGACAACCTCATCCTCGCCAAGACCCTCCACAGACCAACCTTAGCCTCTCCCCGGGCAGGGCTAAGGTTGAGGTTGGTCCAGGGCAAAGCCCAGCCAAGGTTAAGGTTTCCGCCCCTGCTTAAGCTCCCACAGACAGAGAAGCACCCGCCAGCTCCCTCCAAAAGCAACGGTCGCTTTGCGACCGCCTCCCGCAGACCCAGCGACCGGCACTGCCCCGTTAGGGGCAAAATGTCAGTAACCTCCAAGCCAACCCAACGCCCTGTGCCGTAGGTACAGCATGTGAAAGCAGCGTCACACCGACCGGCAACGCTCGAAACCCAAGACAACCCAACAAGCACGCCCGGCGAAAGAAGTGCGCCGGGCGAGGCTGCAACACCATAAAACCCACCGCCCGCCAAAGCCACAGGCGACGGCGGGAAAACACCACAAAACCCAAAACCAACCCCACGGCGCCACTCGCCCCCCTAAACCCTAAACTCCCCAACCCTTCTCCGGCTGACGCAGCCTTGTGCAGAGTCGGTATCCTCATCCTCGCCAAGACCAACCTTATCCTCGTTCCCCACGGAAAGGTTGTGCATTCCTTCCTTTCAAAAGTGATCAAAAATCAATTTTACTGGTCGAATCCAGCAGAAAAAATTTATATTGCATGGTACAACCATCAATCATGCAATACTTAACCGAGAAATTCCGGAAAAAGCTCCTGCACCTGCCCATGGATTTTCAGCGAAGCCTGATGCAGGACATCACTTGGGAAACTCGCCTTATTGGAATAAAAGGCGCACGCGGAGCAGGGAAAACTACCCTGCTGCTACAACGGATAAAAACCCTGCTTGACCACAACCACAAGGCCCTTTATGTGAGTATGGACGACCTATGGTTTGCAGACCACCGCCTAACCGCACTTGCCGATCAGTTCGCTAAAGAGGGCGGCCGTTACCTCTTTATTGACGAAGTGCATAAATACCCGGACTGGTCCCGGGAAATAAAAAACATCTATGATGATTATCCTGAATTGTATGTCATCTTCACCGGCTCCTCCCTCCTCGAAATTCTAAACGCAAGAGCTGATCTAAGCAGACGGGCGGTAGTCTATGAAATGCAGGGGCTGTCCTTCCGGGAATACCTGCACTTCTCACAGAGCCAGCCCTTCCCCAGATTAACCCTTCAGGATCTTTTGAGCGGGCACGAAACGATTGCCAGTGAGATCGTTCAAAAGATCCGGCCCCTGGCTTACTTTAAGGACTACCTAAAGACAGGTTATTACCCCTTTTTCAAAGAAGTACCAACATTATACCCTCAACGCCTGACCGAGGTAGTCAACCTTATTTTGGAAATTGAATTGCCCCAGCTTAGAAGAGTGGACGTCGCATGGATTCACAAGCTCCGGCAATTACTCCTTATCATCGCAGAATCCGCCCCATTCAAGCCCAACATCAGCGCCCTAAGCAACAAGATTGGCATCAACAGGGAAACCCTGCTCGCCTATCTGCACCACCTGTCAGAATGCGGGCTTACCCGCCATTTGTACCGGGAAGGCAAAGGCATCAGCCGCCTGCAAAAGCCCGATAAAGTCTACCTTGACAATACCAACCTCGCCTACACCTTGCGCCCTTCCCAGCCCGATACCGGTACCATCCGGGAAACCTACTTTGCCAATCAGCTCGCCTACCAGCACAAGCTTAGTTACCCCAAAACAGGTGACTTCCTCGTGGACGGGCAACACCTCTTCGAAATTGGTGGCCCCGGCAAACCCGGCCGACAACTGCCCGACGCTTCGGGTTTCCTTGCATTAGACAACATAGAATTTGGCTACCAGAACCGAATCCCATTGTGGCTTTTTGGCTTTCTTTATTAGAACGCTTTCACTCGAAACCTAAGATTCCGCAACCGACGAAGTCCCGACGAAGAAGGTCCCTTCCCCCAGCCTTCTGATTCCCCAGCCACTCCGACCAGCAACGCTTGCCCCCCGGCAGGAGACCGCAAACGGTCGGCCCAGGCAGCCATACCCCGGCCCTCAACCTCCCCCAGGAAAAGCCCGGTACCGCCCCAGCTAAGGTTGAGGCTAAGGTTAAGGTTGAGCACCAGGCGGCGTCACCCAGGGGCACGGCCGCTTTGCGACCGCCTCCTGACGGCACACCGACCGGCACTGCTCGCCCCCAAGCCACCACCCCGGCAGACCAACCCAAGAAGACCCCGCCTGGCCCTCAACCTCACAAAGACCCCGCCAAAGACCAACCTCAACCTTGCAAAGAGACAGCCAAGCGAGGCTCATCCAAAAGTTAGGGCATACTCCCCGGAGCAGCCAGGGCTCAAAGTATACCCTAACGCCCAAGCCAACCGACCTCGTAGAGCGTCGAATATTAGTCACCCCAAACCTCTTCCAGATTTTACGACCTCGTAGAGCGTCGCACCTCCCCCACCCGCAAGTTAGGGCATACTCCCCCGAGCCGCCAACGCTCAAAGTATACCCTAACGGCACGCCCCCGAAGACCAACCCTCGCCCCCAGGCAGGAGACCGTCTACGGTCGGTCCAGGAAGCCATCGCCCGGCTCTCAACCTCAACCTCGCAGAGACCCCGCCACAGACCAACCTCAACCTCCCCCAGGAAAAGCCCGGCACCGCCCCAGCCAACGCTCAAAGTGTACCTCAGCAGCCAAGCCAACCGACCTCGCAGAGCGTCGAACATTACTCACCCCAAACCTCATCCAGATTTTTCGACCTCGTAGAGCGTCGCACCTCCCCCACCCGCAAGTTAGGGCATACTCCCCGGAACCGCCAACCCTCAAAGTATACCCTAACGGCACTCCGCGCCCCGCTAGCCGAAGCCCTAAGCGAAGGCTGGTAGCCCAGGACTGAATCCACGGCAACACTCGCCACTTTTACCCTCCTTCATATCTACTTCAGCGGGCAGAGCATTTCCGAAGGCCCGTATGGGTTACATTAAGAATTTTGCTGTTTCTAAGCGTAGCAAAGCCCGTATGGGTACATTTCCCCCAACCACCGCAAAAAACCAAGGCCAGCACTTCAAACCCCATAAAACCTAACAACCCAAACCCCACAACACCAAAAATTCCCTACCTTGCCAAAAACCAACCCACATAGCCATGAGCGACAAACTCAACCGCCGCGACTTCCTCCAAAAGTCCACCCTCGCCAGCGCCGGCCTGGCCGGATTACCCCTCTCCGCACCCGGCTTTGCGCCCCTTCCCAAAAAAGAGCGTGACCTCCTGCGCGTCGGCATCATCGGCAGCGGGCTGCGCGGGCAATCCCATATCGACCTCCTCCTGCGCCGCAGCGACAGCACCGTAACCGCCATCTGCGATATCGACGACCGGATGATAAAGCGTACCCTCGACCTCTTCAAAAAGCACGACATCAAAGCTCCAAAGGTGTACAAGGGAGAACAGGCTTACCTCGAACTGCTCGAAGATGATACCGTAGATGCCGTCCTCATCGCCACTCCATGGCGCTGGCATACCCCACAGGCCGTTGCCGCCATGCAGGCCGGAAAGTACGTAGGAATGGAAGTCAGCGGTGCCTTCTCCATCGACGAATGCTGGCAACTGGTCAATACGCACGAAGCAACCGGTACGCCCCTCTTTTTTCTGGAAAACGTCTGCTACCGCCGCGATGTGATGGCGGTGCTGAATATGGTGCGCCAGGACCTCTTCGGAGAACTCGTACACCTGGAGTGCGGCTATCAGCATGACCTGCGCGGAGTGAAGTTCAACGACGGAGAGACCGCCTACAACAGCGGCGTGGAATTTGGAGAAAAAGCCTTCAGTGAAGCCCGCTGGCGCACCCGCCACTCCGTCCACCGCAATGGCGACCTCTACCCTACTCACGGCATTGGCCCGGTCGCCCAGTACATCAACATCAACCGGGGCAACCGGCTGTTGTACCTGACTTCCACGTCCACCAAGTCACGGGGGCTGCACGAGTACATCGTCAACCACCCCAAAGGCGGGCCCGATCACCCGAATGCACAAGTCCGGTTTGAATTGGGCGATATCATCACCACCGTTGTCAAAACCGCCAAGGGCGAAAGCATCATCATCAGCCACGATACCAATCTGCCCCGCCCCTACTCTCTGGGCTTCCGGGTACAGGGCACCAAAGGCTTATGGATGGATGTCAATGATTCCATCCACCTGGAGGGCAGCAGCCCCGGCCATCAGTGGGAACCGGCAGCAAGCTACCTGAAAAAGTACGACCATCCGCTCTGGCAAAAGCACGCCGATGATGCCGAAGGCGCCGGCCATGGCGGCATGGACTGGTTCCTGGTCAATGATTTCGTCCTCAGCGCCCGAAATAACACCCCACCACCTATCGATGTGTACGATGCCGCCACCTGGCTGGCCATCACTCCCCTTTCGGAGCAGTCCGTGGCCTCCGGTAGTCAGCCGCAGCCGGTGCCCGACTTCACCCGGGGCCGGTGGATGGTATGGGAGAACCGGTTTGGGCAGGTGGGTTGATGGGGTGCCTCCTTGGCAGGGTAGCCCAAGCCCAGGCGAGGTTAAGATTCGTCCCGGGCAAGGCCACGTCAAGGTTCAGGTTGAGGACTAAGCGCGGTCTTCCATGCGGCGACAATTCATTGCCGCTCCCTGCGGAGGAGCCGCAACATCCGATTTGCGCCCCCCACCCGGCAGCCCTGCAACAGCCCATGCCCCATAGGGGCAAAATGTAGGTAACTTCTAAAGACCAACCTTTGCCTCGTGCCGTAGGTACGAAATGTAAAAACCCAAGTCACCCCGACCGGCAACGCTTGTCAATTTTACATTTCCAACCCGGCAACGCTCAACACCAAAACACCATAAAACCAAAATACCAAAGCACCCGCCAGAGCCTCAAGGCGAAGGAGGGACCACAATACCAAAACCCCCTCCCCACCCACAAGCTGGAGCACACTCCCCAGAGCAGCCTACGCTCAAAGTGTACCCCAGCAGCCCAACCACCGACCTCGTAGAGCGTCGAATATTAGTCACCCCAACCTCCTCTCGTTCTTTCGACCTCGGAGAGTGTCGCACATCCCCTTTGCCCCAGGCACAAAAAAAACTGCAGCCCAGGTCAAGCCCGAACTGCAGTTCCAACCTAAAAAACAAAATCTAACCTACTGCCGCACCACCTTCAGCACCTCCCGGTAACCATCCTCCGTGAAGACCTCCAGGAAATAAAGCCCGGCGGGCAGTGACGCAGCATTCCAGTCCAGCTCCGTCTCCCCCTCCATTATAGGCTGCTGGGTAATCCGCTGCCCAAACTCGTTGAGGAGTGTCGCCTGACCTTCCGCAGCAAGGGGCCGGCTAAATTGCAGGGTAAACGCATCCCGGACCGGATTAGGCAGAATGCCGGCTTTGGTAACCGGAGCTGATTCCGCTGTCCACTCCATCGTGTTGGGCATCACAAGGCTGCCGCCCTGACTCAGGTAGCGCACTTCGCCAATAACGGCGGTTGCATTGCCAAACGGGTCGGTAGAGAAGACCGCCAGCCCCATTTCCACACAGTTCGACATGGGCAGGTAGGCCTGACGAAAGAGCACCCAACTGCCACCGCTGCTGTTGCGGTAAAACGCCCGGATGAGATCACCCTGACGGGTCAGGCGCAACCACTCAGGAAAGGAGGCATAGGAAGTATTGCTGCTCCTTGGCCCGTTTTGAGTGTAACGGATTTCCCTCCGCAGCAGATTCGTCAGATTGGAATAGACCGCATACATCTTGGAACCCGGGTCGCTGCTTTCCCGGATCATCAGCCCGGCGTAGCCGCCAACAACGTCCCGGATGCGGGCCTGAATACCACCATCGCCGCAAAGAGGTACGCTGGCAAAAGCCAGGTTATCGGAATCCTGAGGAATGAGGTTATAGCCTCCAGTGCCAATGGTGAAGTCGCCAAGATCAGGGTTGTCATTGATACATGGGTCATATTCATAAAAGCTGCCATCACCCTGATCACCGATGTCGTTGGCGGTCCATTCCGGGGGCAGGGCGGTACCGATTTCCACGGTAACCATGGCGGTACATTGGCCGGTATTGCCGCTGGGGTCCTCAATCGTTACCACTACAGGGAAGGTCTGGTAAGCGTCATCACAGGTATAGGTGACACCTGGAAAATCTACGGAAGCGATACTGCAGTTGTCGCTGCTGTTGATGGCATCGTAAATGTCGCTTTGCAGCAACGTGTACAGGCCATTGGGCTGCAGTTCTACTGTGGGGTCAAAGCAGACCGGAACTGGCTTGATGTTGTCTTCCACCGTCACTGTCGTATTGCAGGTGCTTAGATTACCATTGACATCGACCACAGTAAGGGTTTCCAGGTTACTGCCCACCTCTGCGCAGCCAAAACTGGTCTGGCTGAGGGAAACAGACTGAATACCACAGGCATCGCTGGAACCGTTGTTTACAGCAGCTGCAGTAGTAGAGCCATTGCCGTTTGCGTCGAGTTGCACCGTTACATTTTGGCATTGGGCAGAGGGTGGAATATTATCTTCAACGGTGACCGTCAGGAAACAGTAGCTGATATTCCCATCAAGATCGGTAATCGTCAGGAACTCTGTATTCTCGCCAACTTCGGCACAGGTAAAGCTGGTTTGGCTGAGGACCAGGGGCTGCAGGCCTCCACAGGCATCGTAGGAACCATCATCGACTGCTGCTGCCGTGGTGGAGCCATTGCCATTCACATCAAGCTGTACCGTTACATCCTGGCACCGGGCTACGGGTGGGACATTGCTGCCATCATCCAGGCAACCGGCATTCATCACATAATCGCGCATCACATTGCCGGGCTGTGTCCCCATACCGTTGGTCATGTTGAATGTACCGTGGTTACGGCTATCGAAGTAGCTCATAATAGTGGGGAAGACATTAAGCTTGTAGGGCTCCTCCAGGCAGGCCCCTCCTTCCGCATCTTCATACGGATTACCACCAGGGCTTACATTCCCATAGTCGTCTATGGTCGTATTATCGCCATTCCAAACGCAGGCATGGGTGTGGCGGGAATTCAGGTTATGCCCGATCTCATGCGTCAGCACTTTTACAAAGCGGGAATACATGGTCCAATCCAGTATTGGAGAACTGCCGCCCGCTCTGGTCAGTGCGTAGGAATCAGAGGTGCAGAGCCCATCAAAAAAGGCAATACCCCCACCTCCGGTAGCCGAAACGGTAGTGCCGGAAATCAGCTGTGCCAGGTCACCCGGCCAGCCGGCACCAGTTGTGTTGTAATAATCCCTGAACTGATTGCGCTGAAATGCCGCACTTGAATCTTCTTCAAAGGCATTATCCTCGGTTTGCCAGACAAAAATTCCGGACATGACCATATTGATGTTCTCCGCAGTGTAAATATTCATGGTCTGCGCAAAAACAGCAGTCAGCCGGTTGGTTGTCTCCGTAAGATCTGAGCCACAAACGGTGTAGTAGGAAAAGTCAGCCACCAGGTAGACTTGTATGACCTGGCAGCCACCTCTGGAGTCGCTGACGCCAAAGAGTTGGTCTTCGGTATACTCCGGCAGGTCTCTGCCCTCTGTTTCGATATGGCATTCGAACTGAAGCAACTGTTCTTTCAACCGCTCCTCCAGGTCAGCAGTCCTGAAAAGGATGTAGCGGTCCGCTTCGCTTTTTAGCTTGGCGAGTTCATAGTTATTCCGGCCATCACTGAACAAGGCTACGAGTTGCTGCTCATAGACACTGACGGTCACCAGTGAGGAAGACGCATGCCCAGCAACCACACCTTTATAATGGACTCCAAGGTCAACATCTTCTATTCGGTTGCCTAAACTGGTCTCCACTTTGAAGTCTTTAGCAAAAATATTGACTTTCCCCAGGTGCAGTACCAGGCTGCTGCCATCGGCTTGCGGCAGGTCTATGCTAAAATGGCTTGGGGCAGCCTCATGCAGGGCTTTCAGTTCCTCCAGATCAATGGTGAGCAGCGTCCCGTCCGTAACTTGTTTGTACGTTTTCTCAGCCGGTTCGGGTTTGGCGTCACCAAATAAGTCGAAGGTGGGCTTTTGCTCCTGTCCAAAAGCCGGCATGGTACAGAATCCGAATAACAGCAATAGAAAAATCGGTCTCATAAAAATGGGTTTCGATGGTTTAAGTAATAATATTACAGGCAACGGCTTACCTCAGGCCAGCCGTGCTTGCATTCATAATTTACATGATACTGCTCCCCTGTAACAGCCTAAGTACAAGGCTCACCCGTATATTAAAGGGCACTTGTAAATACGCTGCACCGGGCATAGGGGGGAATATGCACAAAGGAGTAGAGCCCAACTGCGCTAACGAACAGTAAGGCAGAGACTGTTATGCTGGAAATGAGACGGTCTTAATACTCAGTAATAAATGGAGGGTGTTTTCGCTTTCGGTTGCCCTGACCGCACGGTGCGTTTTCACTTCCGGACCTATGCTTTAGGGGCAAAGATGCTATCAAACAGAAAAATCAGGAGTATTAAGGAAAAGGCAGATTAAAAATCAAAGGGTTTTCCTTCCCTTTACCTGATTTGAAGGATGCACAGGTAAACAAGATGGATATTTGCAGGAAGGTAAAAAATAATGGGTTTCATGGTAACCGGTGTTTTTGGGAATTATCGGTCGAAGTAAAAGGGCTAAGCACAAAAATGGCATAGCTCTCTGTTTCACCGTTTTATCATTTCTAATTTACGACAACTCCAAAACAATGTTGCTCATTATGCTTTAAAAAACCAAAAATACCTGATTTCTGGTATACGAAATAGTGCTTTAAAAACGCAACAGGTGGGGTAATGAAGCAAGTGGTCAGCCCCAGCCTTTCCAATACCCAGCCGAGGCTGAGTTTGATCCTGGGCAGTCCCCAAAGAAGTTGAGGTTGAGGTCAGGCGCCATACCGTCTCCCACCCGGAGCAACGGCCGAAATGCGACCGCCTCCAGTCAGACCGACTGACCAGCACTGCGCTCCCCGCCAGCCGAAGCCCTAGGCGAAGGCTGGTAGCCCAGGACTGAACCCACGGCAACGCTCGTGCTCCGTTTGCTGAAGCAAGAGCGAAGGCAGCCCCCCGCTACATAACATCAACTAATACAAAACCATTCCTGTCCTGGCGGGGGTCGGGGGTGGAAGTTCTCCCTTTCCCTTTTTAAATGGATGGCGCCAAAGCCCAGCTCAACTCAGGACTGCACACACGGCAACGCTCGCCCATTTAACCTTTATCCTTTTCCCTTTAACCATTTTTCCTACCCACAAGCTGGAGCACACTCCCAAAGCAGCCAACGCTCAAAGTGTACCCCAGCAGCCCAACCACCGACCTCGCATAGCGTCGAATATTAGTCACCCCAAACCGCTTCCCGCTTACCGACCTCGTAGAGTGTCGCACATCCCACACCCAAAAGTTAGGGCATACGCCCAAGCCAAGCCAACGCTTAAAGTATACCCTAACCGCCCAGCCTCACCGCCCGCCGTAGCCCTCAGGCGAAGGAGGGACCATAAAACCCCATTACCCACGCTGCCCCTCAATCCCCTAAAGGGGAAGAACCCACGCACAGATTAAACCAAAACACCATAAAACCAAAATACCAAAGCACCCGCCAGAGCCTCAAAGCGAAGGAGGGACCACAACACCAGGTAACCACAATACCCTCTGACCGCCGAAGACATGAACCCCCGTAACCCAATCGACCTCGTAGAGCGTCGAAGATTAGTCACTCCAAACCTCATCGCGTTTTCCGACCTCGTAGAGCGTCGCACTTTTCCTTGGTTTTAACAAATACCCCACCCGCAAGTTAGGGCATACTACCAGGGCAAGCCTACGCTCAAAGTATACCCTAACCGCCCAACCGACCTCGCAGAGCGTCGAATATTACTCACCCCAAACTCCTTCCAGGTTTCCGACCTCGTAGAGCGTCGCACATCCCACACCCAAAAGTTAGGGCATATGCCCAGGCCAAGCCTACGCTTAAAGTATACCCTAACCGCCCAGCCCTCATTCAACCTGCCCAACCATAAAACCCACCGACCGCCGAAGCCTCAAAGCAAAGGAAAGACCACAACACCATAAAACCAAAACACCCCATTACCCACGCTGCCCCTCAGTCCCCTAACGCCTTCGCATCAGCTTCTGCGCTCAGAGAAAGGGGAAGCACCCACGCACAGATTAAACCAAAACACCATAAAACCAAAATACCAAAGCACCCGCCAGAGCCTCAAGGCGAAGGAGGGACCATAACACCATAAAACCATAACACCCACCGACCGCCAAAGCCCAGCTCAACCCAGGATTGACCCCACGGCAACGCTCGCCACTTTTGCATTTTACATTAAGCGTTTTACAGTTCCGAAGCGCAGCAAGGCCTTGCTCACTCCACCACCACCTCCCGGCTCCACTTCTCCCAATCCTCCAGGTAGTAATCCAGCAAAGCAGGCTGGTCCAGACGGTTGGGCTCCAGGCCGGAAGGGCGGGCGGAATCGTCGGGGAAATGAAGCATGGCCTCCACGACCTCCCCGTCCAGATAGCGCACGGGCAGGTTAGTGCGGAAGGACGTAATGGCAAGCGGCTGCGCTCCGGCCAGCACAAAGCCCCAGTCGCCAAAGGAGGGGACGTAGGTATGATAGGGCAGTACGTGCCGGAAGCCGGTCGCCTGCAAGGTCTCCACAATGCACCAGAAGGCATCGCGGGTGTGAAAGGGGCTGGTGGCCTGCGTGGCTAACACCCCATTTGCCGTAAGGCGGTTCCTGGCCATACCGAAAAACCAGGTACTGTAAAGACGGGCCACGGCTTCATTGGAGGGGTCAGGCAAATCTACCAGGATAAGATCGTAGTAGTTTTCGGTTTCTGCCAGGAACTGACTGGCGTCCTGGGCTATGGTCTGCACCTTTGGATGGTCCAGCACGCCTTCGTTCAGCTCGCGAATGTAGGGCTGCTCCCGACCGAGGCGGAAGACAGCCGGGTCCAGATCAACGATGGTCACCTGTTTTACGCCGGGATGCTTGAGCACCTCCCGCGCCAGCAGCCCTTCTCCCCCACCTAAAATAAGGACCTGCTCCTGATAAGGGGCGGCTTCCAGAGGGATGATGCCCAGGGCCTCGTGATAGCGGTACTCATCGACGGAAGAAAATTGGATGACCCGGTTGATGTACAGGCGGACGTCCGACCGGTTTTTAGTCACCGTCAACTGTTGGTAAGGCGTGCGCTCGCTGTACACGATACGGTGCGGGTAGGAACGGCTGTCCCAGTCTTCCAGCAGGGGTTGTGCCTGGTAAAGCAGGATGCCGAAAACCAGGCTGATGCCTAAGGTGACGCCAAACATCCCACGGACCAGCGACCGGGGCAAGCGGCCCGCAAAATAGAGCAGGATGAAAACCCCCAGACTTATATTGACCAGCCCAAAAAACACCGAGCTCCGGAATAGCCCAAAAAACGGCAAGAGCAAAAACGGAAACAGCAGCGTCGCCAGCAAGGCCCCAAAGTAATCCAGCGACATCACATTGGCCAGGTTCTCCCGCAGCGGGTAGTACTTTTTCATAATGCGCGCCAGCAGGGGAATTTCAAAGCCGGTGAGCACCCCGATGACTACAGTTAATCCCAACACCAGCCCCTGATAGGCCTCCGGTGAAACCCGGGTAAAGAAAAAATACAGCAGCGGCACGCTCGCCCCGCCTACCAGCCCCAGCAGGCCCTCCACGCCGATAAACCAGGCGGCCAGGCGCTCTTCCGGAAACCATTGGCTCAGGTAAGAACCCAATCCCATGGCAGCCATATAAAACCCGATGGTGAGCGAAAACTGCGTGATACTGTCGCCCAAAAAATAGGAAGAAGTGGTGCTGATCAACAGTTCGTAAATGATAGAGCACAGCCCGGCAATGAAAATGGCAATCCCCAGGACGGTTTTCTCAGCGCGATTTTTTTGGAAGGGCATGGACTTTTCTCTACTTTTAACGATACAATCATTTACAGCGTGCTAAGATACAGGCTCTGTATAAAAGCAATGCCCTATTTTGTAACCCTATACCTGAAAATATGAGAAAACATACTACTGCCTTTGCCAGTGCCCTGATGTTAGCGCTTATCCTTTCCGGATGCGGCGGCGCTCAGCGCGTTGATCAGGATGCCGGTATTGTGACCACCGTGCGGGAGGTCAGCGAAGGCGAATTCAAGATCGAGGACGAACAAATGGTGGAAAGCAAAAGCGCCAGCGCCATCATCGCCAAATATGCCGATAATACCACAGACACCATTCCGCTGAGTGAAATGCAGCAAATGATGAACGACAGTACCTTGGCGCAGGCGGCACAGGATACCACACACCACCGTCACCATCATTACCGGCGGCATAGTTCCATGTTCAGCATCGTCTCCTACGGTATGATGGGCTATATGCTGGGCCGGAGCCGGAGCAGTTTCCGCCCGCGCCCCAGTGCGTATGTCAACCAGTCTACTTATCAGCGGGTGAGCAGCACCACTGGCACCCGCTTCCGCAATGCGACTTCCCGCACCACTTCTTCCCGCCCTTCCAAAGGGAAGTCTGGCTACGGAGGTTCCCGCTCAACCCGTTCGTCCGGTGGATAGGCGCCTGACTGAAACAGGGCGGCTCAGCCCGAAGCAGCTCCGCAAACGAGGCCTGGAGTGGTTTATCGAAGGGGACAACCACGACTACTTCGCCCCGGAGCTGCTCCGGTTAGCTGATAACGAGATCGCTGCCTTCAGCCAGCCGGCCGGTGAGCTGTACGAACGCCTGTTGCTCGCCATCCGGAAAGTTGGCGAGCAGGAACTCTGGGAAGCAGCGGGCATACCACCCAATGCAGTCGAGGCCGTCGACTACTCCCTGCGACGGGAATGGGGCAATCACCTGGTCGGCCGCTTTGACTTCGCGGGCGGACTGGACGATGTGCCTCTGAAAATGCTGGAATTCAACGGGGATACCCTCTCACTTATGCCCGAAACCCTCAGCGTGCAGCCGATGATGCTGGAGTTGCTCCCGAGGCGCGAACGCAAAAATGCACGGCAGTGGAACCACCTGCGTACCGGACTGGTGAAGGGGCTGCAAAAAATCCTGCAGCGCTATCCTAACCGGCCCGCCAACCTGCTGCTTATCGGGCTGGGGCACGAAGAAGACTGGCTCAACCTGGATGTCATCGAAATGGCAGCGAAACAGGCGGGATTCGAAGAGGTCCACCGCGCCCCGATGGAGGAAGTTATTTTCTCAGAAGAAGAGGGCATCTTCCTGGAAGTCGAGCCCGATGAATACCTCCGCTACGATTTTGTATTCAAAATGGCGCCCTGGGAATTCATTGCCTACGAGGAGCCGGAGCTGATGAGCCTGCTTACGCAAATCATTAAGCGGGATCTGTGTGTCATTCTCAATCCGGCGTACAGCATGCTGCTGCAGTCCAAAGCCTTGCTGCCACTGCTGGAAGAATTAGGCGGATTGCACCCGGCTATGCTAAAGGCGAGCCGGAGCGCAGCGGATTTCCCGGACCACCGCTATGCGGAAAAGCCCATCTACGGCCGGACTGGTGACAACGTGCGCCTGTTTGATGGCAGCCCGCAGTCCATTGCGGAAAACGATGGCGATTATGGCGACCTGCCACGCATTTATCAGCAACTTGCTCCGTTTAATGTAGACAGTGATGGCGACCGCTATCAGCCCAGCGTTTACATCGCGGGCGGAGAAGCCTGTGCGCTTTGTTTCCGGCGGCAGGATGGCCTCATCGTTGATGACGACGCTGAATTTGTCGGCCATTATATTTCGACCTGACTTCATCCGAAAAAAACCACCAAGCCTTATGACCCGGCCTATCCAACTTCCCGTTACTCAAGCTCTGGGCAGACACGTACTGCTCGAGCTCTACCAATGCCCGGCGGAGCCCCTCAAGGCGGAAGGGGAGCTGGAAGAGTTCCTGAAAGCCGCTGCAGAACTTATGGGAGCAACGGTGGTGACTTCCAATTTTCATCAATTCTCGCCCTACGGTATTTCCGGGGTCGTCATTATTCAGGAGAGCCACCTGACGCTGCATACCTGGCCGGAGCACCGGTACGCTGCGGTTGATATTTTTACCTGCGGGGAGATTGACCTGGAGGCGGGTATTGAATACCTTATTCAGGCTTTCCGGGCGGAAACGGCGGACTGGAAGCTGTATGAGCGGGGGAAAGGGTTGTAAATCAATACCCCTCCCACTCTACCTTCCTTCCACGCTTGCTATTCTTCAGAATATCCGGTACGGCCTCCAAAATGGCTTTTTGCAGGAGGTCAACCAGCCGGCGCTTCATAAAACTGCGCCTCAGGACAATACTGACTTCCCGTACCGGTTGGGGATTGCGGAAGGTACGGACGTGCTTGTTGTACAGTTCTTCGGAAAGCTCCAGGGTGGCCAGTTCCGGCAGCAGGGTGTAGCCATACTGCCGTTCCACAATGCGGCGGAGGGTTTCCAGGCTGCCACTTTCGAAGCGTAACCCCCGCTGCGTATGCTGTTCCTGCTGCTCACTGCAGATGTTGACGACCTGAGAGCGGAAACAGTGGCCTTCCTGCAGCAACCACATATCCTCTATGTTGAGGTCCTCAAAATCGATCCGGTCCTTGTCGGTTAGCGGATGGGAGGTGGACATATACACCACAAAGGTCTCGTAAAACAGCGGAATTTCCGTGAAGCCATCGGAGCGAATGGGCGTGACCAGCAAGCCCACATCAAGTTGATCGGCTCTGAGGCGGTCCATGATTTCGTGCGACAGCAACTCCTGAATATGTAGTTGAACATCTGGATAGGCCTGCATAAAGTGGGGCAGGAACATCGGCAGCAGATAAGGGCCAAGGGTCGGGATAACGCCCACCCTAAGCTCGCCTTTCACCATTTCCTGTTCCTCCCGGATTAGTTCCGGTATGCGGCTCGTTTCCCGGATGATGGTCCGGGCCTGACTGACGATGCGCTGCCCGATGTCCGTAGTCAAAATGGGCTTCTTGGAGCGGTCGAAAAGCAGTACACCGAGGTCTTCCTCCAGTTTCTTCACCTGCATGCTCAGGGTTGGCTGCGTCACCCGGCAGGATTTGGCCGCTTTTGCAAAGCTCTTTTCATTGTCTACCGCAATGATGTACTCTAGTTGGGTCAGTGTCATCGTTTAGGATTTCTTCCGCCCGGTAATCCGGACGCCTCCGAGATTGCCCCCGGCGAATAGATCGGCAATCGTTTGATAAAAAGACAGGCGGTTCTCAAAAAGAGCCTCCCCGTAGAATGAACGGTGGGCTGCCTGATTGCCTTTGAATTCATCAAACCGTTTACGGGTCCATTCCCGCCAAAGGGTGTCCATTTCTACGACTTTTAAGTCTGTGAAGCCCGCCTGCTCCAATGCCTGAAGGTACACTTCAGTGTTACTGACAGACTGAGCGCTCACGGTTTCCTTTAGCTGTCGGGCTTCCTTGGTACTCAGTGGATTACGGACCACAAAGTCCTCAATAAAAAACCGCCCGCCGGGTTTCAGAGCTTTATGGCAATGTGCCAGCACTTTGGCCCGGTCTGGTACATGCAGGAAGACCAGGAGGGAAATGAAGTGGTCGAATGTTCCTTCCCAATCGTAATTCAGCAGATCGCCTGCCCGGAATTCCACCCGGTCTGAAAGCCCTGCCCTCCGGGTCAGCTCCGTGGACAAACGGCACAGCTCTGGTTGTAATTCCACGCCAAGGACGCGGCAGCCGCTGCAATCGGCCAGTACCCTGGCGGTACCCCCTACCCCGCTGCCGACATCGTAGACATAGTCGCTGTCTTCCAAACTCAATGCTTCCGCCACTTCATAACAAGCTTCAGCTCCAAGGTAGTGGTATTGGTCCAGGTGCCCGAGCCCGAGCAGGTCGCTTAATTGCAGCCGGCCTTCCGCCAGGCCTTCCTCCTCCAGTTTTTTGTAGACACTTTCTACCCGCCAGTTGTACATTACGGAGGAAAGGTTTTCTTCGGCAAAGGTTACGAAGGGCGCGCAAAGCTGACGGGGCGGGACCGGCGCATCAATAATGCCCAGGGCTTGCAGGTCGTGCTGTACTTTTTCCAGCTCCGAGGCTGCAATCGCCGGGGCGCAGCTCCAGGTGGTCTGACTATACCAATCGGCTACGTCTTCGGGCTGCAATTTAAAATGATCACTGATGAACCTCAGTTTTTCCGTCCGGTCCGTATGATCTAGTCGCTGCCGGATATCATGCATAAGCTCCAGCAATTCGGGCTGATACTGTTCAACAATCTCCTCCCGGGCCACGAGTACAAAGCAGGGCCAGGGCGTCACGCATACGCCCGGGCGGCGCCATTCTCCGCTGTCCACAGTAGGCTTGGTGGTGTATTTTTCCCACATGAAGGCATCAATGCGGCCCTCCTGCATGGCTTGGCGGGCCCCTTCGAAATTACCGACCACCTCAAACTGCAGCGCGCTCGTATCCCAGTCCAGCTGCCGGGCGTTGACGTAAGCCATCAGGTGAGAACCGGAAGTGTACCGGCTGATGCCAAAGACTTTGCCCTCCAGGTCTTCCACCGACTGATAAGGGCTGCCAGCCGCAACATGTATGCCCCAGGTGAGTGGGCTGGACACGTAGGTCCCTATAATTTGGCTGGGGTTGCCCTTGTGCAGGTCAGCCACCGCCCCTTCCGTCAACAGAAGGGCAATATCCAATGCACCACTCCGCAGCCCTTCGCACATCGCACCGGTGCCGCCGGGCTGTACCACCCATTCAAATTTTGGATGATCATCTCCCGCCATATACCACGGGTAATTGAAATGTTCCGGTACGCCGCCTACTCTAAATCGCACTGCTGACATTAAACTGCTTTTTGATCATTTATTTACCTAACTAATAGGAAATCCCTTTCAAAGTTTAAGCTTCGTCTGGTAAGGGCTTCTCGAAAAATAAGTTTTTCAATTGGATTTTGCTTTGATGAGGAACAAAACCAACCATCGGGCGGGTTTTGGGCATTATCAAGGCAAAAGCTGCTAAGCTGTAAATTTAGAGTCTTTATCTTTATCCGTAAGGTTACAGGTAAAGATAGGACGGACCCCTAAGAAAGTAACAAATATCACATTCCTAAAATGCACCCATGAAGCAGTTGGAACAAACCTGGCGATGGTTTGGTGATCAGGACCCGGTAAGCCTTTCGGATATCAGGCAGGCCGGAGCAACCGGTATTGTAAGTGCCCTGCACCACATCCCGATTGGTGAAGTGTGGCCGGTGGAAGCCATTCGGGCCCATCAGGCAAAGATTGAGGCCGCCGGGCTGACCTGGTCGGTCGTGGAAAGCGTGCCCGTGCACGATGAGGTCAAGCGCAAAACCGGCGACTGGAAACGCTATACCGAAAACTACCAGCAAACCCTGCGCAACCTGGGGGCTTGTGGTATTCCGGTGGTGACTTACAACTTTATGCCGGTCCTCGACTGGACCCGTACCGATTTGCATTACAAAGTAGCGGACGGATCCCGTGCCCTGCGCTACGATGCAACTGCGCTGGCGGCTTTTGATCTTTTCATCCTCGAGCGGCCCAAAGCGGTACAAAATTACGACAGCAAACAGCTGCAGCGGGCCAGAGGCTACTTCGGGCAAATGAAAGCTTCCGAAAAAGAGGAGTTGATCAGTACCCTCATTGCCGGGCTCCCGGGCACAGATGAAGGCTATGATCTCGCAGCCCTGCGCCGTAAGGTCGCCCTGTATCAGGATATTAAGCCACAGGAATACCGGCAAAACCTGATTGACTTCCTGAGCGCCATTACACCAACAGCGGCTGAGGCGGGCGTTTTTCTGGCCATCCATCCTGATGACCCGCCCTTTCCTATCCTCGGCCTGCCCCGTATTGTGAGCACAGCGGAGGATGCAGCGGCGATTCTGGCAGGTGTAGACCACCCCAACAATGGGCTTTGCTTCTGCACCGGTTCCTATGGTGCCCGGGCAGATAATGACCTCCCGGCTATGATTGAGCAGTTTGGCCAACGCATCCACTTTTTCCACCTCCGGAATGTGCGGAGAGAGCAGGACGGCAGTTTCTACGAAGATGACCATCTTGCGGGAAGCACAAATATGTACGAAGTAATGAAAAAAATTGTCCGGCTGCAGCAAAGCCGGGAGCGCTCCATTCCGATGCGCCCGGACCATGGGCATCAGATGCTGGACGACCTCGGCAAAAAAGTCAATCCCGGTTATTCTGCCATCGGTCGGCTCAGAGGGCTGGCCGAACTGCGAGGGCTGGAGTACGGATTATTGCAAACTCTAAATTATTAGCGCCAATGTCATCAACTATTACGCAACAGCGGATCAAGCCTTTTCTGAACGAAGATTTCCTGCTGGAAAATCAAGTCGCCTGTGCACTTTACCACGATTACGCCAAAGTGCAACCCATCATCGATTACCATAACCACCTGCCACCGGACGCCATCGCCAAAGATGCACAGTTTGCCAATATCACCAAGGTTTGGCTGGACGGAGACCACTACAAATGGCGGGCCATGCGGACCCTCGGCGTGGATGAGCGCTTTATCACCGGTGATGCGCCGGACCGGGAGAAGTTCCGCGCCTGGGCCAAAACTGTGCCCTATACCATGCGCAACCCGCTCTACCACTGGACCCACCTGGAGCTGCAGCGATACTTCGGGGTGACCGACCTGCTCCATCCGGATGTGGCGGATGAAGTCTACGATATCACTACTGAACAGTTGCAGCAAGCTTCCCACAGCGCCCGTGGATTGCTCAGGCAGCAGAACGTAGAGCTGGTCTGCACTACAGATGACCCCGTGGACGACCTGGCTCACCACGAGCAAATGGCAGACGCTGACGGTGATTTGCGCATGCTGCCGGCCTTCCGCCCCGATAAAGCCATCCTGATTGAAAAAGCAACCTTTAACGACTATATCAACAAACTGGAAGCGTTAGCGGGTGCAGATATTCAGACCCTGGATCAGTTGCTGTCGGTGCTCGAATCACGCATTCAGTATTTCCATGACCGGGGCTGCCGGCTGGCCGATCATGGGCTGGAGTGCGTGGATGCAGTGGAGTGGACGATGGCAGAAGCCCGGCAGGCCTTTGCAGACAAGCGTTCCGGTATGGAATTGTCTCCGGAGGCTTGCGCCAAATACCGCACGGCTGTGCTGACCGAGCTAGGTAAACTCTATCATCAGAAAGGATGGGTGTGGCAACTGCACCTGGGCGCCCTGCGCAACAATAGCTCCCGCATGATGCAACAACTGGGGCCGGATACCGGCTTCGACAGCATGGGCGACTGGAAGCAGGCACAGGGGCTATCCCGGCTGTTCGACACCCTCGACCGCAGCGATCAATTGCCCAGGACCATTCTCTACAACCTCAACCCGGCGGACAATGAAATCTTCGCCACCATGGCGGGGAATTTCAACGACGGCAGCGTGCGCGGAAAGATGCAGTTTGGCTCCGGCTGGTGGTTCCTTGATCAGAAAGACGGTATGGAAAAGCAGATGAATGCCCTGTCCAACCTTGGTCTGCTCAGCTGCTTCATCGGCATGCTCACAGATAGCCGCAGCTTCTTGTCCTTCCCACGCCACGAATACTTCCGGCGCATCCTTTGCAACCTGATTGGCAGGGATGTCCACAACGGACAATTGCCCAATGACGTCGAGTGGCTGGGCAAAATCGTAGCGGACATCTGCTACCACAATGCGAAAAATTACTTTAACTTCTAAAGTTGCTAAATCAAATGAAAAAGATCGTCACCTTTGGTGAAATTATGTTGCGCCTGACGCCTCCTGGCTACCGGCGCTTGTCTCAGGCCAGCTCCTTCGACGTGATCTACGGTGGTGGAGAGTCGAATGTGGCCGTATCTCTGGCCAACTACGGGCTCCCGACTGAGTTTGTCACCCGACTGCCGGACAATGATATTGGGGAGTGCGCCCTGATGGAAATGCGTAAGCGCAATGTGGGCACGCAACATATTGCCCGTGGTGGTGAACGGCTGGGCATTTACTTTCTGGAAATTGGTGCGGTGGCCCGCGGCAGCAAGGTGGTCTATGACCGGGCTCACTCCGGCATGGCTACTATCGAAAAAGGCATGATTGACTGGGAAACAGTCTTTCAGGATGCGCAGTGGTTCCACTGGACCGGCATCACCCCGGCCATTTCTCAGGGCGCGGCCGACGCCTGCCTGGAAGCGGTACAAACAGCTAATCGTATGGGCATTACCGTCTCCACTGACCTCAATTATCGGAAAAACCTATGGAAATACGGAAAAAAACCCGATGAGGTTATGCCTGAACTCGTGGCGGGCTGTGACGTCATCCTGGGCAACGAGGAAGATGCCGAAAAGCACTTTGGAATTGAGCCCGAAGGCGTGGATGTCACTAAAGGGGACACCATTGATGCACAAGCTTATATCTCGGTTTGCCAGCAGCTGATGGAGCGTTTCCCTCGGTGCAAAAAAGCAATCATTACCCTGCGGGGCTCCATTAGTGCTTCTCACAACACCTGGTCTGGGGTGCTGTACGATGGAAAAACCCTCTTCGAAGCGCCAACCTATCAAATTACGGATATCGTGGACCGCGTAGGTGGTGGCGACAGCTTTATGGGCGGCCTGATTTACGGGCTGCTGACGTATCCGGATGATGATCAGCGGGCGCTCGACTTCGCGGTAGCCGCTTCCTGCCTCAAACATACCATTTATGGAGACGCCAATTTGGTTACGGTTGCCGAGGTCAGGAAACTGATGCAGGGAGATGCTTCCGGACGGGTGAGCCGCTAACCGGAAAAAGAATTATGTTTCATACACTACTTTGGTTGTTTGGTTGCGCCCCGTGCGCGACCAAACACTTTTGTAAGCAACAGAGAAAAAACAAACCTTTCATGGCCAGATATTCAAGAATAGAGGTAGCGGTGACGATGGCGGAAACCGGCCTGGTCCCGCTGTTTTATCATAATGACATCGAATTGTGCAAAAAGGTCCTCAAGGCCTGCTACGATGGGGGTGCCCGCATACTGGAATTTACCAACCGGGGCGACTTCGCCCATGAGGTCTTTCAGGAGTTGAATAAATATGCCCTGAAGGAATTGCCGGGCATGATGCTGGGCGTAGGCTCGGTGACGGACGCCGGTACCGCCAGTTTGTACCTGCAACTGGGCGCGAACTTTGTCGTCACCCCGGTACTACGGGAAGATATTGCTATCGTTTGCAACCGGCGGAAGGTCCTCTGGTCGCCCGGCTGTGGCAGCCTTACGGAGATTGCAAGGGCGGAAGAACTGGGAGCGGAGATTGTGAAAGTCTTCCCGGGCAGCACGCTCGGACCAGGATTTGTGAAAGCCATCAAAGGCCCCTGCCCCTGGACCAGCATCATGCCTACCGGCGGCGTTTCGCCCGATCCGGACAACCTAAAGTCCTGGTTTGATGCCGGGGTGACCTGCGTAGGCATGGGCTCCAAACTGATCACCAAGTCGGTGCTCAAAAGTGGGGACTTTGACCAACTGACCGCCGATGTCAGGGCCACCCTCGACACCATTCAGGAAGTAAAGCCGAAGCAGACATGAAGCTATTTCTACAATTAGTGCTACTTCCTGTGGCGTTGATCTTCATTAGTGGCTGTAGTCAGCAGGACTCCGTGACCGCCATCAAACTGGCGCACGGGCTGGACATTTCCCACCCCGTCCACAAGGGCATGGTCTATTTTGCTGAGCAGGTTGCAGAGCGGTCCAACGGGCAGATGCGCATTGACATTTACCCCAGTGGCCAACTGGGCTCCGAGCGGCAGTGCCTGGAGTTGCTACAGATTGGCAGCCTGGGCATGACAAAAGTATCGGCTGCGGTTTTGGAGAATTTTGCGCCCCGGATGAAGGTGCTCGGCCTGCCTTATCTGTTCCGGGACGACGAACATGCCTGGGCGGTCTTAAACGGCCCTATCGGCAAAGGCCTTCTGCTGGAAGCCCAGAACTACTGGCTCCGGGGTGTTTGTTTTTACGACGCCGGCAGCCGGAGTTTCTATACCAAAGACCGTCCTATTAATTCGCCGGATGACCTCGATGGGCTGAAGGTCCGCGTGATGAACAGTCAGACCGCCATGCAAATGGTCAAGGCACTGGGCGGCGCCCCTACCCCAATTTCCTTTGGTGAATTGTACACTGCACTGCAGCAGGGCGTAGTGGACGGAGCGGAGAATAACCCACCCAGCTTTTATACTTCCCGCCACTATGAGGTTTGCAAGTACTACTCCATTGATGAGCACAGCACCGTACCCGATGTGATGCTGATCGGCACCAATACCTGGGAGCGCCTGACCGCACAGGAACAAACCTGGCTGCAGGAAGCAGCGGATGCTTCCGTAGAATACCAGCGGAAAGTCTGGGCCGCCTCAGAGCAGGAAGCCCTTGATGCGGTCAAAGCCGCGGGTGTGCAAATCAACTACCCCGATAAGTCTCCCTTTGCAGCACGCGTGGAAGACATCTACGAGCGCTACAAGGATGACCCCGAAATTTACGAACTGATTCAGCAAATTCAAGCCGTACAGTAATGCGAAACAACATCAATAAGTATGTAGGCTATTTCCTGGCCTTGCTCATGGCTGTCATGACCGTGGATGTGCTTTGGGGGGTCTTCACCCGCTATATTGTGGGCTCGCAAAGCCCCTGGACAGAGGAGCTGGCCCGTTTTCTGCTGATTTGGATTGGTTTGCTGGGTGCAGCTTATGTAGCCGGTCAAAATCAGCACCTGGCTATCGACATCCTGCCGGAACGACTGGAAGGCGCAGCTAAACAGCGGTTGCAGTGGGCCATCCGCCTGCTGGTGGCAGGCTTTGCCGCCACGGTTTTGGTGGCTGGTGGTGCCCGCCTGGTCTACATCACCTACAAGCTTGGGCAATATTCCGCTGCCTTGCAGGTGCCGCTTTCTGTGGTCTACAGTATTGTCCCCGTGAGCGGGCTACTCATCATCTATTACAAACTCGCTGAGCGCGGTGCCCCAGCCGAAGCTCAGGCCTAAAGACACCCTATGGAAGTCCTTATTCTGGTCTTATCCTTTCTGATTTTGCTGGGCATTGGGGTCCCCATTGCCTGGAGTATTGGCATTTCCAGCCTGTTTACCATGCTGGTCAGCATACCGGCTATGCCGGCTTTCACTACTGTGGCTCAGCGTATGGCCACAGGGCTCGACAGCTTTGCCCTGCTGGCTATTCCGTTTTTCATCCTGGCCGGGCAATTGATGAACCGGGGTGGGATTGCCCGCAGGCTGATTGATTTCGCCAAAACGCTGGTGGGCGCCCTGCCCGGTGGGCTGGCACATGTGAATATCATCGCTGCCATGCTTTTTGGGGCCATCTCTGGTTCGGCAGTAGCAGCCGCTTCCGCGATTGGTGGATTTATGGGGAAGCGTATGGAAGACGAAGGCTATGACAAATCCTTTGGTGCAGCTGTGAATATCACTTCCGCGACCACCGGCATGACGATTCCTCCCAGTAATATCCTGATTGTTTATTCCCTGGCCAGTGGTGGGGCTTCGATTGCGGCACTTTTCCTGGCCGGGTACCTGCCGGGAATCCTTACCGGCCTGTTCCTCATGATTGTCGCTGGGGTCTGGGCCAAACGGAAAGGCTACCCCGTGGGCGAACGGAGTCAGCTGCGGGAAGTTGCCCGGACTTTTCTGGATGCCCTGCCCAGCCTGCTGTTGCTGGTTATCGTGATCGGGGGGATTGTGGTGGGTATTTTTACAGCAACTGAGGCTTCTGCCGTGGCAGTCCTGTACTGCCTTGTCCTGGGCTTCTGGTACCAGGAGTTTAAGGCAACTGACATGCCGGACATCCTGCTGCACGCGGTCAGTACCACAGCGATTGTGATGCTGCTCATTGGTACGTCCATGAGCATGTCCTGGATTATGGCATTTGAGAATATCCCCCAGCAGATTACCGCACTGCTGCTATCGGTGAGCGACAGCCCGGTGGTGATCCTCCTGATTATCAATTTGATCCTGCTGTTTGTGGGCGTATTTATGGACATGACGCCGGCGGTGCTCATCTTCACGCCCATTTTTCTGCCGGTGGTGCAGGAAATGGGTATGGACCCGGTCCACTTCGGGATCATCATGGTACTGAACCTTTCCATTGGGCTGTGCACGCCTCCGGTGGGATCGGTATTGTTTGTGGGCGTCGGTGTAGCCGGCACAAGCATTCAGAAAGTCGTCAAACCGCTGCTGCCGCTGTTTATTGCCATGATTGTTGCGCTGCTCATTGTCACCTATGTACCGGGGCTTTCCCTGTGGCTGCCCGAAGTATTTGGCTACTAAAAAAACTAAAATGCACGACCCGTTTTTGATCATCCATCCGAAAGATAATGTGGGCGTCGCGCTGCGTGACCTCGCTGAAGCCCAACAACTGGATACCCCCACAGGGCCGGTTATGCTGGCAGAACCCATTGCCGCCAAGCACAAATTCACCCTGCAGCCACTATCAGCCGGCGAAGCAGTATATATGTACGGTGTACTTGTGGGCAAGACCACCCGGGATATTCCTGCGGGTGGAAAGATTACCACGGAAAACCTCATACACGCTGCTGAAGATTTTACCCTGGCAGAACGTTCCACCGAATGGAAAAAACCGGACATTTCCCGCTTTGAAGGGCGGACCTTCCGGGGATTCCACCGGGAAGACGGGCGGGTCGGCACCCGTAATTTCTGGCTGGTCATTCCGCTGGTTTTTTGTGAAAACCGAAACATACAGGTCATACGGGAAGCTATGACGGCAGAACTGGGCTACGTAACGGAGCGTCAGTTTGCCGTAGACACCCGCCGCCTCGTGGAAGCCTACCGGTCGGGGGCCAATGAAGCCGCCCTCTTGCAGGAGGAGATCATCCGTGAGGGCGCTGCTCTGAAGGAAGATCGGGTGTTTCCTCAGGTGGATGGCATTAAGTTTCTGACGCATCAGGCGGGATGTGGGGGCACAAGAGAGGATGCAACAGCGCTCTGTCAGCTGCTGGCTGGCTACATCGCCCACCCCAATGTAGCCGGTGCAACGGTGTTGAGCCTGGGTTGTCAGCACGCACAGCCCGCGCACCTCCGGGAAGCCCTGCAACGTATGGCGCCTCATTACAGCCGCCCGCTTTTTATCCTTGAGCAACAGCAAAGTCAGTCCGAACGGCACTTCATAGCCGAAGCCGTTAAGCAAACTTTCGTGGGCCTGATTCAGGCTAACAGAGCCCGGCGACAACCTGCACCGTTGAGTAAACTCACCCTTGGGCTGGAGTGCGGCGGCTCGGACGGCTTCTCCGGTATTTCTGCCAATCCGGCGCTTGGGCATGCCTCAGATATACTGGTAGCCCTGGGCGGTACCGCTATTCTGTCTGAATTTCCGGAACTGAACGGTGTGGAACAGGAGCTGCTGAACCGCTGCCGGGATGAGCAGACCGCACAAAAGTTTTACGACCTTATGCAAACCTACGCCCGCCGGGCAGCAGAGGTGGGGTCCGGTTTTGATATGAACCCCTCACCGGGCAATATCCGGGATGGGTTGATCACAGACGCGATCAAGTCCGCAGGGGCAGCGAAGAAAGGAGGCTCCTCACCGGTTACGGCGGTGCTCGACTATACGGAGCAGGCGGTCACGCCCGGGCTCAACCTGCTGTGCACACCGGGCAATGACGTGGAAAGCACGACCGGGCTGGCGGGCTCCGGAGCGAATATCATTGTATTTACCACCGGGCTGGGCACCCCCACCGGCAACCCTGTAGCGCCCACCCTCAAAATGTCCACGAATACGGCACTAGCCAGGCGTATGCCTGACCTGATCGATATCGATGCGGGCACCATCATCACCGGTGAAGACAACCTGGTGTCAAAAGGCGAAGCCCTGCTGGAGCTCATCATCGAGGTAGCCAACGGGGAAACAGACCCAAAGGCCATGCAGCTGCAGCAGGATGACTTCATCCCCTGGAAGCGGGGCGTTTCACTTTAAGACTTAATAGCCCAGGATTTTCAGCATGGCTTCCGGGCTTTGCTCCGCCTGATAGAGCTCGTCCACGAGATTCCCCTGATCGTCCTTGTACACCAAAATATGCTTGGGCGAAGGGATCAGGCAATGCTTGATGCCCCCGTACCCGCTGATCGAATCCTGATAGGCTCCGGTGTGGAAGAAGCCCAGGTAAAGCGGCTCCTCATCGGTGGAAGGGAAGGCCGGCAGGTAAACCTGGCTTTCGTGCACCTCAGAGTTGTAGTAGTCGGAATTGTCGCAGCTCAGCCCTCCGATGTTTACCCGTCGGTAGTCGTTATACCATTTGTTGATGGGCAGGAGGATGAACCGCTCGCTGATGCCCCAGGTGTCGGGCAGCGTAGTCATGAGAGAGTTGTCGATCATGTACCACATCTCGGAATCGTTCTGTAGCTTTTGACCGAGGACAGAGAAGATGGTCGCGCCGCTTTCCCCTACCGTATACTTCCCAAATTCGGTGAAGATATCCGGCTCCGGGATTTCCTCTTCCTCGCAGGCCTGTGAAATGAGGCCTACGATTTCCTTGACCATGTATTTGTAATCGAACTCAAAGCCCAGAGAATTGCGGATGGGCATTCCCCCACCGATATTGATAGCTTTGAGGTCCTGACTGTTGCGCTTCAGCTCGCAGTACAATTTGATGGCTTTCTTCAGTTCGCCCCAGTAGTAGAGGGAGTCCTTGATACCCGTGTCCACAAAAAAGTGGAGCATTTTGAGCTGGAACTTATCGTTGTTCTTAACACGCTCCTCAAAAAAGCGCAGGACATCCGCGTGCCGGATGCCGAGGCGGGAGGTATAAAACTCAAAGTTGGGCTCCTCTTCTGTAGCCACGCGCAAGCCAATTTTGCAGACTCCTTTCACGTGCTGCTCGTAGAAGTCCAGCTCCGCCATATTATCGCAGACCGGAATGACATTCTCAAAGCCATCGTTGATAAGGGCAGCGATGCGCTCGAGATAGCCCCGGGTTTTAAAGCCGTTGCAAACGATAATGGTTTCCTTCTGCAGCCGGCCCCGCTTGTGCAGGCGGCGGATGAGGTCAATATCGAATGCCGAGGAGGTTTCTATCTCCACGCCATGCCGCAACACCTCATTGAGCACATGGCTGAAGTGGCTGCTTTTGGTGCAGTAGCAATAGTGGTACTTGCCACGGTAGCCCATTGCCTTCATAGCCCGGGTAAACATATTCCGGGCTTTTTTGATCTGCGAACCAATTTTGGGCAAATACGTCAGCTTAAGGGGAGTGCCGTATTTCTGAATGAGGTAACGAAGCGGGACCCCGTTGAACAACAGGTTGCCATCTTCCAGATCAAAGCCCTCCTGCGGGAAGTAGAAGGTCTGATCGATGAGGTCAAAGTATCGGTTGGTTGCAGCCAATGCTTCTGGTTTAATGATAATTGGACAAAAACAGCGCAAAATTAGTCGACTTACGCCAATATGGAAGCGCGAAAGCCTATTAATTGTTTTCAAAGCCAAACTAATATTCGGAGATTGGGCAGGGCGCTCCGGAAAGTTGCCCGAAAAATAATACTTTTGGGCAAAATCAGACGATATGGACCACCCAGATGCACTTCGGCAGGTTGCTGCCTTCCACCGTACTTTTAAGCACCCCATTGAGCCGGAGCCCACCATTCCGGATGAAACCCGCTGCAAGCTCCGGGTCAGTCTGCTGGCAGAAGAAGTCAGGGAGCTGGAACAGGCTATTGCCGACCGCGATCTTACGGAAATCGCCGATGCGCTTTGTGACATTCAGTACGTGCTTTCGGGAGCCATCCTGGAATTTGGGCTGGCGGATAAGTTCAAAGCCCTGTTTGAGGAGGTGCAGCGTTCCAACATGAGCAAGGCCTGCAGTACCCGGGAGGAAGCAGAGCAGACGATGGCCTACTATAAAACCGAGCGTGGCTTCGACAGCTATGTCGTGGAGGAGGACGGGCGCTTTCTGGTCTACCGGAAGGAAGACAACAAGACCCTGAAGTCCGTTGCCTACTCTCCTGCCGACCTGCAAGCGATACTAAAACCTTAAACTTTGTCTACCCAGCTCAGCAGGTCCTTCATATCAAAAGGCTTAGTCAGGTAAGCGACTGCCCCGAGGGTTTGCCCTCTGGCGACATCCACTTTCTGAGCCGCTGCAGACAGGAAGATAAAGGGAATGTCTTTAAGCGCGCTGTCCTGATTGGCGCGTTCTTTAATTTCGAATCCGTTCAGTAACGGCATTTTCACATCGCAGATGACGAGGTCCGGCTGTTCCGCCTGCAGGAAAGCCCAGCCCTCCTGCCCGTTGGTTGCCACTACTACATCATGACCGCTTAGTTCCAGGTACTCGGTAAGGTTTTCCCGGATCGTAGGCGTGTCTTCCACCAGCAATATTTTCTTCATTGAACTCCTTTATGGCCAAGTTGAAAAATGGAAGTGCCCCCCCGTAGCTAATGCTCACTGGGGCTGGCTAAAACGCTTAAAAAAAGGCGTCGAAGTTCTGCTCGTGTTGGATTGGTTTTGCCGTCAAAAAAGACCTTGCCGTTCACAATAATGGCAGGTATGGAACTGACGCCTGAGGCCAGGATCGTCTCTACGTCCATCACCTGTTCTATCGGAGCAGTCAGGTCCAGCTCCCGGACAACGTCTTCCAGCTGCCGGAAAAGCTGCCGGTGGCGACTATTGCCCAAGCCTAGTACTAATATCTTATTCATGCTCCTTCGGTTTTTAATCTGGCAGCAAGGTGCACAAAAAGGCCGTACGGTACTTCTGACATAAGTCAGGTAGGTATTTGAATTATATCAGCCTGCCCCCTTCGGCAAGCTTGATTCCGGACACTGCCATTAATAACAGTTTCTGATATAAAGTGCTCCGGTATTGGCTTTTTACCCACAGGCGTTTATATTTACGCTCCGGTAACGTTTAAGCAGAAATGTCAGATACACCCAACCATAGTCAACCATCACATCGAACGCCGCTTCTCTTTGAGCGCTTTATGAGCCAGCAAATAAGCGGTTTGGCTACCGTCCGCCCGGATGGGCTTATACTTGGCGTAGATGCCTCTGCTGCCCGTATCCTTGGTGTAGATGCCCAATCCGTGAAAGGCAAAAATATCCGTGATTTCATACCTGTCCTTGAGATACCCGAGGCGTTCTCTGCGCAAGAACAGCATGGCCTAACGACCATTGAGCACGAAGAATATGCCCATACCGTAGCCTATACCCTCAGGGGGGGATGGGAACAGGAGCAGAGCCTTTATTTTTTAGTCCTCCACCTCCGTGACTCTATAACCAAAGGGCTGGAGCTCTACCGTCATATGTTTGAGTGGATCCCTACTGGCCTCGTGATTTATAACCTCGATCAGCAAATGCCGCTCACCTGTAATCAGCGGCTGCTCGACCTGATAAATGTGCCTACAGAAGCGGAAGTACTCCATCCGGACAGCGTCTTGAGCCAAAAGCTTAAAACCCAGCTCTCCGGCATCCGATGGGACCAGGAACAATCCTTTCAGGTACACCTGACTACTCCGGATGGCCAACCGGTCTGCCTCAAAGCGACCACCAGTCTCATCCCCACTTTAGATGGAAGCATTATTTTAGTCCTCTTGCAGGATATCACCCAGCAAAATGTAAATGCCCGCGCCTTAAAGGAGAGCCGCAACACCCTGGAAGCAATAATTGGCAATGCTGTGGACGGTATCATCATTATTGACCACCGGGGCCAGATTCAAATGACTAATGAAGCCACAAGCCAGCTATTTGGATACCAGGCTGAGGAAATGCTTGGGCAAAACATAAGCATGCTCATGCCGGAGCCCCACCGCAGTGCCCACGATGGCTACCTCCAAAACTATATGGCTACTGGCGAAGGGCAAATTATTGGCGTGGGCCGGGAAGTACAGGGAAAACGCAAAAACGGCGAACTATTCCCTTTCCGGCTTGGGGTCAGCCGCATTGAAACAGAGGTTGGGCTGCTGTTCACCGGTGTGATCCACGACCTGACCGAAGAACATAAGGCTAAAGAAGAGATCATCAATCTTAACCGGGAGCTGGAGCAAAAGGTCGAAGAACGAACGGAAAAGCTGACCGAGGTGGTCAACAAACTCCTTCAGTCCAACCTCAAACTGGAAGAGCAAATCAAGGAAAGGCGGGCCGCAGAGGAAGCCCTCAGGCAAAACGAGGAGGAACTGCGACAAGCACTCGAACGGGAAAAAGAACTGAGCGAACTCAAATCGCGCTTCGTCTCTATGGCTTCACACGAATTCCGTACCCCCCTTACGACCATTGCTTCTTCCTCTGAACTGGTCAAGCTATACACGGATACTACCCAACAGCCCAAACGCGAAAAACACCTGCGCCGCATTCAGTCTGCCGTAACCAACCTGACCGGCATCCTGGGCGATTTCCTCTCCCTGAGCAAACTGGAAGAGGGTAAAATCAGCAATGTGCCATCTCCGGTCAGCCTGCCGGAATTGCTCGAAGAGTCCGTTGATGATGTGCATGTCCTTTTGAAAAAAGAACAAAGCGTGGTCCGGGACTTCGAGGGCCTGGGCGAGGAGGTGATGATCGATAAAAAAATCCTCAAAAACATCATGCTCAACCTGCTGTCGAATGCCATCAAATATTCCGATCCCGGCTCGACTGTATGGCTGACGGCCCGGCTTGAGCAAGGCACGCTCAAAGTTAAGGTGCGGGACGAGGGCATCGGCATCCCGGAGAGCGACCAAAAACACTTGTTCAGCCGCTTCTTCCGGGCCGATAATGCCGTCAATATCCAAGGCACCGGGCTGGGCCTGAATATCGTGCACCGCTACCTGGAGCTGCTGGGTGGCAGCATCGGTTTTGAAAGCGTAGAAGGCAAGGGCACTACTTTTTTCTTTGAAGTGCCCGTAGGCGATTAGTCACTAAGTTCATTCGCTTTTTCAATGAGTTCTAACAATTCCTGCCGGTACCCGCCCGGGTCGTAAGTCATTGCACCGGAGCACCAGTTATAAATCTCATCATAACTGGTTTGCCCTTTGTATTCTGAATCCCGCATTAGCAGCCCAAAACTGGCTACCCCAGCCGCAAACCGCATATGCTCAGATGCCTGATCAAAGGTTGCGCTTTGATCAGGGATGTCTAAAAAGATCAGCTGGCTAACATCCGAAGTGGGGTCTTTGTACCGGAATTCGATGGTAAATGTAGGCACGCCAAAGCTGCTCCCACCACCACCGGCTGGCTTGATTTCGTAAAGTGCTGTAATGGCCTGCCCGGAACCGATCTCACCTCCGTCTGCTTCATCGTCCTCAAAGTCTTCGTTGTCCAGTAAACGGTTTTCGTAGCCGATCAAACGATAGGCTTCTACCAAATTCGTGTTGAAGGTGACCTGGACTTTTACGTCTTTGGCTACAGTATATAGCTTGCCGAGCTCCGCCACCAGGACTTTCTCCGCTTGTTGCTGATTGTCAATGTATTCGTAAGTGCCATTCCCGTTGTTGGCGATTTGCTCCATGAGCTGATCGTTTAAATTGCCGGTACCGAAGCCCAGGACGGTCAGGAAGACGCCCTGCTCCCGCTTCTCTTCAATGAGTTGTACCAATTCCTCTGTACTCGATGGCCCCACATTGAAATCGCCATCGGTAGCCAGTATTACCCGGTTATTGCCTTCTTCAATGTAGTTATCCAGGGCAATTTCGTAAGCCGTGTTGATGCCATCAGCGCCCGCAGTGCTGCCACCGGAGGTCAGCCCTTCGATGGCGTTGATAATCGTCTCGGTCTGATCCCCTGCCGTGGAAGGCAAAGCCACACCCGCCTGTCCGGCATAGGTGACGATAGCGACACGGTCTTCGGCAGTAAGCTCCTGTGCCAGTAGTTTGAAGGCTTCCTGCAAAAGCGGCAGTTTCCTTGCACTCGCCATGGAACCGGAAACGTCAATTAAAAAAACCAGGTTGGAAGGCGGGATATCCTCCTCCTCAATGGTTTGACCCTTTATGCCAATACGGACCAGTATATGGGCCGGCGCCCAGGGACAACGGCTGACTTCTCCGTTTAGCCCGATCGGGTCTGGGCCCTCAGGCTGGGGGTAGTCGTAGTCGAAGTAATTGATGAGCTCCTCGGTACGCAAAGCATCCGGGGGCGGCATAATGCCATCGGTCAGAAAACGGCGGGCATTGCTGTAGGAAGCGCCGTCCGCATCAATGGAGAAGGTGGAAGTGGGTTCTTCGGCAGTGGCGATGAAGGGGTTTTCGATGATTTCGGCGTACTGCTCACCGGTAACATCATAGTTAATGTAAGGCCCTCCTGCTCCGTTAACACCGTTTATAAGGGTACTGTCGCTGTACCGCCCGGGCTCATCGCTTTCGTCTAAAGAACATCCCCAAAGCAGGGCAGTAGCCAGAAATAATACAAGATACTTATGCATAATGGTTTCGGTTTAGTTTACTGTTGATGAATTGCCTCGCAGCCTATGGCCTGAAACGCCCCTTACGATACTTAAGGTAGGCCATCCGTAACAGGTATATGGTGTGAGTCGTATGCCCGGCCCAAAAGGGTTGGGTTGTTGGTCCAAAAGCGTGCCACTTTCAGCGAAAACCTTTTTTTGTTGACCGATTGTTCTGTAATTTACACTTCTTTCAAACCCGGCACCATGAAGTGGAAAGACATCGACTATAAAGAAGAGGCAGAGCAATTCCGGTATACGGTAGTGAGTTTTCCGGCTGCCGTGCGGTTTATTCTCAAAGAGCGTGTGTGGGAAGGATTCTGGACTTATGGCTGGTTTTCCCGTATCCTTACTTTTGTGGCTATCCTTGTGGGGCTCAATATGATTGGCGATGCTCTGGAATTCTTCGAAGGCTTCAACGAGAATGCCATAGCGCTGTCTTTTTCCGGAGTGACCTCTTTTGCCCAAAATCTTTACGACAACAGTATCGGCTTTCTGACGGACAGCGGTAGCCGCTTCCTCATGCTCGTCCTGCTGGAGGTCATCATTTTCCATGCCTCCCGTCAGACCCTCCGGCTTATTGCAGGCAGGGACAGCAAGGCCGCATTTGGCGATTTTCTAAATGCGCAGATCCGTATGCTGATCGTCAGTGGATTTGCCTGGCTGATGACACTGCTCGTGGCCATACCGGTCAAGGTTTTCTTCGGGGTTTTTGAATTCCTGGACTTCCTGAAACCGGGATTTCTTTTTGTGATTGAAGCCTTCTTCCTTGGCTTTTCGGTGGTGGACAATTATCAGGAACAGTACGGCCTGAGCATAAATGAAAGCTTTAAACAAGCCAAAGAGAACCTGGGCATCAACCTCGCAATCGGCATCGTTGTCCGGTTGCTTTTCTGGGTGCCGGTACTGGGCCCGGTGGTCGCCCCGCTCATTGCAGCTGTAGCCGCAACCATTGTCATGCATGAAGAATGTGATTTGGAATCGAAAGTCCCCTTGTCAGAAGAGATGGAAGCAGTAGCATAAGTAAGCCGCAGCGGATGCTTACAGGCGGGCGGGGTAAGCAAATGCATAGGTCTTTTCGGCAGATTTCCTTATTTTTCGCCGAAACATCAAAAGATAAATCATGAAGCTCAATCCAATCCTGATTATCCTGTTCGCCTTTCTGCTGGCTCTGCCTGCGGGCGCTCAGGTAGACCTCATCAACAAGGTAAAAGATAATCAAAGTGAAAATGCCAAAGCCGGCTTCCAGTGGACACCGGTGGTGGACCTGGAGCGCACCTCTGTGAAAAATCAGGGCGCATCCGGCACCTGTTGGAGCTACAGCTCTAACTCCTTTCTGGAGTCCGAAATGATCCGCATGGGCAAAGAACCGGTAGACCTGGCGGAGATGTTCACCGTGCGCAATACCTACGAAGAAAAAGCAGACCGCTATGTGCGCCTGCATGGCAACCTGAACTTCGGGCAGGGCGGTGCCTTGCCGGATGTGATCGATATGTACGGCAAGTACGGCGCTGTGCCTCAGTCTGCCTACGCCGGCCTGAACTACGGTTACGATTACAACCGCCACGGCGAAATGGAAGCCATTCTCAAGGGGATGCTTGATGCCGTCATTGCGAATAAGAACAAACGACTTTCTCCGGTCTGGAAAGAAGCCTACAATAAGGTCCTGGATGTTTACCTGGGCGAACACCCGGAATCGTTTGAGTATATGGGCAAGACCTACACCCCGAAGTCCTTTGCAGAGGAAGTTGTGGGCGTAGAGGCCGGGGACTATGTGCAGGTCACAAGCTGGTCTCACCACCCTCTATACGAAAAGTGTGTCATACTGGTACCGGACAACTGGACCTACGGGGAGTCGTACAACGTGGCTATGGAAGACATGATCACGATTATTGACCACGCCCTGAAGAATGGGTACTCCATTTCCTGGGCAGCAGATGTAAGCGAGAAGTACTTCTCCTGGAAGAATGGTATTGCGTTTGTGCCCGAGCAGGATTACGCCGATATGGCTGCCGAAGAGCGGGAACAACTCTTCAATGGCCCTAAGCCGGAAGCTGCAATCACAGTGGAAATGCGTCAGGAAGCTTACGACAACTATACCACCACGGATGACCACGGCATGCAGATTGTGGGCATCTCCAAAGATCAAAACGGCAAGGAGTGGTACCTCGTGAAGAACTCCTGGGGCACGGGCAATGATTACGAAGGTTATCTGTACGTGAGCAAAAACTACGTGCGCTACAAGACCCTGTCGTTCCTGCTCCATAAGGAAGGTATACCGGCAAGCCTGCGCAAAAAGCTTAGCATGTAAGCGCCATACGGGTTACCGGTAACGGATAATATGCCCCTGCACCTTACTTCAAAGAGGATGCGGGGGCATAGCTTTTACAGTGGGTTGGACTAAAAAACGGATGCACTGCGCAAGACAGGCATCCGTGAATTAGCGGCTAAAATTATTTCATAGTGTCTGCTGGAGTTCTTAGGTTTAAGTAGTATTGTTCAGCTCCAGATCGTTGTTGGCCTCGCCGCTAAGCAGGCAGAATACTTCTTAGTGCAGCCCCTGACCCGTAGGCAGGACTGACTTTTACCGGCATGGCACGCATGCGCGGGCACTTTAGCTACAGCACAACAGCTACAGCTTCAGTTTTAACTAGTGCCTCCGGCACTAGATTATAGTATTTGAATTATCTTTATGCTCAATCATAAAGATAATTCAAGTATGGCAAAAGCACTCCCACCCTTAGAAGCAAGTCCAAGACAGCGTTCGTTGGTAAGCAAACGCCTAAAGCAAGGTCATCTTAGCCATCGGCTGCATCAACGCTATGCTCTCCTCCACGGTATGCTAGAGGGCAAAAGTGCCTTTAGCTCAGCTAAGGACCTAGGGCTGCGTGCGGATGTAGGCATACGCTGGTATACTCGATGGGCAGACAATCAGGGGCGGCTCGAAGCCCTGGAAGTGGATTGCGCTGGAAAACCAATCAGCGACCATGAACTAGGCAAACAAATGGATTTAGTCCTTTCTGACCGTGCACGTAGCGGGGTGAAGCCACGCATCACTCAAGCGCAAAAGGAACAAATTGTCGCTCTGGCGTGTAAAAAGCCCTCTGATTATGGGCTTCCTCAAGGGGCCTGGACTAGAGACACGCTCGCCCAAATGGCCATGGAACAAAAAATAGTAGATAAGATTTCCCCCAGTCATGTGAGGAACATTTTAAAAAAATCGGGAGGTACGTCCGCATAAGAACCGTTATTGGCTCTTCCCCCACATCGACGATTGGGAGGCCTTCGCCCAACGGGTACGAACGATCTGCAAGCTAATCCTATTGGTCATCTCAGGGCTGAACAAGGACATACGCCTGTTCAGTGTAGACGAGAAAACAGGCATCCAGGCATTAGAGCGTAAGAGCCAGCCTCTTAGGCCAGGCAGAGACCGGCGTGTAGAGTATGAATACAAACGCCATGGCACTACCACGCTGATGGCGGCTCAGGATGTCGCTACCGGACAACTAATCAGTTACCGCATTCATCCTACTCGTACCGAACTGGACTTTCTATGCTTTATTCAGCGTACTACTGCTGTGTTGCAGGAAGGCCAACAGGCCGTCTTTCTTGTTGACCAGCTCAACACCCATATGTCAGCATCTTTGGTCGAGTGGGTGGCTTCTCAAATTGGTTATGTGGGAGACTTGGGCGTTAAAGGCAAAAGTGGGGTACTCAAATCAAAGAGCACTCGTAAAGCTTTCCTCGAAGTTGACCATCATGCCATTCGATTTCTTTTCACGCCTAAGCACTGTTCATGGCTCAATCCCATCGAAAACTGGTTTGGGCACCTTCAGCGAAAAGCACTTAATCATCAAAGCTTCGATTCTATTGAAAGCTTGATAGCCAGAATCGAAAACTTTACCGAATATTACAATTCCTATCTGGCAAAGCCTCTGAAGTGGAAATTCCAAGGCTTTGACCGAAAGAAATAAAATACGCTTTTCTAGTGCCGGAGGCACTAGTAGCAGGTGGATTATAATTTGCGTAAAACAACAGCCCGTCAATTGGCACAGGGGAATTACATCTCAGGCTGTAAGCGCTATTGTGTTGGGTTTTAGGCGCTTTTCCCGCAAAATCAAGGGTGTATAGTCTATTACAGGAGGCTAAATGAATAGCCTTTAAGTGTCGTAGGTAAAGGGAATGGCTTTGAAGCCGGTGAGTTTTTGTGTAGTGTACTATCGTTTGGGTCGTTAAGACAACCGTAAAGTTAAATAAAAAAAATCCAAATAAGAAAATATTTTTTGGCCGAAATGCCCGGGCTAAATCCACTTTTTTAAAACCGTAGTAAATTCGGAAAGGAGCGGTCGCCTAAAAAAAGAAAACGGAGTAAGCTAAGAATCTGCACTTTTTGTTCCGAGCCTGCCTCTACTGACCATGCCTTTGTTGTCCAGCTCAGACAAGCGGCTATTGATAATCAGGCAATTATCTTTGTACAGGCATTGAATTAAAGCTATTTTTGTAATAGCTTTGCACCTTAGTGTAAACCAAACACTATCAAAAAACTTATAACCATGCTTAAGAAACAGTATCTGAAAACTAAGCCAGCCTGCAAGGTAACCTTCAGCCTGCCTGCCCACGCCGTAAACGGCGCTAAGGAAGTAAAACTTCTCGGTGACTTCAACAACTGGAGCCCGGAGTCTGCTACAAAAATGAAAGCCGCGAAGGACGAGTACAAAGCCGTACTCGAGCTGGAAACCGGCCGTCAGTACCAGTTCCGCTACCTGATTGACGAAGCGTACTGGGAAAATGACCATCAGGCTGACGGGTACATCCCTTCTCCTTACTTTGGCATCGAAAACTCTGTAGTAGTGCTGGAAGAACAGCCTAAGGCGGCTCCTGCCAAAGCTGAAAAAGCGGCGCCTGCCAAAAAAGCGGCACCGGTAAAAGTGGCAGCCAAGAAGGCAGCACCTGCCAAAAAAGCGGCGCCTAAGAAAACTGCAGCAAAGAAGACAGCAACCGATGACCTCAAAAAAATTGAAGGCATTGGCCCTAAAATCGCTACCCTGCTGGCCGAAGCAGGCATCAAGACATTCAATGACCTCGCCACTGCAAAAAAGACAAAAGTCCAGGAAGTACTGAACACAGCTGGCCCTCGCTACAAAATGCACGATCCGGCAACCTGGATGGAGCAGGCCAAACTGGCGAACGCTGGAGAATGGGAAAAACTGGAGCTGCTTCAAAAGGAGCTCAAAGGCGGAAAGCGCACCAAAAAGTAACTTCCCGCAGTATTCCTGAACGAAAAGAAGCCCCGCCGGTCTGATATACGCAATACGAAGTGGTCACCGACGGGCTTCTCCTTTTCTGGCTCAAGCCTTCAACACTACTCTTTGAAGAGCGAGAAGGGCACGGCTTCCACCGTTTTGCGGTAAGCAGCGAAGTCGCTGACAAAAAATCTGTCTATCCTACCGGTTACTTCCCTGACCTGTGCTTTTGCCTGGTCCAGCTTCATCCTGCCCATAGGCGATAAGGCTCCCTGTACGCCTTCCAGGTAGGAATATACGCCGTATAAAGTGCTGTTGAGCAGGCCAGTGGACCGCCGGATACCTTTGAAGTCCTCCGGTAACATATACAACTCTTCCAGCTGCGTGATGCTGTCCCGTAAGACCTTGCCTTGCTCTTTTATTGCCTTAAGCGTACTGTCTGGTGCATGGACCAGCGCTTCGTTTACCCTTTTGATGGTTTTTTGAGCTTCCTGAAGACGAGTAAAAGCTTCTTCGGCTTCTTCCACCATCTCATAAAACACTTCATAAGCCGCGTGCTCTGCCCCCAAATCCGCCAAATCAACGTCCAGTCTCGGATCAGCATGTACCTCTACCTTTGTGGAATCGGCAAAGTCTCCACTGCTGATGACCAGCTTGTATTCACCGGGGAGCACCTGATGCCCGCGTGGTGGATCGCTGTCGGGCTTGGCAGCCCGCCGGGAGGGGAATCGCACACCTTCGGTGCGCAGGTCCCAGGTAAAGCGGTTCATACCGGGCTTAAGCTTTTCTGAAAACCGGCGAATGGTGTCCCCTGCCATATTCAGCACGACGATTTGGGCTTTCTTGCCAAGCTTCCGGCCCTGCTCCTGAGTGTCCGCTTCAGCCTCCTGCTTATCTGTTTTTTCTTTCTCCTCTTCAGCTTCTTCTTCAGCTGGCTTTTGCCAAACGGTAATCCGGGCGTAAGGCGAGCGGTTTTTCCCACTGAACTCCCCATCTGCCGGAAAATGAGAGCCTTCGTAGCTTTTGTAATTAGCCAGATAAGCATCGGGGACCGGGAAGGTGCGGAACGTATCCTGTAGAACGCCGCCTTCTGTACTGGCCACCTCCTGCATCGGGCGGGTGTCGTCCAGTACCCAGGCCGAACGCCCGAAAGTACCGATAATCAAATCTTTGTCCCTGGGATGGATTTTGAGGTCACGTACCGGTGTGGCCGGAAAGCCCTGATCCCACTGCTGCCAGTCTCCTCCGCCGTTCAGGCTGAAGTATAATCCGTAATCTGTGCCCAGCCACAGCAGATTGGGCGCGTCGGGGTCCTGCACGATAGACAGCGCGTGCCCTTCCACCTGATCTTCATCTGCAATTCGCTCAAAGGTTGCCCCAAAGTCGGTCGTATGATAAGCCATCGGTCGCCAGTCGTTGCGGCGGTAATCGTTGACGATGACAAAGGCTTCACCGGCATTGCTTTGTGAAACTTCGATGTAGGGAATCCAGCTGCCGGGGCGGGCACCGGGCAGACGGCTGCTCAGCTCTGTCCAGCTCTTGCCGCCGTCGCGGGTGAGCTGCAGGTGACCGTCATCTGTGCCCACCCAGATCACGTCTTCGTCCACCGGACTGGGAGCGATAGCCAGAATAGTGGTAAAGTTCTCCGCCCGGGTGTCATCAATGGTCAGCCCGCCGCTTTCAAACTGCCGCTGCCTGGTGGAATCGTTGGTGGTGAGGTCGGGAGAGATGATTGCCCAGGTCAGGCCGCAGTCCATGCTTTTGTGCACATACTGACTGCCGAAGTAGATGCCGCAATCGTGAAAGGGGTTTTGTGCGATCGCCGCATTCCAGTTGAAGCGCAACTCCTCCCCTTCCGGATGTACCGGCTTGACGAAACGGCTTTTGCCTGTCTCCCGGTCGATGTAGGACACATTGCCGCCCTGTGACATAGCGTATACGTAACGGTTGTTATCGGGCCGGAAGACCACATCAAAGCCATCACCAAAGTAAACCTCCTGCCAATCGGTATTCTGAATGCCGCCGTACTCCCAAACTGAGCTGGGCCCCACCCAGGAACCGTTGTCCTGCATGCCCCCGGCAATGTTGTAGGGGATGTCCATATCCACGCTAATGTGGTAAAACTGCGCCAGGGGCAGGGTTTGCACAAAGCGCCAGGTGTCACCGCCGTCGTGGCTGATATTCAGCCCGCCGTCATTGCCTTCGATCATGTACGCAGGGTTGTCGGGGTGAACCCAGAAGGCGTGGTGGTCAGGGTGGGTGCCCCGGCCGAACAGCTCAAAAGTCTTGCCGCCGTCTTCTGACTTGGACAGATAAGACCAGAGGTTGAATATCCGGTTCTCATTCTGAGGGTCAGCAAAGATATCAGCGTAGTAGAAGGGGCGGTTGCCAATATCTTCGGTGGAGACCAGCTTCCACTTGAAACCGCCATCGGTGGATTTATAGAACCCATTCTTCTTCGCTTCAATCAACGCATAGACGATACTGGGCTTGGAAGGGGCAATCGCCAGCCCCATGCGCCCGAGGTCTCCTTTTGGCAGGCCATCCTCTGAGGTCCGTTCTTCCCAGCTGTCTCCACCGTCAAAAGATACGTAGAGACCGGAGCCTTCGCCGCCGGAATTAAAAAACCAGGGTTTACGCCCAAATTCCCACATGGCAGCAATCAGCTTGTTGGGGTTGGAGGGATCCACTACCAGATCAGCGCAGCCCGTGTAGTCATTGACAAACAAGACTTTTTCCCAGGTTTCCCCTCCGTCTTCGGTCCGGAAAACACCCCGCTCCGGGTTCGGGCCCCAGGCGGAGCCCAGTGCAGCGGCGTACACCACCTCCGGGTTGTCGCGGTGGATGATGATACGGTGGATGGTGCGGGTGTGCTCCAGCCCCATCCGCTTCCAGTTCTTACCTCCATCGATGGATTTGAAAATGCCCGCACCGCTGTTGTGGGAGTTCCGGGGGTTGCCTTCCCCGGTGCCCACCCAAATTTCATCGGGGTTATTTTGGTTGATGGCCAGGGCGCCGATGGACTGCAGAGGTGCGTCTTCGAATACAGGCTCCCATTTGATACCGCCGCTGCCGGAGTACCAGACACCGCCCGATGCGGTGCCGATGTAGATGCGGTTGGGCTGAGCATTAACTACATCAATCGTAGTGACCCGCCCGCTCATGCCTGCCGGGCCGATACTGCGGGGGGCGAGGGCTTCAAAGTGGTCCAGGTCGATATTCTGACCAACTAATGGAAAGGATAAAACGCTGAGGCTGAAAACCAACAGCCAGCTTAACTTTTGAATCATTTGCATAAGGTGCTTTTTCGTTTAGAAAGGTAAAATAGGCCTTCTTCGGGGTTTTCCACAATCACAGGATCAGAGCTGACGGCGGCATGACATACACTACAGGACAGCCGGGGCATGAAATCCAATAGTTTTTATTGTACCTTCGAAGTCAAACAGGCAGTACATGAAGTTTAAGGACTACAACCTACATCCACAGCTACAAAAAGGGATTGAAAAAGCCGGGCTTAAACGGCCCACCGATATTCAGTACAAGTCCATCCCCGGGATTCTCAAAGGAGAGGACGTGCTGGCCGTTGCTCAGACCGGGACAGGGAAGACCGCCGCCTTTGCCATACCTATCCTGCACAAACTGCATGTACAAAAACAGCAGGCTCGCAGAGATGATGGGATGCGCTGTCTGGTCATGACCCCCACCCACGAGCTGGCCCTTCAGGTAGCCAAGGTTTTTCAGGACCTGGGCGCCCATACGCTCGTTAAAACCATGGCGCTCATTGGGGGCGTGGACCAGGAACCTCAGATTGAGGCCCTTAAAAAAGGCGTGGACGTGCTCGTGGCCACTCCCGGACGGTTTTTCGACCTGATCAGTCAGGGGCACCTGCGGCCCGAACGCATTCAAATTCTGGTGCTTGATGAAGCCGACCACATGCTGGACCTGGGCTTTTTGCAGGACATTAGCGACCTGCACCGCAAACTGCCCGTTAAACGGCAGACCCTCTTCTTCTCGGCCACGATCAACCTGCACATCAAAAAAATGGCCTATGCGCTAATCAATCAGCAGGCGATCCGCATTCAGATTTCGCCGAAGGACCCGGTTTCCAAAAATGTGGACCACTATGTGGCGGCGATAGAAATGGATGACAAGCGCTTTTTCCTGGAGCGGATCATCAAAGAAAACCCGGACAGTAAAATTCTGGTCTTCGTCCGCACCAAAGTCCGCGCCGAGCGGGTCTCCAAAGCCATGGAGCGGGTAGGTATTAAGGCCCTGACTATTCACAGTGATAAGGATCAGCAAGACCGTTCCGCCGTTTTGCAGCAATTCCGGGAAGGAGCGATTCGCGTGCTGATTGCCACTGATGTAAGTGCCCGGGGTATTGACATTCCTGATGTCACATACGTTATCAATTACGATTTGCCGGAGCAGGCGGAAAACTATGTGCACCGCGTGGGGCGGACGGGCCGGGGGAAGGCCCGCGGGCAGGCGCTTAGTTTTTGCAGCCCCAATGAAACGGAGCTCCTGGAAGCCATTGAAGGCTATATTGGCAAAGCCATAAAGATTCTGGATGTGGAGCGGGGAGAATACGAAAATACCCGCCTGCTTTCGGAAGATGCCGGGCTGAGTTTGGAAGACATCCTTTCCGAAATAGAAGACCTGGAGGCAGGGCAAAAGCGGAAAAAGAAAAAAAAGTAACCTGCCTTGTAGCAAAATCATTGCTGTTCGACTCAACTAATGAAGAAACCTACCTATATTTAATCAGTATTTGCACAGAACCTCCAGTACTGGTGCCCCCCTTTACCAGTAAGTTTCTTGATTATAAAGGCCATGGAAGACCACTACCTCAAACAAGAGTTATATAACCTCATTCAGTCCGACCCAAATGTATTCGAGTTTCTGCAGGAAGCTTCCCTGGATGGAATATGGTATTGGGACCTCAGCAATCCCGAAGAGGAGTGGATGAGCCCAAAGTTCTGGACAACGCTGGGCTACGGCCCCGGGGAGATGCCTCACAAGGTCAGTGCGTGGCAAAGCCTCATCCACCCGGATGACCTTGAACTGGCCAAACAAAACCTGGCCGCCCACCTGGCAGATCCCTCCCATCCCTATGATCAGAAAGTCCGTTACCGGCACAAAAAAGGGTACACCGTTTGGGTGAGATGCCGGGGCATGGCCATACGGGACAAGAACGGGCACCCTACCAGAATGCTGGGGGCGCACAACAATATCACCAAACTCAAGGAAACTGAAATCCGGCTTTCGCAGGAAAACAATCGGCTAGATGCTATTCTTGGCAATTCCGGACTTTACCTTGTAATAACGGATTTATCAGGAAGGTACACGTATTTTAATGATACATACAAAAACGACATTGACTGGCTCCCGCATATTTCAATTGGTGAAGATTCATTACTTTCTATTCACTCAGCAGACCATCAGAAGTGCATTAATACCGTCAGTCGATGCATACAGAATCCTGGGAAAACCTTCGAGGTAGAACTTCGGAAACCTCAAAAAGACGGAAGCTTTCGAACCAATAAATGGAATTTTTCCCTTCAAACCACCGTGGATGGGCAACCGGATAGTATCCTTTGCATTGGTTATGACATCTCCGATCAAAAAAAAATCCAGAACGAGTACAAACTCCTGATTGAGCAATCAGGAGATGTGGTCCTAAGTACTGATTTCAATGGTCGTATTTTATATGCTTCAAAAAGCTGGGAAACCAACTTTGGGCACCACCTGCAGGAGTCAGAAGGACAATTCATTTCCTCCTTTTGCGCACCCGATGATCAGGAACAATTCAAAAATTTTCTGAAAAATGCCCTTACCGAAACTCAGGTAAAGGGCTCCCTGGAGCACCGGCTCCTTTACAGGGAAGGTGAAATCTGCTGGGTAGAAACCAAATACAGCTTTAACCCTGACAGTAACCGGTTAACCTTTCTCATCCGGAATATTTCGGAGCGAAAAAATGCTGAACTCGAGTTAGAAGCTACCACCTCCATCCTCAACGAAACCCAACAGATTGCCAAAGTAGGTGGCTGGGTACATGACTTAAAAACGGGATCGACTTATTGGACAGACGAGGTTTACAGGATTCATGAAGTATCTTATGACTTTTTAAAAAATCAAGATACAAAAATTCAGTTTATCCATCCCGACGATCAGAAAAAGCTTAAATCTGAATTTTACCGGGTACTGAAACAGCGAACGAAGTTTGACCATACCTTTAAATTCAGATCTGCCAAGGGTAACCGCAAATGGGTTCGGGCAACAGGAATGCCCATAATCCGAGGAGATAAAGTCGTAAAAATACAAGGTATTTTTCAGGATATTACCACCATTAAACACGCTGCTGCCGAACTGGAGGAACAGGTAAAGATGCAGGAAAAGCTCATGAATATTGCCACGGAATACATCAACTTCCCTATTGAGGAAATGGACGACCGTATTCAGGCTTCCCTCAAAGAGATTGGGCAATTCGTCAATGCGGACCGGGTTTATGTGATACAGTACGACTTCGAGAAAAATACAGCCTCCAATACCCATGAGTGGTGTGCCGATTCCATTGAGCCCGTAAAAGACAGCCTGCAGGATATCCCGATAGAGGAATATAGAGTATTGATAAATCTCCACGTAGAGGGTAAAAACTTTATCATCCCCGATATCTCAAGGATGGAGGAAAGCACCGCTAAGACTGACCTTCAGCGGCAGCAGATCAAAAGCCTGCTGACAGTGCCCATGATGCGGGAAAATGAATGCCTGGGCTGTGTGGGCTTTGATTCTGTAAAACAAGTCCACGACTACTCGGAAGAAGAACTCAAGCTGCTTAAGCTTTTCAGCGAAGTCCTGGTGAATACCCTTACCCGGGCCAAAAACGACCAAAAACTGCGCTCCAGTCAGGAACAACTTGCTAAGCTAACCGCGAGCGTGCCAGGTGCAATCTTCCAGATGGAAATGGATGCGGAAGGGAAAATTACTTTCCCGTTTATGAGCGAAGGCATTCACGACTTGCACGAAAACCTGACCCCTGCCTTGTTGAAAGCCCAACCTGAATTAGGGTTTTCGGTCATTCATCCGGAGGACCTGCCCGGCCTTCTTGAAAAGATCGAACAATCCAGGAAAAACCTGACTCCATACTTCGCTGATTACCGTACTATTCATCCCAATGATGAAGTGCACTGGAACCGGGCTATTTCCCAACCGGAGCAAAAGCCCGATGGAAAGGTGGTTTGGCATGGTATTTTTCAGAACATCACGGAACAGCGAAAACTTGAGGAAATTCAAAAGTTTGCCCAGGAGCTAAAAGTGAAGAACAAGGAGATGGAACAGTTCGCCTATGTGGCTTCCCATGACTTACAGGAGCCGCTGCGTACTATACGGAGCTATTCCGGCCTGCTCAACCAACGGTTTAACGATCAGCTGGGAGCGGATGGCCAGCAGTTTCTCAACTTCATTGGCGATGCTTCCCTGCGCATGAGCAACCTCATTAAAGGACTGCTGGAATACAGTCAGATTGGAAGCGACCGCCGCGTCAGCACGGTTGATTGCAATGTGCTGCTGCAGGAGATACTGCAGGACCTGAACTCCAGCATCAGCAAAAACCAGGCAAAGATCAAGGTAAACCACCTGCCTACCCTTCAGGGCTATAAGGTGGAATTACGGCAGCTCTTCCAAAATCTGATCAGCAATGCCATCAAATTCCACAAACCCGGTGAGGAGCCTGTGATAGAAATTCATGCAACTGAAAAACAGAATTACTGGCAGTTTTCGGTAAAGGACAACGGTATCGGTATTGACCCAAAGTATCAAAGTAAAATTTTTACTATTTTTCAGCGTCTCCACGGGTCGAACGACTACGAGGGAACAGGCATCGGACTGGCTCAATGCAAGAAGATCGTAGAGATGCACCATGGGCAAATCTGGTTGGAATCGACAGAAGGACAGGGTACTATATTCTTTTTCAACCTTAAAAAAGGAGGATATGACTCAAAAGCTGAATAAGATACTGCTGGTTGATGATAATGAGGCCGACAATTACCTGCACAAACTCATTATCTCCGAAGCACAAGTCGCAGAAACCATTGTAGACCAGCCCGATGGCAAGGCCGCTATAGAATACCTCCTGGGCGAAGCCGGCAAGCTGCCGCCTGACCTCATCTTTCTCGACATCAACATGCCCCGCATGAATGGATGGGAGTTTCTCGAAGCCTACAAGCAATTGCCCGATGAGGCGCAAAAAGCAGTAGTCATTGTGATGCTAACCACCTCCGTTTTCAGCAAAGACCGGGAACGCGCAGAGCGCCTGCCCAATTTTTCCGGTTTTCTTAATAAGCCACTGACCGAAGAGGATTTGCTCCGGGTGCTTCGGGAGCACTTCCCCGACCGCTTCGAATAAGCTATTGCCCCGGCACCCCAATCTGTATGGCTTCCTCCAGGTGGATGTTCATCGTGGGCGTACCACTGAAATTCTCCACCTCCCCACGAAAACAGACTTTCTTGTTGGCCAGAACGATCTGTGGATCGAATGAAAAATTGGGCAGGTCCTTTTTGCGGATAAAAACGGAAAAAATCTGGTTGGGGAAGCGCTTATCGATATTCAGCCAAAGATTGCCGCTGCGGCTGTAACGGGTGCTTACAACTGTGCCGCATACATTAATCTCCATTCCCTTGCCCATATACTGCCGGCTTTGTACCGTATTAAAATGATTGGGTGGCAAGTCGGGTGGAAATAAAGGCTCCACGTCTCCACCAGCCAGTTCCGGGATCCATGCGCTTTTATCAAGGATTTGCTCCAGGGCATTTTCCTGGACTTCAGGCAACTTATTGAAAAAATCCAACCCCGTCACGGCCTCCACCTGATCTATAGAGACAGCAAAGCTCTCCAGCGGATAGCTAATCTTTTCATTGGGCATAATGAAGCCAATCCCGCGCCCGTTTTTCAAATCAAGCGCTACTTTGAAGTACCGCTCCGGAATGGATACCTTGTTGACAGAACGCTCGATCACCGGCAAATCCGGCTCCAGTACCGGGCCTGTAACGACATACAACTGCACGCCCGGGTTTTCATACAGGTAGCCCCGCAACAGGGCTTCGAGCTCTGCCCAGGCCTCCCGGTTGAATTCCGCAACCTGAGGCGACATATTGGAGTAGTAATAACTCTCGGAAAGGGCCTTTTCGGACCACCGGAAATCAGCAGAGGGTGCCAGGTGGCCCCGGTCATACCCAAACCCATCGTACTCATAGGTACTGTCTGCTTGCAGATATTTAAGGAAATAATCTTCCTCCACCGCTGTACCGGTTGCCACTTTGGGGTCAGGCCGGAAATCATTCGTTCGGCCTACGTTGCCGGAAGTGACGTCCGGCAGGATAATATGCGCTACCCAGGCGGCCTGTTCGTGCGCCTCGGCATACTCCAATGCCATGGCTGAATGCATAATGTAATCTTCGGAGGGTAGCCCGATAGCTTGAAGGTCATGCTGAATGCGCTCCAGCTTAATGCCTTCCCGCCGCTCGTTGAGGACTTTCTTTTGAGCCTCCAGGGCAGCCAGTTCAGCCTCTACAGCGCGGAGTTGTTCGTCCAGGTTTTGAGCCTGCAGCAAAGCCGGGAAAAGTAAGATCAGGAAGAGTAGGGAGCGGAACATAGTCTCATTTTTTACCAAAGTTACAATTCTTTACCATTTCAGTTTGGCTACATTTGCGGAAAACGTCCATTTCCATGCGGTACTTTCTGCACTTTGCATATCAGGGTTATAATTTCCGGGGCTGGCAGCAGCAGCCGGGTGAAGTGCGTACCGTGCAGGGGGTAATGGAGGGGGTTCTCCAACGTATCCTGAAGCATGAAATTTCACTCATAGGCTGTGGACGCACTGACGCGCAGGTACATGCCAGCCAGTATTTTGCTCATTTCGATACACCGGAGGAACTGCGAACCGATTTCAAGTTCATCCTCAATAAGAATTTACCGGCCACGATTTCCATTTTTGATATCATACCGGTACATCCCAGAGCCCACGCCCGCTATGATGCCACCGACCGGCAGTACGACTATCTTTTGAATACCCGCAAGCAGGCCTTCCTGGGCGAGCTTAGCGCCCTGTACCTGCGGAAACCACCGGATGTAGGCCGTATGCAGGCCGCAGCAGCACAACTTTTACAATTTAAGGACTTCCATGCGTACTGTCTGACGCCCGACCGGCACAATACCACGATTTGCCACCTGCGCGATGTCCGTATTTTTGCTAATCCAGACCAGACCCGGATACGCCTGCAGTTTACTGCCAACCGCTTTCTGAGAGGCATGATCCGCATTCTGGTGCACCGACTGCTTGAGGTAGGCTGGGAGCAGATTACACTGGATGACTTCCTGCAGCCTCTGCGTGACCACAACCCGCCCCGCCCCTTGCGTTCTGCTTATCCGGAGGGTTTGTACCTTTCCAAAGTAACCTACCCCTACATTGATAAGCCGCCCAGGGTTCAATTGAATTTTGAAGCGTAGCCGGGGCGCGTTACCAGACTACTACTTTCCGAACAGCGCGCTGCCCTTCAGCTGTTATCTGCAAAAAGTAGATGCCGGCCGGAATAGCCTGCAGGGGCAATAGTGCCGTAGCTTCCTGGCTTTGCACGGTTGCAACCACCTGCCCGGCCGCACTGATGAGCTCCAGTGAAGCCTGAATCTCCTGCCCCAGCTGCACATGAAGTACGTGCCGTGCCGGGTTGGGGAATACCTGTACCCGACTTGCCCAGCCCGGTTCTGCCACCGGAGAGGTACTGTCCAACCAAAGGTTGGTTTGGAAGGCGTTTAAACCGCCACGCTCGTTGCCCACGATCATTTCCAGCTTACCATCTTTGTCAATATCAGCTATGGCAGGACGGGTACGAATCCCAACGCGGACATCGCCCATGCGCTCGGAATCCAGGTCAAAGGTGCCGGACAGGTTGCCCTCGATATTGTTGTAGACTTCAAGCTGCCCGGCTTCTGTGCCTGTCACCAAAACATAGGTCCCCTGCTGATCAATAATCTGCGGCGCAGAGTAGCCTGAAATGCTGCCAGGGATGGCCGTGTTGATATTGCCCAGCGCAAGGATATTCGGGGCGGCGTCCGGGTCAGCATCAAACAAGGGCTCGCCAGCCGTTCCAATATTCTTGAAGAAATTGATATTGCCGGTCCGCTCACCGATAACCAGATCGGGCAGCCCATCCCGGTCCAGGTCAATGATTTGGGGCACGGAGAGGCTGCCCACATCTATATCCATGTACTCGTACTGCCAGGGGCCGAAAACCATCGGATTGCCGGCACCTGCGATATTCTCAGCATAAAAAAGGCGGCCCAGCACCTCTCCCACCAGTATGTCTTCATCACCATCACCATCCAAATCGCCGAAAGTGGGAGCAAAATTGGTGTAAGAGTTGAAAACGGAAAGCCCCAGGTAGTCCTCATCAACCAGCTCGAAGGCAGGAGATTGGGCAGTACCGGTATTTTCAAAGAGATAAAGACGAGTGTCCCGTTCGCCAAAGGGCTCAAAAGCGCCAACCGTACCCACCACCAGGTCCAAAAGCCCGTCTGCATTATAATCCACAAAGGTGGGGCTGGCACCGGTACCAAAGTCGAGCATATCTTCCACGAAAAGATCCCGCTGTTGGTATTGGAAATCCGGCATATCGGCGGTCCCCGCATTCGGGTAAGCCCAAAGCACGTTGCGGTCTTCCGAAATATTGACAGAATTAGGGGCAACCAGCAGGTCCTTAAGCCCGTCAAAGTCGATATCGGCCCGGAAGGCTACCGGAAATTGCGGCACATCCACCGTCACTCCATTCACAGGGAAGCCGAGTTCCTGATCTGTAATCCAGGCTTGCTCGCAACTGCCACCGTTGCGGAGTAAATTAAGCGTAGAGTAGGTGACATCGCCCAGTAACATATCTTTATCGCCATCCGCGTCAGCATCGTAAGTGAGCAGGGTACTTCCCGGGTGGCGCTCCGTCAGCCCGCCCTGTAAGCTAAAGCAGCCTCCGGGGTTCTCTGCCAGGCCAACCTCCTGCTCAATGCTGTTTTCAAAAATACCGCCCCAGCAGTTTTCCACCAGTTCAAAAATGAGGCTGTCGCGCCCGTACCCCTCTTCAATAGACTGATTGGCGTACAATTCTATGTAACCACCGGCCGGATTGAAGGTCAGGATGTCAAGGTCTCCATCGCAGTCCAGATCATCAATTGCCGGATAATCCACGTTACTTACGTAAAGCTGCGTGGTCGTCCCATTGGACAGTACAAAGGGGATGATGTTATTGGGGTGCTTCAGAGGCAGGCGCTCAAAGGCGATGTGCCCGTCCTCGTAATAGCCGGTGTAAACCAGAACGCCCTGCACGAATTCCGTACGCTGGGACTGCCCGAAAATATCCATTATGCCGTCATCGTTGAAATCCCGCATAATGATCCAGTCGCCCAGCAGTTCCGGAAAGTAGCGGGCATAGCCCGGTGCGTAAGCAAAGGCCCCTCCGGTATTCAGGAAAGGCAGCAGGACGTTGCCGGTGCGGTCGAAAATCACCAGGTCTGTGAGCCCATCCTGATTCAGGTCCACTTCGTTGGGCTGTGGATTGTTGAGCCCGCCGGCGAAGGGCAGGTCTTTTGCTTCCCCATCCACTGTTACCGGGAAGGAAATGGCCGGATAGGGTTGTGCATCCGACGAGAGGGCGTGTAACAGTACGGTCGCGAGCAGTAGTGCCAATCTTTTCATAATTCGGAATTGGTCGTTTATTGAAATCTTCGTTAATTGTGTGCCTTTCAGAATTCTATTTCCTAAGAACAGTTATACAGCGCAGGAGTTATGGCTTTGCCCCTGCTTTACGGCGGCTGAATTTATTAAAAAGCAAGCATGAAAAACGCTTACCGGTACCTTTTTCTACTCTTTTGCAGTGCGCTTACCATATTTGCCTTTGGGCAAAGCACGGCTCCCTCACTCGGCAAAGACTACCAGCTGCGTGCCGGTCGGGACCACCTGGTTTTCGCTTCGGCCCAGAGCGGGGATTCCCTCGCCCTCGAAATCAACAGCACCAAACATACTCTGCCGCTTATACAGGGAGAAGCCAAACTGCCGGTTGAGCTGTCCCAGCGCGGAGCACTGCTGCTGATTCAGCATGCTGGCAAAGGTTACCGCCTTTATCACTTGTCTGCCCGCAACGATGGCACCCCCCGCCTGCGCCGTATCCCGATGTGGCTGTCGGTGGTGCCCCCGCTTATCGCCATCCTGCTGGCCCTGATATTCAAGGAGGTCATAGTCTCTTTGTTCGTTGGGGTTTGGGTGGGTGCCTTTATTGCCGGAGGTATGCGCATTGAATCCCTTTACTATACCCTGCTGAGCCTTTTTGATGTCGTAGAGCGCTATGTCATTCAGGCCCTGGCCGACAGCGGGCACCTGGCTATTATTGTCTTTTCCTCACTAATAGGCGGCATGGTGGCCATTATCTCCCGCAATGGGGGCATGGCAGGGGTGGTCCTGGCTTTTTCGCGCTATGCCCGCTCCCCCCGCAGCGCACAGTTCATTACCTGGCTGCTGGGCGTGGCCATCTTTTTTGATGATTATGCGAATACGCTCATCGTAGGCAACACCATGCGTTCGGTGACGGATAAATTCAGGGTCTCACGGGAAAAACTGGCCTACATCGTAGACAGTACGGCGGCACCGGTAGCGGCTGTGGCTTTTATTACCACCTGGATTGGAGCTGAATTAGGCTATATCGATGACGGACTGCTACAGATTGCCGAAAAAACGGGTACGGACCTGGGGCTGACGCCTTACGGGGTCTTCATCAGTTCTCTGAAATACTCCTTTTACCCGGTGATGACCCTGGCTTTCATCCTCATGCTGGTTTACACCAAACGGGACTTCGGCGGCATGTACGCTGCGGAGAAACGGGCGCGGGAAACGGGCGAGCTGTTCACCAAGCGAAGCGCCGCAGCTGAGGAGGATATGGAAAACCTGGACCCCATTGACGGGGCACCGCTAAAGTGGTACAATGCTGTTATCCCCGTTGCGCTGGTCATTCTGATTACCCTCTACGGGCTCATTGATACCGGGCTGGCAAGCACTTACGGCGAACTGCTTGATGCGGGGCTGGCACCGGCATCCCAAAGCTGGGGGGCAGTGTGGGGCAGCATCAGCGCCCTGCCGGATGTGGGCGATTCCTTTTTGATGAAGGTGGGCAAGCTGATCGGAAATTCCGATTCCTATGTCGCTCTGCTGTGGGCTTCCCTTTCGGGCGTGATCGCCGCCATCCTTCTTACTGTAGGCGGTCGTATCATGGGGCTGGCAGACGCCATTTCCACCATGATCACCGGTTTTAAAGCTATGCTGCCGGCCATTCTCATCCTCACAATGGCCTGGTCTCTGGCGGCCACCACGGAGGAATTGCACACGGCCACTTTCCTCACCTCAGCCCTGCAGGACAGTATCAACCCGTTTGTCATGCCGGTCATTATTTTCGTTTTGGCGGCAGTGATTAGTTTTTCCACCGGCTCCAGCTGGAGTACAATGGCTATCCTCTACCCTATTGCCATTCCTACCACCTGGGCGATTTGTATTGCGCAGGGGGTGGAAACAGAGGCCGCTATGGAGCTTTTATTCAATGTGATCTCTACAACGCTGGCCGCTTCGGTGCTGGGCGACCACTGCTCGCCGATTTCAGACACCACCATTCTCAGCTCGCTGGCATCAGACTGCAACCATATTGACCATGTGCGCACACAGCTGCCTTATGCTTTGACGGTAGGGGCGGTGGCATTAGTTGCAGGCGGGCTGTCTACCTTTTTAGGTGGCGGCTGGGGTATTTGCCTGCTGTTGCTGGTCATTGGGCTTGCGGTCTTGTTTGGCATAGTGCGCACTTTCGGGAAATTAGTTGACTAACATAACCAAAGTAAAACCATGAAGAATGTTTGGATTCTGCTGCTGGCCATCAGCCTCAGCACTTACGTAAAAGCCACGGAAGGCATGTGGCTGCCCCTGCTGCTCGCTCAGCTCAATGAGCAGGAAATGCAGAGCATGGGCATGAAAATGACTGCCGAGGACATCTACAGCGTCAATAAAGGCAGCCTGAAGGATGCCATCGTCCACTTTGGCGGCTTTTGCACCGGGGAGGTCATATCCGATCAGGGCCTGGTGCTGACCAACCACCACTGCGGCTACGGACAGATTCAGAGCCACTCCACCCTGGAAAACAACTACCTGGAGGACGGCTTCTGGGCCATGAACCGGAAACAGGAAATCCCCAATCCCGGACTGTTCGTCACCTTTATCGTCCGTATTGAGGATGTGACGGATTTGGTCCTGAACAACGTCACAGAAGATATGGACGCCAAAATGCGGCAATCATGGGTAGACAAAAACACGAAGGAAGTGACCGCTGCCGCTAAAATGGAAGACTATCAGGAAGCCATGGTGCGCGACTTCTTTGAGGGCACTAAATACTACATGTTCGTCACGGAGACTTACCGGGATATCCGCCTGGTGGGAGCGCCACCTTCATCAATTGGTAAGTTTGGTGCGGATACTGACAACTGGGTCTGGCCACGGCACACCGGCGACTTTTCCCTTTTCCGCATTTACGCCAGCCCGGATAACAAGCCGGCAGAGTACAGTGAGGAGAACGTGCCCTTCAAGCCCCGCCACCACCTGCCGATTTCTCTGGATGGCGTGGAAGAAGACGACTTCACATTGGTTTTTGGCTTCCCCGGGCGTACCGAAGAATACCTGCCGGCTGCTGCTATTGAGCAGCGGGTGGATGTGGTCAACCCCATTCGGATCGGCATCCGCGACCGTGCCCTGAATGTCGTTAATACCGCTATGCAGGCTGACCCGGGAGTACGTATCAAGTACGCCTCCAAACAGTCCCGCATCGCCAACTACTGGAAAAAGTGGATCGGTGAGAATCAGGGTATCAAGGCAACGGACGGCGTAGGCCGCAAAAAAGCCTACGAAGCAGAGTTCAGGGAACGCGTAATGGGCAATCCTGAATGGCGTGAAAAGTACGGCAGCCTGCTGAGCAGCTTCGAGCGCTTGTACGGCGACCTTGAGCCTTACGCCGCGACCAATACCGCAGTGGGGGAAATCGCCGGGCGCAATATTGAGCTGTTCCGACTGGCCAACACCCTGCATAGCGTTGTCAAAATGTATGAATCCAGCGGAGCACCAATGGTGGAAAGCCGAATGGGCCGCCTTGAAGATTTTGTAGAGGATTTTTATAAAGACTATGAGCCTTCGGTGGATCAGGGCGTTTTCGCCACGCTCATGGATTACTACTTTACAGAAATCTCCGATGAGCATCAGGCGCCATTTGCCGTAGAGCGCTATGTGGAAGCCGGCAAGGATGCTGATAAGCTGGCCTCCATGATCTATCTGAAAAGCAAGCTGGCCCGCCCGGGCGTATTGGAACTGGCTATGGAAGAGGGCCCGGAGGCGCTGATTAAGCTCATCAAAAATGATGTGGCCTATGCGCTGGCCCGTGCTATTTCTGATTATAACGATGATAATGTGGCGGGCAAATACCGGGACATCAAAGCCGAAATTGATGACCTTCAGCAGCAGTACATGCGCGCGCAAATTGACGTTTTCACTGAGCGCCGCTTCTACCCGGACGCCAACGGCACCCTGCGCGTTACCTACGGCAAAGTCGACGGTTATCAGCCCCGAGATGCCGTGCGCTACGAGCCCGTCACCTACCTCGATGGGGTCATGGAAAAGTACGTGCCCGGCGACTACGAATTTGACGTGCCACAGCGCCTGCGGAAGCTTTACCAAAAGAAAGACTACGGCGATTACGGAGAGGATGGCAAAATGCCGGTCTGCTTTATCGGTACCAACCACACTACGGGCGGCAACTCCGGCAGCCCGGCTATTGATGCCTACGGCAATCTCATCGGCCTCAACTTCGACCGCGCCTGGGAGGGTACGATGAGCGACCTGAACTACGATGCCTCCATCTGCCGTAATATTATGGTGGATGCACGCTACATTTTATTCGTCATCGACAAATTTGCCGGTGCCGGCCATTTGGTCGAGGAGATGACTTTGGTCCACCCCAAGAAAGGATAATCAATTGATTTATTGACCGTTGGAGCGGGATGTGTGCCTGGTGTGCACATCCCGTTTCACTTACTGCCCGGAATCTTCCCATCCTACGCCCCTTTTCCCTACCTTTGTACCCCGTAACAAAACAACCTGTTGGGCAACCAGCATCTACCAAAGTAATTTCAAATGACCAAGTACATCTTTGTTACGGGCGGGGTCACCTCTTCCCTCGGTAAAGGTATTATTGCAGCTTCACTGGCTAAACTGCTGCAGGCGCGGGGCTTCTCCGTGACCATTCAAAAATTCGACCCTTACATCAATGTAGACCCGGGCACGCTCAATCCCTATGAGCACGGGGAGTGCTATGTGACCGATGACGGGGCGGAAACGGACCTCGATCTGGGGCACTACGAGCGCTTCCTGAACACGCCTACTTCCCAGGCCAATAACGTGACCACCGGCCGGATTTATCAGACGGTGATTGAGAAGGAGCGGGCAGGCGACTACCTGGGCAAAACCGTGCAGGTCATTCCCCATATTACCGATGAGATCAAGCGGCGGGTGCAACTCCTGGGCGCGACCAATGAATACGATATTGTGATTACCGAGCTGGGCGGTACGGTGGGCGACATCGAGTCCCTGCCCTATCTGGAAGCACTGCGGCAATTGCGGTGGGAGCTCGGCACCGACAACTGCCTGGTCATTCACCTGACCCTTATCCCCTACCTGAATGCGGCTAAGGAGCTGAAGACCAAGCCGACACAGCACTCTGTAAAGGAACTACTCAACACCGGTATTCAACCCGATATTCTGGTATGCCGCACGGAGCACCCCATTGGCATGGAAATCCGCCGTAAGCTGGCCCTGTTCTGTAATGTGGATGTGGGCTCCGTTATTGAAGCAATCGATGCGGAGAGTATCTACGATGTGCCTCTGCTGATGCTGCGCGAAAAGCTCGATACAGTAGCTATCACCCGTTTGCGCTTAAAGGACCGGCAGGAGCCACAGCTCAATGCATGGAAAAACTTTCTGGGAAAACTCAAAAACCCTACCTACGCCATCAACATCGGCCTGGTGGGCAAGTACAACGAGCTGCAGGATGCCTACAAATCCATACACGAATCTTTCGTTCACGCCGGCGCTGTAAATGAGTGTAAGGTAAAAGTCCACCCTATTCACTCCGAACAGCTGGAAGGCACGCCCGAGGAAGTAGCTGAGCGGCTGCGGGAGTTTGACGGCGTGTTGGTGGCCCCTGGCTTTGGTGAGCGCGGTATTGAAGGAAAGATCAATGCCATCAAATATGTGCGGGAACAGCAGGTACCGTTCTTTGGCATTTGCCTGGGCATGCAGTGCGCCGTTGTGGAATTTGCCCGCAACGTCATGCAGCTGGAGGGTGCTTCTTCCACCGAAGTCGATCCCGGTACGCCCCACCCCGTTATTGACCTGATGCCCGACCAGAAAAAGATCACCAAAAAAGGTGGCACCATGCGCCTGGGCGCCTACCCCTGTGAGGTCCGCCGCCGCAGCAAAGCCAGTGCAGCCTATGGCAGCCTGAAAGTCAGCGAGCGCCACCGCCACCGCTACGAGTTCAACAACCAATACCGGGAGGCCATGGAAAAGGCAGGTATGATCGCTTCCGGTATTAATCCGGACGCGGACCTGGTGGAAATTGTGGAAATCAAAGACCACCCCTGGTTCGTTGGCGTGCAGTTCCACCCGGAGCTCAAAAGTACTGTGGAAGTGCCTCAGCCCCTCTTTGTAGCCTTCGTGAAAGCGGCCCTGGACCGGAAATACAATCCGGAGCAGTAATTGGTACGGCCCACCCGGACCGAAAAGTGGCTGCGGCCGGCACTGCTGGCTGCAGCCGTTTTGGGGATTGCCTACAGCAGCCCTTTTCCATTTTTCTGGGATACGATACAACTCGGTTCCAAGCATGCGCACCATTATTACCATACCGGCTTTGCTCAGCTCTTGCTGCCCGATGACATTGACAGCGGGCACCCGCCGTTTTTCGGGATGTACCTGGCGGTTGCGTGGATGCTGTTTGGAAAATCGCTGGCGGTGAGCCACTGGGCAATGCTGCCTTTTGTACTAGGCATTGTGGGGCTGTTGTTCCCGGTAGGGCGGCACTTTGCCGGGGACTGGGGTTGGGTTTTTCCGCTTTTGGCTTTGGCACTTCCGCCTTTGTCGGCACAAATGGTGCTGGTCAGCCCGGATGTGGTGCTGGCGTTTGGCTTTCTGCTGGGTTTATTTGGTGTGCTTTACCAAAAAGACTGGGCATTGGCTCTTGGTGCGCTTCTGCTCGCTGCTGTCAGTACCCGGGGGATGATGACGGTCGTGATTTTGTTTTTGTTTGAGCTGTATCTGCGCTTTTCAATGCTCAATCGAGCCGCAAACAAGCCGATGACATACCTGTATAGTGTTCTGAAAACGCTCCCGCCCTACCTGCCATCCGGGCTGCTGGCCCTGGCTTTCCTGCTTTACCATTATCTGGAAAAAGGCTGGATTGGCTACCATGCTGGTTCCGAATGGGCACCGAGTTTTGCACGGGTGGGCCTCGGCGGGCTCCTCAAAAACGGGCTGGTCCTGGGCTGGCGGCTGGCCGATTATGGCATGGTGTTCAGCTGGGTGGCCCTGGGGCTGGTGATTTGGCGAAAGCCAACGACCTTCCGCCATCCAAAAGTCCAAAGTACACTCTGGCTGGCCGGTATCTGCCTGGTTTTGCTCACGCCCACCTTTCTGTTGTACAGCGGGCTGCAGCAGCACCGGTATTTGCTACCTTTATTGCTTGCAGCATTGCTCCTCGCCTTCACGGCTATTGCCCAAAGCTCGTGGAACCGTATCTGGAAGGACCGCCTGTTTGCGTTGTTGTTCACCGGGTTGCTTACCGGGCACTTCTGGGTATACCCTGACCACATTGCCCAAAGCTGGGATACGACCCTCGCCCACCTCCCTTACTACCGCCTGAAAGAACAGATGATTGGGTACCTGGATGAACAGGGCATTCCACTGGAAACGGTAGGGACCGCTTTCCCGGAAACCGGGCCACAGTATTACAAGGATTTATCCGGCAGGGCATCTGGCTTTGCGCCAAAGGATTTATCCAAACAGCGCTACATCCTTTACTCCAATGTGATGAATGATTTTTCGGATGGGGAGTTGGAACGGTTGCGGGAAGAGTGGACATTACAGAAAGAGCTGCGAAGTGGAGGTGTAAAAGTTCAGTTGTACCGAAAACCCTAAGAATACCTATATTTACGATTCAGCAAAACAAAAAGACTTATGCCACTCAAATACGCCGGGGATTTGGAGCACATCTACGGTGCATTCAATAACCACCCGGTTGCCAAGGAAGACCTTGATGCGTTTTACAAGGAGGCATCCACCGTGCGGGGCAAAAACCCCAAAAGCAGGATGGCGCGTTTGCTGAGAAACAACCCTGACCGCAACGAACATATCCTTTTTGCCGGATACAAAGGCTGTGGAAAAAGTACGGAGCTGAATTATCTGGATAAGGAACTTACCGATGAATTTTTAGTGCTGAATATTTCTATACACGATGAGCTTGACCCCGTTAACCTGGAATATATTGAGCTCTTTATTATCATGATGGAACGCCTTTTTGTGGCGGCGGTGGAAGATAAGCTAAAGATTAGTACTGAGTACCTGAAGTCTGTACAGCTCTGGGCGACCTCCACTGAAATTAACCGGGTAAGCGAAAAGTACAATCTCAGCGGTGGATTGGACATGGGTGGGGAGCTAAGTACTTCTATGCTTGCCAAGTTTTTTGGGAAGTTTCGCCTAACGGCGAAAACCAGTAAACAGTTTAAGCAGGTGCTCAAAACCGAGATTGAACCCCGCTTGTCTGACCTGATCCGGCACTGCAATGATTTGGTAGCCGAAATTCAAATCCAATTGGCTAAAAAATCAGGCAAGCGGGATTTACTCATTATTCTTGAAGATTTGGACAAGATACCGGCCGACCGCTCTTACGATCTGTTTTACAATTACGTCAGTCAACTTACCCAAATCCGCACCAACGTCATTTACACCTTCCCGGCTGCGCTTTTTTACAGCAATACCCGTTACAATCAAATCCGTTCCCACTTCACCCAGGTCTACGAACTGCCCATGATTAAGGTGGTTGAACGAAACGGGAAAGTCTCTGAAGAAGGCTTACGACTGATGCAGGAAGTCATTAAGGCCCGTATGGACGCCGACCGGTTGTTTGCTAATCCCGAATTACTAAACAAAATGATCCGGTATTCTGGTGGCGTACTGCGCGATCTGTTCCTGATGATACAGGAAGCCGCTGACAACGCGCTCGATTTCGGCCGGGATACCATTGAAGAGGAAGACTGGCAAGCCGCTTTCAACAGCCTGAAGCGCGACTACAACAGCAACATCGCCGACTTCCGGGACGGCGATAAGCTATACGAAGCCGAGACCTACCTCGAAATACTCACTCATCTGGCTCAAAGTGAAGAAAAGCTGGTGCTCAACACCGAAGAAGTCATGCACCTACGCTCCAATTTATGTATATTAGCCTACAACAATGGCAGCGACTGGACCGATGTGCATCCCATTGTCAAAGCCTTGCTGCGCGACCGTAACTTATTGGCATGACACAGCGCCCCTATTTCAGCCGGATCAACCAACTTGCCCGCTTCCTGAGCCGGGAAGACGAGCAAGGGTATGCCTTTGCCTGCATTCAGGATGAGCGCCTGCTGCCAGCGGCTACGAAAGCCATTATTGAAGCCGCTAAAAATAAATACCACACCCAACCAAACGTTTGCCAATTAGAGCAAGCCTCCCCTATACTGTCTCAGCTCCAATCGGCGATGGGCGAAACCGGGGGGTTAATCGTACAGGGGCTCCCCCACTACCTGGCAGAGGAAGGCAAGGTACAATCCCTCAATTACGCCAGGGAGGGCATAGTGCAGTTGGGGCGCCCCATCCTCTTTTGGGTAGATGAGCCCACGCTGCGCCGCATCAGCAACCTGGCCACCGACCTTTTCTCTCAAAGGCGTATGGTGGTGGTTTACTTCGACGAAACCGCCGAGATAGAGCTACCTGACGACTTCCTGCAGTCTCGTTTTCAGGAGGAGTACCGCAGCCAGGAAGCCTACCGTGCGCTGGAACTGCAAGTAGAACTAAAAAAAAGGCAATTGCGAGAAGCTGAAGAAGCCGGACTGCCCGCCCAACGTCTTGCCATTGACTTTGCCTTGCCCTTGGCCGAGGCCTATGCGGAATTTGATGGGCAAAGAAAAGCCGTAGAATTATTAGAACAATATCCCCCAACTGATGAAGCCTGGCCGCAGGATAAACTCCGGGCCGTTGGGAATATCTATTGGGTTGCTGGAAAATATGAACGCGCTATTCAATACCTAAAAAAAGCCCTGAATCATGCACCAGAAGGGAGCACCCTTCAATCCGCATTATTGAGCGACCTTGGAGATATACACCGGGATGTTGGAAACTATGCAGAAGCGCTGCAATATTACGAATTAGACCTCTCCTTAAGCCATAGGTTGACCAAACAAAACCCTCAGTCCGAACAACTGCAAAGGGACCTCGGCGTCGCTATTGAAAAACTCGCTGACCTCCTCATGCGGACCGGCAAAACCAACGACGCCGCAGAACTGTACCACGAGCGTACTGACATCGCCAGAACCCTCGCCAAAAAAAACCCTCAGTCCGAACAACTGCAAAGGGACCTCAGTGTGGCGTACTATAAATTGGGGCAGCTAAAAACTAAAGGGCATGTAGAAGAAGCTCGCCAATACTACCTAAAAGATCTAGAAATTGCGCAGGCCATTCAAGCTCAAAACCCGGAGTCAATCGAGCTCGCAGATGACTTGCTAACGACGTATTTGGGTTTTATAAAAAGGGCGAAAAACGCAGAAGAAGCTGTGCCCTTTCTGGAAAAGGCACTACCCCTGGCACAACACCTCTACCAACGTACCGGGCAACCCAATTACAAAGAACTTGCCGAAAAGCTCAAAGATCAACACTAAATTTAGGCGTAAGCCTGGTGGCAGCATGGCAATAGTACTAAGCTACGGAGAGAAAGCAAATGATAAATCCATTATGAGAATTTGGGTCTTTTTCCTCCTTTTGATACTTCCTTTTCGGGCAGCAGCACAATTATGCGAAGGCGAGCCCGGTGCCGCCGCCCTGTCCGAAGGTTTTGGGCAGGGCCCCAACTTCGGGCCACCGCTGCCATCCGGCATAACCAGTTACAGCTACAACGACGGGAGCCCCCAGGCCGGCACCTACATGGTCACGAACCGCACTCAGCTCAATGGTGCGAACTGGCACGATGGACTGGACAATACCCCGGATGACGGGTTCGGGTATATGCTCCTTTTTGATGCTGCTGATACTCCGGGTGAGTTTTTCAGCCTTCTTATTGACGAGCTTTGCCCCGGCACCCGGTATGAATTCAGTGCCTACATAACCAATGTGGTTACGCCCTCAGCATGCGGAGGGGAAAGCACGGAGCCCAGTATCCGCTTTGAGCTCCGTGACCCGGAAGATGACGAGCTGCTGGAGAGCCTCTCGACCGGAAACTTACCGACCACTCCTATCCTGAGCTGGAACCGGTTTGGCATTGTATTCACCCTGCCGGAAGACCAGGATGCTGTTCGGCTCAGTATTGTTAATTTTGCGCCTGGCGACTGCGGCAATGATTTCGCTATAGACGATATCAGCCTGCGCATTTGTAATCCGGTGCGGGAACAGACGGCTACCCTGTGTACCAGTACCCCTCTGATTATTGACGGGCGGGAATTTCCAGAGCCCGGCATCTACAGGGATACTCTGCCAGGTGCCCCATTTTGCAACGACAGCATTTTGATCACTGAAATCATTGATGGCATTGGAGACGAGGTGTTGCTGGATACTTTCCTGTGCCCCGGGCAGGCCTTTGCTGTTGGTGACCGATGGTACGATAAGCCTGGTTTTTACACCGATACGCTACTGAGCAGCCTGGGGTGCGACAGCGTGGTGCAATTGCTGTTATCTACCGTTGATTTTGAGGCCAGTGTGCAGGCTTCACAAGATACCATTATCGCCGGGCAATCCGTTCAGTTGCAAGGGAGTGGCGGCGGGGTTGGGCCTCTGATTTGGTCCTGGCAGCCCGATAATGTTTTGGATTGCAGTGATTGCCCCGAGCCAACAGCGACCCTGTTCGAAACCACCAATTTCCTGGCTACAGTACGCGACAGCCTCACCGGCTGTACCGATACGCTTGAACAGCGGGTCATCATACCGCCCTGTGAGGATATCTATGCTCCTACGGGTTTCTCCCCCAACGGCGACGGCCGGAATGATACCTTTGAGATTTTCTTCGGACCTTGCGTGCAGGAGGTCCTCCAACTGGAAGTTTTTGACCGGTGGGGCGGCCTGGTCTTTCGTTCCCGCGTGCCCAATGATACCTGGAATGGCCAACGGGCAGGAGTGCCATGTAATAACGGGCTTTACGTTTACCAGGCTGTACTTGCCCTGAAGGATGGGACCAACCGCATCTGGAGGGGAAGCGTGCAGCTCCTTCGATAAAAAATTCAAAACAAAAAACAGTCCTCATGCGCAAACTCAAACTTCAGGAACTCAACCGGCCTGATATCGACACCTTCAAAGCACAGCCCAAAGCCCCTGTGGTACTTGTGCTGGACAATATCCGCTCCGGCCTGAATGTCGGGGCTGCCTTTCGGACTGCTGATGCTTTTGCGCTGGAACACATCCACCTTTGCGGCATCACCGCCCGCCCGCCGCACCGGGAAATTCTGAAGACGGCCATCGGAGCTACCGAATCGGTCAGCTGGAGCTACCATGAAGACACCGTTGCTGCCCTTAAACAGCTACAGGGACAGGGCTATACTGTGCTGGCCGTAGAGCAGGCAGATGAGCGGACCTGGTTGCAGGAGTTCCGCTGGCAGGAGGATCAGAAAGTTGCGTTGGTCTTCGGCAATGAAGTAGAAGGCGTCAGTGATGCCGCAATGGAACAGGTTGATGGGTGCCTGGAAGTACCGCAGTATGGCACCAAGCATTCCCTGAATATTGCGGTCTGCGTAGGAGTCGTTTGCTGGGAGGTCACCAGGCAGTGGCGGTTTTGAGGAGGCCCGGCGCTCTCCCTTCGCCGGGCGTCCTTGCTGAGACCAACCGAGAACACCGGGGGAAGGCAGTGCCCCCGGTGTAGACGCCCGGCGCTCTCCCTTCGCCGGGCGTCCTTGCTGAGACCAACCGAGAACACCGGGGGAAGGCAGTGCCCCCGGTGTAGACGCCCGGCGCTCTCCCTTCGCCGGGCGTCCTTCCTAAGGCCAACCGAGAACACCGGGGAAAGTAGTGCCCCCGGTGTGGACGCCCGGCGCTCTCACCGTCCGACGTAGTTTGAGAACAACGAAGTCGGTCCCTTCGCCGGGCGTCCTTGACAGGAAACGAGAACACCGGGGGAAGGGAGTGCCCCCGGTGATGACGCCCGGCGCTCTCCCTTCGCCGGGCGTCCTTGACAGGAAACGAGAACACAGGGGGAAGGGAGTGCCCCCGGTGGTGACGCCCCGCGCGCTCAACAATTCTCAATTAAGTACTTCCCAAAGTCTAAATTGCATAAACTCCCCCGCCGGAGCCCAGCGTAATCTTTAGCAGAAGAATACTCCCAAACAGTAGATGATTTCACTAGCTTTCCAGCTACAGGGTTCTCATGGATATACTGAAAACAATGAAAAGCGTAGCCACTCCCCGGTAAAAAGCGGGAATCAAGCTGCCCTTTTGTATTAGTCACCGTAATAAACTCATCGATCCACCCATCTTTTGCCTTGCAGTCCTGCCTAAATAAACTACCCGTACGATTACGTCTTGGGTTGAAGGCCTTTGCATAGGACATTTGGAGTATACCGATTGCTTCATTGAGGGTTATCAGAGGCGAGGCACCGTCTTTTCTGGAGTAGTTCCGTTCTACCTTCCTCGCCTTTTTGCCATACTTATGAACTCGACGGTTCCATTCAACATTTCCCGCTCTTGCAAAAAATTGCATCCGGTCTACTTCAGTCTTCTTCACATAAAACAGCCAGTGAAAGTGATTGGGCATTAAACACCAGGATATCAGATCTCCAAACTCTGGAAGATAAGCTCTCATTTTCCAGATAAAGAAGAGATAGTCTTCCCTATCAAAAAACACACGCTCTTTGTTGTTGCCTTGGTTGTAAATATGGAAAAGTTGGTCATTGTAGAATTCCATAACAGAGAGATTTAGATACATAAAAATACTTTATCATCGGTAAAAATGCAAGTAATGGTGACGCCCGGCGCTCTCCTTTCGCCGGGCGTCCTAACAAGACCAACCGAGAACACCGGGGGAAGGTACCGCCTCCGTCAGGACTATAGCAGTCAGAGCGTGCCCCCGGTGGTGACGCCCGGCGCTCTCCTTTCGCCGGGCGTCCTTGCTGAGAACAACGAAGCCGGTCCCTTCGCCGGGCGTCCTAACAAGACCAACCGAGAACACCGGGGGAAGGTACCGCCTCCGTCAGGACTATAGCAGTCAGAGCGTGCCCCCGGTGTTCGAAAAACCTTTAGTAGCTTTGTCAAAAAACGGATGACAAAGACCCTCTTGCCAATCCTTCTCACCTTATTGGCGCTGACCGCTTGTTCCAACTCCAAAACTCAGGAGGCAGCGGAGCCCACTCCCCACCCTACCCGCGGCGTATGGCTGACCAACGTAGACAGTGACGCCCTCTTTTCCAAAGCCGGGCTGGAAGCCGCAGTGGAGCACTGCGCCCGCCTGGGCTTCAACACCATTTATACCGTCACCTGGAACCGGGGCTACACCCTCTACCCCAGTGCAGTTATGGAAAAAACCTTTGGCGTACGCATTGACCCCAAGCTCGAAGGGCGCGACCCGCTGCAGGAGCTGATTGACCTCGCTCATGCTAAAAATATCCGTGTGGTTGCCTGGTTTGAGTTTGGATTCGCCAGCTCTTATAAAGAAGCGGAGGGGGGCTACCTGCTACGGCAAAAGCCACATTGGGCCGCCCGGGACTTCGGCGGGCAGATCGTCTCCAAAAATGGGTTTCAATGGATGAACGCTTTTGATCCGGAAGTGCAGGACTTCGTGCTTAGCCTGGTAAAAGAGGTAGTGGAAAAGTACGATGTAGATGGCATTCAGGGCGACGACCGACTGCCCGCTCTGCCTTCGCTGGCCGGGTACGATAGCCTCACGGTAGCCGCTTACCAAACAGAACACGATGGGCAGCGCCCGCCGATGAATTACAAGGATACAGCCTGGGTGGACTGGCGCGCCAACCGTCTCAACGACTTCATGGGACGGATGAGCCGGGAACTTCGGGCCCTGGACAGCACGCTGACCCTGTCCTTCTCCCCCAGCATCTATCCGTGGAGTAAATTCGAATACCTGCAGGACTGGCCGACATGGGTAAAAAATGGCTGGGTGGATGAAATCTGCCCGCAGGTCTACCGCTACGATATTGAAGCCTACCGCTTAGCACTCAATGCCATCGTTAATGAACAGGTCGCGCCAGAGCACCATCATCTGCTCGCCCCCGGTATCCTGCTCAAAGTCGGGGACTATATTGCCTCCGACACCCTGCTCCGCCAAATGGTGGAACACAACCGCTCGCTCGGATTGGAGGGCGAAGTCTTCTTCTTTTATGAAGGGCTGAAAAGGCAGGAGTCCTTTTTTGAAGAACTGTATTAGCCCCAACCTGACAGGCTGAGGCTAATCAAATTATTTATTCAGTCCCCCTTCAAACGTAACCGGTAGCTGTTGAAAGGGGCGTACCAGCTCATCCGCTAACACGGACCATTGCCGTCGGGTGATTGGGGCTTCTGCTTCAGGCAGGTTGAGCCCGGCAGCCTTATCCACTTCTGCCACAGCCGCTTCAAATGCATCAGGTTTGCCCCGCCAGGCAACCTCCAGCGAAAGTGCCCCTGCCAGTTGGACCAGTGCGTTTTTGGCTTGAGCTAAGGTAACGGGAGCCCCGTCGGTCTTTTCGTTCCATTCCACGCCCAGCCGGATTAGGCCCTGTGCCAGAGCAGTGTCTGTCAGGATAGAATCCGGGTAGAACCAGGTGCGGTTGGCCCACTTGTAAGGCTCGCCTGTGCCTGCCAGCAAACCGGTAGCACCGATCCGTTGAATGGCTTCGAAGTGGGGATCGCCGGGTTTTACATCGTAGTAAGGCATCAGGTAACCACCGGCCTCCAGCACGCCCTGCTGCACTTCGCGCACGGGCAAATCTGACACACGCTGCCCTCGCTGAGCAGCCATTGCCGCCATCAGGCCAGCCGCCTGCCCTACCTGAAGGATCACCGGCTGCAAGCGGGTGGAGCCATTGGCGATATTGGTTACCGAAATGGCTTTGTCGGCCATCAGCAGATTGGGTACTCCCTGAACGACTAAACTGCCCGCCGGGATATTGAAGGAAGGTACCTTGGGAAAGTCAATCTCCGGAGCTTCCGGATTTTTCTCATGATGGTGGTCGACCGGGTAATCCCCCACAGCAATACCCGTCCGGTATAGGGGCGGATCGTTATCGTAAGGGCTTTTGATATGATTGATAGTCGTGAGCACCAACCCTTTGATACGCCGGCCTTCACGGTGATAGGGCATTAGTGCCATACGGTCCTGAGTGGGGAATTCATCGTCTGCAAGGCCCAGGTTGGTATAGCCCAGCTCGTTCTGCAGGTAATATACAAACTGCCGGGTTTGATTTTTCGCCTGTTCATAAGCCGCCGCCCGTTCTTCTTCGGTCATTGCCATCACGTTCACATAATAATCATTGCCGATAATCGGCCAGTTGATCATGTACTTGTTATTAGGCAGCTTGCCGTAGTCCAGCATTTTATCGCACTCAATACGCTCCGGGTCATCACAACGCTTGCGGCAAAGGCAGAAGAACTCCTCCGGGTCGTACCCTTCAGGCGCTTCCAGCAGCGGAGCCTTGCCTTCTCCATAATCTTTAAGAATGGCTACATAGGTCAGGTCCTGCACAATAGTATTGGCTTGTTCCGGCGCCATGCTTTCCCCGGTTTCGGACCGGCTGTCCATACCCACCCAAAAGCCCGCACCGGCAGCTGCCGCCACATCTCCCAGGTCAGTGCCGTCCACCAGGACCTTGCCTTTTAAAATTTGTGTGCTTCCGGATTCGGATACGGTACGGACGGCCCACAGGTCACCGGAGCGCCAGACCGAATCCCACCTTACAGATGGGAAAGGCGTCAGCAAGGCTTCCTTTTGTATCATGGAGTCCAGTATAGCAGCCCCCACATGCGGCTCGAACTGCGTATTGCTCACCCAGCCCGTGAATACCGCTTCCGGACCGCCGTAGTAGTCGTAGAGGGCAGACCGGAATGCTCCCCAAAGCCCTGCCGGCATTTCGTGGTTCCCATCGATGGCGCTCACTCCAGCTGAAGTCAGCATCCCGCCATACCAAGGCAGCGGATTGACCAAAGCTGTCTGCGCACCGGACCGCGCAGCTTGAATGGCGGCGGCAGTGCCTCCTGTGCCTTCGCCGACAACAAGCACATCGTACACCGGGTCAGATACCGGAGCATCAGGGTTGGAACATCCCATCAGCAGGGAAACAAAACAGGCGATGAGGTAACAGGCTAAGTTTTTTTTCATTTTATTTAATTGTTTTTTTGATAAAAGGAATGCAGCGGTTTTGGCTCAAACGGGAGCCTGACAAAGCCCGGTTTACTGTATTTCCCGCATAAGCAGGCACAAACAGGCAGATTCCGGCAATAACCGGCAGTTACTTTACTGCATATTGAAAATTGTGTGCGCACACAATTTTCTCAAATTTATTGTGCGAATCTAACAATTATGCATAAATTAGTCCCCGGAAAGCGATAAAATGGGGCAGGAAGCAAAATTGCCAAAAGGAAATTCCAGCTTTTTGACCTATCTGTAAACCGCAAATCTGAAACAGGCAAAAAACGGCGGTTAATTGACTTAGCCTTTAGTTTTCCTGCCTTCCCATCGAACATTACCTGTCTGGCATGACCGGTAGGTTTGCTATTTTAGTATCCCCAAAGTCATGAAAACGCGACTATATCATCAACTAAGCCTTGTAACCAATTTTCATGATTGTGATCAACAAAATTCAAAACAATGAGTAAAAAACTACTAACGACCCTATGCTTTGCCATGCTGCTGGCGTTCCCGTTGGTGGCACAGCAGACCGTCACGGGTACGGTCACCTCTGATGGTGAGTCCCTGATCGGGGTGAACATCATCGAGAAAGGAACCTCAAACGGGGTGCTAACCGATTTGGACGGCAACTACTCCATTAAAGTTGGAGAAGATGCCACTTTGGTGTTCAGCTACACCGGCTACGAGACACAGGAAGTGGCGGTGGGCAGTCAAACCAAGATTGATGTAGAACTATCTGCGGGTGTTAACCTTGATGAGGTAGTCGTTACGGCACTTGGAATTCAAAAGGAAAAGAAGGCACTGACCTACTCCGTTTCCGAAGTAGACCCTGCCGGGTTTGCCGAAGCACGTGAGATGAACGTGGTTAATTCCCTTTCCGGAAAAGTAGCGGGTGTAAACGTCTCCACTACTTCCACAGGTGCTGCGGGTTCTTCACGGGTAGTCATCCGTGGCAACAACTCGCTTTCCGGTACCAACCAGCCGTTGTACGTTGTGGATGGTATTCCTATCGACAACACCAACCTTGGCTCTGCGGGTATGTGGGGTGGTTCTGACGGAGGTGACGGTATCTCGTCTATCAACCCTGAGGATATCGAGACCATTTCTGTACTTAAAGGTGCCTCCGCTGCTGCACTTTATGGTTATCGTTCTGCAAACGGTGTAATTTTGATTACCACCAAGAGCGGCCGGAAGCGCAAAGGCATCGGTGTGGAGTTCAACTCCAGCGTACGGACGGAGTCTCTCATCAACACTTATGACTTCCAGCGGGAATATGGCCATGGCCGTAACGGTACGGCTCCTACGACTGTAGACCAGGCGCTGGAAGAGCAACTTTATGCATGGGGCGAGCCACTTGATGCCAACCGCAACGTCATGCAATTCGATGGTGTGGAGCGTCCATATGGGGATGCAGGTGATAACATCGACCGATTCTATGAAACAGGTCTGACATTTATCAACACGCTGACTTTGACTGGCGGTTCTGACAAGGTAAACTTTCGTTTCTCCGCTTCAAACCTGGACAACAGCGACATCATGCCAAACTCTGGCCTGACACGCCGCAACTTCACTCTGCGTACCAACGCACAGCTGAGCGAGCGTTTCAGTGCCTCGGTTTCCGCAATGTATGTACATGAGCAAGCAGACAACCGCCCTCGTCTGTCCGACTCTCCAGGTAATGCGAACTACACAGCGTGGTCACTGCCGGCTACTATAGATGTGGAAACACTTCAGGGGGACCCTAATAAGCTGGGTGCCGGAGAAGATGGCACAGAGCTGCAGTTCAACGACAACGTATTCGTAACTAACCCTTATTGGGCTGCGCATCAATTCGATAACGACAGCAAGAAAGACCGCCTGATGGGTAAGGTGCAGCTACAGTACGACATCGTTGGTGGCTTGTACGCCCGTGGCCGTATTGGTTTAGACCGTTTCACCAACCGTACCCGTAACCTGACGCCATACGGAACTGCTTACAGCCCACGTGGCCAGCTTTCTGAAGGGCAGCGGGAGGTACAGGAATTGAACACGGAGCTTCTGCTTGGTTATGATCAGGATTTAACGGATAACATCTCGATTAGCGTTTTTGCAGGTGGCAACCAGCAGCGTAACTTCTCTGAGTCTTTGGGCGGATCTGGAAACAACTTCAATATTCCGTTCCTCCATGCGATTGGAAACCTGCAAAACCAGTCTGTAAACTATGGTTTCAGCGAATGGCAGGTGAACTCCCTGTTTGGCTCTGCTGAGGTTGGTCTGATGCGGGCATTTTATGTAAACGGTACCTACCGCAACGACTGGTTTTCTACATTGACTTCACCAATCGAGGGTGCAGGAGGCGATAACAATCAGGGCTACTATTCTGCAGGTGTGAGTGCTGTACTTTCTGACTTGCTTGTAATGCCCAGAACTATTGACTTCCTGAAGCTTCGTGCGTCTTATGCAACAGGATCCGGTCCTGGTGTGGCGGCTTCTCCTTATCAGTTGAACCTGACCTATGGAATCTTCGGACAGGGCCACCTGGGACAAGCGCTCGGTGGTATTACCAACGGCTCGATTCCTAACGCTAACCTGATCCCGCTCCTAACTAAGGAATTGGAATTCGGTTTGGATATGCGCCTGTTTACCGGTCGTTTGGGCATTGACCTGACTTACTACGACCGAACTACAGAGAACGACATCATCAGCGCCGCAGTGTCTTCTACTTCTGGCTTCGGCTCCAAGATTGTAAACCTTGGGGAAATGAGCAACAAAGGTATTGAGCTCTTGCTGACGGGTACGCCTATCAAAACACAGGACTTTACCTGGGATATCAACCTGAACTATGCTTACAACGACAACGTAGTGGTTAGCCTGCTTGATCCGGAAAATGACGAAGAAACTATCCGTGGTGATGAAAGCCGGACGCGTTCTGCTTACATCGAGCACGTTGAAGGTTTGCCGTACAGCCAGGTAGCTGGTTTTGCATACGTTCGCGACGAGGCAGGTGAAATCGTTCTTGACGACAATGGTCTTCCTCAGCAGGGTGAATTCACCCACTTCGGTACAGGCGTGGCACCAACCATGGTTGGTTTTGGTAGCACATTCCGCTACAAGAACTTTAGCCTTAACTTCCTGATTGACTCCCGTTGGGGCGGTAAAATCTATTCTGCTACCAACGCTTTTGCCTACCTGCGTGGTCTGCATAAAGAAACGCTGGAAGGACGTGAAACAGGTATTGGCTCCATTCCCGCAGAGGACGTGGAGGATTACTATGGTCGGATTTACAGCATCACAGAGCAGTTTGTTTACGACGCTGATTACATCAAGCTTCGTCAGGTTCAGTTTACCTACAACCTGCCATCAAGTGTTATTGCCAACCTGCCAATCAGCGGCCTGAACGTTGGTATCGGTGCACGTAACGTAGGTCTTCTGTACAGTGCTGCAGACAATATTGATCCGGAATCTACTTACAACGTAGGCAATGCGCAAGGACTTGAAATGTTTGGTGTGCCGGCAACGCGCTCCATTCAGTTCAACCTGGGCGTCCGTTTCTAAGCATTAATCCTCTGTTCACTGACAAAACTTTTTAAAATGAAACAACTTTTTAGAAATATAACCCTTGTGGCGGTGGCTTTAATGCTGACCACCACGGCCTGTGATGACGGCTTTGCGGAGTTGAACACCAACCCCAACGCGGCCATCGAGATTAATCCGAATTTCCAGTTTTCCTGGATTCAACTGCGTACTTCAGGTGAACGCTATGAAAACTGGCGTGCCGTTCTGATTTACTCCTCTACCATGATGCAGCACTTGGCTACGACTTGTGGCTACTGGTCTGGTGATAAGTATTTCTACAACGCCGGGTATTCCTCTTCTCTTTTTGACCGTCAGTACACACAAGCGGTTAAGGATATTCAGGATCTCATTGCTACGCTTGAATCCGGTACTGCCGGGGATCAGACGATGCTGGGCATGGCTCGCATCTGGCGTACGGTGATTTTCCACCGCCTTACGGATATTTACGGTGACATCCCTTACTCTGAAGCTGGAAAAGGCTTCATTGAGGGTATTGACTTCCCGGTTTTTGATACACAGGAGTTTATCTACAAGGATATGCTCAAGGAACTGGAAGAAGGCATTGCTCAGATCAGCGACGAAGGTGGTTTTGGCTCTGCAGACTTCCTTTATGGTGGTGATCCTGCCAAGTGGCGCCGCTTCGGCTACTCTATGATGCTCCGCCTCGGCATGCGGATGTCTGAAGTTGACCCTGCGGAAGCACAGAAGTGGGTAGAGAAAGCCATTCAGGGCGGTACCCTGCAAGCTGGTGAAGATGCTTTCATTGAGCACACCAACGGACCGGAAGGTATTAACCGCAACGGTATCGGTGAAGTCCTTGACCTGACTAACGGTTCTGCCGGTGAGGGTTGCCCACGCCTGAGCGCAACTTTCGTCAACTGGATGAAAGACCACAACGACCCTCGTCTGGATATCATTGGTACTCTGCCTGTAAATGGTACCGAGCACAATGGTATGCCTAACGGACTGGACACCGAGACGCTGTTGGACAACCCAACCGGAACTTCTGCAGATGATTTCAGTACAGTCAATCAGGCTATCGTAAAGGTTTCTTCGCCTATGATGTTCCTCACTGTTGCTGAGTCTGAACTGCTGCTGGCAGAAGCGGCTGTACGTGGCTGGCACTCTGGTAGTGCACAACAGCATTACGAAAATGGTATCCGCGCTGCTATGAAGAACTGGGAGCGCTTCGATGCTTCTATCGTAGTAGAGGATGCTGTAATCGATCAGTACCTTGCTGACAACCCATTTGATGAAGCTAATGCCATGCAGCAAATCGGTGAGCAGTACTGGGCCGCTACCTTCCTGAATGAGTATGAGACCTTCTCTAACTGGCGTCGTACAGGGTATCCTGAACTGACTCCGGTTGACTACCCGAACAACGTTACAGGGGGTACTATACCGGTACGTCTTGTACTGCCTCAGGGTGAGCTGGGCGTTAATCCTAATATGCAGGAGGCACTGAACCGGCAAAGTCTGGGAACCAACTTCCCTGATCACTTCACCGTACCGGTTTGGTGGGACAAGTAAATTTGATGATGAATTAAGGAGTTATACCAGCCTGTCTTCAGGCTGAACGAGGGCCCTGCCGTTCGAATGAGCGGCAGGGCTTTTTGATTACAGCTCACCTACAATCTTCCGCCCGTGGTATTCGCTGCCGCCTAAGGCTTGGTGGAATTGCTGAAGATTGGTATTCGTAACGCTGCCTGCCGCGATGACTGTTATTTCTGGCGCAGCACACTTCAACAGCTTGCGGAGCTGACCCAGACCTGTCTGTGCCGTGGGGGCACCGCCTGAGGTCAGAAGGTACTTCAAATTAGGAATGGCTTTGAGCTGCCCGACAGCGGCTTCCATGTCGGGTACCTCATCAATGGCTTTGTGGAAGGTGACGGGCCGGCCCTCCATAGCTTCGCACAGGGTGGTGAGCAGGGGGAGGTCTATCTGATGCTGAGGCGTAAGGGTGCCAATAACGAACCCTGGTACGCCCAAATCGAGGAAGCGGGCAATGCTGGCTCTCATTTGTGCCACTTCAACTTCGGTATAGATGAAGTTGCCGCCCCGGGGGCGGATCATGACTTTTACGGGTATTTGCACCTGCTTCAATACCTCCTTTACCAGCTGCCAGTCGGGCGTGGTCCCGCCCAGGTCCAGCCGGGCACACAGTTCTAAGCGATCAGCACCAAGCGACTCAGCCCGGCGGCACTGTTCCAGGGTTTCCACGCAGGCTTCCCGGATGATTCCTTCCATGTTTCGTCATTTTATTCTGCAAAGAACGAAAATCCCTTCCCCTTTTGCCAACCAATCCGCATCTTGCAGCCTTTATTTGGAAAACTGACCTCACTATGAAAGTAGAACTGACCCGTCTGGACGATGACTTCCACCTGAAAGCCGCCAATGAAGATGGCCTAACCGTCGAAACCGATGGCTCTCCCTCCATCGGCGGGCACAACAAGGCGCTTCGGCCTATGCAGATGCTATTGGCATCCCTGGGCAGCTGCAGCGCCATCGATGTCATCCATTTACTGCGTAAACAGCGGCAGGAATTGCGTGACATTAAGGTAACGGTGACTGGTGAGCGGGATACCACTAAAACACCATCTCCCTTCACAGCCATCCATGTGCACTATACGCTTTACGGAAATATTGCCGATAATAAAGCTGAGCGGGCGGTGAGCATGTCTATGGAGAAACTTTGCTCTGTCAAAATCATGCTGGAAAAAGCCGCTGAGATCACCTGGAGTTGGGAAAAAGCGGATTAACCTTGAATCCCAACTTGCGAAAAACCACCATCAATACGCACATTCAACCCCGTCAGGTAAGAAGAGGCAGGCATAGCCAAAAAGGCGATGGTCCGCGCGACTTCCTCCGGCTCCCCTACCCTGCCCAATGGCGTGGCGTCATTAATGCGCTGGACTTTCTCCGGGATTTTCAACACCCGGTCCACCCGTGCTGTGGCAATAAACCAGGGGTCTACTGAATTCACCCGAATACCATCCTTGCCCCAGTCCACGGCCAGGTACTTGGTCATCCGGTCCATCGCAGCTTTTGACATCGCGTAGATGCCTGTGGTCCACATTACACCGGTTTTGCCGGCAATAGAGGCTACGTTTACGATACTGGGCCCCTCTCCCTTCAACAGAAGCGGGTGCAGCCGGACACTGAGATCAAAGGCGGTGCCCACGTTGATGTCCATTACATGCTGCAGGTCATCAAAGGTGGCTTCCAGGGTGGGCTTGCGGACGTTGGTGCCCACGTTATTAACCAGAATATCCAGTTTGCCCCAGAGCGAAGCGGCGCGCTCCACGATGGCTATACGCTCTTTTTCTTCGCCTATATCCGCTACCATACCGAATGCTTTGTAGCCTTTCTGCTGGTATTCTTCTTCAGCTTCGCGGATCAGGTCTTCGGAGCGGGCCAGGAACAGCACCTCCGCGCCCAGGGCGAGGAACTCTTCTGTAGTGGCTTTCCCAATGCCCTTGCTGGCTCCGGTAACGATTGCGGTTTTCCCTTTGAGTGTCCAATGCTTCATGTTCTTGGTTGGTATTTGCGTCCGTTTTGAGAACAGCAAAAGCCCGAAGTAGTTTGTTGCCCATCAAAAAAGCCGCTCCCTGCTGTAAGGAACGGCCACTTTTGATAAACTCGGTTGAAGGGTAAGGTTGAATTAAGCACCGGGCACAATGCCTGCACCCGGTGCCTAACCCCGGCTGCCTCTATTCCTTGACGACCCGCTTGTGGACAATACTCCGCCCGGTAGTGATCCGGACCAGGTAAACGCCCGATGGCAGATTCGCCAGCGACAGGCGCCGGTTGTCTTCCACCTGCACCGGCAGCTCCTGCCCGTTCATATTGAGCAGTTGTATCTGATCGGCTTCAAACCCGTGGGGGCTGACGATGTTGACCCAATCGGTTGCCGGGTTCGGGAAGAGGGTGAATACGCCACTTCCGGAGTCTGCCTCTTCATTGGAAACAACCTTAAAGATGGTTTCCTGCCCCTGAATTGGCAGGCGGTTCTCTTCCAGGTCGATACAGAAGGTTTTCTCTACAGATACTTCCGATTCCGTAAGCCCGGCAATATCATCGATTATTCCAATGATGTAGGCGACCTGCCCGTGCCCGGAGACGTTGTTCTGGTCAATCCGGGTCATGGCAATCTCAATACGCCCATCCGGGTAGACTTTATCAACGGTGAGGGTGTTGACCCCGGGCTCGCCAAACCAGCTTGTGGGGTACACCACTTCGATCTCATCGGGGTTGATGACCTCGGGGTCAAACTGCACGGTAAAGGCTACACCGTAAGCATTCTGCACAGGCGTATTGGCTGAACCAATGAGGATGGGGGCCTGGAAGGTCGCACCACTGGGCTGGTCCGCCGGGAAATTAATGAATGCCGGTGGGTCCAGGTCAGTGCCTGGCAGCTCCGTAACCGGCTCGGGCACACCGTGCGATAAGCCATAGTTATCCATCAGGACCATACGGTCGGCCTCATCAATGATCCCATCGCCGTTGCAATCCGCATGCTTGTAGTTGGTGCCATCAGCAAAAGTGCTGTCCCAATTCATGGATACGGTGGGGCTCCAGGAGTTATCCTGATCCACTCTCGCCGGGCCAGATACGCCATAGCCTAACCCGATCGAAAGCAGGTCAATATGGTGGGCCAGGTTGTCGGCATTGGCATCGCCGGGCCAGACTTCTTCTATAGCCGGAGACCAGCAGAGGTTATCCAGGAAGCCGGTGCCCAGAATTCTCATGACCGTCACTTCGCCAGTAATCACGATCCGGGAAGCCTCCGAAAAGTTATTGGTATTGGCGTACGGTATGCGCTTAATGGTATTGCCATTCGGCAGGGTAACGAGGGTATTGGCCGTAAGGGTATCGAGCAAGGTCAGCACATTGAAGTCGTCCTCCGTCAGGTAAACCTCCGTTTCCTGTGTGGAATAGTCAAAGGAGACCTCACCTGCGGGTTCCGGGAATTCGAAGTACAGCTCCGCATCCGTGAACTCGACGACCTGCCCCTCTGCCGGATCGAAGAAGTTCAAGTCTTCTGAATCGACAACCTCCATGGAACACAGGCAGAAATCACCCAGGGAATAGCCAAAGAATACCCCACCCTGTGTGCCCACCTCCTGCAGCTCACCGGTCCCGTCACCGGGCGGGCTCTGGAAACCTGCGAAGGGTTCGAAGTCTAAGCACGAAGAGGTATCCGGCGGGCAGTCAAAAGCGACAAACTCGGTAAAACCACTGCAGTCTCCTCCGCTCAGGTCTTCCACAATCAATTCATAAATATTGTCCGTGAACGGGTCAAACGGGCCCACCACTACCGGGCGCTCATCGCCGTAGCTGAGGGTATCATAGATTTCGCCATTACCGAAGATCTTGTAGAGCCCGTTCTCCGGTTGATTGCCCGACACGAAATCGAGCTCCATATAAAAGCCTTCTTCATCGCAGAAGGCAAAATCAGCCGTTACATCCCCGATCAGACAGGCGTCGCCCTGGCAGTTTGGCTGGGTATAAACGACTTCCTTGCAGCAATCCGGCTGATCAAAAATGCAGGCTTTGAAAGTGACTTCTTCTGTATTGACCAGCTCCAGGTTAATCAGCTCTCCCGGCAGGGCGGCAAGCGTGCTTTGCCCGATATAGTCGCCATTGAGGTAGAACCAAAACAGTAAATCGTTCTGCGGTTCTTCGACCGCAATATCTACCAGTAAATCATAAGTGCCATCCCCATTGCAATCCTGGGGCGTTGCGGCAAGCTCAAGGATTTGGCAATCGCCACCGTTATCACAGGATTTTGGCCCGACCTCCACATAACCAAAGCAGGTGGGATTGGCAAAATCGAGGATGAGGAAATCGTAGACCGTCACCCCGTCTCCGGCAAAGGGACCGAGGGTCACGAAAGGCTCGCTGTAGTCAAATGGACCAAAAATTTCCCCGTCCGCGAATATGAAGTAGCCCAGGTCACCGGGATCATTGACCTGCACTTCGATGTCAACGAGGAAGGTGCCGTCCTCGCAGGGATGAGGCTCGGCGATGACGTTGTTGAAGATGCAGCCTACATTGCAGGCCGGCGCATCGAAAAGCTTTTCTGTGAAGGCGTTGCAGTCCGTCGCCCCGATATTCACCTGATAGGTTGCTCCATCGCCGGGCAGCCCCGGGATGGTCACCGGGAAGTCGTTGAGCCCGTATACCTCGCTGTAGCCCAGCCCGGGTATGGATACTTCGAAACTGGTAGGCACCCCGCTGTATTCCAGGTCGAGGACAAGGTTGTATTCCCCGTCGTCATTACAGTCTGTTGCATCGGCAAATACGGCTTGGATGTCGCATCCCGGATTGCAAAATGGGGTTTCTATAATTGTTTCCGCAGGCTCACAATCCCCATCCGGATAAGCAAATAGGTTCAGGGGTGCTCCATTCCCTTCAAATGGCCCTATAGTCAGTGGCAATTCTGAAAAAGTATAGGATCCGTAAAACGCACCGTCTACTTCAAGAATAAAAATATCTCCAAAGTCAGAGGCGACTAAATCAAGCTCCACATAGTAGCTGTCCCCGTCACAAGGCGTAGCTTCTGCCACAATATTCAGGATATCTGAGCAGTAGCAGGGAATAGCATCCACTCCTTTGGAAATACAGCACTCCGGGTTTTCAGTATAACAAATGGAGATCACATCCTGCACGTCTCCCGGGTTGATGGCCCAAATATCAAGGTTGAGGTCTCCTCCGGTGTATTCGCTCCAGCGAAGGTCTCCGTTCACATAAATATCTATAGGGGCTCCATCAAGCGCGGCTTCGTCCAGGCCTATAAATGCTGAATAGCTGCCAAAAATGCCGGTACAGCCTTCCGCGAAGACATTGAAAGCAGGAATATCACAGTCGGGGTTGCAACCGCTCACGTCTACCGGCACTTCGACTTCACAGAAAACACTATTGGGCGACTGATTAGCCCATTGCTCGACCAAAACCATAATCTCATCGGTACCAGGATTAATGAACGGCCCTACCTCTACAGTAGTGTTGACGCCCACCAGGCCATACGAGAAAGTATTTCCGATTCTGATCATCACGAATGGCCCGCCGTTAGGGTTGGCATTCGAAGTGGTCACGGAAAAAGTAAGCACTCCATTGGGCTGACAATCAATCACCTCTACTACCGCTTCCAAACCGCAGTCTACCGGGTCACAAGGCACTTCAAAGTCAACATAGGCGCAGCAGTCCGGCTGATTGGCAAAGCAAATCGACAAGCTATCTGTTCCAGACCCGGGGGAGGGCCAGCCTGATAGCTGTAAGGTGAATGGTGAGGGCTCACCATAAGTCAATGTTTCTGAATAGCCGGTCGCCAGGGAAGTCACTTGCAGTACATCACCGTTTTGAGCATTATCAATGGTCATCGGGATGTTGTAGGTGCCATCGTTGTTGCACCCGGCAGCCGGGACCAGTAAATTGAATCCCTCCAGCACACAGCCATCTGCACAGTCCGGCGTGATGATCGTTTGGGAAGCCCCGCAGTCACCTTCGGTGTCGTACACCCAAACTGTTACGGGCTCACCGTACCCCAGCACCGGGCCTACCGTTACGGGCAGGTCGGCATAGGCATAGGTTTCCAGGAACCCGTTGGAGGTTTCTACTTTAAAGGATTCACTTGGGAGGTTGCCAAGAGCGTCAAAGCCGAGCTCGAAGTAAAAGAGGGAGTCCCCATCGCAGGGTAGAAAGCCGATGCTGAGGTGGTCAAAAACACAGTCTGCGCAGCCTACATCGTAGCTGATTTCCTTGCAGCAATCAGCGTTTCCGTTAAAATCACAGATGTTTAGGACTTCAAACTGCTCAGCGGGCACTGGCAGATCAAGCACCAACTGCTGGCCATTGTAGATCAGGGTTTCCAGGTAGTTGGTTTCCTGAGCTGAAACGGTCAGGGTATCCCCCTCCTGCGCCCCTTCGACAACCAGGATGATCGTGTAAATATCTTCGCCGGGGAAACACTGAACGCCGCCCTCCATCACAATGCCTTCCAGCGTGCAATCCGCGCCGCAATCTTGTGCAGGCAGCACCTTCGTCAGAAAACAATCAGGCTGACCAAAAGCCGAGACCTTGAACTCGATTTCATCAGTTGGGGCTATGAACGGGCTTAGCGTTATTGGAAAATCACCTGCGGCATACAGCTGGTAGTTGCCATTGGTAAACAACTGAAGGGTATCCGTGGGCAGCCCATCGTATTCAATATCAATGGTGACTTCAAAAACACCGTTGGGATTACAATCACCGGCTTGAACAATCAGCTCCTGAAGGGCGCAGGGCGGCGGTGGATTAATGCAGACATTATCAATATGCAGCCCGGAAACGCCACCAATGAGCAGGCTTTGGACATTGCCCTCGAAAATCAGTTGCCCGGAACTGTTGATGTTGTTGTCAGGCACCACTTCCAGCGTCACGCCGGGAGCCAGTGGATAAAACCCGGGCTCCAGAACAAACTGAATCAGCAGGGCCGCACCGTTAGCCGCAAAATTGATGGTCCCATCGCCATCGGGAGCATAGTAGTAATCGACTGTAACCTGCTCCACCAGCTCAGAGTAGGCGGTAAAATCGTAGATGGAGTTAATACTGGCAAATTCGAGGAACTGCCCGGAGGCTTGGGTGAAATCCGGAAAGTCAGCAGCCTGACGGACCCGCAAATCGCCGTACACGCTGCTCCAGAACAGGGTTTGAACAGGAGCGAGACGCATTGCCACATCAGATTCAGTATAAAATATCGTGCCGGGCGGCGTCCCCGCCTGAGCACCATAGCCCATGGTATCCATCATTTCGAACGCCAGGCAATCACCGGTATTCGGGTTATCAAAAGGAGTGGCGCAGACATTGTCCACCCCAAATTCCTGCCCTCCCACGAGCAGGCTAAAGACCTCGCCGGTAATACAAACGGTCCCCGCAGAAAGGAAGGTATTGTTGCTGCTACTGTCGAGGGTAACGGTGACCTCTACCCCCGGAAAGTCCATACCGGCAATATCCGGGAAGCCTGTGAGCACGGCCACATCGCTGCCGTTGACAGAAAAATTCTCTTCTCCTCCCCCATCAAAGAAATCGAAGCAAACTTGCTGCACGCCGTTCGGGTATTGCAACTCCAGGGCATTATTGCCCATGAACAGGAAATTCCCGTCCAGCCAGTTCACGTTTGCCCCTTCAATGGCGGCATTGCCGAAGCCGGTGTTGCCATTGAGGTACTCAATTTTGCGGGCAATGGCGATCAGCCCGTCTTGTTCAAAGAGTGTATCGCCGGGCGTATTGTTTAAAACCGGGCCAAAGGCAGGGCCTGCGGGGAAATCTTCAAAATCTAGACAAGCCTGCTGTGCAGGCAGGCTGAGTGCGCTAAACAGCAGCGGTAGCAGGTAAAAGTACTTTGCGTTCATGGATTGAAGGATTCGGTTCATCTTAAATGAGTTTCGCTGAGGTCCGTTGATTGGATTCGATCACAATACAAAAATGACAAACCTCCTGCCGGGCAACAAGTACATTTTTGGTCTTTTTTTGGATTTTTTAATCTGCAAAATTTCACTTATCCAACCCCTAAAGCCTTTTAAAACAAACAATTAACCCAAAAATAAAGCCATGCATTTTTGGATTTTTTATCTTTAGTGCATGCATAAACATAAACTCATTCAGCTGCTCCAAAGCCTGTCCCGGCGGGAGATGACCCGTTTCCGGGAATTTGCGGAATCACCCTACCATAATAAGCACGATGGGGTACGCCTGCTCGTACAGTACCTCAGCGCGGCTTATCCTGACTTCACGGAGGAACGATGTGAGCGCGAAAAGCTTTTCCAGGCCCTCTTCCCGGGCACGCCTCACGATCAGCCTAAGTTAGCAGTTATTTTCACCTACACCGTACGGCTGCTGGAACTATTCCTGGAAATTGAGGGCTTCCTCGAAAAACCTGAAGCCCGCACCCCGTTTTTGCTGGGGCAGCTCCGGCAACGGCAGCAACTTCGATGGTTTGAGAAAGCCCTTTCCAAATCGGAAGCCAATGCCGCACAACAGCGGGAGCGCGATGCAGACTGGTACTATCATCGGTTTCAGCTGGCAACAGAGTCAGATTACTTCTTCACGACCGTTGCAGAACGCCGCCGGGACAGCAGCCTGCAGGACAAGCAATTCTACCTGAATCACTATTTTTTGTCGGTAAAGCTGAGGGATGCCTGCGAAATGGCGGTACGGGAACGGATACTCAAGGTCGCCTATCAGGACGCTATGGTTGCGGTGGCGCTGCAACAAGTAGAAGAAGATCCGGAAAGATATCAGTCCATACCAGCCATCAATATTTACTACCAGCTTTATCAAATGATTACCAAAGCCGGAGAGGACTACTACTACGGCGTGCTACACCACCTGAGCTGCCAACAGGAAGACCTCCCGGACGAAGAGCTGAAAAATATTTACAATTACCTTCAGAATTACTGTATTCAAAAAATCAATACTGGAGAGGCTAAGTTTTTGCAGGAAATTTTCCAGTTGTACCAGGTGCAGTTGGACAGGGGGCTCTTGCTGGAGGACGGGCAGTTGTCGGAATGGCATTACAAAAACATCGTCACCACCGCTCTGCGCCTCAACGCTCTGGATTGGGTGTACCATTTTATCGAGGACTACCGCGAATTGCTGCCTGAAGGTGCCCGGGACAATGCCTACCGGTTTAACCTGGCCTCCTATCATTATGCAGCAAAGGAGTACGACAAGGTCCTCGCATTACTCACCCGGGTGGAATACAGCGACCTAAGGTACAGCCTTGGCGCTAAGGCTCTGCTGCTGCGGACTTATTACGACCTTGAAGAATACAGCGCGCTGTACGCACTCGTGGACTCCTTCCGCCAATACCTCGTCCGCAACAAGCTGATGGCAGACGGGCGGCGGCAGGGGTATTACAACCTCTTCAAACTGACGCGGCGGGCAGCGGTCCTTCGTGAAAATAAAGGTTATTACAACAACAGGCGCTACCACAAGGAATGGCAGCGCCTGCAGAAAGATACCCGGGAGGCGGGGGCGGTCTTCAACAAGGCGTGGCTGCAGCAAAAAATAGCTGAACTGGAGCCCTGAAAACCGTATTACCGCATCAGGACCACATCACCCTGGAACAGCTCCACCACGCCATCGACATACTCCACCTTGGCAAACCAGGTGAAGACCGCTCCGTTCAGCAACTCGCCCCGGTATTGTCCGTCCCATCCGTAGACCGGATTGTTCGGCGGAGCATTGAAAACGGTGAAGACAGGCTCTCCCCAGCGGCTGTACACTTCGAAGGCTTCAATCTTAACCACTTCCGGTCCGGTCTGCACAAAGAAGATGTCATTGGCGCCATCGCCGTTGGGCGAAAAGACGTTGGGCAGGTATACCCGCCGCTGCTTATTCAGGATGAGCTGTATCTGGTCAGTCGCGGTGCAGCCATTCAGGTCAGTGATTTGCACCTGGTACAAGCCGGAAGCTGAAGGAGTAACAAAGGTTACCGGGCAGTCATAGCAGGAAAGGCTGTCGGCCCCTTGCCACAGGTAACGGGTGATTTCGTCCTCCGGGATATTGACATCCGCCGTAAGCCGCACTTCCTCGCCAAGGCCAACCTGGATTTGCCCGTTGATATCCTGCTCAATGATTTCCACATCGAGGTCATTGCCTTCTTCCAGCACTACTTCCGTCTCGTACTCACACCCAATCGCATCCTGAACGATAAGGGTGTAAACCCCTCCGTCCAAATTGGTAAATGTAGCCTGCTGATCGAAGGCTTCCCCGTTGAAGCTGTAAAGGTATGGGCTTGTGCCACCTTCCACGCCACTGACGAGAATGCTGCCATTGCCCTGCCCGAAGCAGGTAGGCCCATTAGCGGTGGTCAGCAGAGCGGTGGGCGCAGCAGCGATTTCAGAAACCTCTACTGTGGCTACGCTTTGGCAATTATTGTCTTCGTTTGTTACGATCAGGAAGTACAGGCCAGCAGTATCTACTGAGAGGCTCAGATCGCCACCGATTAAGTTGCTTTGCTGACCAAATGCCCACTGATATGTGATATCCGGCCCGGTTTGTGACCCGGTGCCGTTCAGGGTGGCGGTGGGATTAAGGCAGTCGATTTGCTGCGGCTGCCCGGCATCTGCTACCGGTGCTTCAATATCCTGGGTAATGACTACCTCATCCTCACTCTGGCAACTGTTGCGGGTATTGAGAACAACCAGGGTGTAGGTACCCGGTGTATTGACCATTACGGAGTCAGAAGTGGCTACAGTAAACCCGTTTTCGTTCTGCCAGGTGTACTGAATCTCCTCGCCCTGCGTTGACCCGGCAGCACTAAGCGAAACACTAGTGATGGCGCAGTCCAGCCGCTGAGTGAGGCCAGCTTCCGATGTTGGCGTTTCGATATCCTGAATGACCTGTATTGTGTCTCTTTCCGCACAGCCCGTTTCCAAATCCTCCAGCAGCAGGACGTAGAACCCCGGATCTTCGGTAGGAAGCTGATCCGTATTCGTAGCCAGCACGGTGCCGCTCAGGTCCTCCCACTGATAGATCAGCGCCGGCCAGGAAGATGATGCACTTCCGTCAATGACCAGACTGGTAGTGGCACAATCGAGCGTATCATTTACGGCCAGGCTGACCACGGGCACGTCATTGGAAAGCGGCACCTCAGCCAGACCGGGCTCAGATACGCACCCATGGATGGTATCGGTCACAATTAATTCATAGGTACCAGCAGTGCTGACGGTTGGAGAAGGTACTACTGCGGTTTGAGCATTGATGCCGGGCCCTGTCCACTCGTACACAAAAGCCGGCCCCGTACTGGTTCCGTTGCCACCTATGGCCACGGACTCGACCGTGCAGGTCAGGGTATCCGGCATACCGGGATCAGCAACGGGTAGCGGGATAGCCTCCACCTGCAAACTGGCTTGGTTCTGACAGCCATTGGTATCAACCACTTCCAGCACAAACAGGCCGGCAGTGCTGACGGTCAGGGTGGAATCTCCGGCACTACCATTCCATTCGTAAGCGGCAAAAGGCTCCGAAGCTTGCAGCACGGTGCTTGATCCGGCGCAGAAGTAAGGCGTCCCTTCCACCTCAAAATCGGGCAGGGGGAAGGTAATGATGTCATAGGAAGCCGTATCCATACAGCCATTAACGTCTGTGGCAAATACAGTGTAGGTGCCGGCTTCGGTGACGGTCCGCTCGGGGTCAAAACTCCCGTCTTCCCACTCAAAGGAAGACAGGCTGGCTCCGTTCGCGGTAAGGGTGGTGGACGCATCCACGCAAAAGCCCTGGGGCGCATCAATACTGACCACCGGTTCCGGGAAGAGGCTGACATCCACACTGGCGGTACCGGAGCAGCCTGAGGCATCTTCTACGTAAACGGAATAAGAGCCAGGCTCCGTAACCGTAATCCCCGAAGTCTGCGCTCCGTCCTGCCATTCGTAGACCGTATAACCGGCTCCGGCACTAAGCTGAGTCTCAGTGCCCGGGCAAAACTGCAATGGCCCCGAGATCACCGGGCTTAATTCTTCCTGCTGCGACACCTGAAGGCTGGCGGTATTGGTGCAGCCGTTGTCATCGGTAACGGTCAGGGTATACAGTCCTTCCTGGTCCACTTCAATGGAGGAAGCACTACTGCCTGTCGACCATTCGTAGGCGGCATAATCGGCTCCGGCATTCAGGGTAGCAAAACCGCCCGGGCAAAAAGAGGCAGAGCCTCCGATGGCTACAGCGGGCAAATTGTATTCCAAAAGCTGGTAGTTATCCTGGCTAATACAGCCGTTCACATCGGTTACCGTTACCCGGTAAACGCCTCCGCTGTCAATAGTGATGCTTTCTGCGCTGCTGCCGGTAGACCAGGCATACGCCGCATATCCTGCTCCTGCGGACAAAGTAGCCGTTGTATCGGTGCAGAAACCCGCTGGCCCCTGAATATCCGGTGCCAAAACCGAATACACCCCTACCTCAATGCTATTGGAGGTTATACATCCGTTGGCATCAGTGACGGTGACTTCAATCGTACCGGGTGCTGTAACTTCCACTTCGGGCGTGCCGGTATTATTGCTCCACTGGTAATTTTCGAAGCCTGCTTCTGCGGTCAGTGTCGTCGAAGTGCCGGGGCAGAAGTTGGGCGCTCCGTCAATCTGAGGAATAGAGGTGGCGTATTCACTGGTTTCTATCGTAGTCGTCCCCACACACCCCTGAGCATTCGTTACGGTCAGGGTCACATTGCCTGGGTTAGCCACTGCGGTTGTACCGGTCGTATCCCCAGTGCTCCAGGCATAGGAAGCGAATATTGAGGAAGCCGATAGCGTGGTGGATTCGCCCGGGCAAAAAGCAGGCACTCCGTTAATTTGGGGAACAGGCAGGCTGATCTCATCCACAAAAAAGGAAGCCTCACCCTGACAACCGTTGGCATCAGTGACGGTAACGGTGGACGGACCTTGTGTGGATACGATCAAAGAATTATTGTCAGACCCATCGTTCCAAGAGTAGCTCTCAAAGCCAGCAGTGGCCTGGAGCGCAATACTATCGCCTGCACAGAAAAAGCTCTCACCGGTTATTTCGGGCTCGGGCAGTGCGTTTTCGGTAAGGCTAACAGCATTCGTACTGCTGCAACCATTAGCATCAGTAACGGTAAGGCTGACTTCCCCGGGCTCAGATACGGTTGTACTATCTGTTGTGGCTCCGGTACTCCACTGATAAGACTCGAAGGTGCTATCCACCCCAAGCACTACGGCTTCCCCATCACAGAAGGTAAGGGTTCCGGTAATATTGAATTCTGGTAAAGGCTGCGCAGTGACCGTTTGCGAAGTACTGTTTTCACAACCGTTGGCATCGGTAACCGTTACGGAGACCACATCGGAGTCCGCTACTGTAACAAGAGGGGCCGTACTACCGGTTGACCATTCGTAACTTTCGTAAGCCTCTGAGAGGGCGAGCACGCTTGATGTGTCTGCACAGAAAGCCAGTTCGCCGATGATTTCAGGCGCAGGCAGAGGATTTTCAGTTACCGTCACGGAAGCGGTATTCTGGCAGCCGTTGTTGTCCGTGACCATGAGGCTGTATGTGCCGGGAGCCGTGACATCTAAACTTTGCCCGGATTCATTTCCGGTCCATTCGTAATCGGCCATGCCTGCCGGCCCGCTCAGGCTCGTGGATGTACCTTCGCAGAAAGACAGTTCTCCTGTGATGGGAACCTCTGGCAATGGGTTTTCAGTAACGACATAGGAAGCCGTCCCTGTACATCCGTTTGCGTCAGTGACCGTGAGCGTGTAGGTGCCCCCTGCTGTTACTTCCAATTCCTGAGTGGGTGTATTATCAGACCACTCATAAGCTGCGAAGCCTCCCTGCCCGACCAGAAAGATGGACGCCCCTTCGCAAAACTCGGTGGGGCCGATAATTTCCGGAGACAGTTCTGTAACCTCCGTAACGCCAATCGAGGCCACGCTCTGGCAGCCCGAGGCGTTGGTGACCGTCACGAAAACGGTGCCGGGGGTGGTGATTTCAGCAGTTTGAGTAGTGGCGCCATTGGACCATTCATACGAAAGGCCCGCCGGGCTTGCCGTAAGTGTCGTACTGGTACCGGTACAATAGCTTGTCACACCGGAAATGGAAGCATCCGGCAAGGCCACCTCTTCGACTTCAAAGGTAGCAGTACCCGTACATCCATTCAGATCAGTGGCGGTAACGCTGTAGGTTCCGGCACTGCTAATAGCTATTGTGGGGTCTGTTTCCGTATTACTCCAAATGATATCTGTGTAGGCAGAACCATTAACGACATTCAGCACTCCGAACGCCTCCTCACAAATAACATCGTCCCCGGTGATTTGCACGTTCGGCAGTGGGTTTTCGACCACGGTTGCGCTGGTCTCGGCAACACAGCCGTTGGCATCCGTAACCGTAACGCCCACATTGCCTCCACTGATAACTTCCTCTGTTTGGGCACTGCCGCCGGTAGACCAGCTGTAGCTATCGTAAGCCGGGCTCACTGAAAGTGTTGTTGAGCCATCATCACAGAAACTGAGGGGGCCTGTTATGGAAGGCGGGATGGCAGCATCTTCAGCAACCGTAAAAGTCGAGGTGGTGCTGCATCCCTGATTGGCTACCGTAACGCTGTAGGTACCCGGGCCAGGAATGGTAATTTGCCCGGTATTGTCATTGGTCGACCAGGTAAAGCTATCATAAGCGGCGGCATTAGCAATGGCCAAAACGCCTTCAACATTGGGGCACAAGATCGAGGGGCCGGATATCTGCGGGTCAGGCAGACTGATTTCAGATACCGTTGCAACGGCTATGCCTTCACAGCCATTAGCGTCCGTTACCGTCACTTCCACACCCCCGGGTGTATTGACACTCAAAGTGTTGCCGGTGGTCCCGTCGGACCATTCATAACTACTAAACCCGCCATTGGCTGTTAGTGTGGTGCTTTCACCGGGACAGATTTGAAGATCACCGCTAATCGTCGGCGCAGGAGCAGGGCTTTCGCCTACCGTGAAGGAAGATTCGCCAATACAGTTGCCAGGCTGAGTCGTGACGGTCACGGAATAGGTGCCCGGGCTGAATATTGGAATGGTCTGAGTGACATCGTTGGTATTCCAGAGGTAACTGGCAAAGTTGCCGGACACACTCAGGAATTCAGGGTTGCCATCACAGATCGCATCCGGGCCTGTTATATTGGGAACGGGGTTCTGAAGTACTTCCACCACCAGTACGGCAGGCAGGGCACATTCCCCCGGTGAAGGAGTGAAAGTCAGCGCAAAAATCCCGTTTATGGAAGGTGTGAAAGTCCCGGCATTGACACCGGTCCCGCTCCAGGTACCCAGAACGCCATCCTGCACATTCGACAACAACAGCGGGGGAGCACCCTGGCAAAATGGGCCAATGGGTATAAGGGAGGGCGTAACCGGAGGAACCACAGTAACAGGAACGGCGGCACGGTCTGAAGCACAATCCCCAATATCACAGGCTACATAATAGGTAGTATTGTTATTGAGTACGGGGGTATTATAGACTGGCCCGCTAGCAATCGGGCTGCCACCGGTGGGGCTTGTATACCAGCGGATCGTACCTCCGGGGCAAGCTGCTGCCGAAAGCATAGCACTCTCTCCCTGACACACCTGTACCGGAGTTACTATTGGAGGGGGTGGCGGGATACAAGGCTGCACACAATCCACAAATGCTGCCCATCCGTTACCGGTACCGCTAAAGTCACTGTCAAAAACGAAGGTCAGGCATCCGGAGGTGTGGCTGGAGGTCACTGTGCCTGGGCTGTTGTTGCTAAAAGTTCCAATAATCGGAGAACTGGTGTTGGGCCCATCATAGATGGTCAGGTCGTCGAAAGGGCCTTCAAGGTCAAAAACATTAAAGGTCACCTCCACCAGATCACCGGGAATATCCGGACAAATGGTCGTTACTGTATTTTCCTGATTGGAATACTGACCGCCCGGGCCACCCGAATCATAGAAAAAATCGCCGCAGCCGGGAGGGTAAATACAGGTGCCATCGTCAAAATTGGCAGTGGGGTCATAATTGGTGGCCAGCGGGTCTGTACAACCACAAACTGTAGGGGGCACCCCCGGAAAAATCGGAGCAATGCTACCGGCAAAACCCACATCAACGTTGGCATGGTCCGTAATACATAATTCAATTGTATACGGACCACTGCCACAGGCAGCAGCCAGTTGAGCAAAGGTATTTACCGTATTGACATTACAAGGGTCCGTAGAGAGCCCATAGTTTCCTCCCCCAAACGCTAGCCCATTGTCCGGGTTAGGGCCGCCCCCTTCTGAAAAGGTGAAGTACCCATTCACACTGGCTGAAGACCCGAAGGGCGCACCTGCATTGCAGGAGCCGCCACCGGGGCGGGTTACCAGCATGAGAGTTTCTCCGCAGGCATTTACCCGTATCGACAAGTCGCCGATAAAGGTATGTTCCAGTTCCATAGAAAAGCCTATCGGGTTACCGGTAATAGCAGGGTTAATTGGAATGTTGACGCAGTAGGACACCGATGGATTGGCTACCGGTTGATTTTCGTCAGGCAGGCTTATGCTCGGGTCTGTGCACTGAGCTACAGCCGGGGTAACAGGCAACAGGAGGCATGCACCGGATAGAAGCATAGCAATTAGACAAACTGCAGTAGTCGAGTAGTTGTTCAGCATAGATTGGGTTCTGTTAATGCCCGGAGTGTTGGTTACTCAAGGCTTTGCAATAACTCATTTGGCATATCCCGGGGTAGGTATTGATCGTATTGGGCATAGGTAATAGGCGCCAAATAATGACAGGCTAATGTACAATTTTTTGAGCAAGCTGCATAAGGCGGTCACCAATTACGGGGCTGACTGGGCACCGGAATCAGGCAGAAAGAGAACCCAACCTGAGTGGGAACAGGCCCATCTACTTACGGCATTCTACGTTCAGGCAACCTTTGGCAAGTGCCAGGATTAACGTACGAGGTTAACCCCTCCCTTAAACAGGCGGACCTCCCCATCTACGAAACGTATTTGGGCAAAGTAGGTAAAATGGCCAATATTCATAGGCTGCCCCCTGAAGACGCCATTCCAGCCATATTGCGGGTCATTGGGCGGGAACTCCTGCATTTGGAAAACTTTTTCCCCCCAGCGGCTGTAAATCTCAAAGTTTTCCACCTCAACCACATCGCTGCCTGCATAAATCAGGAAGAAATCATTACTGCCATCTCCGTTTGGGGTAAAAGCATTTGGGATATACACCTGATAATCGCGGATCACCCGAACGAGCAGGTTGTCGGTAGCTGTACAGCCAGCGGTGTCGGTTATGGTAGCAAAATAACGGATGGTACTCTCTGGCTGGTCTATCCAGGAAAGGCATTGGTCGCAGGCAGCCGAATCCTGTGGCTCCCACAGGATGGATGTCCATTCTCCATCCCGGAGGTTGGTTAATGCATTCAGGAAAACCTCGTCGCCGAGCCGGATTTCCTGATCTTCTCCCAATTGAAGCTGTGGCAGGCTGCCTTCTTCCAATAGAATGGTCGTTTCATATTCACAACCCTCCACATCCTGAATGAGCAATTCGTAGGCACCACTGCCCAAACCGGAGTATCGGGGCTCCATCGACAGCGCCCCCCCGTTCAGGCTGTAAAGATAAGGGCCGGCCCCTCCGGTTACGGAAAGGACCTGTATTTGCCCGTTTTCGTCTTCGTAACAGATGGGATTGACAGCTGATACTTCTGCCCCTGCAAGGGTGTTGGGGTTTTCGGCAACCCAGACCTGAGCGGTATCAGCACAACCGTTTACTGCGTTTTGCACGATCAACTGATAGTTTCCGGGCGTAGCCACGGTTTGCTGCAACACCCCGTTCGCGAGCCCGCTTTCCGGACCGGACCAGCTGTAGGTCAGCTGATCTCCCGCAGAGGAACCAGAACCGTCCAGCATAACCGTTTCGTTGATACAATCAATGGCTTCAGGGGCCACAATCAGCGCCACAGGAGGCAGGGTATCAATAGTAATTTGGATAGAGTCTGTAGCAGAACATCCGTTAACAGGATCCGTAACAGTCAGAAAGAAGTGCCCGGGCTCCACTGTGGTATAATTAGGCAAATCTGCTCCGGGAATATCTCCAAGGACCGCTTCGGACCATTGCAGCATCGGCTCTCCGTAAACGGCATGCACCGATGCTTGTATCAAAGAAGAAGTGGTATTGCAGTCCAAATCGGGCGCATTGGGGTTGATGACCACTGTTGGGATATCATAATCCCCCTGTACAGAGACTGCTTCCACGGCAAAACAACCGGTTGCAGTGTCCGTAACCATCAAACTGAAGTCCCCGACGGCGCTGGCTTCGTACACCAGATTGGTAGCACCGGAAACAGGCTCCCCATTGGTGTCCAGCCATTGATAAACGGTGGTGGGCCCATTTTGAGAACCTGAACCCGTCAGGGTTACCGTAGGGGTGTTACAGTCGAGCGTGTCTTCCACGCTTACTGCCACAGCGGGTGTGTAGCTGTTGTCGGTCACTTCTACCGCACTGAGCTCAGACACACAGCCGGTTTGCAAATCGGTGACCACCAGGCCATACATACCAATTTCGGAAACCTCCGGATTAGGATTGTTTTGGTTGCCGGAATTTATACCGGGACCGGTCCACATGAAGCTCAGGAAATCAGGCGGAGCCACTTCCGGCCCAATAAAGACGGATCTCGTATCACAGTCCATGGCTTCGTTTTCTCCTGCATCGGCAAGGGGCAAAGTGGTCAGGTCCACTTCAAAAGTATCTATGGCAATGCATTCATTATCACTTTGGGCACGGGCCGTGTAGAACCCTTCCGCTGACACCTGAATGGTCGTCGTAGTTTCCCCTGTAGACCAATCCAGAAAAGTACCGTCTGTGGTGACGCTTAATTCATTGGAGGTGCCCTCGCACAGTACGCTTTGCCCGGAGATATCTACTTCAGGATTGGCGTAGGGCTTGATTTCCCATTCTGCGGAGTTCATGCACCCTACAGTATCCTGTACAGTCACAGCATAGACTCCTTCCTCAGTCACCGAAATTTCCCGGCTCGTCATCCCATTGCTCCACTGATAGGAAGCATAACCTTCTTCAGCAGCAAACACAGCTGCTCCCGCGGGGCAAAACCCGGTATCCCCCTCTATCTCTGGAGCGTCGACCACAAAGACAAAAACCGCCGTTACTGCATTCGCGGTGCACCCGAGGCTGTCCGTAACCACCACACCATAGCCGCCCTGCTCACTAACTGTAATTTCATTGGTGGTGGCCCCATTTGACCATTGTACAGCTGCCCACTCCCCTTCCACAGAGATGGTGGTGGAACTACCCAGACAGATGTTTTGTGCCGGCGTCAATTCCAGATCGGGCGTAGGCTGAATGAAAACTTCAGCAGTATCAATTGCAGTACAACCATTCTCATCCGTTACCGCAAGGGTGTAAATGCCGGGAGATTGCACATTAATACTCAGGTCTTCTTCTCCGTTGCTCCACAGGTAAGACTCAAAGCCTGCCTGAGCTTCAATCTGGAAGCTTTCCCCGTCACAGCCAGCCTGGTAAACAGGCAATTCGGGGTCAGGTAATGGAAAGGCTGTGATTTGTATGGTATCAGCAGCTGTGCAGCCTGCTGTATTTGTAACCGTCACAGCAAAATTACCGCTTTGGGTGACAGGTATACTCGATGTCGTCTCCCCTCCTGACCACTGATAGCTGGTATGGTCGCCCGCATTTAGGAAAATGGAATCGCGCTCGCAAAACGGTGCAGCACCGGTGATCTCCACATCAGGAGCAACAGAGGCAATGACAATAGCATTTGCGGAACTTACGCATCCGAAAGCATCCGTCACTGTAACCATATAGGCCTGTGGGTCCGTCACCATAATCTGACTGGTCGTATCCCCGGTAGACCACAAAAAGGTATAATCATTATCCGCTACGCTCAGCGCGTTCGCTTCTCCGGGGCATACACTGAGGTCACCTGTAATGACTGCCTCCGGTTCGGGTATTTCTTCAACAATAATAGCGGATTGGGTGGTACAGCCTTCAGGGGTGGTCGCTGTTAAAATGTAACTGCCAGGCACATCCACTTCAATTTCTGATGCCGTCTCTCCGGTAGCCCACTCGTAGGCTAAACCAGGCCCTGCAGGCACCCCGATAACCACAGCGCCATCCTCGCAGTACCAGGCTGAATCAGGCAATGCCACCTCTGGCAAATCAATAACCTCAAAGTCAAAAGTAGCGGTATTTGAACAGCCATTATCCCCTGTAGCAGTGACCAGATAGGTGGCGGTACTATCTGCTATAATTTCGGAACCCCCAGCACCAGAGGACCAGATATAGTCCATCAGCCCCGGCGTTGCCTGCAACGTGGCGCTGTCCGTAGCGCAAACGAAATCCGGCCCGGTAATTTCAATAGCTGGCAGGGCCAATTCCTCAACGGTGAATATGGAGTCGCGGATACACCCATTCAAATCCAAAACAGATACCTGATACAGGCCGGGAGCCGTAATAATTGCATCTGCTTCCTCACTTCCCGTTGACCAGGTCACAAAGGGGTACTCAGCGGGGGCAACAGACAGGGTTATGCTGTCGCCCTCACAGAATGTTACAGGCCCCTGCAAATTGATATCCGGTAACGGGTTTTCTGCCACCGCAACGGCGAAGCTGTCCTGACAACTGTTCGCATCCGTAACAGTCAGGTAATAAAGCCCGGGAGTAGTCGCTTCAATTACAGCCGAGGTATCCCCGGTTGACCAGCTGTATTGGGTGAAACCGGGGGCTGCTTCCAGGTCCACGCTGCCATTCGTGCAGAATGCTGCGCTGTCGGGCAGGTTGGCTTCCGGCAATGGCACCTCTGTAATTTCCGTATTGGTTGTGCCTGTGCAACCGTTAGCATCTGTTACCGTTAGCCCATAGGTGCCTGGCGTGGATACATCAAGGGTTGGGGCATTGACCGCACCCTCCCAGCTGTAAGTCGCATAAATAGCGCTGGCAGACAACTCCAGGCTGCTACCTACACACAGGCTCGGCCCACCCAGGATCTCGGGCACCGGCAAAGGCAGGGTTTCTGCCACGGCAGAATCGACAGCCACACAGTTGTTCGCTCCGGTAATGGTCACGTAGTAAGTCCCGGCGGCATCTACTGTGACCGAAGGCCCGTTACCGGGCACCGACCACTGGTAATCAGCATAACCGGTATTGGCTTGTATTTCGGTGTCTTCATTTTCGCAAAAGGTGTAAGGCCCGGCCAGCCCGCTCACCGGGACTGCTTCCTCCTGCACCAGGATATCGTCGGTGGCGGTACATCCAAATTCGTTAGTCACCTCAAGCTGATAGGTACCTGCACTGTCCACAACCGTTGTGGCGGTTGTGGCTCCGTTACTCCAGTGGTAAGTTGAGTAAGTACCATTGGCACTGATCTCTACCGAGCTGTTGGCGCAAAAGACGGCTTCTTCATCCAGCGTGAGCTGAGGGTTGGGAAATTGCGCCACTATGGCATCCGTAGTGCCGGTACAGCCTTCCTGAGAAGTTACGGTAACGCTATAGTTCCCCGGAGCATTCACCACCAGCGTACTGTCTGTGCTGCCACCATTCCAGAACAGGCTTGAGTACAGCCCTTCCACAAACAAACTAACGGCACCGCCCTCACAAAGGCTGGTATCCCCGCCGATTTGCGGTTCCGGCTCGGCAAAAGCAACGACATCCAGCGTATCTGCCCCAGTGCAGCCATTTCCGTCCACCACAGTCACACTGTAGGTACCCGGTGCTGTTATGGGAAGGGTAAAGTCCTGATTGGTCCCCCCCCAATCTACTGAAACGTAGGGGTCCACACTCAACACCCCGGTAGCATCCGGGCAAAGCCCCACCGGGCCAAAAATTTCAGGCACCGGCGGTAAAAATGCCTCAACTTGTATGGAATCAATAGCAGTACAGCCCCGGTCATCCGTGACGGTAACGCTATAGGAACCAGCTTCTGCAATAGCAACAGCCGGGCCAGTTGCACCGCTACTCCAAACATAATTCGAATACACCTGGCCCACGAAGGCAAAGACGGTATCTCCCGCGCAAAGGCTTTCGGCATTAACGATGGCAACATCCAATGTAAGCGGATCGTACTCTGTGACCTGCAGGGAATCTACGCCGGTACAGCCATTGGCCGCCGTAACGGTGACCAGATAGGTACCGCCTTCCTCTACGGTGATGGTATTAGTGGTGTCACCGGTAGACCAGAGGTAGCCTTCGTAGTTTTGCACCGTCAGCAGTAAGCTGCTGCCTCCATCACAGAATACGGTATCGCCATCCACCTCGGGCAGAGGGGCATCAATAGCCAACAGTTCGGTATCGGCGGAATAAGAACAGCCAAAGGTGTCTGTGACGGTCACGGCATAGTTGCCTGTAGAATCCACTACCAGCAAGCTGTCTATACTGCCATCAGACCATTGATAGGCGGCCCAGGATTCAGAAAGTGCCAGGGTGGCATTTCCGTCCGGGCACAGACCAGGAGGGGAAGCAATCTGTGGCTGTTGAGCCGGTACTTCTTCGATGGTTAGCGTCGTATCGCCCTGACAACCGAATGGGTCCGTCACTCGCAACAGGTAATTACCGGGCTGATCTATCACCAGAAAGCTGTCTGCTGAAAGCCCCACCCAGCTGTAAGTATCGTAACTGCCCTGAACAATCAGGGTATCGGTTGTGCCTTCACACAGATAGGGACCACCGTCAATGATGGGCGCAGGAGTAGGGATTTCGGTAACGGCCACTTCCCGGATGATGGTACAACCGCTACCCGGTGCAGTGACGGTTACGGTGTAGGTTCCGGGCTCATCCACCACAATAGCCGGATCGGTGACCGAAGTGGACCATTCATAAGAAGCAAAGTCAGGCCCGGCGTCCAGCGTCAAATCCGAGCCTTCACAGAAAAAGGCTTCAAAGCCAACCATGATGGTTGGAGAAGGCTCAATGCTTAGGGTCATCGTATCGGAATTGGTACAGCCATCGGAGCTGACTTCAAGGATGTATTCGACGGTGCCGGAAAAGTTATCCGGGAAAACAGCCTGTGGTGTCGGGCTTGTGGGGTCATCAAGGTAACTCAGGGCTTCCGGGGTACCCATCCAGGTATACGTTTCGAAGCCCGTAGCGTAAGTCACCTCACTGTTAAGGGTAAATGGCACATTACCAGAACAAAGCGCCGTGTCCTGATCAAGGGCCACCACCTGTAATTCACAGTTGGGATTGGCCGTGCAATCGAAATAATCTGCCGCCTGGCCGGAAAAGGAGATGCTGAAGCCGTCTGACTCAGACTGCTCCCCACCTACCCCGTAGAATTCATTGATGTAGAGATAAAAGCCCTGCCCGGGCTCTACAACCATGGGCGCTACATATCCATTGGCCATAGCACCGGTTTCGTCAAAGAAGATCCCTTCTGAAAGGTCGGTTTCCCCATTGCCTAATCCTGTAAACGGACAAAAACCACACTGAAAAGTCTGGGTTTCCTCCACCGACCAGGCATAAGAACAGCGGTCGGGCTCTCCAAGGCTGTCACAGCGGGTGTCGGCAGCAAATAATGCGAAGTCGTAGTCGACATCACCGCCTTCGTAAGGAGAAATGGTAAAAAGGAGATCGCTGCCCGGTGGCATGTCATTGCGAAAGCGAAAATAGAGCCATACGCTGGAAGACTCGCCAGTCTCATGGCACCCAATAGAGTTATCGGAGTTTTGAAAATCGTTGAGCTCGCCCGGAGAGTCCGGAACGTCAATATTTCGGTCGCCACAAACCACTATCGCACCACTGCAATCGGAGACGTTCTGCGCGATCATCCAAAGGGGCAGCACGGTCAGGGTTAGGATCAGACGGCTTTTGAGATTACAACACCGCATCAATATAGTTTTTCATTCCGGCAATAGCCAGCAATGGATGCCAGCAATTATAAAATGCTATGCATCATGGGATTATAACTCTTCCGGGGCTAATAGGCAAGTGTCTTGTTTATCGATCTGAAAGCGGTTGTGTTCCTGTTTAGTACGCTGTGTTGGGAGCTGTACCCAGGTATCTGGTAGATAAAGACAACTAATTCGGGGGGGTGAACACGATACAAATATAAAAAAAGTTAAACAGTAATCCCATCATTTGGGAAAACAGCCCGAATAATTCTCTTTTCCTGCTTTGATACAAGACACCTGAGCCCGGTGAATTGCTGCCTGATCGTTATAAAACTAAAATATAATTTTATTCTGCTTCTGTAAACATTTGCTTTACAGAAACTAAGACAACCCCCGGCGCTTCATTTCTTCATGAACAAGGCGGTGTTCCCGGGTCATATCACCGGTCACGGAGGAATTCTCCTCGGCTCTGCGGATCAGATAAGGTACGACTTCCCGTACCGGGCCATAGGGCAGATACTTCCCTACTTTAAAACCGGCAGCAGCGAGGTTGAAGGTGAGGTTGTCGCTCATGCCGTAGAGCTGGCAAAACATCAGGTGGGGATGATCGCGCGAAATGCCCTTACGGTGAATCAACTCAGCCTGCAGTAAATTGCTCTCAGCATTGTGAGAAGCATTGCAGGAGGCAATACGCTCGTAATTGTCAATACAGAATTTCACTCCGGTGTTGTACGCATCATCGGTTGCGGCTTTTGTGGGGTGGATGGGAGATTCATAGCCATGCTCCCTTGCCCGGGCTCTTTCCTTTTCCATGTAAGCCCCCCGTACCAGCTTCGCGCCCAAAATATAGCCATTGCGTTCGGCCTGATTGTAGGAGCTAATCAGGTATTGCAGGCGGTCCTTCCGGTACATTTGGAAGGTATTGTACACCACTGGCTTTTCCCGGTTATAACGGCGCATCATCATATTGACAAAGTGGTCGATCGGATCCTGTATCCAGGACTCCTCCGCATCAAAAAATACACTGACGTCCTTTTGAGCAGCGATATGACAGATCGCATCGATACGCTTCAGGATGTTTTTATACTCCGATCGTGTCTCTTTGGTAAAGGCTTCTCCCTCCTGTATTTGCTTGAGCAGCCCAAAACGGGCCATGCCAGTCACCTTGGTGCTCACCACGGGTACATGATCTGCTTTGGCAGCAAATTCAATAGCGCGGATGGTTTCGTTCATCGTCTGATTGTACTCCTCTTCAGAATCCTTGGCCTCTGCCCCGTAGTCCAGGATAGTCAGGCATCCTTGTTGAGCAAGTTTACTGATGGAAGGCTGACTGTTCAAAAGCGTAGTGCCCCCGCAAAATTGCTCATAAATGGTATTTTTGACAATCCCTTCCACAAAGGGCAGGTGCATCCTAATAGCCGCCAGCCCCAGTTTTGAACCGATGCCAACGAGCCAATGCCGGTTCATCATGCCAAAAATCCAGGCAGACTTGCGCAGCTCTTCATCGGTTTTGCCTGCAAAGGCTACCTCGGTATTGGAAAAATCAACAATGGGTTCTTCCTTGCTATTGATGACTTCATCAACGGCTTTCTTCATTCTTTCTATATCCTTCACAGGTTTACCTATCTTTTCCATGAATGTAATTTGGTCCGGTTAAGGGCTATCCCAAGGTAAGCTATATTTATCATTTTTTAATATCTCGTTCGGTCCAAATTGCCCACGCCGCTTCGGCTTGCCCATGCAGCATTTGCAGGCCATTCATAGCTTTTGCCCCCTGCTTCAGCCCCAATTCCATAAATGCGGTGGAGGCGGGATTATAGACCAAATCGTATAAATAATGACTGCTGCCCAGCGCATGATAGGGTAATTCGGGCTTGCCTGCAGTATGGGGAGACATACCCAGCGGCGTGGTGTTGATGAGGAGTTCGTGAGCGGCTATCATTTCGGGCGTGACCTGCTCGTAGCTCAGCCGGTGATTTCCAGGTGTGCGCGATACCATTTTGAACGGAATCTCCAGCCGGCCTAAAACAAAGGCTACCGCTTTGGCTGCCCCACCGGTCCCCAACACCAAGGCCCTCAGGCCGGACCAGCTTCCCCGGGTGGCTTCCAGCCAACTGCAAAGGGAGGTTTCAAAGCCCACCACATCGGTATTAAAGCCCTCCAGCTGATCTCCGCTACGACGGATTGTATTCACAGCGCCAACGGCGGCCGCCCCTTCTGACAGTTTGTCCAGATACGGCAAAACGGCCTGCTTGTAGGGGATGGTCACATTTAGCCCGACCAGGTTGGGGTGTTGTTGCAACAGTTCCGGCAGGGCTTCGATTTTACGGATGGGAAACAGCTCGTAGCAGGCGTCAGTGATATCGGCTTTGGCAAACTTCTCCGAGAAGTATTGTTTGGAAAAAGAGTGCGAAAGCGGATATCCGATCAATCCAAACAGCCGCTCATATTCATTCAATGGCTTCATCAAAAACTTTTTTACAGCCCGCGCTTATCTAACCGGTCCAGTGCGAAGACAATCGCCAAACCGGCCACCATGCAAAGGAGCGCGCCTGCCAGGAAGGAAGGCCCAACCTCTGAGGCGTACTGCCCCGGCATCAGGTTGACTTCTTTGATGACTTTGTCCACCATCATGCCTGGCTGCAGCTCTACCATTTCACCCTCCTCGGTAAGGCCAAGCACAGCTTTGCGCCAGGGCCAGATTTTGTTAAGGGAGCCCAGCATAAAGCCAGTCAGGACGGCCAGGGTCAGGTTGTGGTAGTGTTTGAATGTCCAGGACAAGACCCGGGAGAAAGTCGCCAGGCCCAACAGGCAACCTGCGCCGAAAACACCAAGGACAACAAGACTCTCCGGCGCCAGCGTTTTGAGCGCATCCTTAATAGTCGGTATAATAATGGTGTACATCCCCATCAGCAGGAGGATGAAACTGCCGGAAATACCCGGCAGGATGAGTGCTGAAATGGCAATCATACCCGATACAAATACCAGCCCCAAATGGGTACTGCCTTCCGAAGGGCTGGCAATGGTGATAATGTAGGCGACAAGTGTTCCGACTACCAGGCCGACCACTTCAGTAGCCTTCCAAACGCCTACCTGCCGCCCAATGTAAATGGCGGAGGCGATGATGAGCCCAAAAAAGAAAGCCCAAAGCTGTATCGGATAATTTTCCAGCAGATGGGTAATGCCAAACACGCCTACTACAATCCCGAAAACCATACCGCCCAGTAAAGTTAGCAGAAAGGCTCCGTTGGCTTTGCTCCATGCACCTGCCAAACCTTCCCTGCCTAGAGTGCGCCAGACTTCAGGGCCCAGGATGTGTTTGATGGTCTCAAGCAGGCGCTCGTAAATACCAGTGATGAAAGCGATGGTACCGCCGGATACGCCCGGTATGACTTCTGCCATGCCCATTGCCATGCCCTTGAGTGCCAGTCCGATTGTTGCTGTCCAGTTTTTCATGGCAGCAAAGCTAAATATTCAATCTGAAAAAACCGGCCTTTTCTGGTCAGCGCCTTCTTTATTCCGCTGTGGCGATCATAGCAGATTTTGCTTCCTGCACACCAGTGCTTAATCCGTAGGGGTAGGATGCCCTGCCTGAAAACTGCTGCCATTGCTCTGCTGCGTAGGTGCGTATGTCTGAAAGGCGGGGAAAATCGTATACCAATTGCCCACGGTCGAGGACAGGGACTAAAAGGTCCTGCCCGTTTGTGGCTTCCAATGTCAGGTAGCGGTTTTGGCTTTCCTCCCATAGCTGCGCCCCCTCGAATCCATGCCGGATATCATAGAGGACATCCCCCTGATATTGACCCTCTTTTTCGGACCGCCAGACCTGCAAAATGCCGGGATGAGAAGATTTTACAGCTTCCTCGGACCGCTTGATCCGGTCTTCCCACTCTCCATGCTCATTTTGTATGCCTGCCAGTTTGTAAACGCCGCCCAGAGCCGGGTCTCCGTGCCCGGTTGCCAGGCGGGTGCCAACTCCCCAAACGGTAATTTTGGCGCCTTCTTTTTTCAATTGCGCAATTCGGTACTCGTCCAGGTCATTGCTGGCCACAATCGCTGCATTTTTGAAACCGGCTTCGTCCAGCATTTGGCGGGCTTTCTGGCTCAGAGCGGTCAGGTCGCCGGAGTCGAGGCGAATGCCATTCATTTCGTACCCTTGTTCGCGCAGCCACTGCCCTACCCGTATGGCATTGCGCACCCCGGCTTCTGTATCGTAGGTATCGACCAGGAAAATGCAGTTGCCGGGTAAGGTCTGGGCGTACTGCTGAAAAGCCAGCAGTTCATCTTCGTAAGCCATCACCCAGCTGTGGGCGTACGTACCCTTGACGGGAATGCCGTAGATGCGCCCCGCCATCACGTTACTTGTGGCGTGCACGCCACCGATGTAAGTGGCCCGGGCCGCCGTCATCGCACCGTCCAGCCCCTGAGAACGGCGCATCCCAAACTCCAGTACGCTGTCGCCCTGCGCCGCATCCACAATCCGGGCAGCTTTGGTCGCCAGCAGGGTGGAGAAATTGATCAGCGTGAGCAGGCCGGTTTCCACCAACTGGCACTGCAGGATAGGCCCCTCCACCCTCAGCATCGGCTGATTGGGAAAAGCCGCTGTACCTTCCGGCATGGCGTGCACCGTTAGTTCAAGCTCCATGCGCTGCAGGTGGTTGAGAAAGGCTTCATTGAACAGAGGAGCGCCGGTCGACCCCTTCAAACCACCCAAATACTGAATGTCCGCTACGGAAAACCGGAACTGCTGCAAAAAGTCAACAGCGAGCTCCAGGCCCGCACTTATGGCAAAGCCATTCTGAAACGGTGGCTTCCGGTAAAAGAGATGAAAGTTCGCCTGCCGGTTATGCAGCCCTGATTTCCAATACCCGTAGGCCATAGTCAACTGATACAGGTCGGTCATCAGACCAAAGGGGCCGCGGTAAAGTTGACGGAGGTGCGTATTCGGCATGTCAGTAATAGTTAGTTTAATTTTAAAACTAAGTTAAGTCCTTTAAGGTTGACATGCAAGTAAAATTTTTATTTTCTGCACCTGCTCAGCCAACCCAACGGTATTTTTCCGGGTTTTTATGCGGAAGAGAAAAGCTGTCTATGAATAATTTATTTGTTGTCCCCCTACTTTTGCTCTCCGCTCTGGGTTTCGCTCAATCGGATACCTGGGAAGAGGTCAAATCCTTTGAGGGGCGTTTCCGGGTCCTGGCTCCCGGCACCATGCAGCTGGCGGTGGATACGATGGAAACACCGGTTGGGGCACTGACCTACTATACCTATTACTACCAGCCGCCGGCCGAGGAAAAATCGGCAGAGAACCTGATGTATATGGTCAGTTACTGTGACTATCCGGAGGGCAGTTTGCATGCGGACAGCACAGAATTGCTCGCAGAATTTTTTGAGACGACCCGGGAGTCCGGCGCTTTTTCCATCAACGGCGACCTCATCTACCATTCTGAGCGCAACCTCGGAGATGCAAACGGGCAATACTGGAGGATCGATTATCTGGACGGGAATGCCGTGCTGAAGACTTGGGCATTGGTGGCAGGCCGGCGTTTTTATTCGGTACAAACAGCGACCGTTGCCACCCGAAGCCTCAACCGGTCAACCGACCGCTTTTTCGAGAGCTTCGTCCTTATTGAGGCGGAGCAGCCTGCTCCACAAAAGCCTTAGCGTGCCGGATAGCGTCCGGAAAGAAGGCATTGAACTCTGTATTTAATTCCTGAAAGTGGCTAACCATGGTATCAAGGGCACCGGCGAGCAGCTCAGGGCGGCTCACCCGGTGGCTCATCCGCCTGAAGGTGTAGGCAATGCCATTGTGAGTAGCGTAGGTCTCGAGCCAGTTGTCCGCAATCATTTTGGGGACGTAGGTGTGAACAGGCTCGGGCATGAGGTGGTGATGGCGCTTCAGGCAGGCGTAGGTATCCAAAATAAAGTCAGACAGCGGCTGCTCTGAGTAGGTGGACCAGTTCAGGGCAAGGAAATAATCGTAAAACACATCAATGATAACGGGTGCATACTTGGAGTGGCGGTCGTACATCCGCCGTACGCCCTTCAGCACTTCGGGGTGCTGATCGGTGTAGGAATCAATGGCACGGTGCAGGGCTACGCCTCTTTGCACTGCCGGCGGTAATTGACTCACCTGCGCATTATTGAGGTAGTCCCCCAAAAAGTTGCCCACCATAAGGTGGTCGTCTTTACCGGAGAGAAAAAAGTGGGCGAGAAAATTCATGAATTAATAACGCTGCTGAACCCGGAGAGTTGCAGACTCATCCTTACTTAAGGTACGGGCACGTCCGGAGTCTCGGGCGCGTTCATGCCCAGAAAATCAAGCATCGCCTCAGGCAGCAGCTCGGTAAGAGCCAGGTCAGCGCCATAGGTCAGGTATCCAATCAGAGCGATGTGGAACAGGAGGGTAAACAACAACGCCTTGGAACGGATGGCGCGGGCACTACGGATAGATTTACTTTGGTAATACATAGCCATTGGGTTTTGGTACGGTGAGATAACGCAGCCCGGACTGCATATATTTTTTACTAAAATGTTAAGAGCACTTACATCGTTGCCACAGTGGTGGTTATCATGACTGCAGTCAGCATTTCCTGAACGGCCTTGCCAACTTCTTCCTGCATTTTTTCGCCATCCGTGAGTTGCTCGATCCGGGCTTTGGCTGCTTTGCGCTGAGCTTTGTCTTTAATCATCTCTGCATAAAGCTCACACTTCAGGATAATGACCAGCAGCATGCGTTCCTTTTTATCAGGCTCGGTGGCTTCGTCCAGCATTAATGCCTTTAGGCGCTGCCGCAGTTCATTTTCAGGCGCTGCATCTTTGGTTGGATACCGGTCTACGGAAAAAACCCAGAGCACTTTGCCTTCGGTTTTCTCCAGTACGCCTTCCTGCACCAGTTTGTCTACCGTCAGTTGACGGAGTTTGCCCAGGCGCTGTACGCAGATATGTATCCAGTTGGAAATCCGGTCCGGCTTTTTGCGCTTTGCGATGCGTTCGATGAGGTTATTGAGGGCCCGGCTGTCGGTAATGGCATTGGTAAGCAGATGAACGCGGCCGTCCTCAATTTTAATGCGCTCTTCGAGCAGGAGGTCGATCATAAAAGCAGCGCCGAAGGCGTAGTTGATATAGCCCCCGGCGTGCGTAAAGTTACCTTTTTCGTCGTCCAGGCTAATCAGTGTAATGGCTTCGTGCAGGTAAAGGTCCATATCTTTTTTGAGGGAATATAAGCTTCTTTACCAGATGATGCCAGAAAACTCTACCGACCAGTGCCCTGTTTATAGTTCTCCAAGGCGAGATTAATGCATTTTGACTTGCTCTTTTTTCCGCTCGCTGCGTTGAAAAGCCTCGCCGACTTCATCGTGGGGCCCCTTATCCCCACGCTTCGTGTAGGCTATGCCTGCGTTTTTCGCCTTGCGAGCGAAAAAAATACCTGCGTCAACTTTGCACAAATCCTGCCTTGGAGAACTATAGATGAATCCTATTTAAAGTAGCTCTTCCATTTTCCGAATGCTTTCTCAAAATCTTCCTGAAATTCCTTCCATTCCTCCTTGGCTTCACTCTGCCATTCGTTAGTTTTCTTTTTGAGTTCAGCAATGCGCTTTTGGGCTTCTTCCCGGGCTTCCTCGTACTCTTCTGAGGCTTCTGATTTGGCATTGGCGGCCAGCACATCCATCTGAGCCCGGAACCGCATCAGGCGATCTTGTAGCGAACTTGCGGCTTCTGCCGAACCGGCTTCGCCTTCTTCTGCTGCTTTTTTGGCTTTAGCCTGAAGGTTATCTAAAGTGGAGCCGAAGGCAGCCTGTTGTTCTGCAAGGTTTTCAGCAGCGGCTGTCTTTGATTTTTTGAGCTTCGCCAATAGTTCGTCATATTCTTCCTTTAGCTCTGCCCGGGCTTCCCCGAACTCTTCTTTCACTTCGGCTTGCTGCTCTTCCAGCCAGTGCTGAAGGCGGGTTTTCTGCTTTTCAAATTCCTCGGCGGCTTCTTTTTTGCCCAGATTGAACTGTACCTGCAGTTGCTCCAGGTCGGATTGCCATTCTTTGAGGCGGTCTTGCATGCGTTGCTTAAGTGTAGACATAACGGTTTGGTTTTATCATTGAACAAGGAAAGTCGACAGAATGCTCACCCGGATTGAGCAAAATTAGATACAACCGAAAATCCAATCGACCAATCGAATCGTAAGTCTGGTAATTTTTTCACCCGATAATACAAGATTCATGAAAAACCTTACCCTTCTTTTGGCTTTACTAATTTCAGTTCAGCTCTTAGCCCACAACGATGACGATCCCGTGATTGGCTTTCAGTCTAGCGAAATCAGCTTAGGAAAAGCGAAAAAACTGGGTTACCCCCTACCCTATGGCAGCCGCGTTGACCGACTCTACCCGGGGACGCCGGCACAGGTGGCTGGGCTTCAGCCCCTGGACTATGTTTATGCTGTTAACGGACAAACCGTCAGTAAGCAAAAGGGCCTGAGTGACCTGCTCGAAGATTTTGTACCGGGCGACAAAGTCGATATTGGTTTCTACCGTAAAGGCGAAGCACTAAGCCGGACCTTATTTTTGAGCCGGCGTGGAGATTTGGATATGCCGCACCAACCAAATTCAGAAGATCCCTTTCTCGGCATCAGCCAGGTTCATGATGAACTTCCAGAGGGCGTAGCCGGTGTGCCGGTCAGCGTAGTGCATAACTCTACCGCTCAGGCTATGGGGCTGAAACGCGGCGACATCATTACTGCCATTGATGGCAACCCGGTAGCGGACTGGCACGACCTTAGCCCGATGATCGACATGCGGAAGGTCGGAGACCCCATACAAGTGTCTGTTTACCACAACGGGGAAATATTTACCCGCAACCGCCCCATTAAATCTCAGGCCGCTACCCACGGCAACCACAGCAGACCTAACGGACCTGAAATCATTCAGCCTCAGGAAGATGATTTGCCGCCTGTTCCTCAGGTTGAGCTTCAGCCTGTTACGCGGCAGGAGGCGACCGTTCTTCCCATCTCTGTGGTGAATGCCCCTTCCGGCATTAGTCAGACGGTCGCCTCAGCGGCAGAGGTTCAGGAGCCGGTAGTTCGTAATTTGGCCATTGAAGCCCTGAATATCTTCCCAAATCCCAATACCGGTATCTTCGATATACAGTTTGAGCTGCCGCAGCGGGGCGAGACAGCGGTATACATTTACAATCCGGCAGGGCAAACTGTTTATTTTAATACGCTGGGCGAGTTTACAGGGACTTTCAGCGACCGTATCGATATTGCGAACGGCGTCCGCGGAATTTACTTCCTGGAGATCCGGCAAGGCCCGCGCTCGCTTACCCGCAAAGTCGTTTTGCAATAAGGCTACAAATAACACAGGCTCGCCCCGAAACCGGAGCGAGCCTGCTTATCATTCAGACGTTGACTGTCACAGCTTAGCTTTTCTTGTCTTCGTCTACTTCTTCAAATTCTACATCAGTGACATCATCCGCACCACCTGCATCAGCACCGGCATTGCCTTGTGCCTGATCAGCAGTAGCGCCTTCGGCACCGCCTGCCTGCTGAGTGGCGTTGTAGATGTCCTGACTGGCTTCCTGCCATGCGGCATTCAGCGCTTCAGTTGCTGCGTCGAGGCGGTCCAAATCTTCAGCTTTGTGGGCTTCACGAACGTCGGCTACTGCTTTCTCGATTTTCTCTTTCTTATCGGCTGGCAGTTTGTCACCGTATTCCTTCAGCTGCTTTTCGGTCTGGAAAGCCAGGTTGTCGGCAGCATTCATTTTTTCGATGCGCTCCTTCGCCTTTTTGTCCTCGTCGGCATTGGCTTCCGCTTCAGCTTTCATACGTGCGATCTCTTCCTGGGAAAGACCGGTGGAAGCTTCGATGCGGATAGACTGTTCTTTGCCGGTACCCTTGTCTTTGGAAGCCACCGTTAAAATACCGTTGGCGTCCATATCAAAGGTCACTTCAATCTGAGGTACGCCGCGTGGTGCCGGTGGAATACCGTCCAGGATAAAGCGGCCTACTGTACGGTTGTCCTTTGCCATTGGGCGCTCGCCCTGTAGCACGTGGATTTCCACACTTGGCTGATTGTCTGCGGCAGTGGAATAGATTTTCGACTTCTTGGTTGGGATAGTCGAGTTGGATTCGATTACCACATCGTACACACCACCCATGGTTTCAATACCCAGTGAAAGCGGCGTTACGTCAAGCAGGAGTACATCCTGTACATCACCGCTAAGTACACCACCCTGAATGGAAGCACCGATGGCGACTACCTCATCCGGGTTCACCCCTTTGTTAGGCTTCTTGCCGAAGAATTCCTCGACCGCCTGCTGAATGCGTGGGATACGGGTGGATCCGCCGACCAGGATAACCTCGTCGATTTCACTCTTGTTGAGACCTGCATCATCCAAAGCTTTCTTACAAGGCTCAAGGGTACGCTGTACAAGCTCATCTGCCAGTTGCTCAAACTTAGAGCGGGTCAGCTTCAGCACCAGGTGCTTAGGCACACCATCCACAGCCGTAATATAAGGCAGGTTAATTTCTGTTTCGGAAGAAGAAGAAAGCTCAATTTTTGCTTTCTCTGCTGCATCTTTCAAGCGCTGCAGGGCCATAGGGTCTTTGCGCAAGTCGATATTTTCCTGCTCCTTGAAAGAAGCTGCCAGGTGATCAATAATCACGCGGTCGAAGTCATCACCACCAAGGTGGGTATCACCATTGGTAGACTTCACTTCGAAAACGCCTTCGCCCAGTTCCAGGATGGAAATATCGAAAGTACCACCACCGAGGTCATATACAGCGATCGTGGCATCCTGATCGCGCTTGTCCAGGCCATAAGCCAGTGCAGCCGCAGTAGGCTCGTTAATGATACGGCTAACCTTAAGACCGGCGATTTCACCTGCTTCTTTGGTTGCCTGACGCTGAGAGTCATTAAAGTAAGCAGGAACAGTCACGACTGCTTCTGTCACTTCGCTACCCAGGAAGTCTTCAGCTACTTTCTTCATCTTCTGAAGTACCATCGCTGAAATCTCCTGCGCGGTGTACATCCGTCCGTCAATATCTACACGAATGGTATCGTTATCTCCTTTGACAACCTTATAAGAGGAGCGGTCTACTTCACCTGCCACCTCGCTATACCGTTGCCCCATGAAACGCTTGATGGAAGAGATGGTGCGCTGTGGGTTAGTAATCGCCTGGCGCTTAGCCGGGTCACCAATTTTGCGCTCACCATTATCCATGAATGCGACTACGGAGGGGGTCGTGCGCCGGCCTTCGTCATTAGGAATGACAACGGGCTCGTTACCCTCCATCACAGCCACACAAGAGTTGGTCGTACCTAAGTCGATCCCAATAATTTTACCCATATTATGTGCTTTTGAATTTTGTTCTTTTAGTTTTCAGGCTTTGTAACATCAAGCTACATGCCAAGCCGGGCTGCCTGACACTTTCGCTGAAATCATGGGCTTTTTACTGACAAGTATTCCCGCTATGCCCCGGCGGGGACTGACAGAATGACAAAACGGCAGGAAATGGCAGTGACGATTCTCATCTGCCGGGGACGGAGACCGCCCTATCTTTGCGCAACTTTTAAAATCCGACCTGTATGCTGATCTTCAAGGAATTCACTTTCGATGCTGCCCACTTTCTGCCTAAGGTGCCGCAGGAGCACAAATGCCGCAACCTGCACGGCCATACCTACCGGCTTAAACTTTTTCTGGAAGGCGAAGCAGACCCGGAAATGGGCTGGGTGGTGGACTTCGGAGAGGTAAAAAAAGCCTGGAAGAAGGTAGAACCCCTGCTCGACCATCAGTACTTAAATGATGTGCCAGGGCTGGAAAACCCTACTGTGGAAAATATTGCGCCCTGGATTTGGCGAAAGCTCAAACCCGAGCTGCCCCAACTGGCCAAAATCGAACTTTGGGAAACACCTACGGCGGGGGTAATTTACGAAGGGGAACACTCAAAAGGTTAGTACATAGCCAATGATTAACAATAAGGTATAGCTTCCCCACCAACCTACCGGTGTATAAGCTGCCGGAGCAATACCGAAGCGGTAGTACAGGTAAAGGCAAAGCAATAATTTATCTATAGTGTAAGCAATTACGGTTGCCCAGGCTACGCCCAAAAGGCCGAAGGGTACCACCAGCAAAAAGCCCAGCACCACATTCAGCAACAGCTCCACCAGCGAAAAGTAGAAGACCGCACGGTTGGCGTCCAGGGCTATGAGCACAGTGCGTGGGAAAAGCATCCGGCTAACCAGGATTAGCAGAAAGGCATTGAATACCGGAATGCTGTCTTCAAATGCAGCACTGAACACCCAGGTAAACCAGTATGGGCTGCTTAGCATCAATGCCAGGGTAAGGGGAAAGAGCAAGTGGTAAAGCCTTAGCGACTTCCGGCGCATTACGGGCAGTGCTTCCTGCAAATTAGCGGAGACGGCAGGCAGCATGGCCGTCCCAAAGGCAGCAGCCAGCGCCATAGCGAGCGGCAACTCCCTTGCCCCATACCGAAAAATGGCGAAGATGTCCGGGTCGCCATCAAAATGGTAATTGACCAGCCAGGGGTCGAATGCCAAACTCATTGTGCCCACAGCTGCGTAAAGGACCAATGGCCAGGCGGACAGCAACCATCTCCTCACCGCTTCCCTCTGCCAGCCCCATTGCCCCAGATGGCTCAGGCGGATCAACAACCAGAGGAAACGCAACCCGCCCAGCCCTGCCAGCGCCCAGATGGCCGGGCCCAGCCCCCACCCCATCCATGCCGGATAAACCACCGCGGCGATTTGTGCAGCATAGGTCAGCCCGGCAAACCAAAGTAGCTCACCGGGGCGGTCCCAGAGCAGGTAAAAATTTTCCAGCAGGAAGGTTGCCAGGTTGAGCCAGAGAAACAGCAGGAAAGGAAACAGAAAGGGCAGGTCCGCCTGACCAGTCAGCAGCGGTACCAGCCAATGCCGCCCCCACCAGAAGCCAAGCGTCAGGGCAGCACCGATACTCCCGAAAATCAGGGCTACATTGGTTAGGAAAACTGCCCGCTGTCCTGTTTCCACTTTGCTGAAGCGGGACAGCAGGGCCTGCATGAACCCCGTTACCCAAAAAGAGGTGAGCACATAGCCCAGGTACAATAACTGCTCGTACCAGCCAATGCTTTCCTTGGGCAATGCTGTTTTGGCCAGTAGAATAGAGATTAGGATGGCGCTGCCCTGCCGGGACAAAGCATTGCCCTGCATAGCCCTTACGTTATCAATTTGGAACAGCGCCTTCAACATCCGGGCTTAGAGGTCCCGGACCTCATCCTTAAATACCACCCCGAACTGTTCCAGCTCATCCAATACGGGCTCGTATACTTCAGGGATAACCGGGATATTCACGCCTTTGGACTCAATACGGCCTTCCATGACCAGCTTAACGAATATGCCCAGGGGCAATCCTACCAGTTTGGCCATGGCGGTATCGTTGGAATTCGTCCCCTTCATTACCAAAGTGGAGATCAGTTCTTTCTTTTTACCCTCCAGCTCGTATTCAAACTCGTGCTGCATGATAATCATGTCCTTATCCCTGGGTTCGAGCTTCCACTTTTCCATGAGCAGGTTTTCCAGAATCAGCGCCGGCGTCGCGTTAGCCAGCCCTACTTTCTTCTTGCGGAAAAGCCCCAGCCAGTCCAGCTTCTGCATAACCTCATCATCGGGGTCCAGCTTCAGCAGATCAGCAATACGGTCGCGCACGGATCCTGACTTATTCTGAGGGCTGAGATAGCCTTCCATCAGTTCGTGGTAGCTCACCTGCTCACTTTCCAGAATGGGATAAGAACCATCGGTCAGCCCAATCTTCACCAGGGCATTCCATGCATCACAGAACCCCCGGTAGCGGATGGTGCCCCGAAGGATGTTGGGAATATCTGAAAGCCCGTAAACCTCACGGTAGAGCAGGGAATCACGGTTGGCGTAAACTTCGAACTCGCCCATACCGGGAATATCAACCACCCGGTATTCCTTAAATAGGCGGTTGTAGGGAATGTACTTGTACTTGCCGTTTTCCAGGTACTGTGCAGTACCCTGCCCGGCGAGGACTACGTTGCGTGGGTTCCATGTAAATTTATAGTGCCAGGGGTTATTGTCGCTTTCGGGCGCAATCAGTCCTCCTGTATAAGACCGGAAAGCCGTGATTTTCCCGCCCTTTTCCTTAATCTCATTAATTTGCCGCATGGCCGACATATGATCGATGCCAGGGTCCAGCCCCATTTCCCCCATGAAGATGAGCTCCCGGTCGCGGGCTTCATCCCCAAGGCGGTAGAGTTCCTGGGAGACATAAGAAGCTGTAATGAGGTGTTTTTTGAGCTTAATGCAATCGTGAGCCACCTCAAGGTGCAGGTGGGCAGGCAGGAGAGAGACCACCAAATCGGCACGCCCGATCAGGTCGCGGCGGTCATTTACTTTGGTAACATCAAGCCAGGCGGGGCGGCCGTTGGGGTGCCCTTTTACCCGCGCCTCAGCCAGCTGCGGGTCTGCATCTGCAACGGTCACAAACCAGTTTTTTTCCAGTGCCTGTCCAAGCACATAATTGATACAGGCACTGGAAGAGCGTCCGGCTCCGATGATCAATATATTAGTCATGGTTGGTTTTTTCTGTTTATTGAGGTAATTTGCCGATTCGCGCAAGATAAAACTTTGCCTGAAACTGTAAAGCGGGTCCTGCCGCTAAATTCCAAATTGTATATAACGCTATGCGACTTCGAAAGCTGGAAACCAATATCCGTATCTACGATAGTGTTGATGAGTTATCAGCAGCAGATCAGACATTGCTGCAATCGGCAGGCCAGGCCATGGATTTGGCTTATGCTCCTTATTCTAACTTTAAAGTTGGTGCCGCTGCACAACTATCCAACGGGACCATCGTACAGGGTGCCAATCAGGAAAACGCGGCTTATCCCATGTGCCTGTGTGCCGAGCGGGTGGCTTTGGGCAACGCCTCCCTCAACTACCCGGAGCAAAAACTGGAAGTCATTGCGATCCGTGTACGCAACGAAAATAAAGCGGTGCCGGAACCCGCTGCCCCATGTGGCTCCTGCCGGCAGGCTATCTCTGAAATGGAAGACCGGCAACAGCAGCCCATCCGTATTCTTATGCAGGGTGACGATAGCACGGTTTACGAGGTGGAAAGCGGGCAGGCTCTTTTGCCCGTGGGTTTCAATCGCGATTTTTTGTAGCAGAGCCGGGGTAGTCCAGCTGGCCTAAGTGCAACTGATGGTGCCCCCGTTTGCGATCGGCGAAGTAGCGTTGCAAACTAAATATTGAAGAAGTGAATGCGATTTCATCCCAGGGGATTTCCGCTTCGGTAAATAAGCGTACCTCCAGGCTCTCCTCTCCCACTCCAAAGGCATCTGGCCCCTGCAGCTCGCCCAGAAAGTGCATATACACCTGATTGATGTGGGGTATACTATATATGGTGTGCATGCCGGTAATTTTCACCTGCGCCCTGGCTTCTTCGCGTACTTCCCGCAGCGCGCCTTCTTCCACCGTTTCGCCATTTTCCATGTAGCCGCTGGGAACATTCCAGTAGCCAAGGCGGGGCTCAATAGAGCGCTTTGCCAGAAGCACTTTGTCTTCCCAAATGGGCAGGCAGCCCGCTACAATTTTGGGATTGGAGTAGTGAATACGGCCGCAGCTGCCGCATACATAGCGTGGGCGGTTATCTCCGTTTGGAATGGTAAACCTTAGCCTGTCAGACCCACAGTGGCTGCAATAATTCATGCTTCCATCTCTTTTTCCAGGGCTCGCTCGTACCTTACCCGCTGCAATATAGCATCGCCAAAGATGCTCAGTCCGCTGTTGAAGACCACCAGGGCCAGTGTCCCATAGGCTACCCAATGCCAGGTAGAAGCGCCATCATATTTGTCCATAGCGGCTTCGGCAATCAGGCAGGCACCAAAACCAATGAGCACCAATCCGATGGGCGCGCGGAGCAGCCAGCGGCGATAGTATTTTTGTTTATCCATATTAATTGCTTTCGTTCCAAAGGCGTTCGGCAGCTTCCAGGTCTTCGGGGGTGTCTATGCCCACTGTTTCGGTCCGGGTAGTGCCAATGTGAATGCGATAGCCAGCTTCCAGCCAGCGGAGTTGTTCCAGCGACTCCATTTGTTCGTAATGCCCGGGTGGCAGTTGGGCAACCTCTAGCAAAACAGACCGTTGAAACCCGTAAATGCCCAAATGCTTGAAAAAAACACCCTGTTCCATCCATTGTTCAGCGGGTACGCCCCTCAGGTAGGGGATGGGCGAACGGCTGAAATACAAGGCCTGCCCGGTAGCGGACTTTACCGCCTTCACGACGTTGGGGTTGTGCAGGGCCTCCGCATCTCTGAGCCGGACGACAAGGGTACTGATATCTGCCGGATCATTGCCCATCAGCGGTGCCACCACTAGATCGATCTGCGCCGGGTCGATAAACGGCTCATCTCCCTGTATATTGACAATCAGGCTACCTTCCGGGTATTGCAGGGCCACTTCCGCACAACGGTCGGTCCCGCTAAGGTGGCTGGCATCGGTCAGGACGGCTTTGCCCCCAAACCGTGCAGCAGCTTCCAGGATACGCTCGTCATCAGTGGCGATGCATACCTCATCGATTTGGCGGGCCTTTTGCGCCCGTTCGTAGACATGCTGTATCACAGGTTTGCCTCCCAGCAAAGCCAGAGGTTTGCCGGGAAAACGCGTACTTGCATAACGGGCTGGAATCACCGCAATTGATTTCATATATTTGTTTATATTGCTCTTCTGGTTCAGCAAAACATGAACCCCAAACAGGAACCTAAACTATGAGGAAAACGACTAGTGCGACTATACTGGCAGGGACTGGCCTTGCCCCATTCATAATTAAAGCCACTGTGCTGTGCGCTTTCCTGAGCCTGCCGCTGCTGGCCAAAGCTACCGGGGACAGCCTCAGTTACCTTACCCCCAAAGATACCATATTTCTGTCGGTGGGCCAGTTTAATGAAAAATACTTCAACCACTACCTGGAGCCAAAGCAGACGTTGTTTTCGCTGGCAAAATTTTACGGGCTTTCCCTTGAGGAGCTCTATTTTCATAACCCGGGGCTTAGCCCTCAGACGATGCGGGTGGGCATGCCGGTCCGTATCCCTATCCCCAAACAGGCCATTGAACAGTATCAGGAGAAGGACATCATACCCGGCCGGTTCGCACCGGTGTACTATGTGGTACGCAAGGGCGATACCCTCTATAAAATATCCAAATCCTACTTTGATATCCCCATGGAGGAAATTATGATGCGCAATGGCTTGCTGGATCATACCCTGAAAAGTAACCAAATCCTGCATGTAGGCTGGCTGAGCCTCAACGGCATTCCGGACAGCCTCCGTGCCTACGCAGGTGGGGAGCTGGGCAAACGCAACGCTGCCTACCGTAAGCTTTTTCAATATGACATGGCGGGCGAACGGGAGCGGGAGCATCAGGGGGTAGCCTTCTGGCCAAAAGACATGAAGGATGAAACAGACCTCATGGCGATGCACCGAAAGGCAGAGATTGGATCGGTGGTGTCCATCTACAACCCGATGAGCCGCCGTACCGTTTACGCTAAAGTGGTAGGCCGGATACCCGACACGGTTTACAAGGATGATGTGATCGTGGTCGTCTCTCCCCTCGTGGCAAAGTTGCTGGGCGCCATCGACCCCCGATTCTTCGTGAAGGTGAAATACCATCGATGAATTTTATACCTTTGCGGCAAACCAAGTAAAACCCATGGAATACTACGAAAATATCCTGCATACCATTGGAAATACACCGCTTGTCAAGCTCCATAAAGTCGTTAAAGACATCCCGGCAACGGTACTGATGAAAGTGGAGACCTTCAATCCGGGACACTCTATCAAAGACCGGATGGCGATGAAGATGCTACAAGATGCAGAAGCCCGGGGGGACATCAAACCCGGAGGGACCATCATTGAATGTACTTCCGGCAATACGGGCATGGGCCTGGCCCTCGCGGCAGCAGTCAAAGGCTACAAATGTATTTTCACCACCACCGATAAGCAGTCGAAGGAAAAAATAGACCTCCTCCGCGCAGTGGGTGGCGAAGTCATTGTTTGCCCTACTAATGTAGAGGCCGATGACCCTCGTTCTTACTACAGCGTAGCCCGCCGCCTGAGCACGGAAATCCCTAACAGCTACTGGTGCAATCAGTATGACAATCTGTCCAACCGCACCGCTCACTACGAAAGCACCGGCCCTGAAATCTGGAAACAGACCGATGGTAAAATCACTCACATGGTAGTGGGTGTAGGCACCGGCGGCACCATTTCCGGCACCGGGCGCTACCTCAAGGAGCAAAACCCGGATGTTAAAATCTGGGGCATTGACACTTATGGCTCCGTTTTTAAGAAGTACCACGAGACGGGCGAGTTTGACGAAAAGGAAATCTACCCTTATATCACAGAAGGCATAGGCGAAGATATTATCCCCGAGAATGTGGACTTCAAAGTAATTGACCGCTTCGAAAAGGTGACCGATAAGGACGGTGCTCTCATGGCCCGGCGCCTGGCCCGCGAAGAAGGCCTGCTGCTGGGCTATTCTGCAGGTTCTGCTGTTGCCGGACTGTTGCAGCTTAAGGATGAACTTACGCCCGAAGATGTGGTGGTGGTGGTTATCCACGATCACGGAAGCCGCTACGTCGGTAAAATCTATAATGATGAATGGATGCGGGAACGGGGCTTCCTGGAGCGCGAACTTTGTGTGCGCGACTTGCTGAATATGAAGCATGACGACCGTTTCATCACCCTTAGCGAAACGGATACCGTTCAGGCTGCCTTCAAAATGATGAAGGACCACGATATTTCTCAGTTGCCAGTCATGCGGGAAGGTGAAATGGTCGGCTCGATCACGGAAACTGCTGTCTTGTCCTACTTATTGGAAAATCCCATGAACCACGCTGAGCAAACCGTTGCGGCCATCATGGGCGCTCCGTTCCCACTGGTAGAGGAAGATCTGCCTTTTTCTCAGCTGAGCAAGTATGTAGACCGGACTATTCCGGCTGTTATTGCGAAGGACAAGGCGGGGACCCTGCACATTCTGACGCAGTACGATATTATCCGGGCGGTGTAAGGCTGTTTTGGGGGATTCGTTTTTAGAGCGCGTCCTCCAACATCGTCTAAAAGAGCTCCACCTGATTGGGGATATGCCCGCTCACCCGGCGTTTCACCTGCTTGGGAGTGGCCTCCGTCTTCAGCATTCTGCGGACGACGCGCAGGCGGTGCGTGTATCGTTTTTCAGACCGGTCGTAGATACCGTAGTGGTCAATCTTGTCAATACGCACACTGCCGAAAGCGTGAATGACCTCCGCATCCGGCAAAATGATACCGCAATGGGTAATACGCCCGGTACGGTTTTCAAAGAAAGCCACATCACCAGGCATAGACTGCTCTACAAAATCTACGGCTGTACCGATGTAGACCTGTTGGGCTGCTTCACGGGGCAAAGCAATATTGGCAATTTTGAACACCATTTGTGTGAAGCCGGCAGCATCTATACCCATGGGGGAACGCCCACCGTGGAGGAAGGGCGCATGCAGATAACGCCGCGCAATTTTGAGGATAAATTCGGCAGAAGGCTTGATGTGCTCCGGAAAAACTGCCTGGCCACTGAAGGTATAGACCGTATTGTCAAGTGCGAAGCGCATGCCATCGAAGTTGGGCAGACGTGCGCCCATAACCACAGGTATCACTTCATTATCCGCCATTAGAGGTTGAAAAAGCTCCAGGCTGTAGGCAAAGTGCTCCCGGAAAACCGACAATTCACTGGGTGTAATGGCTTTGAGCTGATTGGCAGCCACCCAGCCAACGTAATTGTCCCAGATACAGCGTATTTTTGCCCATTGCCGGCCTTTGGTTTCCAGCACCTCAGCCAGCTCACCAAACAGTAGTTGGGACACGATCTCGCTCTTGTCCGAAGAATTGCTCCGGATAGGCACGTTGCTCAATGGGCAAATAGCGTAAGAGGGCATGCATGCGGGTTTACGGAAATCAAGATATTTTCAAAAATAATAAATATCAGCCAATTCCGTTCCTATTTCTGACTTATCAGCGCGAAATACTCGTTTTAGTCCGGCGGCCTGTTTAACTTTGGCCGCACAATCACATGAACCGATTCTATGAAGAAGCTATTCCTGCTCCTTTTTTGTTTTACTTTGCTGAGTGGCCTGCGCCTTACCGCGCAAGACCAGCACTTTACTCAATTCTTTGCAGCACCGCTCACCCTTAACCCGGCTCTGAGCGGCACCTTCAACGGGAAATACCGGGTGGCGCTCGTCTACCGGGACCAAAACCCGTATCAGACTTATGCCGGAGCAGTTGACCTGCGCTTCGGGCTCAACAGCATCGGCAAGCGGTATAAGGATGCCTTTGGTGTGGGTGTGGTTTTTTACAATGACCGGGTACCAAAATTCGGCTTTTCCAATAATCAGATCAATGTCGCCGGGGCTTTTCACAAAAGCCTGAGCAAATCCAACGATCAGTTCTTAAGCGCCGGCTTCCAGGCAGGGCTGGCACAGCGCAACTTCGGCTACGAGCGCTTCAATTTTGAAGATCAGTTCGGTGGCGATGATGGGTATACCAATCCAAGCGCTGAAATCCTTCCTGCCAATAACTTTGCCTATGGCGATATTTCGGCGGGTATTAATTACACCTATGCGCCCAAGAAAGGTGTTTCTGTCTATGCGGGTGCCGCAATGCACCATATTTTGGAGCCGCAGATCAGTTTCTTTTATAACGAGGATCAGCCCGAACTGGGCAATTCCGACTTTCTGCACCGCAAATACACCGCTTATGTCAATGTGAATATCCCGGTAGGCCTGGGTATTCAGATTCAGCCACGGGCGCTGCTGTATGCACAGGGCCCTCACCTGGCGGCTAATGCGGGCAGCAATATCCGCTTCCTGATTGATGAAATTTCAGGCGTAGCCCTGCATACCGGAGGCTGGGTACGCCCGGTCCGGGACGAGCTGGATAACTTCATGCTCGATGCCGTTGTGGGCATGGTAGGTATTGAGTTCAGCAACTTCCTGCTGGGGCTGAGCTATGATGCCCGCATTGACGGTATAGGCTCCCTGCGCAAACAACGGGGCGCTTTTGAGCTCTCTCTGGCTTATCTGGGCGAGTACGAGGACGAGGTGGTGCTTTGCCCTAAGTTTTAACCGTAACAGAGGTTGATGCCGGTTACAAATTTGGAGTTCTTACTCAACCGGAAAGGCAAGTGCTGCAGGATGAATGCCGTACCCTCGTCTTCCTGCTGATCGTATTTGACTTCAATTACAGTAGCGGAATCCGTAAAAGGCAGGGCAGGCTCCCGGTGCGCCTGATAGGGCCCGAACCGCAGCCCGGTATCCATTGTGAGCCGGAAAGGCAGCGCGGGTGCCCCCCAGTAAGAACGCTGGTAAGTATTGAACAAAACGGGTTGTAAGTCCAGTCCCTTTCCCAGGGTTTCCCGGCACAGGCTGACCAGCTTTTCCCAGTCCAAAGCACTGTACCTGCCTTCCGGTAAGGGGTAATGCTTTTTCCACCCTACCAGATTGTCTTTGATTTTTACCTCCAGCACCGGATTGCGGATGCAGGAGAAATCGTCCCCGTACCAGCGAAGGCGATACTTCAGGCGTTGGGGCGTACCGGTGACATTATCCTGAAAAGCAGCAAAATCAGGCGTATCAAAATATAAATTATTAATCTGCCGGGGTGGGAACAGCGGCCGAAAGCCCGCCGGGTGCTGCCGGATGACCACCTGGACCACCTGCGGGTGAGCATGCTCTATGCGGTACTTGCGTTCGTACCGCATACCTACATCGTAATATTCTCCACTACTTCCAAACCGTACCCGATCAGTCCCACCCGTTTACGGGGCGTATTGGTGATGAGCCGCAGCTTGGTCACATTCATATCGTGCAGGATTTGTGCACCTACACCAAAGTCCCGCTGGGTCATTTCGGCTCGTTTGCTGAGCTCAGGGTTTTCGCCATTATACTGCCGCTTCTGATAATCTGCAAGGTGGTGAAGAATAGCATCTGATTTCTCGCTGTGGCGCATGTAGAGCAGCAAACCCTGATCTTCTTCAGCAATCATCTCAACGGCTTTTTGCAGCTGTACACCGTAGCTATTGAAAAGACCGCCCAAAATTTCACCAGTTTCGGTAGAGGAATGCACACGTACCAGGACGGGGTCATTTACTTTCCAGTCGCCTCTTTTTATAGCCAGGTGGATATCATCCGTGGTGAGTTGGCGGAATGCGATGACTTCGAAGGGCCCGTATTGGGTATCAATGGAAACAGATAGCTCCCGCTTGATCAGGCGCTCGTTGCGCATCCGGTAAGCCACCAAATCTTTGATGGCGATGACTTTGAGGTCGAAGCGCTCTGCAATTTTCATGAGTTCCGGCAGGCGGGCCATCGTCCCGTCTTCGTTAAGGATCTCCACCAGTACACCTGCTGGCTCAAAGCCGGCAAGACGAGCCAGGTCGATGGCTGCTTCAGTATGCCCGGTACGGCGGAGGACGCCCCCGGTCTTGGCCCGCAGCGGGAAAATATGCCCCGGGCGGGCGTAATCAGTAGACTTGGTAGCCGGGTCCACTAATTTTCGGATACCGGTAGCCCGGTCGTAAGCCGAAATACCTGTAGTACAACCATGCCCAATCAGGTCGATCGATACGGTAAAAGCCGTTTCATGCAGGGCGGTATTGGAAGAGACCATCATTTTGAGGTCCAGCTCATCTGCCCGCTTTTCATCAATAGGCGAACAGATCAACCCACGCCCATGAGTGGCCATAAAATTAATGATCTCTGGCGTCACACACTCGGCTGCACAGATAAAATCGCCTTCATTTTCGCGGTCTTCGTCATCCACCACAATGATTACCTTTCCCGCTTTAATATCACGGATGGCCTCATCAATGGTATTGAGTTGAAAACCCTGTTGCTTAGTTACGTTTAGTTGGTTGCCAGACATTTGAGCGTACTCCTTTAATAAATTTGAAAAAACCGGTAAGCAAAGCCAGGTTCATTGCCAAAAAATAATGGGCACCCCGCAGGGGCAGCCAATGCAAGCCTGCTTTCCGAAGCAGCTGATCCAGGACGGGCACCAGGATGATACCACCCGTCAATACGGCAAACAACCACTGCCAGAATAAGTTGCCCAATGCTGCGAGGACAGCACTGCCCGCCAGGATCAAAAGTAGGAAAAACGGGCCAAGCCACCGAAGGGCTTTATGAGAAAAAAACGCAAACTGCAGCGGATTTACCGGTGGCCACCACAAATGCGGGAATGTCGTCAGGTTTTGAAAATTGCCGGCTGAGATACGGGCTTTCCGGCGGTATTCCTCTTGTATTTCATGAGAAACAGCTTCGTAACAGATGGCGTCCAGTTCGTTAATGGCTAGCCCGCCCTGCTCAAACATACGCATGGTGATGTAAAAGTCATCCACCAGATAGGTTGGAGGCACTCTGCTGAAATAGCGGGCCCGGATCGCATAAAAGCCGCCAAAGGGGCCCATCATTCGACCCCAGACCAGCCCTTCGTAGTGTTTCAGGCGGACCTCACCGGAGATGTAAGTATTCTCCGCTTCGGAAATGCCCTGTTGCTGCATACCCGTATGCAATATGTGTGCATCGACCAGCCCGATTTCCGGATTTTGGAAGTGCTGTACGAGCTTGAACAGCACCTCGGGAGCAGGCATAACGCTTGCATCCGTTACCACAAAAATGGGGTCGATACCGTCCGATACAAATTGCTGCCGGGCGTACCCTGCCAGTTCATTGATAACTTCGGGTTTGCCCCGCCTTTGCTGAAACGGGAAAAAGTGGATGTGCTTTTTCTCCGCAGCGATGGGCGCAATGATATCATTTGTGCGGTCATCTGAACAGTCCGAACCAATAAAAATGGACAGCCGCCCCTCCGGATAACGAAGGTCAAGCAGGTGAGCCATTTTCTCTTCGATAACTGCTTCCTCATTGTAGGCCGACATGATCACCGCTACCTGCGGCCAGTTAGATTCGGGATGGTAGACATCCTGATTGGGTGATTTCCCGCGTGCCAGCCAGCGCATCAGCGAAGGGTAAATCAGGTATGTATGTAACAGCGCCAGTGCGCTCAGCCCAACCATGATATGTAGCGCCCATTGCCCCATGCATCAGAGCGCTTCAACGCTTAATTCCGCATAAGCCTGTACCAAACGGCGGGCCACCTCCATGCTGTCATACTCTTCCAGTACGAAGCGGCGGGCTTCACGCCCGAGGGTTTCGAGTTCTTTTTGCTCCTGAAGCTTGGAAGCTTCTGCTATCTGCCGGGCGAATTCCTCAGGGCTGTTAGCGATCAGGGCGTGGATACCTGGCTCCGCGCTAATGCCTTCCATCCCCATTTGCGTACTAAGGACCGCTTTGCCCAGAGCCATACCTTCCAGAATTTTGGCACGCATGCCGCTACCGGAAAGCAAAGGCACCACCATCAGGCTGTGCTGATTGATGAAGGCGCTTGCACTTGGGACTTCTCCTTCTACTACGATTCCCGGGCGGTTCATCCGGTATAGCCATTTGGGCGTATTCCGACCGGCAATATGGAGCGTCAGGCCCGGCTGTTGCGCCTGTACCAGCGGCCAGACCTTGTCCAAAAACCACTGCAAACCTTCCAGATTAGGCATCCAGTCCAGAGAACCAATGAAAGAAAGGGACAATGGCTTCTGAAAACTGGAATAGTCTGGCTGATAAGATTGGCTGTCCACCCCGATTGGCGTGATCGTAGCTGACCCCTCGTAGCCCAGTTCCCGGAAACGCTCCAGGTCTCCCCGGGTAATAGCGGCCAGGTGGTCATAGGCTTTCAGTTGGCTGATTTCGTATTGCCGAAGCCGCCCGGTCAGATGGCGGAGGTACCATCGCTTGGGCCAGAGGGCTGTATTTTGGCTGATGCGCTCCCAGATTTCAAATTCTACGTTATGCGCCCGCATGCTCACTACCGCATCCGAATATTTTCGAATAGCCGGAATGTAGGGCGATAAATAGGGTGTTTCAAGCTGTATAACATCGAACTCGGTTTGCCGGAGCAGTTTTACTAGTTTTTTTTCAAAGTCAGAAGAACAAAAACGGGCAATATGATAGGACGCTGTACCCCGAAGGTGCCACAATGCCTGCAGAGGCTTCACCCGGTTGTCGACTTTCACATCGTGAATACTGGCGTAATGATTAAAAGCCTTTGGCAATTTCTCTTTTGGAAAATAGTGCTTGCTCGTATTCATAGCCAACAGATGCACTTCGTGCCCAAGTGCTTTCATTGACCGGCTCAGGGCGGTCACGGCGATAGATTCACCATCTTTTAGCGGAAAAGGAAATTTTTTACACAGCTGAAGAATTCTCATTCATCCTTTTTTTCCGGCGGCTTGACCTGGAATTGATTCGTAAATAGCTCAACATGTGGGGCCTGGCAACAGTGGTGGGCCGACAGCCAGTAAAAATTCAGACTCGCTTCACTGGCGGTCAAAGGTCTGCAAAAATAACGTTTTTTTCCAAAATGCGGGGTGAATATGGCTTGGGCTTTGGGGTATGGATTGCACGCAAAGAAGCGGAGGGGGAGCGCAAAGGGCGCAAAGAGTACAAGAGAAAGGGCTCGCAAAGACGCGGAGAGGTAGGGCAAAGGGCGTAAGCAACAGGACATCAATCGACCTCTTCTGTTTCTGCGGTCCAGGGTGGGCAGACCACGCACCAGAAGTGGAGCGGTTCTTCGCCCGTGTTTTTAATGTATTGCTCAGCTCCGGGTGGAATGAAAATGACGCTGCCTGGTCGGGCTTCCATGATTTGCCCGGCAACGAAGGCCTTACCCTGTCCCTGCACTATGATGTAAGTCTCTGAACGCCCGTGCAGGACGTGTGGCCGGGAAGCTTCTCCGGGCTGCAAAGCGGCGTGTGCCAGACTGAAGCCAAAGTCAACTCCATCGTTCTTGGGGTGCAGGACTTCCCGGATTTCGGTGTCGTCTCCGGCTGTAAAGGAAGCAATGGACTGTAGCTGCTTATGAATAGGATGCATAGTAAGTAGGGGATAAAACCGGGCGGTTAATGCCACCGCCCGGTGATGGTTTTTTATTCGTCGCTGATCATTTCGTAAGTGTTGTTCTCCCGGTCAATATCGGCCATGCCAAAATCGGGATCGATCACCACCTTTTCGATGTCTTTGGCTTTCACACCCAGGTCCAGCTCATACTGAGGGTGCGTCCATGGCCAGTCTTCAGCCAGCTCCATATCATTCAGTGGTTTGTGGCCACGCATGATACGCAGCGGCACGAGTATCCGCTTGCTCGTGCCATCGGTAAGCACCACTTCCACCTCCACAGGCATAGGTATAATGCCTACCCGGTTCAGTACAGCTACGGCGGTACGCCCATCGACCTTCACGTTCTCAATGCCGTAGTCTATGGTATGTGTGGTGTTAATCCAATATTCGCGGTACCAGTCCAGCTCTATCATGGATTGCTTCTCCATGATACGGATGAAGTCATTGGAGTTGGGGTGCTTGAACTTCCAGGTATCAAAGTAGCGGAGCATGCCCTGATCGAAGGCATCTTCCCCGATGATGTACTTGAGTTGCTCCAGGAAAACAGCGCCTTTCACATAGGAAGCCACGCCGTAAGCGGAATTAGTATTAAAGTGGTCCGAATGGGTGATCAGGGGTTCCTCCAGCCCGCTTTGGGAGAAATTAGCGTAGCCCATGTAGGAGCCCAGGTGAGGATTATCGGAAGCTTCGCCGGGAATCAAACCCTTTTCGCGCAGGTGGTTCATCACATTACTACTGGCCCAGCTGGTGAAGCCTTCGTCCATCCAGGCGTACAGGGCTTCGTTGGTACCCAGCAGCATTTGGTACCAGCTATGCATGAGCTCGTGTACCGATACGCCTACCAGACTGGGCAGGCTGCGCTCGCCGGTAATCAGGGTCGCCATTGGATATTCCATACCGCCATCGCCTCCCTGAATGAAGGAGTATTGTTCGTAAGGGTACTGCCCGTAGTTTTCATTGATGAATGCAAATGCCTCGTCCATGATAGCGGGCAGGGCTTCCCAGTTCTCTTTGGTGCGCTCGTTCTCCTGGTAGAAGAAGTGCATCACCATACCATCTTCCCGCTCGTAGGTGGTATGGGTATAGTCAGGATCGGCACCCCAGACAAAGTCGTGCACATCCGGAGCGACAAAATTCCAGGAAAGTTTTTTGCCTTTTTTCACCTTCACAGCTTTATCGGTATACCCGTGACCGATTTCTTTCGGATTTTGCAGGTAGCCCGTAGCACCGATGATGTACTCGCTGTCGATATGAATGGTCACGTCAAAATCGCCCCAGATGCCGTAAAACTCCCGGCCTACATAGGGATTGGCATGCCACCCCTGATAGTCGTATTCTGCCATCTTGGGGTACCACTGAGCCATGGAGTAGGAAATCCCCTCGGCATTATCGCGTCCGGAACGGCGGATTTGTACCGGCACCTGCGACTCGAACTCCATTTCAAAAACGGCTTTCGAATTAGGCAGAATGGGCTGAGGCAATTGTACTTCCAGGATGGTGCCCACGACTTCAAAGGTGGCCTTTTTCCCATCCACGGTAAGGCTGTTGATTTCATGGTAGCCGATCTCATCCGGCTCCAACTCACCAATCCGGCCTCCTACCCGTGGGTCCGAGTCCTTCAGGTTTTGGGAGCGTACATCCATCATGCTGTTCGGCTGGAACGCATTGAAGTACAGGTGATAAAAGGCCCGGTGCAGGGTATCTGGTGAATTATTGGTGTAGACCAATGTTTGTTTACCATCGAACTGATGTTTCTTGACATCAAAGTCGATATCCATCGTATATTTTGCAGCCTGCTGCCATCGGTCGGGTTGTGCCTGCAGGGCGGCTACTGTGATGCAACAGAAAAAAAGAGAATACCAAATTTTCATATAGTCAATTGATTGTGTTTCTAAAGCCTAAGTCATTGGCAAAGGTAACAAGCCATCCCTGATCATCCGGGTGCAAAAATTGGGAGCTATTCCTCAGATTGCTGCTCTTCCGGGTACTCAATGCGCACATGGTGTACACTGCGCATGAGTTGCTGAAAAACCGTTTTGCAGGTTTCCAGCTCAGAGAAGGTCAGCTCAGAGTCTTCCAGTTGCCCCATCGCCATTTTACCGGCTATGATTTTATCGATCAGTTCCAGCAGTGCCTCCTCTGTTGGGTTTTTCAGGCTTTTGCAAGCCGCCTCTATACTGTCCGCCAGCATGAGAATGGTCTCTTCCTTGGTGACGGGCTTGGGGCCGGGATAGCGAAAATCCTGTTCGTCCACTTCCTCGTCCGGATGATCTTTAATGTAATTGCGGTAGAAGTATTCTACCCGGGTCGTGCCGTGATGGGAGGTGATGAAGTCGATTAAAACGTTGGGGAGGCGGGCTTTTTTAGCCATTTTCACGCCCTCTGTGACGTGGCTGATAATGATTTCAGCACTTTCCTTATCAGAAATATCCAGGTGCGGGCTTTTATTACTTTGGTTTTCAATAAAAAAGGAAGGCTGTAGGGTCTTTCCTATATCGTGGTACAGGGCAGCGACTTTCACCAGCAGGTGGTTTGCACCGATGGCACGGGCGGCTTCTTCTGATAAGTTAGCGACCTGAAGGGAATGCTGAAGGGTGCCCGGTGCTTTATTGGCTAACTGCCGGAGCAACGGCCGGTTCATATCAGACAACTCCACCAGCGAGATCGATGAAGTAAAACCAAAGAACCGTTCCAGCAACGGGATGAGCGGATAGGCCAGCAGGGTCATGAACGCGCTGATCGCTAACCAGGACAATACCGACAAGTCAATATCCTGATAATTACCTTCCTGAATTAGTGAGAGCCCGACATATCCGAGCAGGTACACTACAAAAATATACAGGATGGAATAGAAGAACCGGGTCCAGTCCCTCGTGTCCACATCGCTGAGCAGTACGACAATACCGGCAAGAATCTGAAGGAAAGTAAACTCATACCCCAGAGAAGACAGGAAACTCGCCAGTAATATCACCACCAGATGGGTGAATAAAGCCAGCTGCTCATCATAAAAGTTTTTGATGACAATCGGTACGATACAAAACGGGATCATGTAGGTACTGAGCAATGCCACCTGTTCTACTGCGTACACCAGATAACTGAACGCCACCAGCCAGAGCATGATGAAGACCAGCTTATTGAAGCGGGAGAAGACCGCCTGAGCATACAAGCGCACATACAACAGGAAGATGCCAATAATAAGAGTGGACAGCAGGGCGTATCCTGCCAGAACACCAGTATAAGACTGCTCCTCCGTTACTTCCTCCCGGTACTTGGCTTTGAAGGATTGGAGCTTTAGATAGATTTCTTCAGTGATATAGCCGTTTTCGGTTACGATGAGGTCGCCCTTGGATACTCGTCCCCGGTAGAGGCCCACCTGGCTTAGCTCTTCTGCCAGCAAGCGCTGGCTAAGAGTGTCATTGTAGATAACATTGGGAGCGATAGACGACTCCAGCAGGCCGTAGAGAAAGTCAGACTCCGCCAGTTTACTGTACGGCAAGGACTCCGACAGAGAGGCTTCTGCTTCCGGCACCGTAGTCAGGTTTTCCAAAGTCTGGGGGTGAGTGGTATTGCCCCTAAGCACATTCACTACAAAGTCCGCCGGTTTGTCTTTGTGCGCTTTGTCCAGCTCTGCGATGCCTGCCTTATACAAATCCTGCAGCAGGTTTTTGCCGTAGGTACGGTATTTATCCGGATTGCGGGTGACATCCGGAAACTGCTCTTCGTTGATTTCCTCCAATTGCGCCGTAAACCGGTCCTCAAAGCCCGTAATCTGCATTTCAGTGATGGAAGGCAGCTGCTCGTAATAAGGTGAAAAGCTATCCTTTATACGGGCTCTCTCTTGTTCAATTTCCTGGTCCGGTTTGAGAATAGCGAAGTCAAAGGGTGCCCGAAGGTCCTCATAGCGCCAGCGCTGCCCCTTGTCAAATTCGTATTTGAACTTTACATTGTTCGGGAACAGGAAGCTGATGATGGCTACCACACCAGCCACCATGAGGTATTTGACCAATGTAGGAAGCCCTTCTATCGTCGTTTTCCATGCACTCATAGGGGTAAAGATACGGTTTTAGGGCTTATGAACCACGCCTTTGCTCAATGTAGGGCGGCGCGCTCCGGTCAACCTTTTTTACGCGGTGCCCACACCACCTCATCAATCCCTTTGGAGTAGCCAATAAAACGGGCCAGGATAAACAGGTAGTCCGACAGGCGGTTGAGGTACTGCACAACAACAGGCTCTACCCGGGATTCCTGAGACAGGGCTACCACGAGTCGCTCTGTCCGGCGACAGACACAGCGGGCGATGTGCGCACTCGAAACGGCAGGGTGCCCACCCGGCAGAATGAAGTTCTTTAGTTCAGGAAGCACTTCGTCCATTTCATCCATAGCCTTTTCCAGGGCTTCAATATCGGTAGCCTGAATATCGGGCACGGGCATATCTTTATCCGGATCGGAAGCCAGGTTGGCCCCGATGGTGAACAGGCGGTCCTGAATGTCTTTGAGCAATGCCCGTACAGCAGGCTCTGTGAACTGATCCCGGACCATACCAATGTGCGCATTCAGTTCATCAACAGTACCGTATGCTTCAATTCGGAGGTGGCTCTTAGGCAGGCGTTTGCCACCGAAAAGGCCAGTGGTGCCGGCATCACCTGTTTTTGTATAGATTTTGAAACCCATAATTGGTTGTCGTTTTCATGGGTCAACAAGCAGCAGGAGCCGGAGGTTTTAAAAAAATATCATTCTTGGTTGTAGCGGTGGGTAGGATCGCTGGCTTTAACAATATTTTCGTTGCGCTGATCGACTTCCACTTCACCGTCCCGAAGACGGACCATACGATGGCAGTGCTCGGCAATATCAGGTTCGTGGGTGACGAGAATCACGGTGTTGCCCATTTCATGGATGCGCTCGAAGATGCCCATAATCTCAATGGAGGTTTTCGTGTCGAGGTTACCGGTAGGCTCATCCGCGAGAATGATGGAAGGCCTGTTTACCAGCGCCCTGGCAATAGCGACCCGCTGCCGCTGACCGCCGGAGAGCTCATTGGGCTTATGGTCCACCCGGTCGCCCAGCCCTACTTCAGTGAGGACCTCACGGGCGCGGTCAAGACGGGCAGACTTGGATTGCCCGGCGTATACCAGAGGCAGCGCTACATTCTCCAAAGCTGACAATCGCGGGAGCAGGTTGAAGGTCTGGAAAACGAAGCCAATCTCCTTATTACGGACTTCGGCAAGCTCATCATCGTCCATAGTGGATACATTCGTGCTGTTGAGCCAGTATTCGCCACTTGTAGGCGTATCGAGGCAGCCCAGCAAATTCATCAGGGTAGACTTTCCCGAACCGGAAGGCCCCATTAAGGCCAGGTATTCATTGGCTTGGATATCCAGATCTACACCGCGCAGGGCATGGACCTTGGTGGTACCCATGGTATAGGTTTTGGTAAGTCCCTTAACGGCGATGATGGGCTGCATAAATTTTTATTTTTTTGAAGGTATCACTTTGGGTACCCGAAAATACTCGCTGTCCTGATCCGGTGCGTTCCGGAGCGCATCAGCACGACCGGTTTGCCCGCGTACCACATCTTCCCGCAGGACATTTACGTCCTCATTGATGTAGGTCAGGGGCTCAATGCCTTCGGTATCCAGTTCTTCCAGCTTTTCGACCATCTCCAGGATCCGGTTCAAATCCTCCTGAATGGCCGTGCGCTCAGCAGTGGATAATTGCAAACGAGCCAGTTGTTCCAGCTTCAATATTAAGGACTCGTCAATTTTCATGATAAAATATTAGATGTTTGGCGCTAAATCATCGGTAAACAACCATTTACCATCGAAGGAGCGGATTGGTCCCGATTATTTCCGCTATCTTTTATATTTTCGCAGGAAATCCTGAAGAAAATGAGCGAAAACAGCGCGAAGTCGCCGCCAAATATAAAACATATTGCTATAGCGGGTAACATCGGAGCGGGCAAAACCACCCTTTCAGAAAAATTGGGCCATCATTTTGGCTGGGATGTCCACTACGAATCTGCCAACGACAACCCCTACCTGAGCGATTTTTACGAAGACATGCAGCGGTGGTCCTTCAATCTGCAGGTGTTTTTCCTGAATAACCGTTACCAGCAGGTCCTGAAAATCCTGTCCGGTGACCGCACCGTAGTACAGGACCGCACCATTTACGAAGATGCCTATATCTTTGCGCCCAACCTGCACGATATGGGGCTGATGTCCACCCGGGACTTCCAAAATTACTTTGATCTGTTCAAGACCATGTCTTCACAGATTCAGCCGCCAGACCTGCTGATTTACCTTAAAGCCAGTATTCCCACCCTTGTGGAGCATATTCAGGAGCGTGGCCGGGACTACGAAGGCAATATGAGCCTGGATTACCTCAAGCGGCTCAACGAACGCTACGAAAACTGGATCAGCAGCTACAAAGAGGGAAGGCTCCTCGTCATCAACGCTGATCATATTGACTTTATGCGCAATCCGGAGGATATGGGCAATATTGTCAATCAGGTTAACGGAGAGCTGCACGGTTTATTCTAACCAATTGCTTACCTTTGCGGCCTTGTTAAATATTGGGCAGGCGGCGGTAATGCCGGTTGCCAGTTACGTTTACTTTCAATCAAATACAGCATATGGCACTAAAGGCGGGTATCGTGGGGCTTCCCAATGTTGGAAAATCTACCCTGTTTAATGCGCTGACCTCAGCCAAAGCACTGGCAGCCAATTATCCATTCGCAACCAAAGACCCCAACGTGGGCATCATCACTGTTCCTGACCCCCGCCTTGACAAACTGGCGGAGCTGGTCAATCCACAAAAGGTACAGCCTACCACGATTGAGATTGTTGATATTGCCGGCCTGATCAAAGGCGCGAGTCAGGGGGAAGGCCTGGGCAATCAGTTCCTGGCCAATATCCGGGAAGTGGATGCGATAGTGCATGTGGTGCGCTGCTTTGATGAAGGCAATGTGGTCCACGTGGATGGCAATGTAGACCCGGTGCGCGATAAGGAAACAATTGATACTGAGCTGCTGCTCAAGGATATTGAGACTGTCGAAAAACAGGTAGACCGCTTCAAGCGGCAGGCTAAAAGCAATAATAAGGAAGACCTGAGGAACCTGGAAATTAGCCAGAAAATACTGGCCCACCTGGAGGATGAAAAACCTGCCCGGGCTATTGAGCTGGACGAAGCCGGACAAGCCCTGCTGAAGGAGATGTTCCTGCTTACGGCTAAACCTATCCTTTACGTGTGCAACGTGGAAGAGGACGCTGTGAATGATGGCAATGAGCACTCCGAGCGTTTTAAAGCGGCTGTAGCCGGTGAGCCTGCGGAGGTCATTCTCGTCAGTGCGGCTATTGAAGCTGATATTGCTGAACTGGAAACCAAAGAAGAGCGCCTTGAGTTTCTAAACGACATGGGGCTGGACGAGCCGGGTGTTAACCGGGTGATTCGTGCCACCTATAAGCTCCTCAACCTCATCACTTACTTTACTGCCGGTGTTAAAGAAGTCCGTGCCTGGACCATTCAGGATGGCTGGAAAGCCCCACAGGCAGCAGGCGTCATTCACACCGATTTTGAAAAAGGCTTCATCCGGGCCGAGGTTATCAAGTACAACGACTATGTAAGCCTGGGCTCAGAGCAGGCGGTCAAGGAAGCTGGCAAAATGGCAGTGGAAGGCAAAGAGTACGTGGTAACCGATGGCGATGTCATGCACTTCCGTTTCAACGTATAATGTCCGACCTCCGATACTATATCCTTAATAAACCTTACGGGGTGCTCAGTCAGTTTACGCGGGAGCACCCTGATCATCGCGTGCTCGGGGACCTCTATGATTTCCCCGGGGATGTTTATCCGGTAGGGCGGCTTGATAAGGACAGCGAAGGCTTGCTCATCATTACCAATGACAAGGCACTGACCCACCGGCTGCTTGACCCAAAATTTGAGCACCCCCGCACTTACTGGGTGCAGGTCGAAGGTATTCCGGACCGCGAAGCGTTGTCTCAATTGCGAAAGGGCGTTGCCATACGCATCAAAAAGCAAACCCACCGCACGCGGCCTGCCAGAGTAGAGCTTTTCACCTCTCCTCCTCCCCTCCCGGAACGCGACCCGCCCGTCCGATTCCGCAAAACCGTGCCGGATAGCTGGCTGTCCATCCAACTGACTGAGGGTAAGAATCGTCAGGTGCGGCGGATGTGTGCGGCGGTTGGGTTTCCGGTACTGCGCCTTGTCCGTACCCAGATTCAACAGCTGAACCTTAGCGGGTTGCCCCCCGGGCAGGTCAAAGCGCTGGACCACTCTACCATTCTTAGCAAGCTAAAAATCACTCCGCAGTAAACTCATTTCCTGCAAGGTTTATACTGACGATTAAGTGGTTTGCCCGCGATGTCACAAATCCAAGATCCCGACATTTATCGTCGGTGACCACTTCGTATTGCGCATAATCATCATGCAACTCGTACACAGACCGTAAATCTCTAAAAAGGATTCGGAAGGAGTCTACACTTGCCCGGATACCGAACGCTCCATGCCTAAACATCTGTAAAAATGTCCGAGATAGAATCGATGGATGCCTAACAAGCCAAAAAAATACAAAGGATCGCGACAATCTGACTCCTGCCAGCGAGCGGGTTTATTCGCTGATTCGCCAGTCGACAGGGTTTTTACCTTTCGACTTGAGGTATTCATTGGCTTTGGAAAAGTGGGCGCTGCCAAAGTAAGCACCTCCTGCAAGCGGAGAAGGGTGTGCAGCTTCAAGGACCAGGTGTTTGTCCGCGTCAATCAGCGTTTTTTTCTTGCGGGCAAAACCACCCCACAGCATAAATACCAGCCCCTCGCGCTTTTCTGATAATTTACGGATGACCGCATCTGTAAAATCCTGCCAGCCAATTTTCTGGTGTGCGCCGGCCGTTTTATGCTCTACAGTCAGCATGGCGTTCAGCAGGAAGACGCCCTGCGCTGCCCATGCCGTCAGGTCGCCGTGACTGGGCGGAGCAATGCCAAGATCGGACTGCAGTTCTTTGTAAATATTGCGCAGGGAAGGCGGCACCCGGACGCCTTTAGGCACTGAGAATGACAGCCCCATAGCTTCCCCCGGGTTGTGGTAGGGGTCCTGCCCCAAAATCACTACTTTGACTTTATCGAAAGGCGTGGTATTAAAGGCATTGAAGATGAGACTTCCGGGCGGATAAATCTTTTTCCCGGCGGCCTTTTCCTTTTTCAAAAAAGTGGCAATACTTTGGAAATAAGGTTGTTGGAACTCCTGCTCCAGGACTGCTTTCCAACTTTCTTCGATTTTTACCTGGCTCATGCGCTTAGCTGATCATTGTTTAGTCCTGCACGGAAGATAATCCGTCTATTCCGGCATATTTTCCGGAAGTGATCTGTATAAGTTTCTCCAGCGACTGCTCCAGCAATTGCCGTTTGGTCCAAAGCAGGTCATGCTTGCGCCCCTCCAGCAGTTTGAATTCTAAAAACGACGCATTGACCAGCCGCTCGTTGGCGAATATAGCATTTTCGGGATAGATGAGGTTGTCGGCATCGCCGTGCAGGATGATAGCTGCGCTTTTAATACGATCCCATAGCCCGGCCATCGAATCCAGCTGCATCTTATGGCTCAGCTTTTCCATGTTTGCCACGTGAATGGAGCCAGGCAAAAGCCAGCGAAATGGCCAGTGCTTAGTGATATGGGTGAAGGTGAAAGTCTTTTCCTTACCGGGCATGAGAGATGCCGATTGCAGCAGAATTCCATCAACGAGGTCCGGGAAATCCATAGCAATACGAGCCGCCACGGTACCACCGTAACTCGAACCATGCAGAATAACCGAGGGATGCTGCCCCCGCTTTTCTCTGATCACTTCGGCGATCAGAGCCGCCTGTTTCTTTACTGATATTTCAGGCTTTCCGTAACCGGAATAACCATAGCCTGGCCGGTCAACTGCCATCAGCTTGGCTTTTGCCAAAAGGCTCGTGTCTTTTAGAAAAGTCCGCCAAAAAGAAGAAGAACTGGGCGCACCGTGGATAAAAACGACTAAGGGAAGGGAGTCCTGCCCAATTTCCAGATAACGCAATTCACGGTCCTCAGTAGAGAGTGTACCAAATTCGGCCTGCAGACCAAGTGGGTTTTCAGCCAAAATTTTCTGGTAAGTGGGCGTACTGATCCGCATTTCCATAAAGTCATATCCATAAATGAGGAGGAGGAGGAATGCGAAGGAAAAGTAGATTCTTTTCTTCTTAACGATTTTTTTCACGGGATGTCCAATTATAAGCTAATTGTATTGATAAAGTTTTTTTCACTATTGATCTGACCTCTAATTGACCACTTTATCTTTATTTAATAGATTTACACCATTGAATTAACATTCTAAGAAAAGTAATGTTTGAAAACACCCCACCTTCAACCTCCTCAATGACAAAAGAATGGGCTCCAAGTCTTGCCTTCAGGAGGTTTCAGGGTAAGCAATATGAGCTCAACCGTTTATATTGGACACAGGTGATCAGCCACGAAGCACTCGGGCAGGTACTGGAAATGAAAGACAAAGCAACCCAGACCCTCAATGCTCTCAATATGGATATTCCTGCAATGCGACACTTCCATACTGTGGAAGAAACCAAACAGTGGGCGCCAGAATACCTTAATCGGTCAAGGCTTCATTTACTGGTTATTTGTGCTGCTAATCTTGAAAGCTATCTAAAAGAAATAACGTTTTGGCATCTATACAGCAATGGGTATAAGAGCAAAAACGCGAAAAAGCTCGATGCCATAGGGAATGCTATTGGTCGGCCTATTTTGAGCAGGTCTTCCTTGCCTGAACCTCTTAAATATGCACAATTGCTTTTTCATCTCGATTTTGGAACAAACCTGACCAAATGGCAGAGGTTTTATAAACTGCGGTGTGCAGCGGCACACAATGGCGGCATGGTTACTGCAAGGACTTTGAAAGACATCCCGGATCTCACCTCTCCCCTTCATCATCCCATAGGATTAAGCTGGAAGGAGCTAAAAGACGCTCTTGCTTCTGCGGAACATATTGCAAAGGCCATTGATCAGAAGGCAACAGACAAGCGCCTTCGGCTCAATGAAGTGAAGCATGAACTTGATGAGCTTAAAAGCATTGGCAACTTACCAGAAAAAGAACGCCTTTGGGAATTCATCCATCAAAACTACGGTTTAAAAGGATTGAAAAGGCGGGAAAAAGTAAATATAGAAGCTGAACTATACTAATTTTTTGTTTTATTTGCAGTCCAGTACCGGTCCCGTAGCTCAGTTGGATAGAGCGGCGGACTTCTAATCCGCAGGTCGTGGGTTCGAACCCTACCGGGATCACCAGAGAAAGCAGCAGCCTGTGCCCCAGAGGGGTGCAGGCTGTTGTATTTGGCAGCGGTGCAAAACCTTTTTGCAGGAGCGGACAAATGCAACAGCCTGCACGAGCGCAGCGAGCAGGCTGCAGGTTTTTGACCTTGGAGCCCAAAGGAAGGGCGCAGCCAACCCTACCGGGATCACCAGAGAAAGCAGCAGCCTGTGCCCCAGAGGGGTGCAGGCTGTTGTATTTGGCAGCGGTGCAAAACCCTTTTGCAGGAGCAGACAAATGCAATAGCCTGCACGAGCGCAGCGAGCAGGCTGCAGGTTTTTGACCTTGGAGCCCAAAGGAAGGGCAATAGCCTACCTTAATGAAAACCCTATTATGTTTTGTGTTTATTTCAACCTTAGCAATGTCGAAGTTAGAATCAAGTCCTGATGTCCACTGCTAAGGCTACCTAGGCCGCCTTAGTTATCTCATTCAAAACAATGATACCCGTTGCTTTTCTCTGTGCCTTTACCTGAACCACATCTGCCCAATAGGATTTTACAATTTCGTTGATTAAGTGGCTGGGAACAGAAATGATATAAATTTCCTTGGACTTTAGATCTTGCAACCGGATTTGACTTTCTTCAGCATTAGCATAGGTTATTATTCCAATCACGTCCACTTCACTAACTTTTTTCTTATTAGCATCTGACAAAGTATTGCTCAAGTCTTTCAATTCCTTAACAATAAAACTGGGAGGAGTGCCAGATAAGCCCATTTGAATTAATGATTCTGCATCCTGAAACCTACCGCAATTAAGTGCCAGAGAAGCAGCACTTCGAACCAGAATATACCAGGAATCATTTTTTTGATCGATTAACGTCGTAGCCTCCTTCTCAAGGGAAAAGGCCTTCTCAAATAAAGAATGGGAAACATCTCGATTCCCTTCCATCTTTGCCAGAAGGGCCTCATCCGCAAACTCCATAGCCTTATTGTGAAGCACTGTTACAATATTCATTGATCGATCATTTTTGCTTTGGGTGTTCCAAATTCCACTACAATGATTATTGCTGGAAAATTATCCTCACCATGAGAATCAATTTGCCGACGTTTCAGATTAACTCTGGAATCAACTGTATTGGTTTCTGCTTCTTTCCAGATACCTGAAACTTCCAGCTTTGCCTTTCGCTGTTGAAAAGGTAGCAAATTTTCGTCGTATTCTCCATCACCAAGCCAATAATCAAAACCTGTTCCTTTGAAAGATCGTTCGATAATGGAATAAGATGTCAGTTTAGAAAGAATGACAATGGCAATTGCTACGGCTCCGTATTCAGTTGCTTCTTGACTGTCATTCCAAGCTCTTGTAACCTGTGTATCTACAACATTGCTCCAATAGAGCTCAACAGTTTTCGGATAATCGCCCAGGATTTCCAGAGCTACACCAGACTTGTGCCCGTGAGCTTCTAGACAGAACGCGCCTCCCTCTGCCAGATACTGTCCGATATTTTTTGAAATCGCAGGAAATCCCTCTTTGAGCTGGTCTAATGTAGCTTTCAACATGACTTAAAATTAGGACTTAAAACTACATTTTTTTGGAAGGTTCGCAAATTGTAGCACAAACTGGTTTAGTAGTGATTTTCCTAGGTTAAGTTTTTGACCTCGGAGCCCAAAGGAAGGGCGCAGCCAACACTGCCGGGATCACCCCTCCTCCCCCACGACTGGCAATTTCACCGTAAAAACACTCCCATTGCCTATCTGGCTTTCCAACTCAATGGTCCCATTATGCCGATGGACTATATTCCGGCATATCGCCAGGCCAAGCCCTGAACCCTCGTACTTCGACCGGTCGTGAAGCCGGGTGAACATTTCGAATACCTTTTGCTGATATTGGGGCTCAATACCAATACCATTATCTGCAAACTTCAGGATGTGCCAGCAGCTGCTTTTTTCATAACTCAACTGTACTTCCGGATCAGGAGCCGAATTGTATTTCAGCCCATTAGAAATCAGATTTTTAAACAGGAGAAAGAGTTGAGTTTTATTGCCGGTAATGACGGGCAGCTTTTCTGTCTCAACGATCGCGCCTCCTGTGGGCTCTCCTTCCCTGATTAAAGTGCGAACTTCCTCCAAAACGGCATGCAAATCCACCCGTTCCTTAAGATGATCAATATTAGCCACCCGGCTGTATTCCAGAAGGTCTTCAATCAGCGTGTTCATCCGCTTCGCATTGCTTTGGATGATCTGCAGGTACTCCCGGGCCTGAGCCTTGGGATTAGGCAGGTGCCGGCTCAGCAGGCCGGCAAAACTAGTGCCTCCGGCACTAGATTATAGTATTTGAATTATCTTTATGCTCAATCATAAAGATAATTCAAGTATGGCAAAAGCACTCCCACCCTTAGAAGCAAGTCCAAGACAGCGTTCGTTGGTAAGCAAACGCCTAAAGCAAGGTCATCTTAGCCATCGGCTGCATCAACGCTATGCTCTCCTCCACGGTATGCTAGAGGGCAAAAGTGCCTTTAGCTCAGCTAAGGACCTAGGGCTGCGTGCGGATGTAGGCATACGCTGGTATACTCGATGGGCAGACAATCAGGGGCGGCTCGAAGCCCTGGAAGTGGATTGCGCTGGAAAACCAATCAGCGACCATGAACTAGGCAAACAAATGGATTTAGTCCTTTCTGACCGTGCACGTAGCGGGGTGAAGCCACGCATCACTCAAGCGCAAAAGGAACAAATTGTCGCTCTGGCGTGTAAAAAGCCCTCTGATTATGGGCTTCCTCAAGGGGCCTGGACTAGAGACACGCTCGCCCAAATGGCCATGGAACAAAAAATAGTAGATAAGATTTCCCCCAGTCATGTGAGGAACATTTTAAAAAAATCGGGAGGTACGTCCGCATAAGAACCGTTATTGGCTCTTCCCCCACATCGACGATTGGGAGGCCTTCGCCCAACGGGTACGAACGATCTGCAAGCTAATCCTATTGGTCATCTCAGGGCTGAACAAGGACATACGCCTGTTCAGTGTAGACGAGAAAACAGGCATCCAGGCATTAGAGCGTAAGAGCCAGCCTCTTAGGCCAGGCAGAGACCGGCGTGTAGAGTATGAATACAAACGCCATGGCACTACCACGCTGATGGCGGCTCAGGATGTCGCTACCGGACAACTAATCAGTTACCGCATTCATCCTACTCGTACCGAACTGGACTTTCTATGCTTTATTCAGCGTACTACTGCTGTGTTGCAGGAAGGCCAACAGGCCGTCTTTCTTGTTGACCAGCTCAACACCCATATGTCAGCATCTTTGGTCGAGTGGGTGGCTTCTCAAATTGGTTATGTGGGAGACTTGGGCGTTAAAGGCAAAAGTGGGGTACTCAAATCAAAGAGCACTCGTAAAGCTTTCCTCGAAGTTGACCATCATGCCATTCGATTTCTTTTCACGCCTAAGCACTGTTCATGGCTCAATCCCATCGAAAACTGGTTTGGGCACCTTCAGCGAAAAGCACTTAATCATCAAAGCTTCGATTCTATTGAAAGCTTGATAGCCAGAATCGAAAACTTTACCGAATATTACAATTCCTATCTGGCAAAGCCTCTGAAGTGGAAATTCCAAGGCTTTGACCGAAAGAAATAAAATACGCTTTTCTAGTGCCGGAGGCACTAGATATGTTGCGCAGGGGTTCTTTCAGGTCATGGGAAGCAATGTAGTTAAAACGCTCCATTTCGGCATTCTTCTGCATCAGGCTGCGGTTGTTTTCCTCCAGGGCTTGGGTACGGGCCTGCACCTGCCGCTCCAATTCATCATTCTGGTTTTGAAGCAGTTCATTCAACTCCTCGATTTCTTCAGTCCGCTGATTGATCTTTGCTTCCAGCCTCGTATTTTGAATCCTCACATTCCGGTTATGCAGCAGAACAAGCAGAAATGGCAAAATAAGCCCCAGCAAAACCACTAAAAACTGGAATGGACGGCTTTTCCACCATGGTGGAATGACCTTCACTTTCAACTGCCGCCCTTCTCCTGAGCGGTCACCACTGAATACTTCAAAAGTAAATTCTCCATACGGCAAATTAAGGTAGGTCACCTGATTCTGGCCAATCATCCGGTTCCAGTCTTCGTCTACGCCTGATAACTTATAGGTGAAGTTGCGATAATTGTACTGCTGGAAATTCAGCTCAGAAAAGCCAATGGTAAAGGCATTGTCCGGATGAGACAAGGTAATCTCGTTTAGATAGGTGATCGCGCTGTCCATCACAGTAGCGCTATTGGGTATGCTGAAATCCGTGAGCACTACCTTGCCTTTGTAGTTGTTGCTCATTAAACTGTCCGGATGAAAAACGACCATGCCAAAGGTGCCACCAAAGGCAATCCGCCCATCTTCAAGGGCGCGCCCTCCGCAGAAGAAGAAATCCACCACGCCAATACCATCCTCTTTATCGAAGCTGCGAATGGTGTACGTGGAATCGATGCTGAACAGCCCAAAATTAGTACTCCCCCATATGCGCCCCTTCTGGTCCTCAACCAGGGAAAAAATCCGGTTGCCCGGCAGGCCATCCGAAATACTGAAGCGGCGGAAAACCGCAGGCAGCCCGGCCGAATCTCTGGCTATAGCTTTTGCCAGACCGCCTTCAAAAGTACCAACCCAAAGGGCGCCGGAGTGATCTACAAGCAGAGAGGTCACTTCGTTTTTGGGAATCGTGCGCGGGTCTCCCCGTTCTGTTTTCCATACCCGGAATGTCGTATCGCCAGGCAGCAGGCAATTGATTCCTCCGCCCCATGTCCCCAGCCAAAGCCGGTTGTCTGCATCAAAGGCCATTGCATTGCTTTGTATGCGGTTATCTGAAAGTGAACCGGGATTGGATGGGTCCTGCTTGTAGTGCTCCCAATACTGTGCCTGCGGGTCGTAGTAATCCAGCCCCTTTTCCGTTCCAATCCAATACCCTTTTCGATGAGGGTCTTTGATGACTCCCTGCACAAAATTACTGCTTAACCCCTCCTGTTCTCTCGTGCCTACCGGGACAGGCCTTGGGTTTTCATCTCCATACTTCCAGCGCAGCAGCCCGTCATCAAAAGTGCTAATCCATAACTCCTGATCAGGGTCCAGATAAAGCTGAGCCACATCCAACCCTTCCTGCAGCAACCTGATTATTTCAGATTGTTCCGGCTTTTCTGAAGGATTGACATCCCATTCAAACAAACCGCCATTGATCCAGGTACCCAGCCATAACCGGCCATTCGGAGCCTGCACCAGAGACTTCACCCACTTTCCCTGTAAAGCATCCTTTTCGGTATTGGTAGGCACAAAATCGACTTTCCTGTTCAAGGTCAGTTTTTTGATGCGCCCCTCACTAAGGGCCACCCAGAGGTTCTCTTCACGGTCCATTTAGGCAGAACTGACCTGATAGTCTTCTGTTCCCTTTACAAGTTCAATCTCAAATGCTCCTGATACTGTTTCTCGTAATTGATAGCCTCCCCTCTCCGTTCCCAGCAACAGGAAGCCATCCGGATGAGCTTCCAGAGAAGCAATGTAATTTTCCGGTGCACGGGGCGAACCGGGGTTCACAAGCCCGCAGTGCTGCATCTCCAGGCTCCCGGGGCTGATCTTCTTTACGCCATACCGGGTAGTGGCTACCCAGACATTCCCAGCCTCATCTTCAGCGATACTATAAATAAAATTGCCCCGCTGCGGTGAATCGCCCGGGCCCGCACAGTCGTATTCCCGCTCAATCTTAGAGGCCTTAAGGTCTTTCCGGTTGATATGCCCTTTTATGATGCTACCATCTGTAACGCCTGTCCAAAAGCAGTTGCGGCTGTCTACCATGATGGAGAACAAACGGGTGCCAGTCAGCACTTCCAGGGTTTCAAATTTGGGATTAGGCTTACTTTTTTCGCTGGCAGGAAGTATGGATATCCCTCCGCCATTGGTCGCCATCCAAATGTTCCCGTCCTGGTCGATGTCAAGCCCGAAAATATTATTGTTCGATATGGACGTCTCATCATCCGGATCCGCCTGGAAAGACCGAAAGGCTTCTGTTTTGGGATCAAACCGGCAGAGCCCGCCGGCTAAGGTCCCCATCCACATTATTCCGTCATCATCCTGGCAAATCGAATGCACATGATTGGCAGAAATAGAGGTGGAATCATTTGTGATATTAAAAAAAGACTTGACATCAAACCCATCGTACCGAAACAACCCGGCATTGGTGCCAATCCAGATGAACCCAAGGTCATCTTTAAAGATTGTCTGTGCAATCCGCCCATTGAGCGGCCGCAGATTGACATCATCAATGATAAAGTCCTGGTTATAAACGGGCGTATGGGCCCCAATTAAGCACCATATAAGGAAAATGGAAAGGGAGCGGAGTACACTGGGTCGTTTAGTACAGCCTTGCTTCATCCAAAAAGGAATATTTTTATAAAACTAAAAAAAACAAACAAAGAATCTTTGGATATAGCTGTTTTTACGGGTAAGCCACCTGATTCTTTCATTAGTTTTTTCACTTTGCGGTTAAAAAACAACTCGCAGGTTTTTTTTAGATTCATCTAAATTTTTTATTAAGCTAAACACATAACTTTATTAGATTTTGCTAAAAAACAAAGCCAATCCGCGAACCTATCCCACTTTGAAGGTGTAGTATCCCATAAAAAGCAGAAAGCAAAATGGATAAATGGATTGGATTTTGTATGAGTTTTATGCTCCTTGGAGTGTTGTCAGTACATGCTCAGGACAGCCGGGTGTCCGGTACGATTATAAGCAGCGACGGACCGCTCGCGGGCGTACAGGTACTACTATTAGGCACTTCCAATGGCACTGTTACTGACGAACACGGCAATTACCAATTGACCAACCTGCCGGCCGGCCCCGCCCGCCTCCGCTTTTCCTACCTGGGCTACCGTACTAAAGAGGTGGAGCTATTTCTGGAAAAGGGGCAAACTCAAGCCCTGTCGGTAGAGCTGGAAAAAGATGTGCTGCGGCTGGAGGACATCGTGGTTTCGGCTACCCGAAATGGCGTACCGGCTCACCGCGCGCCGGTTATGGTCAACCGCATCGATGACCGAATTTTTGAACAAACCCAATCGCTGAGCCTGTCCGAAGGGCTGAGCTTTTCGCCCGGGCTGCGGTTGGAAAACAACTGCCAGAACTGTGGCTTTACTCAATTAAGAATGAATGGGCTGGATGGACCGTACACCCAAATTCTCATCAACAGCCGCCCGGTTTTCTCCGCCCTCGCCGGGGTCTACGGGCTGGAGATGATCCCCTCCAATATGGTTGACCGGGTGGAAGTAGTCCGGGGCGGTGGTTCCGCCTTATTCGGGGGCAATGCGATTGCCGGCACGGTCAATATCATCACCAAAGACCCTACGGACAATACTTTTGAGGCAGGCACAAACCTGTCGCTAATCAACGGTGAAACACCTGAGTATACCCTCTCTGCCAATGGGACTGTAGTGGACGAACAACTCAAAAAGGGCATGAGCTTTTTCGCCTTCAACCGCAACCGCGACCCCTGGGATGCCAATGGTGATGGTTTTTCCGAAATCACGCAATTACAAAACACCACCTTTGGATTAGATGCCTTCTACAACCCTACGGAGCTGAGCAAGATCAAAGTCAACTTATTCAATATCAGCGAATTCAGGAGAGGAGGCAACCAATTTGACCTGCCACCCCACCAAACAGATATTACTGAGCAACTGGACCACCACATTCTGGGGGGCGGGCTCTCATACGAGCAGTTTTCAAGAGACAAGCGGCACAAAGTTGCACTTTACGGTTCTGCGACTCACGTCAACCGGCAGAGCTATTACGGTGGCGGGGGCCGGGTGCTGGGCCCTCAGGATACGCTGACTGAAAGCGATATTCTGGCGCTCAATGCCTATGGCGAATCGGAGGATCTGTCGCTGGCATCTGGCGTGCAATACACCTACAACATCAGTTCGGAATGGATGCTTACCGCCGGAACCGAGTATCAATACAATGATGTTTTGGACGCCATGCCCGGCTACAACCGGGAGATCGACCAACAGGTAAGCACCTGGGGCACCTACGCACAGTTAGAATGGAAGCCTACGGACAAATGGTCGCTGCTGGCGGGGGGGCGATATGACAACCTCCGAATTGACGGTATGTACCGCCTTGGCGTGGAAGACCTGAGGGCAGACCAGGACTTCAGCATTTTTGTGCCCAGAGCGACGGCTATGTATTTCATCAATCCGGACCTGAAGCTACGGCTTTCCTACGCTCAGGGCTACCGGGCGCCGCAGGCTTTTGACGAGGATCTGCATATTGAAACCGTAGGGGGAGCAGCCCTGTTCACCCGTTTATCCCCAGACCTTCAGGAGGAACGTTCGCACAGCTACAGTGCAGCGCTGGATTACACCTACCGCGCGGGAAGCTTTGAATCCAACTTTGTAGTGGATGGCTTTTTTACCCGGCTGGACAATCCTTTCATCACGGCTAATGCCATGGAACTCCCAAGCGGCGTCGCTACCGTGACCAAGCGCAATGGTGACGGTGCTACTGTAGCCGGAGCCAATTTTGAGGCCAACCTTGCTTTCGGCCCCAAATGGATGCTTCAAATGGGTGGCACCCTGCAAACTGCGCAGTATGACACGCCGGAAGAAATCTGGGCACCGGAAGAAGTCAATGATACCAATCAGGATAGTATAGTCTCCTCCGGATACTTGCTACGTACCCCTGCAGCTTATGGCTATTTCATGGCCAATTACAATCCGGTACAGCCCCTGCAGCTGTCCCTGTCCGGTATCTTTACAGGTACCATGGACGTGCCGCATATCATAAACCCGGAAACTGAATTTACCGTATTGGAAAGCACGCCTTCATTTTTTGAGCTAAACTCCAAGATCACTTACGAACTGAAGCTCGATGACCGCTTCCACCTTGATATTTTCGGGGGCGTCCAAAACATCTTCAACAGCTTCCAGGAAGACTTTGACCGGGGGGCTGACCGCGATGCCGGGTACGTGTACGGACCAGTACGCCCGAGGACTTTTTTTGCCGGTGTAAAGGTGCATTTTGAGTAAGCGCCCCGCCCTAAACCTACAAATGCCCCGGCAGATCTTTGTCTCCCGGGGCATTTGCTGGTATCGAGTACCTGAGAAATCCTATGGATAAACCTTCTCCAGGCTGCCATTCGTATCCCGGACGACATAGGCGGTATTGTAACCGTTAGACTTGACTTGCTGCCAGGCCCGAATAGCCTGCTCCATAGTCGTATACCCTGAGAGATACATGACTGTCAGTCCATCATCTCTTCGGGACTGCCGGATTTCCCCCAGACCACGAACTGTAGCCGGGTCAAACCAGCGGATATCCTGATAGGCGGCCAGTTGGATCATGTAATCACCGGTAGCAGGCCGGGCTTCAGCGGCACGTGCCGGAGGGTTTTGATTATAGGACTGTGGAGGGGTATTTCCTCTTGGGGTAAAGCCCGTACCCGGTGCATCATAGCCTTTGGGACGGATGCTCTGCCCGGTGCCCTGCTCGGTAACGATGAAGGCTTCCTTATAGCCCTCTGTCTTGATAGACTTTAGCGCCTGATCAGCCTGAGCACGGGTGCTGAACACGCCCACTCTGATTTTGTATACGCCATTCTCTACCTTGGAATAGACCTGCCCGATTGAAGTAAGCTCGCTAAACTGATCCAGGCCAGGCTTGCTTAAGGCAGCTACCTGTACCGAAAAGCCACTTGTGGTGGGCAAGGCATCCTCAGGGCCTTCTGCCTGAGTACCCGGGCGGGTATCGATACCGGGCTGCATAGGGGCTGCAGGGGCTGAGTCGGTTGGCAGGATGGAAATAACCCCCAGAATAGAACGGTCATTCCCTTCATTGGTATTGATGTTGCGGTTGATGTCCCGGAAACCAGGCCGGGAGTACCGCACGCTGTAAGCCGAATTAGGGCTGAGTGCCAGGGCATACTCCCCGTTGGCATCAGTTTGTGCTTCCATACTGGTATTAGTGGCCAGATTGGTAGCGGTAACCTGTACGCCAGCCACCGGCATACGCGACTGATAGTTTAGCACCTGCCCCCCGTACTGCTCACCTTGCTTAGCCAGCATAATATCATGCTCCCGGTTTTGGCGTAAGCCTAATGTAGACACCCGAAACACCGCATCGGAGTAACCATCAGCACGGACTACGATCTCACAGTCCAGCCCTTCGACCGCCTGAAAGCTGTATTGCCCCCGGCTGTCTGCCTTGAAGAGCCCTTCCCCACAATTGATGAAGTCGATAGTAGCGTAAGGGATAGGCGTGCCATCGGAGGCGTTGCGAACTTTCAACACAATATTGTCAGCCGATTTGAAAACTTTATAGATATCCTCATGCCCGCGCCCACCAGGGCGGTTGGACACCATATAGCCCAGGTTGCGGAAACCATCGTAGATGAAGCCATAATCGTCGCGGCTGCTATTGATTAAATTGCCGAGGTGGAAAATCCTGGCATACCGGCCATTGGCTTGTTCAGCACGGAAGATATCGTACCCTCCCATGCCCTGATGGTAGTTGCTGGAGAAGTACAGATAGTCTCCATCATGGAAAGGAGAAATCTCATCGCCGGGCGAATTCACGACCGGGCCGAGATTTTCAGGTGCGCTCCAGGTGTTGCCCATCCGGTAGGAGACGTAGATGTCGAACCCACCAAAGCCATCGGGACGGTCAGAAGCAAAATAAAGTGTATTTCCATCCGGAGAGATGTTAGGCCAGCCAGTGGAGAAGCCCGAGCCGTTGTAGGGAAAAGGCATTTCCTCTGTCCATTCACCATTCTGATTAATGGGCGACATGGCCATGCTTAATTCCAGCCCTCCGGTTGGCATGTGGCGGGTACCATCGATAAAGTTGTTTTTGGTATAGACCACTTCCCTCAATTCAGGCCCATAGGTAAGCGGGCCGAGGTTGACGAAATTTTCCCGCATGCGGCTCTGCAGAGGCACTTCGGCTTCCAGGAAGCCGTTGCCCCCCAGGCGGGCCATGTAGAGCTGATTATTAGAACGCCCGGTCCAGGACGCTCCCGGCTGCTGCCGGTTATTGCGCGCGGAAGAAAAAACCACCTGATCGCCGTAAAAGGTTGGTGCAAAATCTGAGGCATTGGAATTGATAAACTCATTGCTTACCAAATAGGAGGAGGACTGCCCGATCTGATTGCGGGCAAAGCGGCAACTCTGGGCAAAATGGTTGCCCCGTTCCTGGTCATCTTTATTGGCACGGGCATAGGCAAGGAACCACTGTTCAGCCTTTTCGTAGCTCCCCAGCGCCTTTAGCACCTGCGCATACTGAAACATCTGTTCGCCTTCCAGCCGATGCTCGCGGATGACCTTCTCGAACCAGCTACGGGCTTCTTCCATTTGGTTGAGGTACCGGTAGGAGTCTGCCAGCTTCACCATAGCTTCGTAATTAGCCGGGCGCTTTTCCAGCAATTCCAGGTAAGAACGGACAGCCAGGTTGAAGGCGCCTAATTCGTAGTCTTTGTTCGCCCGCCCCAGTTGTGCCTCTGCCGGCAAAATAGCTGTCAATAAAAAGGCTGCCGTTAGGGCATTGAGCAATAGTTTCATAGTCGTGTGTTTTCAATTTCGGATTTGAGGATGCCGAAAGTCTGCAATCAAAGGTAAAGAAAAATTAAATATCACAATTTGTGCCATATTCCCCCTACTGCTTTTGTTGAACACTTTTTCAAAATGTCGCATTCTAAGCATCAACAGGGGTTTATCGACAGAAATCAGCCCAGCAGCATAACGGCCGCCCTTTTTGTTTTGTTGTGTTCACAAAATCTGACTGGCCTATGAGATGCGCCCGGCGCAAAAAAAATTACTGTTTTCTGATCTGTTGCGTGCTATTTGCTTCCGCTTACGGACAGCGTGTGCCCGGTGAACTCATCGTGCAGTTGAACAGCGAAAAGGCCCTGAACAAAGACGCTTTCCCCACAGGCTTCGTTTACAAAAAAACGCTTTCCCGGCGTACTTTCATACACCTGCTGGCTTATGACACCCTGCACTACGGTCCGGCCGAAGCCATTCAGCAGCTCTCCAAATCTCCTGACGTAAACCTTGTACAACTCAACCACCGCTTGCAAATCCGGGACACTATACCCGCTGATCCGTTCTTTCCGCAGCAGTGGCAATGGCAAAACCTGTCCGCCCAAAACAGCGTGCCCGATGCAGATGTAGACGCCGAACTAGCCTGGAGCCTCCCCTCCTATGGCCCGGCTACAGCATTTGGGGACACCATCGTCATCGCTATGCTGGACGATGGCATTCAGGCCAACCACCCTGACCTTGCCCCTAAGCTATGGCATAACCGGAAGGAAATACCTAATAACCATATCGATGACGACCAAAACGGCTACGTAGACGATTACCATGGCTGGAACCCTGTTTTGGAAAGCGACCACATCCATCAGGGGCACCACGGCACACCGGTAGCAGGTATGATTGGTGCCGCCTGGCAAAATGGCAACGGAGGCACAGGCATAGCTCCTCAGATTAAAATCATGGTGGTAGCCGGCAGCAGCCAAACTGAAGCAGATGCTATCGCCGCCTATGCGTATGTACTGGAACAAAGACTACGCTACAACGAAACACAAGGGGAAGCTGGCGCATTTGTAGTAGCCACTAATACATCATGGGGCGTCAACGGCCTTTCTCCCTCGGAAGCGCCGGTTTGGTGTCAGATTTACGATGACCTGGGGGAAGCAGGTATCCTAAATTGTGCCGCTACTTCCAACTCAGGCTGGAACATTGACGAAGTAGGTGATATGCCTACCGCCTGCAGCAGCCCCTATCTGATTACCGTCACTGCTTCTGACCGCATGGATGAATGCACAGGTGCCTATGGCCCGGTGTCTGTAGACCTGGCAGCACCTGGAAAAGAAGTTTTCACCACACACCCGGGCGGAAGTTACGGCTGGAGCTCCGGCACTTCCTTTGCCAGCCCTATCGCCGCAGGCACCATCGGGTTGCTGTACAGTGCCACCTGCCCTGACTTAAGCAGCCTTGCCCATACTGATCCCGGCGCTGCAGCACTGGAAGCCAAGTCTATACTGCTCAACACCACGGATGCCCTGCCTTCTATGGCCGGACAAACAGTTACCGGAGGACGGCTTAATACCTTCCGGGCCCTTCAGGAGCTTGCGCTCAACTGTGCCCCTTGTGCTCCGGTTTACAATCTGAACCTTACCCCCAATGGAACACAGGAAGCCCTCGCCCAATGGACTACCGCAGACAGCAGCCTTTCGGTTACCCTCGATTGGCGCCCTGCTGGTTCTGCCGAATGGGAATCAGCCCCTAATGCATCTTCCCCATTCCTGCTGACCGGCCTGGACACCTGCACCGGATATGAAGTCAGGCTGGTCCGCCAATGTACAGACGGCCTGACTTCAGTATCTCCGATAGCTGAGGTACGCACGCAGGGATGCTGCCTTCCTCCTGCCCAACTCACTGCCACATCAGTTGGCAATACCAGTGCCGCCCTAAGCTGGGAAGTTTCTGAAAACAATACGGCCTACCAAATTCGGGTGCAGGATGACTCAGGCTGGATTTTCAACACCACCCACAGTGGGCATAGCCTGCAGCTGAGTGGGCTCTCCCCCTGCACCGCTTACGAAGCCTACCTGACTACAACTTGTGCAGAAGACAGCAACAGCTTTTCCAGTTTACGTTTTGTGACCACAGGTTGCGGTAGTTGTACCGACTTTGAGTACTGTACTTCCTACGGTGGTACCTCCGGCACGGAATGGATCGATGCGGTGAGTTTCGGTACACAATACCACCACAGTGGGCTGAATGAAGGTAACCCCTTATTTCCGGGAGCGGGCTTTTCAGCTTCACGTGGGCAGATCGTCCCGGTTAGTGTACGCCCGGGGTTTCAGCATATCGCCTATCCGGAATACATTCGGATCTGGATTGACCTGAATCAGGACGGGCACTTTGCACCAACTGCTGAGCTCTTGGTAGATACCATACTACTTCCGGGATATGACAGTCTGGGCACAGAACTGTTTATCCCTGACGGTGCAGCGACCGGCAATACCCTGATGCGTATTAGCCTTAAATGGGCCGGTTTTGGCAGCATGCGCCCCCAGCCCTGTGAGCCTCATATCCACTTTGGAGAAGTGGAAGATTATTGTGTGGATATTCAGGAGCAACCGCTGATCAGTAGTGCAGATGCGCCGAAAAGAACCGGAAATGCACTGCAAGCCTGGCCCAACCCCTTTGGAAGCCAATTGCAACTGAAAGTTACTACTGCTGCGCCAGAGGCAGAGATACAATTACTTGGTGTGGATGGCCGGCTAATTTTGCAAAGGACAATGCGCCTGCGCTCCGATCAACCGGTCCGTTTACCCATACCTCCATCCTTGCCCCGGGGCTGGTACCTGCTTCGCGCAAATGTGGGCACCCAAGTCTTCCGCCAGCCTGTCCTGCACCATTCAGCAGAATAATTTGATGGCTATTGGCCACTATCCGGCATACCGCTGATCCAGCGCAAACTGCTCCGGGTGCTTACCAGAAATATCTTTGTAAAAATCCATGATTTTTTTCAGGTCTGCTTCGATGTCACCGGATGGATAAACCGTGCCGCCAACACCAGCTTCTTTTTTGACATAGTCGAGATAGCCCAGGCATATGGGTGCTTTGGCCTGAAGGGCAGCGTAGTAAAAGCCTGTTTTCCACTTATCGCGCTTTGCGCGGGTCCCCTCCGGTGTGACCATGATGGCAATTTTATCGTGCTTTTCCAACAGCTCTGCCATCAACTGAGTGTAGCTGGGCCGTTCGCCGGAAGCTCCCCGCGGCCGGCGGTCGATGGCTAAGCCTCCGAGCGGGCCAATAATCAGGTTGAGCGGAAAACGCATCCACTCCCGTTTGATGGTAAACTTCAGGGGCACGCCCATGACGTAAAAACCCAGCCGGGCATAGTAGATATCCCAGTTGGACGTATGCGGCGCCGCAATGATTACGCAGTGGCTGACCTCCTCAGGCACGGAAGGGTTTAGGCGCCAGCCGGACAACCCGAGCAAAAATTCTGCAAGTCGCTTTCCCATTTCATTAAGTTCTGCCGCAAATATGGGAAATATTGCTGAACAGGAAACTTATCTCCACAGACAAACGTTTAATGTTAACTGTATGTTAACTTACTATTAATTTAACGTTACCCTGCTGGTGTTTTTGGACAGGGCAACGTGTGGAAAAGATAAGAAGAGATGAAGAAACTACTTACCACACTAATATTTGCTGCGTTCTGTAGCCATACTGTACTTCCACAAAGCAACGACTTCAAAAAGATACCTTTTCGCCTGGTCAATAACATGGTCATTGTAGAAGCCCGTATGAATGGAGAAACGGGCAGCTTTATCCTGGATACCGGCTTCCCCCAATCGGTAGTCAACCCCCAACAAGTAAATGGCCTGGTAAGGGTTCCGGCCCAACAGCAGCGGTCTGTGTTTAGCGGTATTCCGGTAAGTGTGGACCAATTTGAATGGGCAGGCATGGAACGTCAGGACATGAAAGCCGTGGCGATGAACATCAGCCATCTTGAGTCAACGGCCAATCAGGAGATCATGGGGATTATTGGGGCAGAGCTGTTGCGGCAATCTGAAGTTATGTTTGACTTCCGCAATCAGGTCGTCCTGCTCTATGACCGCAGGGACACCTGGCTGCACGAACAACACAAACCACAGTTTAGCCTGCCTTTTGACCTTGAACAGGGGCTGCCGGTACTGCAAGCTGAAATTGGTGGGAAAACCTATCGGCTGGGGCTGGACATCGGTGGCCGTTACAACCTGATGCGGGAGCACCTCCTGCCACAACTTCCCAAAGAAGTTTTGGGCCGGGCGACGCAACAAAAGTTGCTGGACTTTGCCAATATGCCGGACTACTTCGACAAAGCACCAGTGTCAGGAATGGAAATCGAAGACCGGCCTTTTGATGCGACCACCTTCGTTTTCGCTACCCTAAAAAAAGGGATATCCTCGAATATTGATGGTATTCTGGGGCTGGAGTTTTTGGCACGTTACCGCTTTGCAATCAACTACCACAAGAAAACCATCTACTTCTGGCCCCACGGTTCAGAGATCAATCATCGTCAGATTTAGGAGGCTCCAGCTCAGATGACCGGGCAGCTTCCACGATATCTTCAGGCAGCTGCCGGGAAGTCCGGGCCCCCAGTTCCCGGATGCGTTCTGCCCGGCCTACTAATGTGTCACCGTACTTTTTTGAATCCACGAGTTTGTTCATGGCATCATCGTAGGCGTGTTGTGCCTGTTGAATGCGCTGCCCCACCCCTTTCAGGTCATCCACAAAGTTGACAAACTTATCGTAGAGCATACCGCTCTGCCGGGCAATCTCCAACACGCTACTTTTCTGTTTCTCCTGTTTCCAGATATAACTAACGGTGCGCATCGTGGCCAGTAAGGTGGAATTCGATACGACCACCACGTTGGCATCTAGGGCATCCACAAATAGCTGTGGGTCCTGCTGCACAGCCAGGGCGAAAGCTGGTTCTATGGGAATGTAAAGCAAGAGGTAATCCGGTGTGTGGACCTGGTACAGATTGGTGTAATTCTTACTGCTAAGGTCACGGATATGGCGCCGTATGCTGTCAATATGGGCTTTCAGATGGCGCTCCCTTTCCTGTTTGTCCTCGGTACTGAAGCAGCGGTCATAGGCTTTCAGGGAAACCTTGGAGTCGATAATCAGGGTTTTATCTTCTGGCAGATTGATAATAAAGTCAGGGCGTTTCGCTTTGCCATTTTCATCCCGGAAAGTAGGCTGCACCTGGAAGTGTACGTTTTTCTGTAGCCCTGCTTTTTCCAGCAGGAGTTCCAGCTGTATTTCTCCCCAGTCGCCTTGCGCTTTGTTGTCTCCCTTGAGTGCGCTGGCCAGGTTGTTGGCATCTTCGCTCAGTTGCTGATTGAGTGCCCGCAGCCCTTCAATTTCCTTTTTCAGGCTGATGCGGTCCCGGGTTTCTTCCACGAACCGCTTTTCGATCCCCTCCTCAAAGGTTTTAATACGTTCCCTGAGTGGGGACAGCAACTGATCCAGCTGCTGATGGTTTTGTACGGTAAACTTCCGGCTCTTTTCCTCCAGCAGGCGGTTGGCCAGGTTTTCAAATTCAGCCTGGAAGCGTTGCTGCAACTGCACCGACTCTTCCTTTTGGTGGCGAAGGGTATCTTCCAGCTGCAGGTTAGCCTGCTCCAGGCGGGCAGCTTTTTCGGATGCCAGGCGGTAGGCTTCCTGTAGCTCAAACAGGTCTTCCCGTTGCGCATCGGACTGCTGCTCCAGCTGTTGGTACAAGCTGCGATGTACGTATTGCGCATCTACGTCCTCCTGAGAGAAAGTATCGCGCTGAAACCGTAATTTGGCAGCAAGCCAGCCCACCAGCCCACCAGCAAACAGCCCGATGAGCAAAAACAGAAGGCTCAGCAATAATTCGTCTGGCATAACAATAGGTTATCAACAAAATAATGGAACTCTATCGCCAATAAAGTTACACCATTTGATTAAAACCTGCACCTTTCACCTATCTTTTTGCACCAATTTGCCGCAGCAGCCCACAGTAAGGAATAGCTTCCCATCCCCGGTTCTGTTGAAGCTCGAAGCCCAGTTCGTAGAGGTGCCGCTCCAACTGGAAAGTATGCATGAGCAGCTCCCAGTCTTCATCTGAGGATGGCAGGAGCCCGGCCTCCCGGGCCACTGGCAAATACCCTTCCAGGAAGGCACTGTGGATCGCATCATACCAGGCCTCTGCATACGCCAGCAATTGACTTTCGTTGGGCTGCACGGGCTTAATCTGGGTAATCAGAGCTCCCAGAGCAGCATAGTAGAGTGAGCTCGACAGACTGGCCAGGTCACGGACAGGAGACTTCCGGAGCCGAAGTTCGCTAAAACTGCGCGTCCGGTCCCCTTCAAAATTAAACAGCACAAAGGAATTACCCGTAAACAGGACTTTTTCCAGCTGCAGGTCGCCGTGTACCCGGATTTTTACTGCATCGAGTTTGTGGTCGTAAATCTGGCGCAGCTCGTCTGTGATTCGTTTTTTATGCTCCAGCAGCATGACCTTTTGGTGGTCGGGCATCCGGTTGGACTTATTCATTAACTGAAACCCAGACCGCAATTGAGAGTTCCATGCCGAAAACAGCGACCGCTGGTAGTGGAGCGAGAAGGCCTCCGGTTGAAAGTCAGGCAGGTCATTTTCTGTTAGCCCTTTGTGGAAGGCCGCCACGGTTTGCCCCAGCAAGTGGGCGCGGGTCAGGGGGATATCCCCAAAGAATTGTGCCTGAATTCCTTCGTTCAAAGGTGGCAGGTTCTCCCGCTCCACGCTGATGTATTCCAGGAAGCGCCTGGCATTATCATAAAAATACGTCCAGGCTGTACCCTGATTGGCTACATAAGGCTCCAGGACCGCGAGGACATAAGGGTGTTTATTTTTGTCCTGATACTCCAGGTGGCTCAAATAGCCTGGCACCGGCAAGTCAGAGTCATGCCCGTATTTGTTGATTTCCAGTTCCGGGTTGGGCGTGTCTTCCAACCGGCGGAACACCTTCAGGAAGTACTGGTCGCCAAAGGCCAGGGCCCGGTGATTGCTTTGAGTGGCAATGACCCGGGCGGGCGGCAGCGGCTGATCGGAAGTATCGCCATTCAGACGATTGCTCAGCTGGAAGCTAAAGCCTTCAGGGAGCTCTGTTTTGTCTTCGAGCAGATAGCGCAGCAGGTAGTTTCGGAAACCGGTGCTCTCATCAGCTTCAAAAATATAGCCTTCCTGCTCCATGCCGGTGAGGCAGCAAAGAATTTGATTGGCTGCCGGAGCGTTGGGCTGCCGCTGATAGTCGCCTTTGCGCATAGCCAGTGGCATGAAGTACAACTCAGGAAAACCTTCCGTGTAGTGGGTCCGCAGGATCATCAGCAGGGAACGGCCACCTTCGTAGCGAAGCGGGTCTACCTTGACGATTTCCACACTGTCCAGCTTACGCCCATCGATGTTGTATTTCTGGGTCCGGCTAAGGAATTTGCGTACCACCTCCCGGAATTCCGGATGGTACTTCTTGTCCTGAATAAAATCCGTCCATCGCTCAGGGCTCCACTGCAACTCCGGTATATTAACGTTGGAGCGGCCATTCTGGTAGGCCGGTTCCAATTCAAACCAATAGTAGCCAAATGGCCCGATAGTGAAGCGATTCTGCCCGCGGGTAATGGGCGGGAACTGTGCCTGCCCGAAGGTTTCGATTGGCTGATAGCGCTCAAACTCGGGAAGCTCGAGGTCGACTGCCTGGGCATGCCTCGACAGGTTGGCAATAACCAGCAAATGCTCGTCTTCAAACGAACGGGTGAAAGCCAGCACCTTCGCATTTTCCGGCGAAAGGAATTTGATGTCCCCACGCCCGAAGGCTTTGTACCGTCGCCGCACGTTAATAATGCGCCTCATCCACCAAAGCAGCGATGAGGAATTGTTTTGCTGTACCTCCACGTTGATGGTGGAATACTGGTACTCGGGGTCGTTGATCAGGGGGAGGTAAAGTTTGTGCGGATGGGTATTGGAAAATCCGGCATTGCGGTCCACATTCCACTGCATAGGCGTACGCACCCCGTCCCGGTCGCCCAGGTGGACGTTGTCGCCCATGCCAATTTCATCGCCGTAGTACAGGACCGGCGTGCCGGGCAGGCTGAGGAGCAGGGAATTCATCAGCTCAATCTTCTGCCGGTTGTTGTCCAGCAGTGGGGCCAGGCGGTGACGGATCCCCAGATTGATGCGGGAAGCAGAATCTTTATTGTAAGCCCGGTACATGTAGTCCCGCTCTTCATCGGTCACCATTTCCAACGTAAGCTCATCGTGGTTGCGCAGGAAAATGCCCCACTGGCAGTTTTCCGGAATTTCCGGTGTCTGTTCGATGATATCGATGATCGGATACCGGTCCTCCATCTTAATCGCCATAAACATGCGGGGCATGATGGGGAAGTGGTAGTTCATATGGCATTCGTCCCCATCCCCGAAGTAAGAGGCAGAGTCTTCCGGCCACATATTGGCTTCTGCCAGAAGCATAACGTTGGGGTTGCGGGCTTCAACGTGGGCGCGAAGTTTTTTCAGGAAAACATGGGTCTCCGGCAGGTTTTCGCAATTGGTCCCGTCCCGTTCAAACAGGTAAGGGATGGCATCGAGGCGGAAGCCATCTACGCCCATGTCCGTCCAGAAGTCAATCATCTTAAAGATTTCCCCCTGCACGGCGGGATTGTCAAAATTCAGGTCGGGCTGATGGCTGTAAAAGCGGTGCCAATAGTAGGCTTGTGCCTGATCGTCCCAGGTCCAGTTAGACTTTTCAAAATCCTGGAAAATGATCCGGACATCTTTGTACCGGTCGGTCGTTTCGCTCCAAACGTAATAGTCGCGCTCGGGGCTGCCGGCCGGTGCCTTGCGTGCGCGCTGAAACCAGGGGTGCTGATCGGAGGTATGGTTGATGACCAGCTCTGTAATCACCTTCAGCCCGCGTTTGTGGGCTTCATCCAGCAGTGTTTTAAATTGCCGGACCGTGCCGTAGTCGGGATTGATGGAGTAATAATCTGAGATATCGTAGCCGCCGTCCCGTTGAGGTGACGGATAAAAGGGCAAGAGCCAGATAGCAGTAATACCAAGGTCCTGCAGGTAATCCAGCCGCTGTATTAGCCCGTTAAAGTCGCCGATCCCATCGGCGTTGCTGTCCTGAAAGGCTTTAATGTGGAGTTCGTAAATGATGGCGTCCTTAAACCAGAGGGGGTCCTGCGGTGTCTTGTTTTGCTGCGGCATGAAGTTAAATTAGTGCGGTTTTAAGATGGAATTGCCTAAAATCACAGACCTTTTGGGTACAGGACAGGATAGCACCTGCCCCTTTGCCATCATCAATGATTTCATTGCGGTCTTCGGATAGGAAACGGCACGCGCACTGTCTTTGTGCAGCTATGCTACCGGATTTCCTGCTTTGGTCTTATGGTAGGGAAAGCGATAATAAGCATATCTGCTGAGAAAAGAAAATCTGCCGCACAGAGATAATGACTAATGCATGCGGTCGCCCCGCAGGTCCAGCTCTTCCATAATCTCTGCTTCGCGCTCCAGGAATTCCTTCCAGCGGGCACGGACTTTGGCTTCATCGCAGTATTGTTTGGCTAAGTCAATAAACAAGCGGTAATGCCCGGCTTCAGCCACCATGAATTTGTGGTACCACTCTTTCAATTCTTCTTCCCGGATATTCAGGGAAAGCAGGCGAAAGCGTTCACAGCTGCGGGCTTCAATCAGTGCGCAGGTGAGGAGTTTATCCAGCAGGCGGTCTTCTCTGCTTCCGCCCTTTTTGTGAAAAGCCAGTAGTTTATTGACGTATTCGTCTTTGCGCTGACGGCCGAGCTTAAGCCCACGCTTGTCCAACTCTTTGAGGACCATGCGGAAATGCCCCCACTCCTCAGTAACGATGGGGGCCAGTTCCCGGACCAGGTCCTCATGTTCCGGGTAGCCCTGAATCAGGGAGATGCAGGAAGTGGCGGCCTTCTGTTCGCAGTAAGCGTGATCGGTAAGGATTTCCTCAAGTTCCATTTCCGCCATATTGACCCAACGGGGATCGGTAGGCAGCTTCAGCCCAAGCATTTGCACGGCTCTCAGTTCTTCTTCGCGGGTTCTAACGTCCATAAGCGGGTATCATGATTATTGCGGGCTGCAAATATAGCCAATCAACGAGACTCCAGGCACTGAATCTGATGCATAAACAGACCCGGATGGTAAGTTTCATACTCTTCATAGCCACTGCTCCACCCCAGAATGATCTTATCCAGCTCAAAACGTTTCAGCAAATTCATTTGGCTTTGGTCTATCGGATAGATAACCCGATAGGTCAGCTCACCGGTCTTTTCGTTGAGCACACCACTGCTCCCGTTGCCGGCCAGCAGCTTAACATACTGATTGTTGAGTGTCATCATCACCAGGAAGGAGCTCTTCTGAATCGTGCCGTACAACTGTTTGGCATTGTCCATGGCGAAGGTGAAATCCATAGAGATATACCGGTAGCCGCCCAGCTGATTGAAAGCTGCCCGGCAGGTGAGGTACTCCTTTCCTCCCAACACTGGCCGGAGGCGCTCGGTTGGGGTATGAGTAAACAACAACTCTTCCTTTTGGCTGACCTGGTACTTTCCGCCGGAGTTGACGCCCTCAAACTCAAAGACGCAGTTGTAGTTGGGGAATTGCACCACTTCATTGGTATGGCCGAAGGGGCGGTAGTCATCATCAAGCAGTACATTTTCGTAGGAATCCGAAGAGATCACATCCATCCCTTCAAATTGCTGCAGTTCCAGCCTTTTGCGGTCCTGCTCGCGCTGATAAGCTTCCACATAGGTTTGATTATCTCGAATCTGCCTGGCATTAGCGGCTTCCTGCTGTGCCATACGGGCCTCCCTGATGGCAATCGATTCGATTTCCCGGGCATTTTTCAGCCGTTCCTCCAGTTGCAGGATTTGTTCTGTATTATTTTCCCTTGTCATAGCTGAGTCCAGCTGCTCCTGAAGAGAAAGGGTATGGTCCCGTGCCTCGTCTGCACGCTGACGGGCGATTGCAGCAGCCTGCTGCGCAAGTTGAGCTTTCCGGTCTGCAATACGGCGCAAATCTTCAGAAGTGATAACTGTGGCTCCGGGCAGAGGAGTTACCTCAACGTCAAGTACAGCATGGTCAGGGCCCACTGCTTCTCCTTCCGGGATAGGCACGAGGTACGCACGTTTGCCTTCCTTATTCAGCACATAAGGCCGTTCTTTTTCATCATATAAAACCTCATCCTGAGCATAAGCATTGCTGATTAGCAGCCCGGAAAACATCAGGATGGCGAAAAATGCTTTAATTTGCATGCTATGAAGTTTTTATGCCGTTGCAAATGGTCTGAAAGATTGAGCTTTCCTCCCTATATTGCTAATAGCGAAACGAATAAAACGGGCAGGCTACGGCTTTGCTGTCTGCTATGGATGGCCCATGTAGCCCCAATGTTTCAACCGGGTACGAGTCAAGCCCGGGACACAATCACCAGCCTGCAGCCTGGAAAGCTCAAGATAGCTATTAATTGAGATTCGGGTCAGGCAAAAAGGACAAACCAAAATTATAACCTAATGAAAAATACGGGCTTATTGCTTTTATGTTGCACAGCATTGCTGCTATTTGGTTGTCAATCCAGCTCACCAGATCAGGCTTATGATTTTCCGCACATCCCGGTTAGCTACCCCGATACGCCAAGAGATACAGCCGCGATCAATGATTTTTCTGGTTATAAAGTGCCCGCGCCTTACCAGTGGCTGGAACAATCCGATTCTGCGCAAACGAAAGCATGGACTGCCGCCCAGTCAGAGGTAGCCCGTGCCTATCTCAGTCAGCTACCGGGGCGTGATTTACTGAGACAGGAAATCGCACAGCTGAGCGACTATACCTCAATCAGCCCGCCCCGGCTTATCAAAGGTGCCTACTATTACCTCAAGTCAGAGCGAGGCGTGTGCAAAGGCCTTTTCCGTAGAGACAGCCTAAATGCTCCGGAAAAACAACTAATCAACCCGCAAAGCCTGGGCTGGCCAACCGCATCTGACATTACCAGCTTTACACCTTCTCCGGATGGCACATTACTGGCCCTGAAGCGGTCCTTAGCCCATTCTGAATGGGAAGATCTTCTCCTGTTCGATCTTGAGCAAGAGAAGTTCATTTCAGACACCCTTCGGTTTGTTCGCCACAGCAATATCACCTGGTACGGCAGCGGTTTTTTCTACAGCCGCTACGCCCGCCCGGGCAGCCCCACCGAGCCTTATCTTTTCCAGCAGGTCTGCTACCATCGACCGGGCACTGACCAATCAGAAGACGAGCTCATTTATGCAGATCGCAGCGACCCCAGGTTCAGGTTTGAGGTGCACCTGAGCCCGGTGCAGGACTACCTGGTACTACTGTCCACTGATGCCGATGGGCATCAGGCGATATACGGGCGGCCTGCCGGGGAAACAGACGCGGGCTTTACAACCATTGCTGAGGGGCTGGAACATCAACTGGAATGGGCAGGAGCTGATGCAGCCGGGTTTTATCTTATTACCAACCTTGATGCCCCGAACCGCCGCCTGATACGGGTTGACCCAGATCTGTCTGCCCCTAACTACTGGGAGACTATTTTGCCGGCAAGCTCCTCACCACTGTCATCCGTGCATTGGGTAAATGGCAACCTTCTGGCTGTATATCAGGGAGAAGCCGGCAGCGCCATGGCGATATACGATACGAAAGGTAAGCTGCTCAAACGCCCGAAACTGCCTGAAAACGGCCATATACTTGATATCAGCAGTCAGTATGATGACCCAAATGTTTTCATTAGCTATGGTAATATTCTGGAGCCGCCTCAGGTTTACCACCTCGATCTTGAAGCAGAACGGATGACGGCTTTCCATACCCCCGTCACTATCCTGAAGCCCGGTAATTTTGAAACCCGCCTGGTGCGTTTGGAAAGTTACGATGGGACACCAATCAGCATGTACGTGATTCACACGAGAGAGCTAAAGCTGAATGGCCAGCACCCCACCCTTATTTTCGCCGGCGGGCGTCAGGAGGGGCCTTTTGCGCCCATGTACAATACGCAGGAACGGCTGATGGCACAGCTCATGCTGAGGCAGGGCGGCATTTGTGCGATTCCCGCCCTCAGAGGGGGCAGTGCACTGAACACCAAACTCCGCCGGGCAGGACAGCGGGAATATAAGCAAAATACGTTTGACGACTTCCAGGCAGCTGCCGAGTATCTGATCGCCAATCAATACACAACGGCAAGCCGCCTTGGGGTATACGGCGAAGGCCATGGCGGGCTGATTGCCAGTGCAAGCCTGGCGCAACGCCCTGATCTCTTCGGAGCTGTTGCAGGCATTGACGGGCTCTATGACCTGCTCCGTTATCCGGAGTTTGGGTCCGGGTGGAAGTGGCTACCTGAATTTGGAGCCCCCGATGCCCCCAATCAGTTTGATCCTATTTTCGCCTATTCGCCTGTGCATAAACTACCGGCAGACCAGTATCCGGCCACGATGCTCGCTGCACATCTCAACAGTGATGTTGTAATGCCTGTGCATACCTGGAAAATGGGTGCTGCGTTACAGTATCAACAAACTGCCCAGGCACCGGCAATCATTTACCCGGTACCGCAGGCACAAGCATTTGATGAAACAGCAGCAGATATAATGGCGTTTCTATTGTACCACTTGAAAACGCCCGTACGGGATTAAACCGCGTACATGATTTACCTCTTCGATATTGGTTTTTTGCCAGTCAGAATCTGGGATGTGCTCGACATCATCATTGTCGGGTACCTGATGTACCAGATTTACAAGTTGCTGCGCGGCAATATTGCCTTCAATATCTTTGTGGGGGTACTAACCCTGTATGTGGTATGGTGGCTGGTCAATCAGCTGGAAATGGACCTGCTTTCGGCAGTTCTGGACCAGTTTGTGAGCGTGGGCGTCATCATAATCATCATTATTTTCCAGCCTGAGGTGAGGCGCTTTTTGTTATTCCTGGGCAATACCACACTTCGGCAACGCTCTAACTTTCTGGGGCGGATTCTGGATCGCAACCTGGAAAGTACGGAGGAAAAAGTGCGGCAGTTGCGCGCCCTGCGCTCTGCAATAGTGCGCATGAGCAAGCGCAAAACAGGAGCACTGATCGTACTGGCCGGCAATCTTGACCTTGACGGGCTGGTCAGCTCCGGAGTGGCTATGGATGCAGATATTACGGAGCCCTTGCTGGAAAGTATCTTTAATAAACACAGCCCTCTGCACGATGGAGCTGTTATTGTGAGCAATGGCCGGCTGCAATCTGCCAGCTGTGTCCTGCCGGTATCCGAAAACCCTAACCTGCCGAGCAGTGCGGGCTTACGGCACCGGGCAGCAGTGGGCATCACGGAGCGGGCGAATGTAGCGGCTTTTATCGTCTCAGAAGAAACCGGGCAAATATCTATTGCCGCAGAGGGCGAGCTGCGCCGCAAACTTGATGAGCAGGAACTGAAATCGTTATTGAGTGAGTACTACTAAATTACCTGAGGGAATACAACTGGAACGGGTGGAAGAGTTTGCGCTGACCAACCTTCAGCATCAGCATCTTCAACAGCTGTTGAAGATGGCTTTCCCGGGTTATCCGGACCGGACATTCTACCGGCAGCTGCCTGATTTCCGCTATCTCGGCTATCAGGAAGGTCATTTGATGGCGCACATGGCTGTTGAGCACCGCCTCATGCACAATGCAGGGCAGGTATATCCTGTTTTTGGGGTCATTGATCTTTGTGTGGATCCACTTTTTCAACGCCGGCGCATAGCGAGCTACCTTTTGAATCAACTCTCCGCACTTGGGCAGGCTCATCAGATAGACTTTTTGGTACTGCTAGCCAGTCAGCACCAGCTTTACCTGGACAATGGTTTCCAGCTTGTAAGCAACCCCTGCGTGTGGATGATGATCTCCGGTGAGCAGTCTATGGGGCTGACGCGGCGCTCAGTGAAACACTCCCTGATGGTCAAGCCGTTAGGGGATAAACATTGGAAAGAAGGATTAGTCGACTTTTTGGGCCCTATCTTTTGACCCTTGCTAAATATCAATCTTGGCCACCTGTTCGTGCAGCTCATTGACTTTCATTAAGGCTGCCGAACCATACCAGGGCCGGAGTTCCATGCGCAGCGTCCCTGCCTTAATTGCCGGATCTGTATTGGTCAGCGCCTCCGCTTCAGCAACGGTTCTGACGTCAAATACGTAGATGCCCCGAAGATCCTGCCCATCCATAAACGGGCCGGCCAGGACCAGGTCGCCGGCTTCTGCCATGCGGGTAATATTATCGAGATGGGCGCGCTGCAGCTCAGCCCGTTGCAGGGAATCCAGTCCTGTAGCCTCTCCCCGGTACAGAAAAGCCATCACGTAGACCTTCATACCGTAGTCATCCGCACCCAGCTCCTGAGCGAGCAGACTGTCGTAAGCGGCACCCACCGGCCGGTTGGCTTCTTCGGGGCTTGCCGGTGTTTCGGAAGCGGTCTCCACAGGCCCCTGCCCGCAGGATAAAGCCAATACTAAGAGCAGGAACAGCGAGGGAAGTTGTTTTTTCATGTGCAGTCTTTTTTATTCAGTAAGTTAAGGCTTTTCTTTAATAGTTATATTCAAGCACTTCCTCGTACCCTTCCAACTGAAGAAGGACGGTAGAATGCGCCCCGGAGCGAAGAGGCGTCAAGTCAAAAGTCTTGGTGTAGACAAGCAACGCCTCGCAGTCATCATCGTCCTGAAAACCTACCCTGATGAAACGGGTGGGTGGCAGGCTCTCACCTTCACCTGTACTGGCAAACAGGTGAGCTTCCACTTCTCCGCATCCACCTCCGTATCGGAAGGTCACGTCCAGGCAATCGTCAAAAATGAAGGCGTTGGAAATCATGTGTTCGTCGTCCGGCCCATCCTCATAAAGGTCGTCACTCACCTGTACATGATCCTCACAGGTTCCTGTTGGGCAAAGGATTAATCCATCGCCCTCTGACTGCTCACAAGCCCCAAAAAGGGTGGAGAAGATCAACACGGCAGTCAAAATTTTTAGGACTTTCATCGGATGATTGTTTTCGTGTACAGACGAAAAACCAGCCCGGAGGGTTGGGAGTCAATCCGATAAAAACCACTTTCCGGCAAGTTTATGCTGTGGGCACCTTCTTACGGCGCATGACCGGCACATCCTTCACTACCATTTGAATGGTGGTGTCCTTAATGCGTTCTTCCAGCAGGACAATTTTGCCTTTGCGCAGTTCTTCCATAATAGCGGGTTGATGATGCCGAACAGTAATGAGTTCGAGCCCGCGGTCCATCATCACTTTGAAGTCCTGCTCAATGCGCTGGGCGAAACGGTCGGCTTTATCGTCCACATCATTGACGCACAGGCTGAAACTGATGGCTGAGTTTTGCATCATATTCACCTGAATGCGAAGATCAGCGATAATGTTGAACAGTTCCCGGATGTGGTGCTCTGCAACGAAGGAAAAATCGCGGGTGCTGATCTGCAGCAATACCTGATCGCCTTCGATGGCGACCATTGGCGGATAGTTATCCTCTACCTCATCGGAAATATAGGTGCCCGCGCCTTCCGGGTTGATGTAAGACTTCACCATCAGCGGGATGCTCTTGTTCTGAAGCGGCTTGATGGTCTTGGGGTGAATGACCTTAGCACCGTAGTAGGTCATCTCGATGGCTTCCTTGTAGGAGAGGCGGTCGAGAAGGGTAACATTCTCGAACTTTCGGGGATCTGCCGTCAGGACACCGGGGACATCCTTCCATATGGTCATATCCTGGGCATCCATGCAAAAGCTAAAAATCGCAGCGGTATAGTCGGAGCCTTCCCGTCCGAGAGTAGTGGTGAAATTTTCAGTAGTACTGCCTATGAAGCCCTGTGTCAGCACAAAGCCCGGCTTTTCCAGTAGTGGGGTTACCAGTTTTGTGGCGCGTTCCTGTGTTTGTTCCCACTGTACCCAGCCTTCCCGGAAGATATCGTCGGTCAGAATCACGTCTCTTGCATCGAGCCAGGCGGTCGGCAATTCCATTTGATTCAGGAAAGCACTCACAATTTTGGAGGAGACCAGTTCGCCGATCGAGACAATCTGATCATACATGTAGTCGTAGTTGTCATGCGGCGGTTCTTCCAGCACCCACTCCACTTCTACGAATACATCATTAACCGCAGCATAGACCTCCTCATTTTGAGAAGGGAAAAGCTCGTCCATAATCCGGTAATGCTGGGCTTTGATTTCGTTGAGCAGATCAAAGGCTTTACCGTTCTGAGCGGCATGGGCTTCGACTACGGTTTCCATGGCATTGGTCGTTTTGCCCATTGCAGAAACCACCACCACCAGGCTTTCGTCTTTAAAGTCACGAAGGATATTAGCTACATTTTGAATAGCCGCTGCATCTTTGAGTGAGGATCCTCCAAATTTAAAAACCCGAACTGGACGCTTCATGATTATCGAACTGTATTAATTGGTTACATCAAAATTTTCAGAAATTGCGCAAGGTAAAAAATATCAGGCAATAGCGTCTGCCTATTTCTTTCACTTCCTCATTTTTTACAACATGCGTACAGAAAAAGAGAAAATGATCGCCGGGGAAATGTATGTACCCCTTGACCCGACCCTCACTGAAGAACGCCAAAAAGCCCGCCTTTTGTTCAAAGCCCTGAACGAGACCGGGGATGACGAAAAAGACAAGCGTCAGGAAATTCTGCAACAACTGCTGCCCAACAGTCAGCCTGACCTCTGGATTGAACCGCCGTTCTACTGTGACTACGGCTATAACATTTATGCCGGCGAGCGGGTCTTTTTCAATTTCAACTGCGTGGTGCTGGATGTGGCACCGGTGTACATCGGCAGCCGGGTCATGTGCGCCCCCAATGTGCAGCTATACACGGCTACTCATCCGCTGAACGCAGAAGCCCGAAGCAGTGGAAAAGAGTATGCCAAGCCGATCCGCATCGGGGATGATGTGTGGCTGGGGGGCGGTGTTATCGTGTGCCCTGGCGTGACGATTGGCGACCGGGCAGTGATTGGAGCCGGGAGCGTGGTCACCCGTGATATTCCGGCAGATAGCTTTGCCGCGGGGAACCCCTGCCGGGTCATTCGGGCCATTGACCAGCAAGACGACGTATAAAAAATGCCCGGACAACAACAGCGTTGCCCGGGCATTTTATGTTACCCTATAAAAGCTAACTTACTTATCAAAGTAGGCATCTTCGATTGTCTCACCCGCCTGAATGCGGTCGATACGCTCCTTGAAGACATTGGACTTCTCCAGGTCGTCTTTACGTGCGTAGATTTCCTTGAGGGCAATCAGCGTGTTCAAGTCGCTTGGGTTAATCGACTCCGCCTTCTGGAAGAATGGCAGTGCGTTATCAAACTCCTCGAAGATATTCTTCTTGAGCTCTTCGTACTTCTTCAGGCCTTCCTTGGAGTAGTCATCAGCGTACTTATTGAGGTCCTGTGTCATAACCGCTGCCTTGTTGTAATACAGGGCACCGATACTGTAGATCGCATCAACGTAATCGGCGTCCTTATTGACCGCCTGCTGATAGTACTTCATTGCGCTGTCGAAGTTCTCCTTTGCGGCTGCTTCATCGTTGGCCTTTAGTGCCTTTTGGTAGAGGTTGTCGTAGACGTTACCCAAAGTAGAGTAAAGCGAAACGTTGTCCGGCTCTTTTTCAATAGCCGTTTGCAGCTTGGTAATCAGCACATCGAGTTTGCCAATACGGAGGAAGTGGTTGATTTCTGCGAACAGCAGAGATACATCGTCCGGGAACAGCTTACGGCCCTCTTCAAGATAGGCATAGGCTTCGTCCATTTTGGATTCATCCGTTGCTGTAATTTTGTACAGCGATTCGTAAATGACAGGCTTGTCATATTTCTTTTCGTAGAGCTGGTCAAAATAGCCCTTTGCTGCGTCCATCTCATTAGCGTTGATCGCAGAAAGCCCGGTGATGTACAACTGATTGAGGTAGTCGTCTTCGCTCTTCAGGTTACTATCCTCTTTCTCATCAGTCAGGACCTTGTGCAGGTCAAGCACCATTTTGAAGTCATTGTAAGCCTTCTCATAGTTCTGCTCATCCTGAAAAGCCATCACACCGCTGTTGGAAAGGTGGCCCTGAGCCTGTGCCATTCCTTTGGTAGCGTCTTTGGTTTCCCATTTTTTCTCGGCCAGCTCATAAGCCTTAAGGAAAGCTTCAGCAGCGATCATAGCAGGATCGTCAACTTGTGGAAGTTTTTTCGCTGCTACCGTGTCTCCTAGCTGGCTTGCAATCAGATACTGATTCGCGATTTCATTGTAGATCTCACCTTTAGTCAGGAAAGTTTTGGCCTCCTTTGAGGATTCCGGATCTGAAGCGCCCTCCTCGATAAGGTCAATAGCCTCTTGCAGCTTTTCTTTGTTGTTGGTAGGGTCCAGATTAAAAGCACCCAGAGCACTTGATGCCTTACGAACCGCCTTCTTACCGTCCTGTGCCTGTACTGCAAATACCATCAATACAGCAGTCAGTGCTAAGATCAGTTTTTTCATGTTGTATGCAATTTTCATTTTTGGTTTGTATTCAAATAACCCGAAAAACGGGGCTTAAGATCAAAAAAGACCCCAAAATCCCCAATTTTTCACTCTATTAGACGAATTTCCGGAAAGAATCGGTATTTACAAAATGTTAAAACCAGTTCCTATTCCTCTTCATCGAATGCCGGAGGCGTCGTTGGCTCATCTTCATCCTCTGACTTATGAATCACGGCGATATCGGCCATTTCATCGTGCTTATCCAGCTTAATGAGGCGCACACCCTGTGTGGCACGGCCCATCACCCTGATATCGCTAACGGCCATACGAATCACGATGCCATCACGAGTGGTGATCATCAGGTCACTATCCTCGCTCACTGCTTTGATGGAGAACACCCCACCTGTTTTATCTGTGATTTGCATATTCTTGACCCCCTTACCACCGCGGTTGGTCAAACGATAGTCACTGTACAACGTACGTTTGCCCATCCCCTTTTCAGAAAGGACCATAATGGCTGTTTCGGCTTCTTCCGGATCAATGATGACCATGCCTACCGCGATATCTTTGCCATCTTCATTCAGGCTAATGCCCCGGACACCGGCAGCGGTACGGCCCATAGCCCGCACTTTGGATTCTTCAAAGCGGATCGCCCGCCCGGAACGGCTGGCGATAAATACCTCTTGGTTACCGTTGGTTAGTTTCGCCTCTATCAGCTGATCGCCTTCGTTGATGGTAATAGCGTTAATGCCACCTGCCCGTGGACGGGAGTAGGCTTCGACCAGCGTCTTCTTGATCAGGCCATTGCGGGTGCAGAAAACAATATTGTTATTGTTGATGAACTCCTCATCCGTCAGGTCCTGAATATTAATATAGGCTTTGATACTATCGTCTTTTGGAATAGCCAGGATATTCTGAATCACCCGGCCGCTTGAGGTCTTATTCGCTTCCGGTATTTCATAGACTCTTAACCAATGACAACGCCCGGACTCCGTGAAGAGCAGCAGGTAGTTGTGGGTACTTGCAATGAACAAGTGCTCCACAAAATCCGCATCCCGGGTCTTACTGCCACGGGAGCCACGCCCGCCCCGGCTTTGCTTACGGTATTCAGAGACCGGTGTCCGCTTGATGTAGCCTAAACTGGAAATCGTAACCACAACCTCCTCATTGGCAATCAGGTCTTCAATGCTGATTTCGCCATCCGCAGCTGTGATATCAGTACGGCGTTCATCTCCGTATTTTTCTTTGATCTCCTGCAATTCTTCTGCGGCAATTTCACGCTGCAGCTCTTCGCTTTCCAGGATAGATTTCAAATAGGCGATACGCTCCTGCAGTTCATCGTACTCCTCTTTCACCTTATCCCGCTCCAGGCCAGTCAGCTTTTGCAGCCGCATATCCAGAATCGCGCGCGCCTGAGCTTCTGAAAGCGCATTGCCCTCTTCTCTCGGATATTCATCGGTGTCCGCCTGCTCAATCAGCGGGCCAAACTGCTTCCAGAACTTATCCATATCCTCGATAAAGGCTCCTGCCATCAAACCATTGCGGGCATCCTCCGGCGTAGCAGAGCCACGGATGAGGTCAATGACCATATCTATGTAGTCCAGCGCAATGAGCAGGCCGACCAGGATATGCGCACGGGCAATCGCTTTGCGCAAATCATACTGCGTACGGCGCACGATAACCTCGATGCGGAACTTGATAAACTCCGCGATGATATCTTTCAGGTTGAGCAGCTCAGGCCGGCCATTAACCAGGGCTACGTTATTGACACCGTAGGAAGTCTGCAAAGCAGTGTACTTGTACAGCATGCTCAGCACAACGCTGGCCATAGCATCCCGCTTCACATCCACTACGATGCGCAGGCCATCGCGGTCGGACTCATCCCGGATATCGCTGATACCGATGATCTTTTTGTCATTCACCAGCTCGGCGATCTTGGCGACCAGGTTGGCTTTATTGACCTGATAGGGGATTTCTGTTACCACAATGGTTTCTCTGCCATTATCAGCCACCTGAATCTCGGCCCGGCCCCGGACCACGACCCGGCCACGGCCGGTTTCGAATGCTTCGCGCACACCGCTCGTACCATAGATAATGCCACCGGTTGGGAAATCCGGCGCTTTGATGTATTGCATCAATTCTTCGATGGTAATATCCGGATTGGCAATTTGCGCCACGATGCCATCGACCACTTCTGTGAGGTTGTGCGGCAGCATATTGGTCGCCATACCTACAGCGATACCAGAGGCGCCGTTGACCAGCAGGTTTGGGATTCTGGCAGGCAGTACCGTTGGTTCCTTCAGCGTATCATCAAAGTTGAAGGCAAAATCGACGGTTTCCTTACCGATATCTGCCAGCATTTCATCAGAGATACGCTCCAGGCGAGCCTCGGTATAACGCATGGCGGCCGGGCTGTCGCCATCCATAGAGCCAAAATTGCCCTGACCGTCTACCAGCGGGTAGCGCAGAGACCAGTGCTGTGCCATACGGACCATCGTGTCGTATACGGAAGAGTCACCATGAGGGTGGTATTTACCCAGCACCTCTCCAACGATACGCGCTGACTTTTTATAGCTTTTGTTGTAGGTTAGCCCTAAATCTGACATACCGTACAGGACCCGTCGGTGCACCGGCTTGAGGCCGTCCCGTACATCCGGAAGCGCCCGGGAAACGATTACTGACATAGAGTAATCGATGTAGGCCGACTTCATTTGGTCCTCGATATTAACGGGGATAATTCGCTGTTTCAAAGACATGTAAGCGGTTTATTCTTGTATTTTCTTGCCCTTTTTTCAAAGACAGGCAAAGATAAGAAAAAAACAGGATTTTGCTTTACTATGACGGCCACTCCCTTCCCAAAATATATCTTTGCAAAAATTTTGAAATTACTATGGCAGAGGAAGTAAAGCCGTATGATCAGTCGGGCAGTAAGAAAGAGCAGGTCTCGAAGATGTTTGATGGCATCGCGCCCTACTATGATTTCCTGAACCGCCTGTTGTCTCTGGGTATTGATGTGTACTGGCGCAAGCGGGCCATCAAGCTGTTGAAGGAGGATGCGCCTAAGGTGGTGCTCGATGTGGCTACCGGCACGGCAGATGTGGCACTGGAGACCGCACGGCAATTGCAGCCTGAGAAAATCATCGGCATTGATATTGCCAATGAGATGCTTGAAATTGGCCGGACTAAAATCGATAAACGTGGCTTAAGCACCACCATTGAGCTGCAGCAGGGCGACTCAGAGAATTTGCCGTTTTCAGACAATACGTTTGATGCCATCACCGTTGCTTTTGGTGTGCGCAATTTTGAACACCTGGAAAAGGGGCTCGAAGAAATGCATCGGGTGCTAAAGCCGGGCGGCAAGCTTGTGGTACTGGAGTTTTCCAAACCCCGGGTTTTCCCGTTCAAGCAACTGTACAACTTTTATTTCCGGAACATCCTGCCCACCGTGGGCCGGCTGACTTCTAAGGACCCCAGGGCTTACAGTTACCTTTACGAATCGGTGCAGGCATTTCCTGACCGCGAACAGTTTACCGACATTCTTAGCAAAATTGGCTTCAAATCAAATCAATGCATACCACTAACTCTTGGCGTTTGCGCGATTTATTCCGGTGGCAAAGCTTAGGCTTAGCCTGCGCCCTGCTTTTTCTGCTGCCGGCTCAGAAAATGTCTGCCCAGCCTACCGGCAATTACAACTTTTTTGACTTCCAGCAAAAGCCTTACTATTTCGGCATTACGCTGGGGTACAACTCCTCCCGGTTCACGCCCTTCAACTCTGATCAGTTCCTGCAAAGCGACTCCATCCGCGTGGTCGAGTCCGCCTCAGGGCCGGGCTTCAATCTTGGTATTGTCACCAACCTGAAAATGGGCGATCATTTCGATTTTCGCTTCCTCCCCACCCTATCTTTTGCTGAGCGGACGATTAGCTACACCCGTTTTGGGCGGCGGTCTAATTTTTCTGAACGGCGGGTAGAGTCTGTCCTCGTGGAAATGCCTTTCCACCTGCGCTACAAGTCGGCCCCCTACAAGGATATGCGGCTTTTTGTCATTGCTGGTGTGAAGTATGCCTTTGATGTGGCCAGTGATTCGCAAACCCGGCAGGCGGAGACCCTCGTGCGCATAGCCCCCAATGAATTCGCACTGGAGTATGGCGCAGGCGTGCAGTTCTTCTTCCCATTCTTCATCTTTTCTCCTGAAATCAAGATATCCCATGGCATCGGCAATACGCTGATCTATAATGAAAATATCGAGGAGTCTACCGTTCTGGAAAAGATACTTTCCCGGACCTTTACGCTTTCCTTCCACTTTGAGGGGTAAAAGCTGGTTTCGGGGGCAGTAAAAGCAAGCCTTAGCGATATACGCTCTGTCGGCACAATAGAAAAGGCTGCGGGGATTACCGCAGCCTTTTTCCTAAATATCCATTGAAGGCCCTAAGGCACTTAATTAATCCCGTTCGTGTTGTTATTGTGTTTGAATGTGGTGTTTGTTCATCGGCGATAAACGCCCGTGCATATTCCCCTAATGTCTAATTACCGGGATATGTGTAGTGTTTGTTTTTGGGTGAAAAAGCTACAGCCCTAACAACCCGTTAAGGGCTGTAGCGTAAAGGTTCCCCATAAAATTCTTAAGGCTAAAGGTTAAGTATGCCAACTGTATGGACCTTCTACTTGAAATGGCCCATCTGGGTTTAGCTTCATTAATCGGTAGGTGGGATCGTTTCGATAACTCAAATTTACAGAAGAAGAGAAAGGGAATTTGAAATATGTGGCGAATGCCTTAACAATTGCCGTGAACGATCCATAGCACGGGGTAAACATTATTGTGACATGCTATTATGACAAACAAAAGGGGGCAGTGCTCATCACTGTCCCCTTTCGGTATCTTTTGAATGGCCGCTGCGGCCTTACCGGCTGATCAGCAACCGCTGTGCGCCCGGCTGCCCGTCAACCTTTAACCAGTATAAGCCATTCGGCAGGCCGCTTACGGCCAGCGGATGCTCCGTTAAGCCCGCCTCAAGAGACCAGGCCCTCACAGCCTGCCCCAGCCCGTCCATCAGGCGGGCCTGCGCCGGTGCTTCCAGCGGTGCGCCCAGCGATAAAGTGGCCGACCGGGAGGCCGGGTTGGGCCAAAGCGCCAGCTGCCCGGTGCCAGAATTGCCTGTAAGCTCCATGGCCGGGCTGCCCCCAAATTCGGTGCTGTTGGGAGCCCCTATGGTGCTCACCGGGCCAATAACGGCGGTAGCCGCTCCGCCCGGGTCGTTACTGAAGGCGCCAAAGCCTACTTCCACACACTCCTCCAGGTGGTCTTGTATCTGTGTGATCAACTGCCAGCCGCTCCCGCCGGGGGTGCGGTACACAGCCTGCAGCAGGCCATTGTGCCGCCGCATGCCCAGCGTTGCCGGGGCTGCTACCGCCTGAAAGGGCGTAAAGCTCTTGCTGCCGTTCGGCTGAAGGCGACTCTCCCAGCGCAGCACAGGCGTCAGGTTGGTGAACAGCCCCGCCATGGGCGACCCGGCCGCGCTGCTGTTGCGCATGAATATGCCCGCATACGTATCCGGGCCCACCGACTGTACCTCTGCGCGGATGCCGGACCCTTCGCACAGCTCCTTTACCACGCCCGCCAGCTGGTCCGTACCCCCCGAAATGGGGTTGTAGCCCGGGCTGTTGAGGGTGAAATGCCCTTTGGACGGGTTGCCCGTGGCACAGGGGTCATAAGCATAGGCGCTGCTGCCCGGCACCATGCCGATATCGGCAGTGCCCCAGGGCGGCGGGATGTCCTCACTGATGAGCACTTCCACCTGCGCAGTGCAGCTGCTGCTGTTGCCATGTATGTCAGAGGCCGTCAGCTCTAGGCTCTGTATGCCCAGATCGCTGCAGTCAAAAGCTGTCTGGCTGATCATCAGCGTGCTGTAGTCCAGCCCGCAGTTGTCGCTGCTGTTGGTAAAGTCCAGCACCTCGTCGGCCAGCAGCTCTCCGGTGCCGTCGTAGCTCAGGGCTACTTCTACATCAAGGCAGGACAGCTGCGGCGCTCCCTCATCTGTTACAATAAAAGTGTAGGTAAAATCCTCCGCATTGCCATAATCATCGGTGGCAACGACTTCCAGCTCGTAGGTGCCCTGAGGTACGGTGAGGTAGAGGGCATACTGCCCGGTGGCCGCATCAAGCAGCACCGTTTCCAGCTGCCCGGCCGAGGGGCCATTCTGGTTTTCCAGGGCAGCCTCTACCGTCACGCCCGAGCAGTCTTCTATGGAAAAAGCCCGCCAGATAGCCGAGTAGTGGCAATCGCCGGAGTCGGTGCCCACTTCAAGCATGCCTTTGCTCGTGAGCGTGTCCCCATTGCTATCAAGCACCTGCAGGGGCGGCGCTTCGTAATCCGGGAAGCAGGGGTCGAAGGGCGCCGGGTCGAGCGTATTGCACAGCCCGTCCTGATCGCTGTCAATATCGTAGCACAGCTGCGTGGACACCGTGTCCTGCAGCGCCTCCGGATAGTCGCAGTCTGCTGCCAGGAAGGTGTACGGGTGCGCCCCCCGGAAGGCCGTGTCCTGTGGGGCGATGCCCAGCTGCCCGGCTTCGTCCAGCTCAAAGAAGAAAGGGGAGAAATCGAGCAACAGCGGCTCGTCCGGGCTGCCCAGCTGGCCGTTACCGCCAAAACTGAGCGTGACAGGCAAGGTGAAGAGGGCTTCGTGGGCTGCGCTGTAGTAGCGCACCTCCATTTCCCCTTCCGGCATGGCATGGTAAACGGTGGCAAAGTAGTACGCCTGCCCGTTGACCAGCTCCGGGGCGGCTGTGCCGCTCAGCTGGCCGTTGATGAAGAAAGCCAGGCGGTCGGCTTCATCGCCCAACGGCAGCCAAGGCGTATACTGTGCCCGGGCAGAGAGGTTCATGCTGAACGGCTGTTGCAAAAGAGGAGTGCTCCAGCTGGCGGGCAACTGTGGCTGGCTGCCTGCCGTAGCCAGTACAGGCGTCAGGCTGTAGTCCAGGCAGGGGCCGCCATAGCCCGCCTCGAAGCCGGGCAGGCTCAGCAGCTCAAAGCCGGCCTGCGGCTCCGCGCTCTGTGTTGGGATATCCTCCCACTGCGGCCCGGCGTAGGCTTCCTCAACGGTGACGCTGAGTTCTGCGGTGGCAAAGTAAGCGTTGGGCGTCTGCTCGGTGGCGCGCACCGTGACTGTGGTGGAACCAAACCAGGCGGGGTCTGTTGGGATCAGCGTCAGCTCTGCCCCATTAAAAAAGGTCAGGACGTGCGGGTTGAAATCCGCCGACCAGGTAATGCCGTCGTTGTCCTGCCGCTCCAGAAAAGGCTGCAGGCCCAGGGGCGCGAAGGGCACGCCCTGCAAGGTCTGTTGTGCCGGCAATGCCTGAAGCCCGATGGGCGCATCACCGTCTGTGAAGACTTCAATTTCGTAGGGCGCATCAAAACTGCCGCTCACGCCCTGATGGACGAAAGCGTAGGGCTGCTGCGCGATGTAAACCCCATCGGTAGCCGCATGGTAGACCCGCACCTGTAGCTCCTCCCCTATAGCAGTATTGGAGAAAACCGTAGACAGGTGGAAGACCTGATTTCCTATGCTTACCGGCGTGCTCACGCCCCGCAGCTCCCCGTTGGAGAAGAAAGCAATGAGGTCATTGGCATTCGCCGTCAGCGCTCCATCGATGACCAGGGCTGCATTGATGCTTGCCGAGTAGCCGTACACCCCGGGCTCCGGTGCTGTCCAGTCGGGCGGGCCCGCGGATGCCCTGAAGGCAACAGCCATCAATAGGATAAAATATATATATCGCATTGGATGATGCTTTTGAGCTGCTGCCCGCGCAAGGTAACCCCGCGACAGGCAGCAGGCTTATTTAAGGTCGTAGATTCAATTTCGCAGACTGTACCTGGCCATTACTGTGCAGGGTAACGAAGTACAGCCCGGCAGCCAGGTTATTAGGCCGCCATTCCAACAAGTTGCCTCCGGCAGCAGCTTCTGTCTCGATACGTGCCACTTCCCGGCCCGTTGCATCGCTGACGACCACGATAATCTCAGCAGCAGCAGGTGCATCGAAGCTTAGGTACACCCGCTCTGTGGCCGGGTTGGGGAAGAGCTCGAAGCGGGGCGCCGTGCCGGTAAGGGCAGCAGCATCCGTCACGCTCTGCAGCGTCAGCGGCTCCGGCAGGTTGACCGTGCCCAGGATGTCGTTTGCAATGAAAACAAAGGACTCTTCCACGGCCTTGATTTCACCGTCTGTACCGTCGTAGTACTTGAAGGTGACCGTGCCCCCCTCGGCGTTGCCGTAGACGGTCATAAAGAGCAGGTAAGCATCCACCGCCTCAACGTAGATCGGCTGCGCGCTGCCGCGTACCTCACCGTTGATGAAGGCACCGACCTCGTCCCCTTCGTGCAGCAGGTTGCCCGTTTCGGCATCCGTGACTAAAGCAATCAGGTTCATACTGTGCTCATACTGATGCGGGTCTACCTCCCACTGTCCAGTGCTGCGACCTTCGATGCCCTCATTGCTGCGGAAGGCTTCCTCATTAGGACCGTTGAAGCTCTCCGGGTAGGTGAGCGTGCCCGCCTCGCTCAGGTTGATCAGATAGCCGTTCGGGGAGCTCAGGAAGTCCAGATTGCCCACCCAGCCTA
>NZ_JPOS01000074.1 GCF_000759025.1 Phaeodactylibacter xiamenensis | reverse complement strand
TTTCAAGTATTTGACGGACCAGTGCCAAAACACTGCCGTCGCTTACTTTAGCCCCCACCCCTGCCAGTATCAAGCCGTGGCCCAGCGTGTCGAAGCACTTGGACAAGTCCATGTCAACGGCATGAGCCAGCCCCCACTTGTTACTGAAACGCTCTGCCTTAGCCACTGCCCCGGGCGCAGCTGTGCCCGGCGTGGTAGCCGTAGCTCGATGGGTGGAAGCCCGGCTCGAAAATGGGCTGGAGGATGTTGAGCAGTGCTTGCTGCACCACCCGGTCGCGTACCGTCGGTATGCCTAATGGGCGTTCGCTGCCGTCAGGCTTCGGGATATACACCCGTTTTACTGCCTGCGGGCGGTACGCCTTCGTCCTGAGTTCTTTTTCCAAACGGCGCAGCTCTGACACCCTCTTCTCATCGAAGTCGGTGATGCGCACTCCGTCTACTCCGGCAGCGCCCCGGTTCGCTCGCGCTACGTGCCCCATACTTGCTAAGGCTTCCTTCCCAACCTACCGTTGCCAGTAACGCAGTTGCCTTCGCATTGGCTTCCCACCGTTTAGGCGCCAGGGCTTCTTTCAGCCCTTCGGAAATGTTTGTATGCCATGCAAACAAAAAGCCCGGGGCAATGCCCGGGCCCTTTCATTTGGTATTATAAGGTTATCAAGTCTTTTGAAACGAGCCTATTACCGGACCAGCAGCAGTTTTTTGGTCTTAGGAGGCTGACCGGGTTCGAACAGCACCACTACGACGGCTGTATTTTGAGCACGCCATTCGGATACATTCAACATTTGTACCTGAACTCCATCCAGTCTATAACGGGCTAACTCCTGCCCCCAAAGGTTATATACGACAGCCTCGGTTCCTTCGGCCTGACGGGAAAGCACCAGAGATGCCTCATCTCTGGCTGGGTTCGGGAAAATATCAAACTGTAGCTCACTTAGTTCGCGGCTTACCTGCTCCCAGTCAACGGGTGGCAGCCTATCGCCTGTCCGAAGCGCTGCACCCCCTCCCCCATCGAGCGAATTGGGCAAAGGCAGCGCTGCCCCAACTTCCCAACTTGAGTTGCCACTCATACAGAGTGTTCTTACCCGCCACTGAATAATACTGCCGGGAGGCAGCCCTTCAAAGGTGTAAACCGTATCGCTCAATTGAGTGTTGCCCATGCCATGACCGGCAATAAGATACTGTAACTGATAAGCAACTGCACCAGGCACAGGGTCCCACGCAACCGTACCTGAAGTAGGGGACAGAGCATTGGTAACAAAGTTTGAGGGTGGGGCACAGAGCTCATCCAAATCACAAACTCCATTATTATTGTTATCGATCAGTGTGCCTACGCATTCACAATCCGCGGTCACAACATCGTTTGTGGTACAATTGTCATAATCATTACAACTGCTGCCAATCAGCATGTCGTCAAAATCAGGGCAGAGGTCATCCCCGTCACAGACCCCATCGCCATCTGCATCCGGGCAGCCGGCGGCAGAGGTCGTGAATGAGGGCCCCTCAACATTATCAGAATTGTCCGTACCGCAATTCGCACGGACCTGCCAGAGGTATTCCGACTCAGGGGAAAGCCCGGTAAGCGTCACCATATTCGTATTCACTAACATGACCGTACCCGATTGCCCGGGCGTAATATAGCCCACCCGGTAGCTGTCCGCTCCTATGACCGCATTCCAGGTCAGGGTCGCCATATCCGGCGTTATGCTGAACACCTGCAGGTTTTCCGGTATTGTGCACCCGGTTTCATTCAGGTCGCAGATACCATTATTGTTTTCATCAAAGAGTGCCCCATAGCAAACGCAATCGCTGCCGTAGGTGTCATTAATCGTACAGGGGTCCCCATCATCGCAGGGCTGGCCTATGAGCGCATCATCTATCTCCGGGCAGAGGTCATCCTCATCACAAACCCCATCACCATCTGCATCCGGGCAGGTATCCTCCAGAGTCATAAAGGTATCAACGCTGCTGAAGCTGGACTGACCGCCGTCGCAGATCGCCCGGACCCGCCATTCTATCTGTGCGGACCCCGGAAGCCCGGTCAGGGTTATCGATTCAGAGGTGGCTAAGGCATTAAGCACTATCCCTCCATTGACCCGATAGCGGACCAGGTACTCGATAGCCGGGCCCACGGCTGTCCAGGAGAGGTCTGCTGTGTTTGCAGTGATGTTGCTGGCCTGTAAATTAATGGGGCTCGTACACTCGTTAAAATCACAGACGCCATTATTGTCCTCATCAATGAGTGTCCCGGCACAATTGCAATTGGCATCGTAGCTATCGTTTTCTGTACAATCATCACCATCATCGCAGGCCTGCCCTTCAAGGGCATTGACCACCGCAACCATGGAGGTACAGCTGCTTTCCAGCCCATTGTCGTCAATCACCGTGAGCGTGACCGGCGTTGGCGCACCAATATCCGAGCAAGTAAAGGCAAACAGGTCAACTGATAACTGCGCAATCCCACAGTTATCAAAGGAACCGCTGTCCAAATCGGTAGCCGAAATAA
>NZ_JPOS01000073.1 GCF_000759025.1 Phaeodactylibacter xiamenensis | reverse complement strand
AATTGAGTAGGGTAAAGTAGAAGGATGCATCCTTCTACTTTATCCCTCTCACAGAACCGTGCGTACGGGCCTCGTACACGGCTCCTGTTAAATCTTATTCATAGTATTGATGCAACGTGTTGGTTTTCACCCGCTCCATGTCGTACAAGTGCAGGTTATTAAACCACTCATTAGGCAGCGCCATGTGGACCAGTTTGCAGCTCGCGTTGCGCCAGCGGGCCATAGAGATTTTCTCAAAACTCCCTTTGTAACCCATCCGTCGTAACTGTTTATGCAAGCCTTTCCAACTTTTCCACTCGCGCATCTGCTTCATCCGTAGGCGGCGGCGTATCCAGCTCATTAAATTACGGAACAGGCTCTTGGCTTGCCCAATGCGGAAGTAGTTGGCAAAACCCCGCAATAGCATCGACAGCTCCCTTATCTGGTGCTCTACGTTACGCCCGGAATTGCGTGGGGTCAGCTTGCGGACTTTGTCCTTAAACTTCTTCACGCTCTTTGGGTGTATGCGCGCACCCCGCCGGCTGATGATAAAACCCAGGTACGTTATGCCTTCCCATATCGTTGTGAGGTGCGTCTTCTTTACGTTGACCGTAAGTTTTAGCTCCTCTTCCAGATATTGGGCGGCTATAGAACGATACCTGCCCGCTTCACTGCGCGTGTAGCCGAAGATCAGTATATCGTCTGCGTACCTTACTATCCGGATGCCTTGACTTTTCATGTACTGGTCAAAATTGTCCAAATAGATATTCATCAGCAGCGGGGAGATTACTCCGCCTTGCGGGCTGCCAGCTTCCGCAGGGTAGTATGCCCCTTCGTCCATAACTCCCGTTTCAAGTATTTGACGGACCAGTGCCAAAACACTGCCGTCGCTTACTTTAGCCCCCACCCCTGCCAGTATCAAGCCGTGGTCCAGCGTGTCGAAGCACTTCGACAAGTCCATGTCAACGACATGAGCCAGCCCCCACTTGTTACTGAAACGCTCTGCCTTAGCCACTGCATGGGCGCAGCTGCGCCCGGGGCGGTAGCCGTAGCTCGATGGGTGGAAGCCCGGCTCGAAAATGGGCTGGAGGATGTTGAGCAGTGCTTGCTGCACCACCCGGTCGCGTACCGTCGGTATGCCTAATGGGCGTTCGCTGCCGTCAGGCTTCGGGATATACACCCGTTTTACTGCCTGCGGGCGGTACGCCTTCGTCCTGAGTTCTTTTTCCAAACGGCGCAGCTCTGACACCCTCTTCTCATCGAAGTCGGTGATGCGCACTCCGTCTACTCC
>NZ_JPOS01000072.1 GCF_000759025.1 Phaeodactylibacter xiamenensis | reverse complement strand
AGATACTGGTCTTTGTCCGGGTAAGATCCACTGTTTTGGCCTGCTCCAGCAACCTCAGCAACTCCTGCTGCTGCTTCAGGAAAGTCGTAAGAACGGATTTATCCAGTTGACTGCCGACCGGGTCCATGGAAGAAAAAGTCTTCATTTTATTAAGCTTTGGTTTGGGCAGCAGGCTTTTGGCGAAGTAATTGCCGAGCCAGCCGGTCATCGACCTGTCCTTCCATGGTGAGGAACTGATTGCGGTCGAGTAAGATGGACTCATCCCAGTCCTGATGCTGACTGATGAGGTGGTGAAGGGTTTGGATGGGATGATTGGTCATTTCAGCCATTAAATTGAACACTCAATTTACCCTTAAAGCTAAGAAAATTGAAGCACCTATCAACTCAATGCTCTTCTACAACGAGACGCGTTCCAATCGACTGATAAAAAAAGCCCGGGACAATGCCCGAGCCTTATCATTTGGGTTTTTTAAGTCCTCCAACCTTTTGAAACGAGCCTATTACCGGACCAGCAGCAGTTTTTTGGTCTTAGGAGGCTGACCGGGTTCGAACAGCACCACTACGACGGCTGTATTTTGAGCACGCCATTCGGATACATTCAACATTTGTACCTGAACTCCATCCAGTCTATAACGGGCTAACTCCTGCCCCCAAAGGTTATATACGACAGCCTCGGTTCCTTC
>NZ_JPOS01000071.1 GCF_000759025.1 Phaeodactylibacter xiamenensis | reverse complement strand
CTTTTGAAACGAGCCTATTACCGGACCAGCAGCAGTTTTTTGGTCTTAGGAGGCTGACCGGGTTCGAACAGCACCACTACGACGGCTGTATTTTGAGCACGCCATTCGGATACATTCAACATTTGTACCTGAACTCCATCCAGTCTATAACGGGCTAACTCCTGCCCCCAAAGGTTATATACGACAGCCTCGGTTCCTTCGGCCTGACGGGAAAGCACCAGAGATGCCTCATCTCTGGCTGGGTTCGGGAAAATATCAAACTGTAGCTCACTTAGTTCGCGGCTTACCTGCTCCCAGTCAACGGGTGGCAGCCTATCGCCTGTCCGAAGCGCTGCACCCCCTCCCCCATCGAGCGAATTGGGCAAAGGCAGCGCTGCCCCAACTTCCCAACTTGAGTTGCCACTCATACAGAGTGTTCTTACCCGCCACTGAATAATACTGCCGGGAGGCAGCCCTTCAAAGGTGTAAACCGTATCGCTCAATTGAGTGTTGCCCATGCCATGACCGGCAATAAGATACTGTAACTGATAAGCAACTGCACCAGGCACAGGGTCCCACGCAACCGTACCTGAAGTAGGGGACAGAGCATTGGTAACAAAGTTTGAGGGTGGGGCACAGAGCTCATCCAAATCACAAACTCCATTATTATTGTTATCGATCAGTGTGCCTACGCATTCACAATCCGCGGTCACAACATCGTTTGTGGTACAATTGTCATAATCATTACAACTGCTGCCAATCAGCATGTCGTCAAAATCAGGGCAGAGGTCATCCCCGTCACAGACCCCATCGCCATCTGCATCCGGGCAGCCGGCGGCAGAGGTCGTGAATGAGGGCCCCTCAACATTATCAGAATTGTCCGTACCGCAATTCGCACGGACCTGCCAGAGGTATTCCGACTCAGGGGAAAGCCCGGTAAGCGTCACCATATTCGTATTCACTAACATGACCGTACCCGATTGCCCGGGCGTAATATAGCCCACCCGGTAGCTGTCCGCTCCTATGACCGCATTCCAGGTCAGGGTCGCCATATCCGGCGTTATGCTGAACACCTGCAGGTTTTCCGGTATTGTGCACCCGGTTTCATTCAGGTCGCAGATACCATTATTGTTTTCATCAAAGAGTGCCCCATAGCAAACGCAATCGCTGCCGTAGGTATCATTAATCGTACAGGGGTCCCCGTCATCGCAGGGCTGGCCTATGAGCGCATCATCTATCTCCGGGCAGAGGTCATCCTCATCACAAACCCCATCACCATCTGCATCCGGGCAGGTATCCTCCAGAGTCATAAAGGTATCAACGCTGCTGAAGCTGGACTGACCGCCGTCGCAGATCGCCCGGACCCGCCATTCTATCTGTGCGGACCCCGGAAGCCCGGTCAGGGTTATCGATTCAGAGGTGGCTAAGGCATTAAGCACTATCCCTCCATTGACCCGATAGCGGACCAGGTACTCGATAGCCGGGCCCACGGCTGTCCAGGAGAGGTCT
>NZ_JPOS01000070.1 GCF_000759025.1 Phaeodactylibacter xiamenensis | reverse complement strand
AGGCTCTGTATGCCCAGATCGCTGCAGTCAAAAGCTGTCTGGCTGATCATCAGCGTGCTGTAGTCCAGCCCGCAGTTGTCGCTGCTGTTGGTAAAGTCCAGCACCTCGTCGGCCAGCAGCTCTCCGGTGCCGTCGTAGCTCAGGGCTACTTCTACATCAAGGCAGGACAGCTGCGGCGCTCCCTCATCTGTTACAATAAAAGTGTAGGTAAAATCCTCCGCATTGCCATAATCATCGGTGGCAACGACTTCCAGCTCGTAGGTGCCCTGAGGTACGGTGAGGTAGAGGGCATACTGCCCGGTGGCCGCATCAAGCAGCACCGTTTCCAGCTGCCCGGCCGAGGGGCCATTCTGGTTTTCCAGGGCAGCCTCTACCGTCACGCCCGAGCAGTCTTCTATGGAAAAAGCCCGCCAGATAGCCGAGTAGTGGCAATCGCCGGAGTCGGTGCCCACTTCAAGCATGCCTTTGCTCGTGAGCGTGTCCCCATTGCTATCAAGCACCTGCAGGGGCGGCGCTTCGTAATCCGGGAAGCAGGGGTCGAAGGGCGCCGGGTCGAGCGTATTGCACAGCCCGTCCTGATCGCTGTCAATATCGTAGCACAGCTGCGTGGACACCGTGTCCTGCAGCGCCTCCGGATAGTCGCAGTCTGCTGCCAGGAAGGTGTACGGGTGCGCCCCCCGGAAGGCCGTGTCCTGTGGGGCGATGCCCAGCTGCCCGGCTTCGTCCAGCTCAAAGAAGAAAGGGGAGAAATCGAGCAACAGCGGCTCGTCCGGGCTGCCCAGCTGGCCGTTACCGCCAAAACTGAGCGTGACAGGCAAGGTGAAGAGGGCTTCGTGGGCTGCGCTGTAGTAGCGCACCTCCATTTCCCCTTCCGGCATGGCATGGTAAACGGTGGCAAAGTAGTACGCCTGCCCGTTGACCAGCTCCGGGGCGGCTGTGCCGCTCAGCTGGCCGTTGATGAAGAAAGCCAGGCGGTCGGCTTCATCGCCCAACGGCAGCCAAGGCGTATACTGTGCCCGGGCAGAGAGGTTCATGCTGAACGGCTGTTGCAAAAGAGGAGTGCTCCAGCTGGCGGGCAACTGTGGCTGGCTGCCTGCCGTAGCCAGTACAGGCGTCAGGCTGTAGTCCAGGCAGGGGCCGCCATAGCCCGCCTCGAAGCCGGGCAGG
>NZ_JPOS01000069.1 GCF_000759025.1 Phaeodactylibacter xiamenensis | reverse complement strand
GGCACCATTCGCTGATGTCGTTATGACCTGCTGCGCACCAAAATTGCCGCTGCCGTCATTCTCGTACCACGCTATCTTATCATCATTTGATGAGGCTGATAATACATCCGCGTCGCCATCACCGTCCAAATCCATGGCGTATACGGACCTGGCACCATTCGCTGATGTCGTTATGACCTGCTGCGCACCAAAATTGCCGCTGCCGTCATTCTCGTACCACGCTATCTTATCATCA
>NZ_JPOS01000068.1 GCF_000759025.1 Phaeodactylibacter xiamenensis | reverse complement strand
TGGCTGATCATCAGCGTGCTGTAGTCCAGCCCGCAGTTGTCGCTGCTGTTGGTAAAGTCCAGCACCTCGTCGGCCAGCAGCTCTCCGGTGCCGTCGTAGCTCAGGGCTACTTCTACATCAAGGCAGGACAGCTGCGGCGCTCCCTCATCTGTTACAATAAAAGTGTAGGTAAAATCCTCCGCATTGCCATAATCATCGGTGGCAACGACTTCCAGCTCGTAGGTGCCCTGAGGTACGGTGAGGTAGAGGGCATACTGCCCGGTGGCCGCATCAAGCAGCACCGTTTCCAGCTGCCCGGCCGAGGGGCCATTCTGGTTTTCCAGGGCAGCCTCTACCGTCACGCCCGAGCAGTCTTCTATGGAAAAAGCCCGCCAGATAGCCGAGTAGTGGCAATCGCCGGAGTCGGTGCCCACTTCAAGCATGCCTTTGCTCGTGAGCGTGTCCCCATTGCTATCAAGCACCTGCAGGGGCGGCGCTTCGTAATCCGGGAAGCAGGGGTCGAAGGGCGCCGGGTCGAGCGTATTGCACAGCCCGTCCTGATCGCTGTCAATATCGTAGCACAGCTGCGTGGACACCGTGTCCTGCAGCGCCTCCGGATAGTCGCAGTCTGCTGCCAGGAAGGTGTACGGGTGCGCCCCCCGGAAGGCCGTGTCCTGTGGGGCGATGCCCAGCTGCCCGGCTTCGTCCAGCTCAAAGAAGAAAGGGGAGAAATCGAGCAACAGCGGCTCGTCCGGGCTGCCCAGCTGGCCGTTACCGCCAAAACTGAGCGTGACAGGCAAGGTGAAGAGGGCTTCGTGGGCTGCGCTGTAGTAGCGCACCTCCATTTCCCCTTCCGGCATGGCATGGTAAACGGTGGCAAAGTAGTACGCCTGCCCGTTGACCAGCTCCGGGGCG
>NZ_JPOS01000067.1 GCF_000759025.1 Phaeodactylibacter xiamenensis | reverse complement strand
TACAGTCGAAATCGGCCTGGCTAAGCGATAAGTCTGGTGCACCACAATTATCAGTGGAGGCTCCACCGATCAAATCTGTCGTTATCATTGCCTGCCCTATGGAATCCAGGGCAACACTAATATCTGCGCATAAGGCCTGCGGTGGCAGGTCATCAGTTACCGTCACGGTAGCCTGACATGCATCCGAATTATTGCTGGCATCGGTCACCGTTAACGTGACGGTGTTGGTACCGATATCACCGCAATCGAAAGTACTCTGATTGAGCATCAGGCTCACCCCTGGGCAGTTATCGGTAGAGCCGCCGTCCACATTATCAGCCGTGATTGACGCGAATCCGGTACTATCCAGGCTGACGCTGAAGGGCTGACATACGGCCACCGGCGAGATTACATCCTCTACCGTGATGGTCGCCGTACAGGTATCTTGGTTGTTGCTGCCATCGCTTACGATCATATCCACAGCGTTTTCTCCCAGATGTGTGCAGTCGAAACTGCTTTGGCTAAGCGCCAGGTCCAGCGTACCGCAATTGTCCGACGAGCCACCGTCTACATTGAAGGATGGCAGGAAAGCTGTCCCATTTTCATCGAGTTGTACTGTAACATCTGTACACTCGGCCTGAGGCGGGAGCAGGTCTTCCACGGTCACCATTGCCATGCAGCTGCCGGAGCCGGAGTTGGGGCTGCCATCGC
>NZ_JPOS01000066.1 GCF_000759025.1 Phaeodactylibacter xiamenensis | reverse complement strand
CAGCTGCCGGAACCGGAGTTGGGGCTGCCATCGCTGACAAAAAGGCTCACCGTTTGCTGCCCAAGGTCCCCACAGTCAAACTGATCTTGACTGACTTCCAGGACCAGGCCCGGAGCCGGAGTACAATTATCGTAAGAGCCATTATTCACAGCTTCCGGGCTTAGCGTAGCCATGCCCGCAGCATCAAGCTGTACAGCGGCATCCTGACACTCCGCCACCGGCGCAGCATCATCCACTACCGTGACGGTAGCGGTACAATTACCCGATTCGGCATCCGGGCTGCCATCGCTGACCGTAAGCGTAACGGACTGCTCGCCCAGGTCATCGCAGCTAAAGGCCACCTGACTCGCCTCATAAGTGAAGCTCGTCGCGCAGTTATCGGTAGAGCCCCCATCCAGGCTGTCAGCCACGAGCAGGGCCGTTCCTGCTGAGTCCAGTGCAATGGTGACATCGGCACAAACCGCCGTTGGTGCCATATTGTCGATAACGGACACATTCGCCATACAGGTACTCGTATCCCCATCTGTATCCACCACGGTCAGCTCCACGGGGTTGTCCTGCCCCTGATTGCTGCAGTCAAAGTCCGTTACGTCCAGCCACAGCCCTGCCAGCCCGTCGAGGGCCATCGTGCCGTCTTCGACCTGCGCTGGCGTTATGGAGACCGTGCCATCCGCTCCCAGTGCCACCGTTGGATTCGTACAACCCGCAAACAAGCCGCCGCTGTACGCTGCGCGGGCCACCTCTGTGCCGCTGCAGACCAGTACGATCTCATCTTCCTCATCATCGAGGGTAATATCGCTGCCATAGGCATAGTCGATGTGGACGCCCCCGTTGGTCAGGGTATCGGCGTTATTGCCGAGAGTGATGGAGCCGCCGGCGGGGAGGAGGAGGGAAGTGGTGATGGAGTGGCTGTCGGTGCCGTCGTCAAGGATAGTATAGCCATTCAGATCAACGACTGAGTCTGTAGGGTTGTAAACAGTAAACCACTCCCCGTTTTCGTCCAGCACCAAAGGGGGCGCAGATTGGATGGTGGTGATTTGCAGCGTGTTTTCAGAAAGGCAATTCTGGCAGGAAACCGGGGCAGTACCCGCATTACTCTCTGTAAAAACACAGGAGGTAGCATCCGTAAAAGTAACGGACAGGTCTATAGCTTCACCATCCGCAGGCATTTCTACGCCTGTAAATACATGACTCGTTGGGCTATCCAAATCGCCCACTGACACACTTGCACTCCCGCTGCCGCTCAGTTCTAAGGTGCCTGTAGCTGGTACGCTCTGAAAGCTGACCGTCACATCTGCAGTATAGGTATCGGTGCCCGGCGTACAAGAGGAAAGATTGGATACCGCTATTGCACTGATCTCGCAAGTACTAATACAAGCTTCATACACGCGTACATGGCCGGAATCATCACCATTGTCATCATTATTAGGCGCGCCGATGGCCAACACACTGCCATCTGAACTCAGGGATACGGCACTGCCGGACATATCTCCAGCCGACGCCCCATCTATATCGCCCCCTCGCTGGGACCAGCCCGTCTCATCCCATTCATATACGCGCACATGACCGGAATA
>NZ_JPOS01000065.1 GCF_000759025.1 Phaeodactylibacter xiamenensis | reverse complement strand
TGCAGCTCGCGTTGCGCCAGCGGGCCATAGAGATTTTCTCAAAACTCCCTTTGTAAACCATCCGTCGTAACTGTTTATGCAAGCCTTTCCAACTTTTCCACTCGCGCATTTGCTTCATCCGCAGGCGGCGACGTATCCAGCTCATTAAATTACGGAACAGGCGCTTGACTTGCCCAATGCGGAAGTAGTTGGCAAAACCCCGCAATAGCATCGAAAGCTCCCCTATCTGGTGCTCTACGTTACGCCCGGAATTGCGCGGGGTCAGCTTGCGGACTTTGTCCTTAAACTTCTTCACGCTCTTTGGGTGTATGCGCGCACCTCGACGGCTGATGATAAAACCCAGGTACGCTATGCCTTCCCATATCGTTGTGAGGTGCGTCTTCTTTACGTTGACCGTAAGTTTTAGCTCCTCTTCCAGATATCGGGCGGCTATAGAACGATACCCCCCA
>NZ_JPOS01000064.1 GCF_000759025.1 Phaeodactylibacter xiamenensis | reverse complement strand
CCACCCGGTCGCGTACCGTCGGCATGCCTAATGGGCGTTCGCTGCCGTCAGGCTTCGGGATATACACCCGTTTTACTGCCTGCGGGCGGTACGCCTTCGTCCTGAGTTCTTTTTCCAAACGGCGCAGCTCTGACACCCTCTTCTCATCGAAGTCGGTGATGCGAACTCCGTCTACTCCGGCAGCGCCCCGGTTCGCCTTTACCTTCTGGTAGGCTTCCATGAGGTTCTTCCAGCTGTACACTTTGTCGTATAGGCTGTACCATTTTCGCATAAAAAAAAAAACTTTTGTACGTTGCAGCTTCTCTGAGCTCCAGGCGGTGCAATTAAGGCAGGCTGTTTGTTCTGGCGGG
>NZ_JPOS01000063.1 GCF_000759025.1 Phaeodactylibacter xiamenensis | reverse complement strand
CTGGCATCGGTCACCGTTAACGTGACGGTGTTGGTACCGATATCACCGCAATCGAAAGTACTCTGATTGAGCATCAGGCTCACCCCTGGGCAGTTATCGGTAGAGCCGCCGTCCACATTATCAGCCGTGATTGACGCGAATCCGGTACTATCCAGGCTGACGCTGAAGGGCTGACATACGGCCACCGGCGAGATTACATCCTCTACCGTGATGGTCGCCGTACAGGTATCTTGGTTGTTGCTGCCATCGCTTACGATCATATCCACAGCGTTTTCTCCCAGATGTGTGCAGTCGAAACTGCTTTGGCTAAGCGCCAGGTCCAGCGTACCGCAATTGTCCGACGAGCCACCGTCTACATTGAAGGATGGCAGGAAAGCTGTCCCATTTTCATCGAGTTGTACTGTAACATCTGTACACTCGGCCTGAGGCGGGAGCAGGTCTTCCACGGTCACCATTGCCATGCAGCTGCCGGAACCGGAGTTGGGGCTGCCATCGCTGACAAAAAGGCTCACCGTTTGCTGCCCAAGGTCCCCACAGTCAAACTGATCTTGACTGACTTCCAGGACCAGGCCCGGAGCCGGAGTACAATTATCGTAAGAGCCATTATTCACAGCTTCCGGGCTTAGCGTAGCCATGCCCGCAGCATCAAGCTGTACAGCGGCATCCTGACACTCCGCCACCGGCGCAGCATCATCCACTACCGTGACGGTAGCGGTACAATTACCCGATTCGGCATCCGGGCTGCCATCGCTGACCGTAAGCGTAACGGACTGCTCGCCCAGGTCATCGCAGCTAAAGGCCACCTGACTCGCCTCATAAGTGAAGCTCGTCGCGCAGTTATCGGTAGAGCCCCCATCCAGGCTGTCAGCCACGAGCAGGGCCGTTCCTGCTGAGTCCAGTGCAATGGTGACATCGGCACAAACCGCCGTTGGTGCCATATTGTCGATAACGGACACATTCGCCATACAGGTACTCGTATCCCCATCTGTATCCACCACGGTCAGCTCCACGGGGTTGTCCTGCCCCTGATTGCTGCAGTCAAAGTCCGTTACGTCCAGCCACAGCCCTGCCAGCCCGTCGAGGGCCATCGTGCCGTCTTCGACCTGCGCTGGCGTTATGGAGACCGTGCCATCCGCTCCCAGTGCCACCGTTGGATTCGTACAACCCGCAAACAAGCCGCCGCTGTACGCTGCGCGGGCCACCTCTGTGCCGCTGCAGACCAGTACGATCTCATCTTCCTCATCATCGAGGGTAATATCGCTGCCATAGGCATAGTCGATGTGGACGCCCCCGTTGGTCAGGGTATCGGCGTTATTGCCGAGAGTGATGGAGCCGCCGGCGGGGAGGAGGAGGGAAGTGGTGATGGAGTGGCTGTCGGTGCCGTCGTCAAGGATAGTATAGCCATTCAGATCAACGACTGAGTCTGTAGGGTTGTAAACAGTAAACCACTCCCCGTTTTCGTCCAGCACCAAAGGGGGCGCAGATTGGATGGTGGTGATTTGCAGCGTGTTTTCAGAAAGGCAATTCTGGCAGGAAACCGGGGCAGTACCCGCATTACTCTCTGTAAAAACACAGGAGGTAGCATCCGTAAAAGTAACGGACAGGTCTATAGCTTCACCATCCGCAGGCATTTCTACGCCTGTAAATACATGACTCGTTGGGCTATCCAAATCGCCCACTGACACACTTGCACTCCCGCTGCCGCTCAGTTCTAAGGTGCCTGTAGCTGGTACGCTCTGAAAGCTGACCGTCACATCTGCAGTATAGGTATCGGTGCCCGGCGTACAAGAGGAAAGATTGGATACCGCTATTGCACTGATCTCGCAAGTACTAATACAAGCTTCATACACGCGTACATGGCCGGAATCATCACCATTGTCATCATTATTAGGCGCGCCGATGGCCAACACACTGCCATCTGAACTCAGGGATACGGCACTGCCGGACATATCTCCAGCCGACGCCCCATCTATATCGCCCCCTCGCTGGGACCAGCCCGTCTCATCCCATTCATATACGCGCACATGACCGGAATAATCACCATTGTCATCATTATTAGGCGCGCCGATGGCCAACACACTGCCATCTGAACTCAGGGATACGGCACTGCCGGACCCATCTCCAGCCGACGCCCCATCTATATCGCCCCCTCGCTGGAACCAGCCCGTCCCATCCCATTCATATACACGCACAGAGCCGGAATTTGAGCCATTTCCATTATCTCCAGGCGCACCGATGGCCAACACACTGCCATCTGAACTCAGGGACACGGAAATGCCGAACCCACCTCCAAACGCCTCGCCGTCTATATCAGCGCCTTGCTGGGACCAGTCCGTCCCATCCCATTCATATACACGCACATGACCGGAATAATCATCATTTGCAACCGCGCCGATGGCCAACACACTGCCATCTGAACTTAAGGATACCGAACAGCCGGAAAGATCTCCAGCCGACTCCCCATCTATATCCCCTCCTCGCTGGGACCAAACCGTTCCTGTCCATTCATACACGCGCACATGACCGGAACTATCACCATTGCCATCATTATCAGCCGCACCGATGGCCAACACACTGCCGTCTGAACTCAGGGAAACCGATTCGCCAGACTGATCATCGGCTCCCTCCCCATCTATATCCCCTCCTCGCTGGGACCACGCTGTCT
>NZ_JPOS01000062.1 GCF_000759025.1 Phaeodactylibacter xiamenensis | reverse complement strand
GCCATTATCGTCATTCAAATCGGCTCCGATAGCCAACACACTGCCATCCGAACTCAGGGACACGGAAATGCCGGACCCATCTCCAAACGCCTCGCCGTCTATATCAACGCCTCGCTGTGACCAGCCCGTTCCATCCCATTCATACACCCGTACATGGCCTAAAAGTGAGCCATTGTCATTATTTCCAGGCGCACCGATGGCCAACACACTGCCATCTGAACTCAGGGAGACCGATTCGCCAGACTGATCATCGGCTCCCTCCCCATCTATATCCAGCCCGAGCTGACAATAGTCTGTAAAGTCTG
>NZ_JPOS01000061.1 GCF_000759025.1 Phaeodactylibacter xiamenensis | reverse complement strand
AGCGCCCCGGTTCGCTCGCGCTACGTGCCCCATACTTGCTAAGGCTTCCTTCCCAACCTACCGTTGCCAGTAACGCAGTTGCCTTCGCATTGGCTTCCCACCGTTTAGGCGCCAGGGCTTCTTTCAGCCCTTCGGAAATGTTTGTATGCCATGCAAACAAAAAGCCCGGGGCAATGCCCGGGCCCTTTCATTTGGTATTATAAGGTTATCAAGTCTTTTGAAACGAGCCTATTACCGGACCAGCAGCAGTTTTTTGGTCTTAGGAGGCTGACCGGGTTCGAACAGCACCACTACGACGGCTGTATTTTGAGCACGCCATTCGGATACATTCAACATTTGTACCTGAACTCCATCCAGTCTATAACGGGCTAACTCCTGCCCCCAAAGGTTATATACGACAGCCTCGGTTCCTTCGGCCTGACGGGAAAGCACCAGAGATGCCTCATCTCTGGCTGGGTTCGGGAAAATATCAAACTGTAGCTCACTTAGTTCGCGGCTTACCTGCTCCCAGTCAACGGGTGGCAGCCTATCGCCTGTCCGAAGCGCTGCACCCCCTCCCCCATCGAGCGAATTGGGCAAAGGCAGCGCTGCCCCAACTTCCCAACTTGAGTTGCCACTCATACAGAGTGTTCTTACCCGCCACTGAATAATACTGCCGGGAGGCAGCCCTTCAAAGGTGTAAACCGTATCGCTCAATTGAGTGTTGCCCATGCCATGACCGGCAATAAGATACTGTAACTGATAAGCAACTGCACC
>NZ_JPOS01000060.1 GCF_000759025.1 Phaeodactylibacter xiamenensis | reverse complement strand
AATAATCACCATTGTCATCATTATTAGGCGCGCCGATGGCCAACACACTGCCATCTGAACTCAGGGATACGGCACTGCCGGACCCATCTCCAGCCGACGCCCCATCTATATCGCCCCCTCGCTGGAACCAGCCCGTCCCATCCCATTCATATACACGCACAGAGCCGGAATTTGAGCCATTTCCATTATCTCCAGGCGCACCGATGGCCAACACACTGCCATCTGAACTCAGGGACACGGAAATGCCGAACCCACCTCCAAACGCCTCGCCGTCTATATCAGCGCCTTGCTGGGACCAGTCCGTCCCATCCCATTCATATACACGCACATGACCGGAATAATCATCATTTGCAACCGCGCCGATGGCCAACACACTGCCATCTGAACTTAAGGATACCGAACAGCCGGAAAGATCTCCAGCCGACTCCCCATCTATATCCCCTCCTCGCTGGGACCAAACCGTTCCTGTCCATTCATACACGCGCACATGACCGGAACTATCACCATTGCCATCATTATCAGCCGCACCGATGGCCAACACACTGCCGTCTGAACTCAGGGAAACCGATTCGCCAGACTGATCATCGGCTCCCTCCCCATCTATATCCCCTCCTCGCTGGGACCACGCTGTCTCATCCCATTCATACACACGCACATGGCCGGAATTTGAGCCATTATCGTCATTCAAATCGGCTCCGATAGCCAACACACTGCCATCCGAACTCAGGGACACGGAAATGCCGGACCCATCTCCAAACGCCTCGCCGTCTATATCAACGCCTCGCTGTGACCAGCCCGTTCCATCCCATTCATACACCCGTACATGGCCTAAAAGTGAGCCATTGTCATTATTTCCAGGCGCACCGATGGCCAACACACTGCCATCTGAACTCAGGGAGACCGATTCGCCAGACTGATCATCGGCTCCCTCCCCATCTATATCCAGCCCGAGCTGACAATAGTCTGTAAAGTCTGGGGCACAGGGCGGGCAGTTGCTGCCACCGCAGTCTACGCCGGTTTCATCGCCGTTTTGGATGCCGTCGGTGCAGGTAGCCACAGAAGCGCAGTCATTTTCATACCACGCTATCTTATCATCAGCCTCAGAGGCCGATAATACATCCGCGTCGCCATCACCGTCCAAATCCATGGCGTATACGGACCTGGCACCATTCGCTGATGTCGTTATGACCTGCTGCGCACCAAAATTGCCGCTGCCGTCATTCTCGTACCACGCTATCTTATCATCATTTGATGAGGCTGATAATACATCCGCGTCGCCATCACCGTCCAAATCCATGGCGTATACGGACCTGGCACCATTCGCTGTGCGCACCAAAATTGCCGCTGCCGTCATTCTCGTACCACGCTATCTTATCATCAATCTCAGAGGCCGATAATACATCCGCGTCGCCATCACCGTCCAAATCCATGGCGTGTACGGAAAGGGCACCATTCGCTGATGTCGTTATGACCTGCTGCGCACCAAAATTGCCGCTGCCGTCATTCTCGTACCACGCTATCTTATCATCA
>NZ_JPOS01000059.1 GCF_000759025.1 Phaeodactylibacter xiamenensis | reverse complement strand
ACCGGCGTTGGCGCACCAATATCCGAGCAAGTAAAGGCAAACAGGTCAACTGATAACTGCGCAATCCCACAGTTATCAAAGGAACCGCTGTCCAAATCGGTAGCCGAAATAAAAGATGGGCCCTCTGATTCAGGGTCTATCTGAATGGTGAATGCAGGTACACATACAGCGGTTGGAGGCGTATTGTCAGCCAGGCTCACGCTCGAAACACAAGTTGAAAAGTTACCGCTCGCATCCGCTACCGTCAGGATGACCGTATTGAACCCAATATCCGAACAGGTCAACTGTGACGGGTTAGGTGTCAATGTAGCCACACCACAGTTATCGAGGGAGCCGCCATCCAGGCTGCTGCCATCCAGGGTAAGGGTCCCATCTGGCCCCAGGTCAGCCTCAATATCCTGGCATAATGCAAATGGTTTGGAGACATCCGTAATTTGCACATTAGTGGTACAGGCTGAGGTATTGCCGGAATTGCCCGTAACGGTCAGCTCCACTGTCTGCATGCCGAGGTCAGTGCAGGAGAATTCGGTCTGATCTATAGAAAGGTCAGCCACGGTACAATTATCAAAGGAGCCTGCGTCCACCTCAGCCGCTGAAAGACTGGCCTGCCCGGAAGGGTCGAGCTCCAAGGCCAGCATAGGTTCGCAGCTCGCTGTTGGTGGCACCAGGTCTTCTACCGTAATTGCAGCCGTACAGGTATCGGTATTG
>NZ_JPOS01000058.1 GCF_000759025.1 Phaeodactylibacter xiamenensis | reverse complement strand
GCTGTGTAGATCAACTCAGATGCAGTTACCGCATTCAGGCAGGCTACTTCTTCAACATCTAAGTCGCAGAAACCCGCACCTGATAATGCAATACTGACCTGCTGTACCAATCCATTCACCGTCCCTTCCAAACCACTAAAAGTTACAGTCGTACCTGCGGGAACACCAAAGAAACCTGTGGTTCCCACAATAATGCCGTAAATAGCGCCGCAATCATCCGTTACCGTTACATCGAAACTTCCAAAG
>NZ_JPOS01000057.1 GCF_000759025.1 Phaeodactylibacter xiamenensis | reverse complement strand
GCCCAGGCAGTCCGGCTGAACCACATTGCTTATAATGATCTCCGGTAATGGATCTCTGATCTCTGTGCCGTCAATAACGCCTGTAGTGTTGGCCCCGCAGCTACTTGTAATGGTGTACTCATAATCTGTCCCTGGCTGAAGGGTACCGGCAGGGATCGTTAATTCAGATGTAGTAAGACCGGTATAACTGGTGAACTCCTGACCATTGGTATCCAGCACCACGGTATAGGG
>NZ_JPOS01000056.1 GCF_000759025.1 Phaeodactylibacter xiamenensis | reverse complement strand
ATGATCTCCGGTAATGGATCTCTGATCTCTGTGCCGTCAATAACGCCTGTAGTGTTGGCCCCGCAGCTACTTGTAATGGTGTACTCATAATCTGTCCCTGGCTGAAGGGTACCGGCAGGGATCGTTAATTCAGATGTAGTAAGACCGGTATAACTGGTGAACTCCTGACCATTGGTATCCAGCACCACGGTATAGGGTTGGACCAGCGTATCCGGGTCGGTAATGTCCCAATGCAGGACAACCTCTCCGCCACAATCATAAGTTATCGTTATGTTTTCTGGTGTGGGGCAGGTTCCTACACAGTCATTCTCATACCACGCTATCTTATTATCAAAATTAGAGGCCGATAATACATCCGCGTCGCCATCACCGTCCAAATCCATGGCGTATACGGACCAAGCATAATCCGCTGATGTCGTTATGACCTGCTGCGCACCAAAATTGCCGCTGCCGTCATTCTCGTACCACGCTATCTTATCATCAACTAATGAGGCCGATAATACATCCGCGTCGCCATCACCGTCCAAATCCATGGCGTATACGGAAATGGCACCATCCACTGATGTCGTTATGACCTGCTGCGCACCAAAATTGCCGCTGCCGTCATTCTTGTACCATGCTATCTTATCATCAAACTCAGAGGCCGATAATACATCCGCGTCGCCATCACCGTCCAAATCTACAGCGTATACGGAATTAGCATTAGTGGTAATTATTGTTATGACTTGCTGCGCACCAAAATTACCGCTGCCGTCATTCTCGTACCACGCTATCTTATCATCAGTTACAGAAGCCGATAATACATCCGCATCTCCATCACCGTCCAAATCCGTGGCGTATACGGACTGGGCACGATCCGCTGATGTCGTTATGACCTGCTGCGCACCAAAATTGCCGCTGCCGTCATTCTCGTACCACGCTATCTTATCATCAACTAATGAGGCCGATAATACATCCGCGTCGCCATCACCGTCCAAATCCATGGCGTATACGGAAATGGCACCATCCACTGATGTCGTTATGACCTGCTGCGCACCAAAATTGCCGCTGCCGTCATTCTTGTACCACGCTATCTTATCATCATTTAATGAGGCCGATAATACATCCGCGTCGCCATCACCGTCCAAATCCGTGGCGTATACGGACCTGGCAGCATCCGCTGATGTCGTTATGACCTGCTGCGTACCAAAATTACCGCTGCCATCATTCTCGTACCACGCTATCTTGTCATCAAATTGAGAAGCCGATAAAACGTCCGCATCACCATCACCGTCCAAATCTACAGCGTATACGGAACTGGCACCATTCGCTGATGTCGTTATGACCTGCTGCGCACCAAAATTGCCGCTGCCGTCATTCTCGTACCATGCTATCTTATCATCAAACTCAGAGGCCGATAATACATCCGCGTCGCCATCACCGTCCAAATCTACAGCGTATACGGAATTAGCATTAGTGGTAATTATTGTTATGACTTGCTGCGCACCAAAATTACCGCTGCCGTCATTCTCGTACCACGCTATCTTATCATCAGTTACAGAAGCCGATAATACATCCGCATCTCCATCACCGTCCAAATCCGTGGCGTATACGGACTGGGCACGATCCGCTGATGTCGTTATGACCTGCTGCGTACCAAAATTACCGCTGCCATCATTCTCGTACCACGCTATCTTGTCATCAACTTGAGAAGCCGATAAAACGTCCGCATCACCATCACCGTCCAAATCCATGGCGAATACGGAGCTGGCGCTCGCTGCCGCTGTGGTTATGGTATTGGACGTAAAGCCCGGATCGGCACAAGGCACAGCACAGGGTGGGCAACTAGAACCTCCGCAGTCTATACCCGTTTCATCTCCGTTTTGGATGCCATCAGAGCAAGTAGAGAAACAAGTCTGACCGATATTAGCGTTAGCATCTGTGTCGTCACAATCATCCGTACCATTTAGTTCGGATAAAATATACCCATTCAAAGGGCGTTCACATTGCTCGAAGGGAACCCCTGCACTATAACCATCGCCATCCATATCAATGTACCAAGTTTGACCGGGATACTCATTTGCGTCCGAATCGTCACAGTCTGTATTGTCTGTTACATAGCCAGCCGGTGCTGTGGCTGCTAAAATGGAGATGTTTACATCTCCGTACGTATCGGCATCGCTATCTGCGTAAAAAGTAATACAGGGAGTACAGTCCGTCCCACCACAGTCTATACCCTCCTCATCGCCGTTTTGGATGCCATCGGAGCAGGTAGCCACAGAAGCGCAGTCATTTTCATACCACGCGATCTTATTATCAAATTCGGAAGCCGATAATACGTCGGCATACCCATCACCGTCCAAATCCATGGCGTATACGGACCAAGCACGATCCGCTGATGTCGTTATGACCTGCTGCGCACTAAAATTGCCGTCCCCATCATTTTCGTACCACGCGATCTTACTATCAAGCAGGGAAGCCGATAGAACGTCGGCATCCCCATCACCGTCAAGGTCCTCTGCGTATACCGACGTGGCATCATCTGTTGAGGTCGTGATGACCTGCTGCGCACTAAAATTGCCGTCCCCGTCATTTTCGTACCACGCGATCTTATCGGAAGAAGCTGATAAAACGTCGGCATCACCATCATCATCAAGGTCCTCTGCGTATACCGATCCGGCACCATCTGCTGAGGTTGTGATGACCTGCTGTGCACTAAAATTGCCATCCCCGTCATTTTCGTACCACGCGATTTCATCATCAAAAATGGAAGCCGATAAAACGTCGGCATCCCCATCACCGTCAAGGTCCTCTGCGTATACCGACCTAGCACCAATTGTTGAGGTTGTAATGACCTGCTGTGCACTAAAGTTGCCATTCCCGTCATTTTCATACCACGCGATCTTATTATCACTGAGGGAAGCCGATAATACATCCGCGTCGCCATCACCGTCCAAATCCATGGCGTATACGGAACTGGCACCTTCCGCTGAGGTTGTGATGACCTGCTGTGCACTAAAGTTGCCGTTCCCGTCATTTTCATACCACGCTATCTTATTATCATCACCGGAAGCCGATAATACGTCAGCATCCCCATCACCGTCAAGGTCCTCTGCGTATACCGATGAGGCACCATCCGCTGAGGTTGTGATGACCTGCTGTGCACTAAAATTGCCGAGCCCGTGATTTTCATACCACGCTATCTTATTATCACTGAGGGAAGCCGATAATACGTCGGCATCCCCATCACCGTCAAGGTCCTCCGCATATACCGACCAAGCACCATCCGCTGAGGTTGTGATGATGGAAGACGTAAAGCCTGGGGCGGCACAAGGACAGGGTGGGCAATTGCTTCCGCCGCAGTCTACGCCGGTCTCATCGCCGTTTTGGATGCCGTCGGAGCAAGTAAAAGAACAAGTCTGACCGATATTAGCGTTAGCATCTGTGTCGTCACAATCATCCGTACCATTTAGTTCGGATAAAATATACCCATTCAAAGGGCGTTCACATTGCTCGAAGGGAACCCCAGCACTATAACCATCGCCATCCATATCAATGTACCAAGTTTGACCGGGATACTCATTTGCGTCCAAATCGTCACAGTCTGTATCGTCTGTTACATAGCCAGCCGGTGCTGTGGCTGCTAAAATGGAGATGTTTATATCTCCGTACGTATCGGCATCGCTATCTGCGTAAAAGATAATACAGGGAGTACAGTCAGTCCCACCACAGTCTATACCCTCCTCATCGCCGTTTTGGATGCCATCGGAGCAGGTGCTTGGTACGGGGCCAACACAATCATTCTCGTGCCACGCTATCACGTGATCAAAATCAGAAGCCGATATAACGTCCGAATCACCATCGCCGTCCAAATCCGTGGCGTACACTGACTCAGCATAACCCACTGATGTTGTTATGACCTGCTGCGCACCAAAATTGCCGCTGCCGTCATTCTCGTACCACGCTATCTTATCATCAAACAAAGAGGCCGATAATACATCCGCGTCGCCATCACCGTCCAAATCCATGGCGTATACGGACCTGGCACCTTCCGCTGATGTCGTTATGACCTGCTGCGCGCCAAAATTGCCGCTGCCGTCATTCTCGTACCACGCTATCTTATTATCAAGAGAAGAGGCCGATAATACATCCGCATCACCATCCCCATCCAAATCCATAGCGTATACAAAACTTGCATGATCCACTAGGGTAGTGATGATTTGCTGCCCGCTAAAATTGCCGCTGCCGTCGTTCTCATACCATACTACCTTATCATTATCACTTGCCTCTGACGCCGATAAAACGTCCGAATCGCCGTCG
>NZ_JPOS01000055.1 GCF_000759025.1 Phaeodactylibacter xiamenensis | reverse complement strand
GTTATGGTATTGGACGTAAAGCCCGGATCGGCACAAGGCACAGCACAAGGTGGGCAACTAGAACCTCCGCAGTCTATACCCGTTTCATCTCCGTTTTGGATGCCGTCAGAGCAATTTGGCGGTGCCCCATTCACCGTCACAGTCGCTAAGCAGCTATTTAAATTGCCGGCGGCATCCTCTGCGGTCAGTGTGACCTGATTTTGCCCGATGTCCGCGCTGGAAAATTGGGTTATATCAAGGGTCAAGCTAGCCACTCCACAATTATCGGTGGAACCACCGTCTACATCCTGTGGAGAGACACTGGCCATACCCGAACCATCCAGGTCTATGCTTAAATCCTGACAAACCGCAGAGGGTAGCAAGTCATCAATGAGCGTTACAGCAGCCATACAGGTTCCTGATCCCGTTGCGGGGTTTCCATCTCCTACTTCCAGCTGCACCATCACCTCAGGTGCATCGCTACAAGTGAACTGGGATTGGTCAAGAGCGTAGTTTAGCACGGTTGCACAATCGTCTGTGGAGCCACCGTCTACATCCTGTGGGTTGATGGATGCCTGACCGGATGCATCAAAAAATACAGTGGTATTCGCACACAATGCATCGGGAGGGCTAGTGGCTTAAGACATAAGTTTCTGACAATTTAAATGAGAGGTTCCCGGTCCTTGTCGAAGCCTTTAAATTTCCATTTTAGAGGTTTAGCCAAGCACTCATTGTAAAAAGCCACGTAGGCTTCTATTTTGATTTGTAGCTCTTCGACTGAAGAAAAATTGCCATTGCTAATCACATGACGCTGCAGCTTAGCGAACCAATTTTCGATTGGGTTGAGCCAGGAGCAATGCTTGGGCGTGAAGACAAATCTGATACGGTGCTCTTCTTTTTCCAGGAAACGCCTACGAGTTACCATGTTTTTTAAGATGCCCTCCCGGCCTTTTGTGCCCAGGCCTTCATCATACCCTTCGCACTCGGCAATCCAGCGGACCAGCGATTCCGACATATGGGTATTGAGCTGGTCGGACAAAATAATAACCTGGTCCATTTCTGGCAGTGCATGGACGGTGCATTTGATGAAGTCAGCATAATCTGTTTCATCCCGAGTGTCTCCCATACGGTAATTGATGACCTGGCCATTTTCCACGTTGTTAGCGGCAATCAGCGTCGTTGTACCGTGACGGATGTACTCATATTCCACCCGTTGGTGTGCCCCCTTGCTTTTGGGGGCTGCACCTTTGGCACGCTCTATAGCCTGGATACCCGTTTTTTCGTCGATGCTTATGACATGGCGGTTGGGGTGCTTGCGCAGCACAGAATCGAGAATGAACTGGCAAACCAAAGCAACCCTGAGCACGAAGGCTCCCCAATCTTCGATCTTTGGGAATAGCCAATACTCTGATTTATGAGGCTGAAGAGGGCTGCTTTTTTAAAATCCTCCCTACTTGCCGGGAGGAAATACTGGCCACGATGCCTTTCGCTATGGCAACTTTGGCCAGCATCTCGTGCGTCCAATCAGCCATTTCTACCTGGTAATCGGCTGGGGGCTCGCAGGCTAGGGCTATGATCTGTTTTTCCTGGGCTAAGGTGATGGTTTTCGGCGCTCCCGAACGAGGCGAGTCTTTTAACGTACTGATTAAACGTTTGCGTAAATCCAAGGGGCTCACTTCTTGATTCTCCAAATACGATTCATAGGATACCAAATTATCATAGTCTGCCTCCCAGCGCCTGCGCCAGGATTTTACCGTATTCAGTGAAATATCCAGTTCCCTTTTGATGTGGGAATTGCTTTGTCCTTGATTGGCCATTAGCAATAGCTTGATGCGCTTGGCTAGTTGCTGGCTTGTCGTATGCCGGCGCCCTATATCCTGCAATATCTCCTTTTGTAGTAGAGTCATCGGGATTGGGGCAGCCGGTGCTTGGCCTCTTCCCATGGTATTTTCTGTCAAAGAACGTTTAAAATTATCAATTATTTATGTCTTAAGCCACTAG
>NZ_JPOS01000054.1 GCF_000759025.1 Phaeodactylibacter xiamenensis | reverse complement strand
GAGGCCGATAATACATCCGCGTCGCCATCACCGTCCAAATCCATGGCGTATACGGACCTGGCACCTTCCGCTGATGTCGTTATGACCTGCTGCGCGCCAAAATTGCCGCTGCCGTCATTCTCGTACCACGCTATCTTATTATCAAGAGATGAGGCCGATAATACATCCGCGTCGCCATCACCGTCCAAATCCATGGCGTATACGGAAATGGCACCATTCGCTGATGTCGTTATGACTTGCTGCGCACCAAAATTGCCGCTGCCGTCATTCTCGTACCACGCTATCTTATCATCAAATTCAGAGGCCGATAATACATCCGCGTCGCCATCACCGTCCAAATCCATGGCGTATACGGAAATGGCACCATTCGCTGATGTCGTTATGACCTGCTGCGCACCAAAATTGCCGCTGCCGTCATTCTCATACCACGCTATCTTATCATCAAACAAAGAGGCCGATAATACATCCGCATCACCATCCCCATCCAAATCCATAGCGTATACAAAACTTGCATGATCCACTAGGGTAGTGATGATTTGCTGCCCGCTAAAATTGCCGCTGCCGTCGTTCTCATACCATACTACCTTATCATTATCACTTGCCTCTGACGCCGATAAAACGTCCGAATCGCCGTCGCCATCCAAATCCGCAGCGTATATAGTCGATTCATTAGCTGCAGCCGTAGTAACGAGCTGGACGCTAAAATTCCCACTACCATTATTCTTGTACCACACTATATTGTTTGAAAACCTTGAAGCCGATAAAACGTCCGAATCGCCATCGCCATCCAAATCCGCGGCGTATACCACACTATAACCAGCATCCACCGTTATCAATTGCTGCGCGCCAAAATTGCCGCTGCCGTCATTCTCGTACCACGCTATCTTATCATCAAATTCAGAAGCCGATAAAACCTCAGCATCGCCATCGCCATCCAAATCCGTGGCGTATACTGATTTGGCAGCATTCGCTGAAATCGATATGATTTGCTGGGCACCAAAATTGCCGCTGCCGTCATTCTCGTACCACGCTATCTTATCATCATTTCTTGAGGCCGATAATACATCCGCGTCGCCATCACCGTCCAAATCCATGGCGTATACGGAACTGGCATCATCCGCTGATGTCGTTATGACCTGCTGCGCACCAAAATTGCCGCTGCCGTCATTCTCGTACCACGCTATCTTATCATCATTTCCTGAGGCCGATAATACATCCGCGTCGCCATCACCGTCCAAATCCATGGCGTATACCGAATAGGCACCATCCGCTGATGTCGTTATGACCTGCTGCGCACCAAAATTGCCGCTGCCGTCATTCTCGTACCACGCTATCTTATCATCATTTCCTGAGGCCGATAATACATCCGCGTCGCCATCACCGTCCAAATCCATGGCGTATACCGAATAGGCACCATCCGCTGATGTCGTTATGACCTGCTGCGCACCAAAATTGCCGCTGCCGTCATTCTCGTACCACGCTATCTTATCATCATTTCTTGAGGCCGATAATACATCCGCGTCGCCATCACCGTCCAAATCCATGGCGTATACGGAACTGGCAAAATCCGCTGATGTCGTTATGACCTGCTGCGCACCAAAATTGCCGCTGCCGTCATTCTCGTACCACGCTATCTTATCATCATACGAAGAGGCCGATAATACATCCGCGTCGCCATCACCGTCCAAATCCATGGCGTATACGGACCTGGCACCATCCGCTGATGTCGCAATGATTTGCTGGGAGCCAAAATTGCCACTGCCGTGATTCTCGTACCACGCTATCTTATCATCAACAAAAGAGGCCGATAATACATCCGCGTCGCCATCACCGTCCAAATCCATGGCGTATACGGACCTGGCACCATCCGCTAATGTTGTAATGACCTGCTGGGCGCCAAAATTGCCACTGCCGTCATTTTCGTACCACGCTATCTTATCATCAGCCGAAGAGGCTGATAATACATCCGCGTCGCCATCACCGTCCAAATCCGTGCCATAAATGGATTCAGGGCCATTCGCACGGGTAATGATTGTATTGGGAGTAAAGCCAGGGGCGCTACACGAAAAAGCACAAGGCGGGCAGTTGCTTCCGCCACAATCGACTCCCGTTTCATCCCCATTCTGAATACCATCGGAGCAGGTAACAGGAAGGCTGCTATCAGAGGACCGTAAAGACCGGTCAGGGCTCAAAGTCAGGCTGGCAGTTGACTCCGGCACCACCGAAGACCAACCAATCATCAACAAAAACAGAAAAGGGGAAAACAACAGGCTTAGGTGTCCTTTTTTCATGAGGGTTAAAAGCTTTTAAGATTAAGATTAACGTTAAAATGGAATAATAGAAGTAGGATTTTTTCAAATTTACACCAATACCAGCATCTTGGAATTGCACGATAATCCCAAAGAGTAGCATTATTGTCCCAACAGGATTAAAATATTGGAGATCAGAATATTAGGTAACAAATAACAGCGTGCTTAGAGGAAGGGAAACTGGGTAAAATCCCATATTTTCGATTCTGCGGGCTTGTCCCTGCCCTTAGGCCCGGGGTGTGCTGTGCTCCGGCATCTTCCCGGTGAGGATGCCGCAGTTTGCAAACCGTATTTGCTATTTAGAGATTTTTTCCTCCTGACTTTCTAAACTCTGATGGGCTTTTCCCAAAAGTTTTCTTGAATTGCCTCGCAAAAAAGTTAGGGCTCGAAAAGCCCGTTTCGTAGGCAATCTCTTTGATGGATTTCCCGGTTTCCAGTAGCATTTTTTTTGCAGTGGTGAGCCGAATGGATAAAATAAAAGTTTTCGGAGGCTGTTGAAGCAGGTTGTTGAATTTTCGAAACAACTGAGAACGACTCAGATTCAGTTCCCTGGCTAGTTGTTCTACATCAAATTGAGCATCAGATAAATTGGCAACTATTATTTTCATCGTGTTGACCAAAAAAGCTTCATCAGACTTGGCTGATGAAAGCGCTTCTGAATGGAGCCTTTGTAAGAGTTCTTCGACATAACCTTCTCTGCGGTACTTCTCACGCAATCGGGCCTGTGTGAGGAGGAGCTGCCCTATCTTAGCTTTTAGTTCGGTAGGAAGAAAGGGCTTGGTAATGAAGGCATCTGCTCCGCTTTTCCAGCCATAGGTTTTGGATTCCTCATCAAGCCCGGTAAGTAAAATGATCGGAATATGCTCAGTTGCTGTGTTCTTCTTTAATTGGCTGCACAGCCAAAAACCATCTTTTTCCGGCATTAAAACATCGCTGATTACTATTTCCGGAATAAATGAAAGGGCTGTCTCCAAACCTTCAAGCCCATTGGTAGCCTGAATGATGTGGTAATCGGCTTGAAGGACCATATTCAGAAACTGCAATACATCCTGATTATCCTCTACAATTAAAAGGGTAGGTTGAGCGCCTTTGACCTTGGAAGTTAACGAGCTCTTTTCAGGCCTTGTCTGCAAGGAAGATGGAGAGCTCCTTCTTTCATCAATAGGAAATCGCAGTATAAAGTTAGTCCCTTCGCCCGCTTTACTTTCTATCATTACAGTACCTCTGAGTAGCCTGACAAGCTCCCTTACCAGGCTTAAGCCAATGCCATAACCAGGCATTTGAGCAATACCCCGCTGATCTGGTTGTTGAAAAAAGCCGAAAATTTTCGAAAGCGCTTCTTTTTCAATACCAATCCCATTATCTTTTATCTGAATTTTAAAATATTGCCCTTCCTGTTCTACCTCAACCTCAACCTTACCACCGGGAGGAGTAAATTTAATGGCGTTGGAAATCAGATTCCTAATAATTAGGTTTAACTTTTCGGGATCATAGTGCATCGACACGCCATCTCCTGGCGCTATCAATTGCAAAGTGATTTGTTTGTTCAATGCCAAAGGCTGAAACGAATCTACCAAATAGCGCAAATAAGACACCACATCACCATAGACATAGGTTGTCTTGATTTCCGCCACCTCCAATCTCCTCAAATCAAGCAACTGTTTCACCAATCTACTCAAGTGGTCAGCATTCCGATTGATGAGCGCAATACCATCAGCAGTGTCACTATTTGGTTTAAAGAGCAACTCCTCTGATATTCCTTTTATAATACTCAGGGGAGATTGGAATTCATGCGTAAAATAGGTGTAGAGCCTACTTTTGATGATATCAAGTTCTTTTAGGTTTTTGTATTCTATTTGCTTGGTTTTCTGAGCCATTGCAGCATTGAAACCTAATATCAAAAGGCTAATAATTAATATTGCCCCCATTACTTTAGCCCAAAGCTGCCCATACCAGGGCGGCAAAATCTTAAAAGTTATTTTTTCCTCCAGAGGAGTATTCATTGCGCTATCGGCTGCTCTTATCCGGAACGTATAGGTGCCGGGCTGTAGGCTGACGAACTCCTTATAGCGCACCTTAGTCTCTTCCCAACCCTGTTGAATCCCCTGCCCCTCCAGCTTAGTTTGGTATTTTATTTCTCCCAGGCTCTGATAAGAAAGACCTACATAATGTATCTGAATCTTATTCTGATGATGGTTTAGTTCATAACTCGGTTTAAGCGCCAATGTCCGACCATTCACAGCAACTTTTGAGATAATCAAATTTGGTTGTTCACGTTTTGTAAGCAAAGAATCCGCATTGAATATTTTTAATCCTTTGCCAGCGGCCAGAATGATAGTTTCATTGACCAGAGATAAGTCATTAAGCTCATGAGCAGCAGTATATTGTTTAAGATTGATAAACTGCCAAGTCAATTGGTCAGGCGCTTCTCCCGCTAAGCTACATTTGATAAGCCCATCAGGAGTGACGGCCCATAAGTTGCCATTCCCATCTTCAGCAATAGATTTTACAATCTTGTTCTCCAAAATTACCCTTTGTCTTAGGTTTTTATCCAACACGAATAAGCCATGCCCGTTAGTAGCTACCCAAAGTCTTCCGGAATCATCTAAGTGGATATCCCTGACCGGTTTGTCTAATGCTTTGTAAATTGTTGGCTCATTGTCTATGCCCTCTTCATATTTAAGAAATAAGCCATCATTTCTACCCATGGCAAGCACCTCATTTTCGTCATCAAAGACCGTAGCGTACACTCTACCTTTGTGGATGGTGTCAAGCGTATTGTGGCGTTTATCGAACGTAAATACTCCCTCGGCTGCTGAAACGAAAATTTTGCCCGAATGGCTTTGCGAAATGTGCTTATAGTTTCCAGGAAAAAAGTGCTCAGCTTGCCAGCTGTTTCCATTTAAAGCCCTGTTAGACAACACCGCAAACCCGAAATCGCCAGCTATTAACATACGACGATTGGAGATAAAATGTATCGTTCGAATGTTACCCCCTCCAAAATGATCCTGAACATCAAAACATGACACAAATTTGTCTTTATCAAGGACAAACAACTCGCCAGACTTTGCGCCTATCCAGATTCGATGGTCAAGATCAAAAGCTAACTTCGTGCAGCTATTCGGTGATAAAGTTTTTGGGAGATAGATTTGGGCGCTACCTATATTTCTTGGAGTGAGCAGATACAGCCCATTAATTGTAGATATCCAAATATTTCGATTTCGGTCTTCTTTAATTATATTTAAATCGAGCGTACTTAGAAAGGCCATCCCGGGAACCCGCTTTAAATTCCTGTCCACTATAAAAGTGCCTTTAGAAGTTAACAGCCCCAACTTATCCTCACTTACTACAATCACTCTGTTCAGCACCAAATCCTGATCCAGCAAATCGGAAAAACTGACAGACCTTATCTTCATAAGGTCGTATGTATAGAGACTATCTTGTGTAAAGAAGCACCACTTAGAAGCAAACCATACCGCGCGTTTTATAAAATCGTTCTGGCTTTTTAGCTCAAGTTCCAGCGCCAACGAATCAAGCACCTTTTTATAAAGTTTGATACCATCATCAGCCGTTGCAAAGTAAGTTTGTCGTTCGTTAGCACTGCCTATGCCAATTACCTTTTCGTTATCAAAAGAGTGGATTTGCCTAACGGTGTCATGTACGACCTCATATAGGTTGCCTGTATCCTGATCTGTGGTAAAATAAACTCCATCCCCTTCTCTTTCATAGTAGCGGTAGATGAAAAATTGCGCTGAGCTATCCCTGGTGCATTTGTGAAATTGCCCATCTTTAAAATAGATGACTTCATTAAAAGTGGACAACCAGATCTTACCTTCTTCATCCTGAAATGTCCCCCATATATCAAGACTTGGAAGATTGTGCTCAAGATTAAAAACAGAAAAGCTGTAACCATCAAATTTAGCCAGCCCCCTATTGGTACAGACCCAAACATACCCTACCGAGTCTCTCATAGTGCTGTACACCTGCCTTGATGGAAGCCCCAGTTCGGGAGTGAAGTGAATATAGTTAGGCGTCTGAGCAGTCCCGGGGACCGTAAAGACAATTATTGCAATGACGGGTATAAAGCGCAGCAGTATTGACATGGCGAAAAACAAATACGACTATTCAGTACGCTTGCTTGCTGAATAGTTGAAAAACGATGGAATTATCCATAAACCAATTCCATAATGCTGTAAAATAGTATAAAAATCGCAGAATATAGCCGACGTAACCCTTAAAAGAACTTCCGGTCAGCCAAACCAAACGGCAGGAACTGGAAGCCCATATCCAAAAGCTGGGATAAGCGGAAAACAGCGTGTGTACAACAAACTACACAAAACAGAAAACCATACCACATTTAAGCGCTATGCTGCTGGGGTAGAGCTTCCCGCCTCTGCTCCAGCTTTTCCAGTGGCTGCTGGGGTAGAGCTTCCCGCTCTGCTCCAGCTTATCCAATGGCTGCTGGGGTAGAGCTTCCCGCTCTGCTCCAGCTTATCCAATGGCTGCTGGGGTAGAGCTTCCCGCTCTGCTCCAGCTTTTCCAGTGGCTGCTGGGGTAGAGCTTCCCGCTCTGCTCCAGCTTTTCCGGGAGAAAACAGCAATGCCTACTCTCTGTCCTCACAAGCCCCTTCTTCCCAGTAGGCGACGCCGCCATAATTTTCGGCGTAGCAGGAGTTCGAGTAGGTTTTGCCGTCACAGCCACAGACGGGCTGATAGATTTCGATGCAGGCCGCTGCCTTGTCGATCTTAGAAGAGTCAACACAATCATCGGTCACAGCACCGTTGCGGTTGCAGGTAGCGCTTATCAACAGCAGAGCGAATGCTGGAATTAGAAAGATATACTTCATTGGTAATGAGGTTTTCCTAAAAAACGCAGCATTGGGCTTACGAGTTGTATCAATGCGCAGTATCCTTATCAGGCTTGCCCAAAGTACGCAGCAACAGGAAACCAGTCAGGCCAGCAATCAGCGAGCCAATCAGAATACCCACTTTTGCAGAGTCCAGCAGCGCAGGGTTGTCCTTAAAGGCAAGGTTGGCAATGAAAATAGACATCGTGAAGCCGACCCCGGCCAGAAAGGATACGCCAAGTATTTGCATCCTGCTCACGCCATCGGGCAGTTTAGAAATACCCAGCCGAAGCGCCAGATTGGACATTAGGAAAATACCAACAGCTTTACCCACGATCAGGGCCAGGGTCTCCGGGTCGTTATTAGATAGTACAAATACCAACGCCGGGAAAGCAATCCCTCCAATAGCTGCGAATAAGGGGAAAATGGCCTTTTTGGGCGCGTTTAACTCTCCGACGGAAAGCTCCCGCTTAATTTCCAGCCCGATCAGGAAAAAGAAGAGCGGTATGACCTTCTTACCAAACCATTCGGGCGGTTTGCGCCATCAGCGCTCCGGGTTAAGCCTTTTCCTGATCGCCTTACTGATTGGGAATTGCAGGGGCGAACCTGATCCGCCACCTGAGGTACAAGAGCATCTGCAGTCCATTGCCCTTCAGCATTTTCAGGACATGCCTGTAAGTAAAAGCCTGCTGCCTATTGCTGATTATGACCGCTGGGTGGGTACGCGTATGCAAGTGCAGCACGATGGCCGTGGGCATGTCTTTACCGTTCCACCACCACCGCCTGTCGATACGGTTTTGTACGATTCGGACTTCCCTGTCCTCGCCCGGCAGGCTCAACTTACACGCGGAGATATCCGGGCTTTTCGTTCACAATTGTTGAGCACCAGCCAGCCTCAGCAGTTACAGCCTAGGCCCGGGCTGCAACAGATTGATCCTGCTACTGGTCCTTCCAGCGCTCATTATTGCCTTTCCGTGCCGCTCTTCAATGCAGATTACTCCAGGGCACTCTTGTCAGTTCACCACTGTATTCCTGGTGCATTCCGGGGTTTACATTATGTGCTGGAACGCCGGGATACGAGCTGGGAAGTGGTTTATTCCCGTTTGTATGTAATCGAATAGGCTTAACACCAAAACCTCCTTTTACAGAGCAGGAAAACGCACCTTTGCAAAAACCGGGATTTATTCCAGGAGACCATTGAGGAGCGCCTTCACATCGTCACCGGCATCGGCGGCAAAAGCATGACGGGTAGTCCGGGCTTTGCGGAGCAGCACATCCGGCAGTTGTTTGCGGGTGTGCCTGAAGTGCAGGAGCTCCGTTAGGTCTGCCCTTTAAAAACGAAAACGTTGCAGTTTACTACTTGCGCTAAGGCGGCGGTTTGCACCTTTTAGCATACCCTGATTGCCGTGCCCCCGACCATACGGTCATTGCCCCAAGCTCCGATTTTCCCTACCTTCGCAGAAAAAACGGGGAGCTGGCAAAGGCTCTGCTATATATGACAAAATCTTTCCTTACACTGCTGGGGCTATGGCTGCTGGCTGTGCCTGACCTGGATGCCCAATCACTTACCCTGACCAATGCAGGTCATACGCCTCTTCCGGGTGCAACGATCGTTGGGCAGCCCAGTGGCACTTTTGCCGTAACGGGCCAGGACGGGCAGGCTGACCTCAGTCCTTTCCCACCTGCTGACACCCTGATGATTCAGCTCCTGGGCTACAAAACACAGCAGATCACCTACGCGGCAGCCCGGGTACAAGGCTTCCGTGTACAACTCGAGATGACCGCCCTGGCACTGGATCAGGTCGTCGTTTCTGCCAGCCGCTGGGCACAGAATGCCAGCCACGTCCCCAATCGGGTGGCGACCATACGATCGGAGGAAGTATTGTTACGCAATCCGCAAACCGCTGCTGATCTGCTGGGCAGTTCGGGGGAGGTCTTCATACAAAAAAGCCAGCAGGGGGGCGGCAGCCCGATGATCCGGGGCTTCGCTACCAACCGCCTGCTGATTGCGGTGGACGGTGTGCGGATGAATACGGCTATTTTTCGGAGCGGCAACTTGCAAAATGTCATTTCCCTCGACCCCTTCGCCACTGAGCAAACCGAGCTGCTCTTCGGGCCCGGCTCTGTGCTCTACGGCAGCGATGCCATCGGGGGCGTCATGGCCTTTTACACCCTCACCCCTACCCTTGCCGATAGTCAGGAGCCGGAGTCTTCGGGTAGTGGCACCCTGCGCTATGCTTCCGCCAATGAGGAGCTGACCGGGCACTTCGACATCAATATCGGCGGGCAAAAATGGGCAGCAGTGAGCAGCTTTTCCCACAACCGCTACGGCGATCTCCGGATGGGGCAACACGGGCCGGACGATTACCTGAGGCCTTTTTACGTGGAGCGCATCGACGGGGCTGACAGGGTGGTTTCCAACCCCGACCCGCTGTTGCAAACGCCTACGGGGTACGAACAGACCAACCTGATGCAGAAGGTACGGTTCCGACCCAGTGCTGCCTGGGACTTCACCTACGCCTTCCACTATTCTGCCACCACGGACTATGCCCGCTACGACCGCCTGGTCCGCGACCGCAATGGCGTGCCCCGAAGTGCGGAATGGTCCTATGGCCCACAGGTATGGCAAATGAATCAGCTGCAGGCTTCACATACCGGGCAAAACATGTTTTATGACGAAGCCCGTGTAAGCCTTGCCCATCAGTTTTTTGAGGAAAGCCGTATTGACCGGGATTTTGGAGACCCGGTCCGGCGCACCCGCACCGAAGCGGTCGATGCACTTTCGGCCAATCTGGATTTCACCAAACGGATTGGGCGGCACCAACGGCTGCTATACGGATTGGAAGCCCTTTACAACAAAGTGGCCTCAGAAGGGCAGCTCAATAATCTGGACACAGGAGCGGAAGATGCTGGCCCGGCCCGGTATCCTCAAGCCAACTGGCAATCCTATGCGGCCTATCTGACGTATCAGCTTGAAGTAAACCCTAAGCTCCGTTTGCAGGCTGGGGCACGTTACAACCACTTTCTGCTTGACGCTGATTTTGATACCACGTTTTTTCCCTTCCCCTTCACCAACGCAAGCCTGAATAACGGAGCCCTAACCGGCAGTATTGGCGCTGTGTACCGCCCCGCGCCGTCCTGGGGGCTGCGCGCCAACTTCTCCACTGGCTTCCGCGCGCCCAATGTGGATGATATGGGCAAAGTCTTCGATTCCGAACCGGGCTCAGTGGTCGTGCCGAACCCTAACCTTGGGGCGGAATATGCCTATAATGCCGAACTGGGTTTTTCCAAAGTTATCAGCGATGTGCTACAGGTCGACCTGACGGGTTACTATACCTTGCTGGATAATGCCCTGGTCAGGCGGGAATTCGCGCTTTCAGGCCAGGATAGTATCCTCTACGATGGTACGCTGAGCCGGGTGCAAGCGGTGCAGAACGCCGCTCAGGCCTGGGTCTACGGAGTGCAGGCAGGCATCGGGGCGCAATGGCCCAATGGTTTGGGGCTACATGCCCGTTTCAACTTTCAGGAAGGAGAGGAAGAACTGGAGGAAGGAGGCACCACGCCCCTGCGCCATGCGGCACCCTGGTTCGGGGTATTCCGGGTGCAATATGAGCAGGAGGCTTTCCGCCTTGAGCTGAACGCGCAATACCACAGTGCTTTCGCTTTCGAAGAACTGCCGCTGACGGAGCAGGACAAGCCATACTTATACGCTGCTGACGCTAATGGCAATCCTTATGCACCGGCCTGGTACACGCTGGACTTCCGGGCGCTCTACCGGATCAGCGAGACTTTTACCCTTAGTGCCGGGGTGGAAAACCTGACCGATCAGCGGTACCGGCCTTATTCTTCAGGGCTGGCAGGTTCGGGACGGAATGTGGTGCTGAGCGGGCGGGTTGGGTTTTAAGAGGGTGTACCGCCTAAAGTCAAGCCTGCCTATTCCGGGAAAAAGAGGGGAAGAATGGAAAATGCACTTATGTTTGAGCTATTCTTCTGCCCCAACCTACCCACTCTGAAAACTCATGATCCATGGTCGCAACACCTCACTTCAAATCCTTCGAAAAACAGACGGAACAGCTCCGGGCCATTGCTCATCCTTTACGGCTTGCTATACTTCACCTACTCCACCGGCAGGCGCCCCTCACCGTTACGAATATCCACGAGGCCCTGAGCATTGAGCAGGCTACGGCTTCCCACCACCTGAAGATACTGAGGCAGGCGGGAATACTGCGTCCACGGCGGGACGGGCGCTATGCGTACTATGAACTCACGAGTGATGCCTTTGGGGAAATCCTGGAATTGATGGAAAACTCATGATTTGTTCCTATTTTTGCGCACGCAAAAATCAAGGACGTTATGCTCACCGCTATTTCCCCTATCGACGGGCGCTATGCCGCCAAGACAACAGACCTTTCTCATTTTTTCTCCGAATTTGCCCTGATCAAGTACCGGGTGCTGGTGGAGGTACAGTATTTCACGGCATTGGTCAACCACCCGCTGCCCCAGCTGCAGGACTTCCCAACAGCCAAGCTCGATGACTTGCTGCGGATGGCCAACCGGTTCTCCATGGAAGATGCGGAACGCATCAAGGCCATCGAAAAGGTCACCAACCACGATGTTAAGGCGGTGGAGTACTTCCTCAAGGAGCAGTTCGATACGCTCGGGCTGGAAAAATACAAGGAGTTCATCCACTTTGGGCTGACCTCTCAGGACATCAACAACACGGCTACCCCGCTCATGATCAAGCACGCCCTGTATCAGGTGTGGCTGCCGGCGCTCAAGGAGGTCCGTAGCCAACTGTCGGGCCTTGCAGAAGAATGGTCTGGTATCCCCATGCTGGCGCGCACCCACGGGCAGCCCGCTTCCCCCACTGCCCTGGGTAAGGAAGTTCAGGTGTTTGTAGCCCGTATTGATGAGCAACTGGAGCAGCTGGACCGCATCCCGTTCAAAGCCAAGTTTGGGGGCGCTACCGGTAATTTCAATGCCCACTATGTCGCCTATCCGGATATCGACTGGCACGCCTTTGGGCACGCTTTTGTAGAAGAAGCCCTCGGCATCCACCGGGCCTTCCCCACCACACAGATTGAGCACTACGACAACCTCGCTGCCATTTTCATGGCTCAAAAGCGGATCAACACCATCCTGCTCGACCTTTGCCGGGATATCTGGACGTACATTTCCATGGACTACTTTGGGCAGAAGGTGGTGGAAGGTGAGGTCGGCTCCTCGGCCATGCCGCACAAAGTCAACCCCATTGATTTTGAGAATGCGGAAGGCAACCTGGGCATCGCCAATGCGCTGTTCACCCATCTGGCGGATAAGCTGCCCGTTTCCCGCCTGCAGCGCGACCTGACGGACAGCACCGTACTGCGCAACGTTGGGGTACCCTTTGCGCATGCCCTGATTGCGTTCAAGTCTATTCAAAAAGGCCTTGGAAAGCTCCTCCTGAACCGTGCCAAACTGGAGGCCGACCTGGAGAAAAACTGGATGGTCGTCGCCGAAGGCATCCAAAATATCCTGCGCCGGGAAGGCTACCCACAACCCTACGAAGCGCTGAAAGCGCTGACCCGGGGCAAGACTGCCATCACCAAAGGGGATATCCACACTTTTGTGGATGGGCTGAAGGTGGCTGATGCCATCAAGGCGGAGCTGAAGCTGATTACGCCACAGAATTATGTTGGGAAATAAGCTTAAAGCGTGTGGCTGCGCCTGTTAATCTGCTCTTTTCGGCACTGCTTTGATACCACCTGGGCTTTGCTGTATTCCTTGGGGACATTGCACATTACGCACCTACGGCGCGGGAAACAGCAACTGATTAGAGGGTTACCCACATACAGCTCCTAAAGGAGCTCCAGGGGTTGCCTACACTTTCCCTTGAGCTTTGATAGCAGAATAGAGCGGTAACTGCTCTGTGTACACCCAGCTCTAGCTGCCCCAGTGCCCCATTAGGGGCATAATGTGGGCAACTCCCTGGCATCGCGCTGGCTCCGCGCCGTAGGTGCGGGAGGTGAACTACTCAGAGCGGCTACGCCTGGAAACGATGCCCTATCGCTCACGTCTGGCACCGAAACTTTCGACATACGCACATTACGCACCTACGGCGCGGGGAAGCGGCAACAGATTAGAGGGTTACCCACATACAGCTCCTAACGGAGCTTCAAGGAGTTGCTTACACCTTCCCTTGTGCCTTGATAGCGGACTAGAGCGGTAACTGCTTTGTGCACAACTCAGCCATCCCGGCCCCAGTGCCACATTAGGGGCATAATGTGGGTAACTCCAAGAGATCGAAAGGGCTCCGCGCCGTAGGCGCGGGATGTGAACTACTCAGAGCGGCTACGCCTGGAAACGCTACTCTATCCCTTACGTTCGGCACCAAACCTTTCCACATAGGCATATTACGCACCTACGGCGCGGGGAAGCGGCAGCAGATTGGGGTTACCCACATACAGCTCCTAACGGAGCTTCAAGGAGTTGCTTACACCTTCCCTTGTGCCTTGATAGCGGACTAGAGCGGTAACTGCTTTGTGCACAACTCAGCCATCCCGGCCCCAGTGCCACATTAGGGGCATAATGTGGGTAACTCCAAGAGATCGAAAGGGCTCCGCGCCGTAGGTGCGGGATGTGAACTACTCAGAGCGGCTACGCCTGGAAACGATGCCCTATCGCTCACGTCTGGCACCGAAACTTTCGACATAAGCACATTACGCACCTACGGCGCGGGAAGCGGCAACAGATTGGGGTTACCCACATACAGCTCCTAACGGAGCTTCAAGGGTTGCCTACACCTTCTCTTCTCTTGAGCCTTGATAGCGGACTAAAGCTGTATACTGCTTTGTGCACAACTCAGCTATCCCCACCCCAGTGCCCCATTAGGGGCATAATGTGGGTAACTCCAAGAGATCGAAAGGGCTCCGCGCCGTAGGTGCGGGAGGTGAACTACTCAGAGCGGCTACGCCTGGAAACGATGCCCTATCGCTCACGTCTGGCACCGAACCTTTCGACATAAGCACATTACGCACCTACGGCGCGGGAAGCGGCAACAGATTGGGGTTACCCACATACAGCTCCTAACGGAGCTTCAAGGGTTGCCTACACCTTCTCTTCTCTTGAGCCTTGATAGCGGACTAAAGCTGTATACTGCTTTGTGCACAACTCAGCTATCCCAGCCCCAGTGCCCCATTAGGGGCATAATGTGGGTAACCCAAAGGCATCGAAAGGGCTCCGCGCCGTAGGTGCGGGATGTGACTTGAATCTTTCTCTCGTAAAAGAGCGAAATGGTTAGTCTGCTACCTCCTGTTCCGTTGAGATAAATTGGGAGGTAGAGCTTATATTTGTCAGGCAACCTCTTTCTTAACTTTTGCTAATCCCCCTAAACCAATGCCAAATACCTACACACAAATTCACATACAAGCCGTCTTTGCCGTACGCTATCGTCAAGCTGCCATACAAAAAGAATGGCAGGAAGAATTATATCGTTACATCACCGGCATTGTACAAAACCACAACCATAAGGTTCTTCAAATTGGAGGTATGCCGGACCACGTACACCTGTTCTTTGGCATGCGCCCTACTCAATCTCTATCTGACCTGATGCGGGATGTTAAAGGAGAGTCCTCGGAATGGATAAACAAGAGCGGTTTTTGTAAAAATTACTTTTCCTGGCAGACCGGTTATGGCGCGTTTTCTTATGCCAAGTCCCAAGTACCGAGGGTAATCCGGTATATCCAAAAGCAAGAGGAGCACCATCGGAAAAAGACTTTTCTGGAAGAGTATGAAGACTTCCTGAAAGCCTTCGAGGTGGAGTATGATGAACGTTTTATCTTTAAACCCTTGGAGTGAAGCACATTACGCACCTACGGCGCGGGAAGCGGCAGCAGATTGGGGTTACCCACATACAGCTCCTAACGGAGCTTCAAGGGTTGCCTACACCTTCTCTTCTCTTGAGCCTTGATAGCGGACTAGAGCTGTATACTGCTTTGTGTACAACTCAGCTATCCCGGCCCCAGTGCCCCATTAGGGGCATAATGTGGGTAACTCCAAGAGATCGAAAGGGCTCCGCGCCGTAGGTGCGGGATGTGAACTACTCAGAGCGGCTACGCCTGGAAACGATGCCCTATCGCTCACGTCTGGCACCGAACCTTTCGACATAAGCACATTACGCACCTACGGCGCGGGGAAGCGGCAACAGATTGGGGTTACCCACATACAGCTCCTGACGGAGCTTCAAGGGTTGCCTACACCTTCTCTTCTCTTGAGCCTTGATAGCGGACTAGAGCTGTATACTGCTTTGTGTACAACTCAGCTATCCCGGCCCCAGTGCCCCATTAGGGGCATAATGTGGGTAACTCCAAGAGATCGAAAGGGCTCCGCGCCGTAGGTGCGGGATGTGAACTACTCAGAGCGGCTACGCCTGGAAACGATGCCCTATCGCTCACGTCTGGCACCGAACCTTTCGACATAAGCACATTACGCACCTACGGCGCGGGAAAGCGGCAACTGATTAGAGGTTACCCACATACAGCTCCTGACGGAGCTTTAAGGAGTTGCTTACACCTTCCCTTATCACTGATAGCGGACTAGAGCGGTGACTGCTTTGTGTAAAATCCAGCCATCCCAGCCCCAGTACCCCATTAGGGGCATAATGTGGGTAACTCCAAGAGATCGAAAGGGCTCCGCGCCGTAGGTGCGGGAGGTCAACTAAGACCCTGGGAATCCAACAGCACTCTCAGGTTATCGATCGTTAGCCTTGACCATACTTCCTGCCTTTGATTATTGCTTACGGACTTCGGCGAAGAAGCCCCGCCCCCCTCTTAACGTTTCATTAGGAAGCCAGACTAAGCAATTGTCCCAAATACGCGTTAACTTAGGACAAAGATTTTCCAAGTTATGCGTGGATACTCCGGATTACTGGCAGCTTTGGTGCTGGGGCTTATGGTTAGCTGTTCGCAGCCTGAACCTGAGGCAGCGGCAGCTGGTCAGGCCGGGTCTTTGCCCATACACGAGGCGCCCGTTGCACCAACCGACTACCGGATTCAGTGGGGGGCTTTGAGCATCCCACTGTCCAAATTCGCTAATCCGGAAGTTTACAAGGGCGAGGCAGCACTTCCGCTGGATGAGTTTAAAATGCTGATCGGGCAGCCGCTAAAGGTTTTCAGGGAAGCCCGGTCGCTGCCCTTTGAAGTCGTACAGCTGCACCGGGAGCCTTATCAGCGGTTTGGGCCTTTCTGGTTTTCCTACCCTGACTACACATCTGATCAAGGGTTCGACGCATCGGTAGTGGCTACTTATCAAAACGGTATCCGACCGGGAGATATCATCAGCCTGCGGATTGATGCTGCCGACAGTATCCGGATTCAGTCCCTGCACATCCGGGTCATTGACCCCATGCTGCCGTACAGCCCTGCCGTAAAGGTCCCCCACCCCCGGCATACACAGGAAGCTTTCGGGTTTCAGGTGATACAGGAAACCGGGCAGCGCCCCATCCTCCGTATTGATACTTCCGCAACCGGAACCCGACATATTTATGAGCTGTACCAGCAAAACGCCCTTTACAAAATCATTCACATACCAGGCTTCCGGACTTACAACCGCTTACTGGCCGACCGCGATCAGCTCTTTTCCACACAGGAAATCCGGCGTACGACCACGCTTACAGAGCCATTGGACTGGAAAGCCCTGCCCGATTATATGGACTACCGTGGGCCTGAGGTAGAGCTACGCTGGGGGCCACTAAGCGCCAATCCGATGAGCACGAATTATCATCTTTGGCAAATTGAAGGACAGTTGGCAGAGCCTGTTCGACTGTTTGTAGGGGCTGAAGAGCTACCCATTCACAGTTTTCAGATGATCATTGCTGGCACCTCCCAACAACCGGAGATGTGGGTCGCCAACAGCCTGCAGCAGCCCGAGCTGGCTAAGCGGCTCTGGCAGTTGCAGCCCGCCCAAACTCTTTATTTCAACCGCATCATCGTAGAGCCTGAACCCGGTTGCCTGCAACTTTTCCCGCAGGCTTTCGCCTTCAATATTGAATCTGCCCGGCCCTTCCGGCTCACAATAAAGGAGACCGGTGCCGCTCAGCCCTTCTTTGTTTCCGGCCAGGATACAACCGAATCCCCGGTTCGATTGTCTGTTATGGGAATGCGGCTTTCAGAAGTCCTGCCGAAACTGCTGGAAGTGGATACCAATCAGGTCCACTGTAGTGGCCTGTATCAGGATCCCCGGCTCGACATAATCTTTGCTTCAAGCCGGTACTCCCTTTCTGACGGAAAAGCGATGATCCTGGAGCAACTGGAAGAAGCATACCGATTGGAAATCGACTGGCGGCCTACGCCTCCGCAGTATGACTTGCAACTCAAAGACAGCCTGCTGCTGCAGGAGCACCTGACCACGGAAGACCCCGGGCGCATCATCTGGGACCAGCAGGAACGAACAGCACTGGTCCTGCGGGCACCGCTTTCGGAAGTCCTGCAGCTGATGCAGCGCGAGTTGGGCGTACCGGTGCACAACAACCTGTCTGTTTCGGAAAGGGCGCTGTTACGGGGGCATCTGGATTTTAGCAGCATAGCGGCCGCCCGGTCTTCACTGGCGCAATTTGGGTTGTCTTTGCAACGTTCGAAAGCCTGTTCGCAGGTCGTCATCCGACAAAGGCCATTGCAATAGAGCTTTCAGGGCGGGCTTGCGGTCATTTTTTTATAGTTTTGCGGACTAAAATTTGAATGCTATGTCGGTAGTGGTGCAGAACCTGACCAAAATATACGGGGAACAAAAGGCGGTCAATAATATTTCCTTCGAGGCGAAGCCCGGGCAGGTGCTTGGTTTTCTGGGCCCCAACGGTGCCGGAAAGACCACTACGATGAAAGTGCTGACTTGCTATATTCCACAAAGCAGCGGACAGGCCACTGTTTGTGGGTACGATGTGCAGGAAGCCCCTATGGAGGTCCGCCAAAACATTGGCTACCTGCCGGAGCACAATCCGCTTTATCTCGACATGTACGTGCGCGAATACCTCCGGTTTATTGCCGGGCTCCACAAGATCAGCAAACCCAATCAGCGCATCAGCGAGATGATCGAAATGACCGGGCTGGAGCGGGAGCAGCGCAAGCCTATTGGTGCGCTTTCCAAAGGTTACCGGCAACGGGTAGGCCTGGCGCAAGCCCTGCTGCATGACCCGCAAGTGCTGATTCTGGATGAGCCCACCGCCGGGCTTGACCCCAATCAGCTGGCTGATATCCGGGCGCTGATCAAACAACTGGGCGAGGAGAAAACGGTGATTTTTTCCACCCACATCATGCAGGAGGTGAAAGCCATTTGCGACCGGGTGGTGATCATCAACCGGGGTAATCTCGTAGCAGATGACACCATCGGCCACCTGCAGTCCGTCACTACCGGAGAGTCTGTGATTACGGTGGAGTTCCAGAGCAAAATCCCGCAGCAGCAGCTCAAAAAGATCAACGGCGTTAAGGAAGTCCGCCAACTTAATGGCTATCGTTATCAAATCCTGGCGGATGCGGAGGAGGACCTGCGGGCATCCGTCTTTGATTTCGCGGTAGACCAGAAAGTAAAGCTGCTGGAAATGCGCAAAGAAGTATTTGAGATGGACGAGGTATTCCAGCGCCTCACAAAGTAACCCTTATGCCTGCACTACAACGACTCCTTATTGGTTTGCTGTTTGCACTGCCTCTCTGGGCAGGTGCGCAGGCAGACTCGGCCCAGCTTAAGGCTGCTTTCCGGTTTCAGGATGGGGTTTACCTTACGCTGGATGCTCTGCGTAACAATCAGCCCGACTATCTTTGGAGTGACCTTAATGCCAAACTGGCTGCCAATGCGGAATCTTACCGGGCACAGGCCGAATATATCCGCTCTAAAGACGGTATGGAGCTACAGGAAGAGCTCTGGGGAATCGTACTCGATGGACTGCCTTATATCAAGTTACCGAATGAAATCATGAAAGATACGGCAGTACTGCACTTCGCCGGTTTGCGGGTTCGGGGCCGTATTTGCTATTACGAATTCGAGCGCGAAGAGGAGCGATTAGTAGAAATCAAAGCCTACAACCCACTGACCGGGCGCCCGTTCCGGCGGGGCAATATTTCCAAGCGGGAAATCATCAATGAGGCGCGTATCCTGCACCTGCTTACCGGGCAGCACGGCCCGCTCGATCAGCCTACCCTTATTGGCATGATTGGGGATGATACCAAGATGTACCGAACGGTTGATGAGCTGCCTGAGACGGCAAGTACCGACATGCTCTACAAATGTGTATTGATTTATGATGATCGCAATCCGGTTTATATCCCCGTACCGGAAGAAGAAGCAAAAAAATCCAAAAAGTAAGCCTACATGCAAAGTATTTTCCTAAAGGAAGTCAACGCATTTTTCAGTTCCCTGATCGGCTATATTGTCGTTGGGGTTTTTCTGGTCATTACCGGGCTCATTTTGTTTGTCTTCCCAGACACGAGCCTGTTGAATGTTAATTATGCCAGCCTGGGACCACTTTTTGAAATCGGCCCGATGGTGTTTCTATTCCTGATCCCTGCCGTAACGATGCGGTCTTTTGCAGAAGAATACCAAAGCGGCACCATAGAGCTGCTGGCGACCCGGCCCATTACCAGCCTGCAGATTATCCTGGGCAAATATCTGGCCTGTATAGTGCTGGTGCTTTTTGCCCTCATCCCCACCCTGCTGTACTATTACACCGTTTACCAATTGGGGTCACCAGTTGGGAATATTGACGGCGGTGCGGTGCTGGGCTCTTACATCGGGCTGTTCTTCCTGGCAGCTGCGTACGTGGCTATCGGGCTCTTTGCATCTTCCCTGTCTAACAACCAGATTGTCGCCTTTCTGCTGGCCACCTTCCTGGCCTTCTTCCTGTACTACGGCTTTGATTTCCTGAGCCGGCTTCCAGGCCTGGTAGGAAAAGTGGACGACGTGGTGCAGATGTTTGGCATTGACTACCACTACCGGTCTATCAGCCGGGGGTTAATCGATAGCCGGGATATCGTCTACTTCCTTTCGGTCATTGCATTGTTCCTGGGGCTTACCCTGTTTTCCATGGAACGCCGGAAATGGTAAATCAACAAAAGGCAGGATTCACGTGCTCAGAGGCAACCCTCGCACAGTTCTGATTGTATCATAGACTCAAGATCGTAACCTTTACGCTCCAATGGCTAAGCAACAACAAAAGACACAATTCGTCCTTCAGCTCCTGCTGTTCTTCGGCATTCTGCTGTTCCTCAATATCCTGGCTAATGCCCGGATAGCCGGTAAGCCTTTATACGGCTTCCTGGACATGACGGAGGAGAAACGGTTTACCCTCACCGAGCCTACCCGTGAACTACTCGAAGGCCTGGATGATGTAGTGTACATCCGGGTATTGCTGGAGGGGGAATTCCCCGCCGGGTTTAAGCGTTTACGCAATGCTACGCAAGACCTCCTGGACGACTTCCGGGGCGTCTCCGGCTATGTGGAGTACGAATTTGAAAACCCCAACCGGGGCACGACCCAGGAAATCAATGAGCGGCGGCAAAACCTTCGTGATCAGGGCATTACGCCCACTCAACTGACCGTAAAGGGCGTGGAAGGCACCGAGCGTAAGATGATCTATCCCTACGCTATCATTTTCTACAAAAACCGGGAAATAGCGGTCAATCTGCTGGAAAATGAAGTGCCAGGCATGCCACAGGAGCTCACCCTCAACAACTCGGTGGGCCTGCTGGAGTATAAACTGGCCAATGCCATACAACGGCTGGGCAGTACGGTTCAGCCCAATGTGCTTTTTACTACCGGCCACGGCGAACTGGAACGCATCGAAACTGCCGATCTGCAAAAGACACTGGAGGGATACTATGAATTTGGGCGCATCAATCTTGACAGCGTCGTGCACATCGGTGAAGAGGCCGACTTGCTGATCGTGGCCAAGCCTACGCGCCCATTCTCAGAAAAAGATAAATTTAAAATTGACCAGTACGTGATGCAGGGCGGGAAAGTCCTTTGGCTGCTGGATAAAGTACGGGTAGACCTGGACAGCCTTCAGGGCCGGGCACAGTACTATCCCAACGAATATGATCTCAACCTGGATGACCTGCTGTTTCGCTATGGCATCCGTATTCAGCCCAATCTGGTCCTTGATTTGCAGTGTTCCAGCATCCCGTTGGTGGTAGGCATGCAGGGCAATGCTCCGCAGTTTGACAACTTCCGGTATCCTTATCACCCGGTTGTTGCCCCAAAAGCGGACCACCCCATCGTCAACAACCTGGGGCTGGTTAACTTCAAATACCCCAGTACGGTCGACCTGGATGTGACCACCAAGACCGAAGTGGAAAAGATCCCCTTACTGCAGTCTTCCGATAATACCCGGGTGCAGTACATCCCGGTGGAGATGAACTTTGAATTCCTGCGCTACGACCTGGACCCCGACAAGTTCAATGCCGAGCCCCAAACGCTGGGGCTGCTGCTGGAGGGCACTTTTCCCTCTTTGTATGAGAACCGGGTGACCGAGAGTATGCTGCAGGGCATGCGAGACCTGGGCCTGGAGTTCCGCACCCAAAGCGAACCGACCAAAATGGTGGTGATCGCGGATGGCGATATAGCCCGTAATAAAGTTGGCCGGGATGGCAAACAATTCAGCCCGCTGGGCTTTAATGAATTTGATAAATACCTTTTTGCCAACAAAGATTTGCTGGTCAATACTCTGGAGTACCTGATCAATGAGCAAGGGGTCATTCAGGCCCGGGGCAAAGAATTGAAACTCAGGCTGCTGGACACTGTTGAGGCGCAGGAGCGCAAGGTTTTTTGGCAGTTTTTAAATATTGGAGTGCCGCTATTGTTTCTGGCACTTTTCGGATTTGCATACAACTTGGTACGGCGGCGCCGGTTTGCCGCTTAATAAAACTCAGAGATGAAAAGAACTTTAATTTTGCTGGTTGTTTTCCTGCTGCTCGGCGGCGGGGCTTTCTGGTACCTTTCTACGGATGATGAACGCAATAAAATGACATTGGCAGGCTCCGACCGGGATTTCGCCCTGGAAGACATGAGCCAGCTGCACAAAATCTTTATTGCTGGCCGGAAAGGCGAACGTTCGACTCTGGTGCGCAATGAAAACGGCGGTTGGGACCTGGAAGGCGCCGGCCCAGCTAACCCGCACGTGATGGAGCCCTTGCTTGAAGCCATCAGGAACGTTCGTATTAAGTACAAACCTTCCGACAATGCGGTGAAAAATATGGTCAATGTACTGGCTACTCAGGGCAAAAAGGTGGAGCTGTACGATAAAGCAGGAAATCTGCTCAAGGCTTACTACATTGGCGGCTCTACAGCAGATGAGCGCGGCACCTACATCATCATGGATGGTGCGGAGCAGCCCTACGTCGCAGAAATGCCAGGCTTCTCAGGCAACCTTAGTGTCCGCTTTGACCGATACGGTGACGAATGGCGGGACAAGCTGCTGTTTTCAGAAAAGGTAGAAGACATCAAATATCTCTCCGTCGAATACCCAAAGCAAAAAAACCAGTCTTTTATTCTGGAAGCAACGGGCAGCGACTATACGGTAAAGCCTTTCTACGATATTACGCCTGAGATTCGGCGCCCCTTTAAGGAAGGCAGTGTGGAAGCTTACCTGGTCAACTTCGAAAGTGTGGGCGCGGAGGCTTTCCGCAATGAGTACTCCAGCCGTGACTCCATTATGCAGACCATCCCCTTTTGCAGCATCACCCTTGTCAATACCAAGGAGGATACCACCCGTGCCGTATTCTACCCTATTATTAAGGAGAAAGTCACGACACAGGACCGCAAAACAGGGGACTATGTTACCACAGGTGGCTACCTCGACCGCTACTTTGTGTTGCGCAACCAACAGGACTTCATGTTGGCGCAGCATCTTGTGATGGAAAAGATATTTTGGGGCTACGCTTCCTTTTATAAGGATACCAACCTGTTAAACTGACAGTTATGAGGTTATTCTAAGCCCGTTAAAGCTTAATTTCACCTCATTTCCCAATATAACCGAGCCGGAACATGAATCATCAAAAGCCACTTCGCTCCAGGCAAACGAGCAGGAACGTCCTCATTGCCATACTATTATTGCTCATTGGGCTGGGCGCTGCGCCTTCTGAGCGCTGGGGGTTCTGGGGGCACCGTCGGCTCAACCGGATGGCCGTCTTCACCCTCCCACCGGAGATGATTGTGTTTTACAAGAAAAACCTGGAGTACGTCACTGAGCATGCCGTAGACCCTGACAAGCGCCGATACGCCACCCGCCACGAAGCCGTCCGCCACTATATTGACATCGACCACTGGGGCACTTACCCTTTCCCGGAAGTACCCAGGGACTGGACGGAAGCCCTGATGAAGTTTACGGAAGTAGGCGTTGTGGACTCCGATGGGGATACGACACTGCTCTACCGGGACACAATAGGCCGTCAGGTGCTCATCAGCCTGGATACAGATGGTGGGGCGATCAAGGTGCCCTATCAGTCGGACTACAAGACCTATTTCATTCAGGAAATCATGCCGCAGTACTATGAAGAAGAATGGAACCTGAGCTGTGATACCCTGGCCATGCTTTTTGGGCTGAGCCCGGGCGCGATTGATTGCGAAAAAGCCTACGCGGTGGACCACTTCTCGGAGTACGGCATTGTGCCTTACCACTTGCCCGCTATGCAGCGCCGCCTTACTGCTGCCTTTCGCAACCGGGATATACCCCGAATACTGCGTATCTCAGCAGAGTTTGGGCATTATATCGGGGATGCGCACGTGCCCCTTCACACCACCACCAATTACAACGGGCAGCTTACCGATCAGGTGGGTATTCACGCCTTTTGGGAAAGCCGGATACCCGAGCTGTTTGCCGATCAGGAGTACGACTACTTTGTAGGCAAAGCCGAGTACATCGCCAATCCCAAAGACTATTATTGGGATGTGGTGCTCGCCAGCCATCTCCTTGTTGATAGTGTCCTTCAGATTGAGCGGGACCTGAGCAAAACGTTCCCGGAAGACAAACAATATTGCTACGAAGAACGCCTCGGCCGCACTATTCGCACCCAGTGCAAGGAATATGCCAAAGCTTATCAGGAGCGGATGAAGGGCATGGTGGAAGACCGGATGCGGGCAACAATCCTTTCTATTGGCAGCGCATGGTATACTGCCTGGGTGGATGCCGGGCAGCCTGACCTTGACAATATTGACCAATACCGGCTGTCGCCGGAAGAGTTGGAGGAACTGCAAGTCCTTGAGGAGAAGGCGCGCAGCGGAAGTCAGAAGGGGCGTGCACATGAATAAAATCAGTTACAAACGAGGATTTACCTTTCCATACGTCCACACATCTAGTATCCGTCCATTCTTCACAATCGCTTTACGGGCAATGCCTTCCCGTTCGAAACCAGCTTTCTCCAGTACCCGCCGGGAAGCAGGATTGGTGTGAAAGACATTAGCATACACCCGGCTGTGCTGTAAGTCTTCAAAGGCGTGTTTGACAATCAAACCTATAGCTTCAGGCATGATCCCCTGCCCCCAGAAAGGCTCGCCCAGCCAGTACCCTAACTCTACTGAGGCCGCGTAAATATCGGGCTTAAAAATGAGGCTGATGACGCCTATGAGCCCTTCTCCCCAATCGATAGCGAAAACCGATTCTCCTTCATTTTCTGCTGCGTAATTGATAAACCAATGCGCACTTTCCAGGGTGTAGGGGTTTGGAAAGCGGTCCATCAGGTTAGCAGCAATTTTTGGGTTATTGGCGTAAGTGGTCAGTTTTGGGGCGTCTGCTGCGGTCAGGCGGCGCAACTTTAGGTCTCGTCCCTGCAATGCTTTTTGCCGGAAGGCTGTCTGGAAGTTGGGTATGGGTATGGTTGGCATGGTCCTTAGATTTCAAGGAGAAACGTCAAGCCTCGTGTAATCGTTCCTCCGGAGGATATACCGACAGCCCATTCTCAGTCCGGGATCTCAGAATTGCTGTATATTGAAAGCCAGAATTGGGAACCACTGAATACCCGCCCGTACGGGCAAAGAATACACGGAAGGTAGTGCCCCCCTACTCATCAAACAAAGTGCCTGCACGGCCAGGCGGCACTACACCCAAATGCTTGTAGGCTTTCTCTGTAGCCTCTCTCCCCCGGGGCGTACGCTGAATGTAGCCTTCCATAATCAGGAAGGGTTCATGTACTTCCTCAATTGTACCGGCCTCCTCTCCTACTGCAGTGCCGATAGTGGTGATGCCCACTGGTCCGCCTTTGAATTTATGGATAATGGTGGAAAGGATTTTATTGTCCATTTCATCCAGGCCGCCTTCGTCTACATTGAGGGCAGAAAGGCCGTATTCGGCAATCTTCCGGTCGATGGTACCATTGCCTTTAATCTGTGCGAAATCACGGATACGGCGTAACAAGGCATTGGCAATACGCGGCGTGCCCCGGCTGCGGCGGGCGATTTCCTTAGCGCCATCTTCCGTGATCGGCACGTCAAGTATGCCCGCTGATCGTTTGATAATGCGGTTGAGGGTCTTGGTATCGTAGTAATCGAGGTGGCAGTTGATGCCAAAGCGGGCCCGCATAGGAGCCGTCAGTAAGCCCATTCGGGTAGTGGCGCCAACCAGCGTAAAGGGGTTCAGCTCGATCTGTATGCTCCGCGCATTAGGGCCGCTGTCGATCATAATGTCAATGCGGTAGTCCTCCATAGCGGAATAGAGGTATTCCTCCACCACCGTATTCAGGCGGTGGATTTCGTCTATGAAGAGTACATCGCCTTCTTCCAGGTTGGTGAGCAAGCCTGCCAGATCACCGGGTTTTTCCAGTACAGGGCCGGAAGTCATCTTCAGCTCCGCCTGCAGCTCATTGGCGATAATGTGGGAAAGGGTCGTTTTGCCCAGTCCGGGAGGACCATGCAGCAGTACATGGTCCAAAGCCTCTCCCCTGCCCAGGGCTGCCTGAATGAAGATTTGCAGATTCTCCACAATTTTGGGCTGACCGCTAAAGTCATCCAGGGCCTGCGGGCGCAACTGCACTTCGGCGGTCTGCTCGTCTGGCGTAAATTCGTCACCCGTGGGATCAAGGTAAGGATTGCTCATGTCTACCGTTTTCATGTCCTGACAAAGATGGCATTTTTCCGGGAATCAAAAGCCATATTTAGGCAATCGTCAACGGTAACGACCGGAGCCGCTCACCGGTAAGCCGGAAGACTGCATTGGCAATCGCCGCGCCAATCGGACCCAGCGGGGGTTCACCGACCGCACCGGGGGCATCTGCATTTTCCAGGATGACCACATCAATTTCCTTTGGGGCATCCCGCATCAGCGCCATCCGGTAGGGGCCGTAGATCGTAGGCAGCAGCTGCCCGTCTTTCACGAACATACGCTCGTACATGGCCGCACTCTGCCCCATGATGATGCTGCCCTCGCACTGTGCCCGCACCTGATCAGGGTTGACCGCTATGCCGGGGTCGATCGCGCAGGTTACTTTGTGCACTTTGATTTCGCCATTTTCAATCGAGACCTCTGCCACCTGCGCACAGGGTGTCCGCGCATCTGTGGAAGCCGCGAAGCCCATCGCCCGACCATTGACGACCTCGTCTTTCCAGCCGGCTTTGTCAGCTGCAGCTTTGATGACCTCGCGCAGGCGGTGCCCGGCCTCATCCTCCTGAATGTGCTCCAGGCGGAACTGAACGGGATCCTTACCGGCTTTCAGTGCCAGCTCGTCCATAAAACTTTCGATGGCAAAGGTATTGGCCAGTAAGCCCAGGCTCCGCCACCAGCTTGTGGCAAAAGGGAGCTTCACCCGCCAGGATACCGTCCGGAAATTGGGGATGGCTTCGTACTGAATCATACCGCCCCGCCAGGCACCGACATCGGCCCCCAGAACAGGCTCGGCAATACCAGGGAACATGGGAGAGCCAAACATGACATCGCCACTTGATAAATTGTGCTCAATGGCTTTGATCTTCCCTTGCTTATCCAACACACCCCGCAACACATGATGAGTGGGCGGCCGGAAGGTATCATTCTGAAACTCCTCCCGACGGTTGAAAAAGCACTTCACGGGCTTACCTACGGCTTTTGAGAGCACAGCAGCCTGTACTGCATTGGGCGTATGCAAACGGCGGCCGAACCCTCCGCCAAGATACGTAGGAATGATGTTGACATCCTCCGGGGCTAACCCGAGCCGGTCAGCGACTTCTTTCCGGGTCAGATTCACCACCTGTGTGGACATTATGATCGTGGCGTTGTCATTTTCCACATGGGCGACCGCTCCGTTGGGCTCCATTTGGGCATGTGCACCGATCGGGCTGGTAAATTCTGCCGTAATGACCTCCTCCTCGTTGTCCAGAATACGCTTCGCCCGCCCGGTCTTCTGAATCGTTACCGGGTCACCCTGCCCTACTTTGATCATCGCCTCAATGTCTTCTGATTGCCAGTTGCGCTCGGTTGCCCATTCGGCTTTGATGGCTTGTTTGGCCTGTTCGGCTGCCATTTGGGAGGTGGCGACTACACCAACGAAGTCCGGTTCCTTGACCACCTTGACGACGCCCGGCATCTTTTCCGCCGAACTCGTATCAGCCCCTACGAAGGTGGCTCCAATGCGCTCGGATCGTACCACAGCGCCGTACAGCATATCGGGCAGGCTCGCGTCCATGCCAAACATAGGCGCACCGATCACCTTGTCTTTTAAGTCGACCCGGGGCACCGGCTTACCCACAAATTTATAGGTCGAAACATCCTTGAGCGGAGGCGTTTCGGGTATTTCCCACTCGGTGACGTTCTTCACGATCTCGCCGTAGGTTAAGGTCTGCCCGTTGTGGGCAACCACCCCGTTTTTGACCGTAAGTGCAGCGGCATCCGTACCCAGCTGTTTGGAAGCTTCGATTTTCAGCATCTCCCGCATCGTGGCAGCCAGTTCGCGCAGGGGTTGCCACAGGCTGGAAATGGAGGTACTGCCGCCCGTGGAAGTGCCGTCGATATTGCCGGAAGCGGTTGGCGCATGAATAACTTTGATTTGTTGGATGTCCACCTCCAGTTCGTCAGCTGCAATTTGTGCCAGCCCGGTGAAGGTACCCTGCCCCATCTCTACTTTGGGGGAGTTGAGGATAACCTCATTGTCAGCCGTGACTTCAAACCACAGGCGGGGCTCATCGGTACTGCCGTTGTAGGGGAGCTCTGCGGAATTGACAAAGCCGGCAATGGAGCGCCGCCATAGCGGGCGGGTAAAGTAGGTCGCGCCAATGGCAACGCCCACGCCTACCGTTGAACGGACAATGAATTTTCTCCGGGAGAATTTCTTTTTGGGTTTTGGAGTGCTCATGAGGGCTGGTTTTTAGCGTTTTGGGATTGGATATCGGCTGCCCGGTGGATGGCTTTGCGCATTCGGTAGTACGTGGCGCAGCGGCAGACGTTGACGATATTGTTGTTGATATCCTCATCCGTGGGATTGGGGATTTCCGACAGAAGGGCTGCCGTTGCCATCATAAAGCCGGGTTGGCAATAGCCACACTGAGGGACAATTTCCTCCATCCAGGCTTGCTGTACCGGATGGAGCTGATCGCCGTTGGAAAGCCCTTCGATGGTCGTGATATTTTTGCCCTCAGCGTACTTCACGGCGTAGGAACAGGAGCGGATGGCCTTGCCATCCACATGGAGGGTACAGGCTCCACAGGCCGCCTTGCCGCAGCCAAATTTAGTGCCTTTCAGGTCGAGCATGTCCCGAACGACCCACAGCAGGGGCGTATCGCCATCCACGTCAAGGGAGGTGGGCTGCCCGTTTATGTTGAATGAAATCGTCATATTTTTTTGTTTTCCGGTTGATCAGATTATTCTTCGGGGATCGGAGCGCCGCCCGCTGCCCAGGTTTTCACGGCTTTGATGTATTCCGCCTTGGGCACCGGCGGTTTTTCACGGGGTGTACCGTTGGCGTCCACGCCCGGCTCCCAGGCCCAGAGAACCAGTTCGTGTTCGGTGAGGTGGTGGACGGTTTCTTCAAGGGTGCGGCCGCCGTTGTTGTCGGGATTAAGCATAGACCGGGCAATTTCCACCCGCGTCAGCCCCTGCCAGGCCATTTTACGGGGGGCAAGGCTCCATTCCGGGGCACCGGGCACGCCGGCGTGGTTGTTGTTCTCAGACTGATGGCAGGTTTGGCATTGAAGAGCGGCGACCCCATGGTTGTCCGGTCCGCGCTGTACGCCAAAATTGTGAATATGGCTGTCTTCTCCCTGCCGTGGATAGTCATCGGAAGGGTGGCAATTGACACAGCGTTTGTGGGTCAGAACCTCCATCATAAGATCGAAAGCTTGCTCGGGGGTGAGTTCAGCGGCAGTGCTTTTGTTCCTTTCCGGTAGTTTAGGTTCAGGAGGGTGCGATCTTGGGGTGCTAAAGCCAAAAACCAGTAGGCCCAGAAGCAAGGAAAAAGCCAGATAGGCTCGGTGTGCTTTTTTCATTTCTATTCAGCGGTTTATACGCAATACGAAGTGGTCACCTACTGGCGCTAACGGCCAGCACGGGGAACGATAAATGTCGGGTCACTGATCCAGACATTCATCGTCTGGGATCTTGGATTTGCGACATCGACCACTGACGAAGCATAGCTTGTCAGGGCAAGCGCAAGCCACTTCCCAGCGTAAATACTGACATTGAGTAGGTTTGCTGTGGCAAACCACTTAATCGTCAGTATAGTTGTTGGTCAAAGTTGATCCAAATCAACCGGATTTATGCATGCCTGTTCCCGGAAATACTAACACAAAACCCGGAATGCAGCTGAAATCCGGACCAAAGTCTAAGATAACTCATTCTGTTTAGCTTTCTTTGACGATTCCCTTTTGATTCAAAATCTTGTACCTCTTGACAATTATTATCCTTCTTTCCATCCTGCTTTGTCTTGGCGTGGCGCTCTGGGCTTACCTTACATTCCACCCGCAGTTTGGCGGAAAAATCACACCCGAAGACCGGCAAAACTACGCCCGCTCCCCGCATTGGAACGGCAAGATTTTTGAAAACCTGAGCCCTACCGGCGATGATGTGAGCCTGTCCAATCTGCCGGGGCTCATTCAGGATAACCTGAAAGATGCCAAGCACAAAATCCCGCAGCGCCCGATCCCGGTTGTCCCCTTTGATTTGGAGACTTGGGAAAACAGCACTGCGCCTTTTCAGTTCATCTGGTACGGGCATGCCGTATGCCTGATGCGGCTGGGTGGTCAAAACCTGCTGATTGACCCCATGCTTGGGCCGGATGCCTCCCCGGTGGGCCCCATTCGCACTAAGCGCTTTAGCGATAATACTCTGTCGGTTATCGATCAGCTGCCTGACCTTGATGCGGTTTTTCTGACACACGACCACTACGACCACCTGGATTATAGCAGCATTCAGCGCCTGAAAGACAAAGCCGGGCATTTCTACGTTGCCCTTGGCGTGAAACGCCACCTCCGCCGATGGGGCATTGCCCCGGAGCAGGTTACGGAAATGGACTGGTGGGACGAAGGGCAGGTGAGCAATGTGCAGCTCACCTTCACCCCATCACGCCACTTTTCCGGCCGCGGGCTGACCGACCGCACGAAATGCCTCTGGGGAGGCTGGGTGCTGCAAACACCGGATTACAAGGTCTACTGGAGCGGCGATGGCGGTTATGACACCCACTTCCGGGAAATTGGGGAGCGCTTCGGCCCGTTCGACTGGGCATTTATGGAATGTGGGCAGTACTACAAGCTTTGGACTCAGATACATGCCCTGCCGGAGGAAGCGGTGCAGGGGGCGATTGAGGCCGGCGCGAAAGTTAGCACGCCCGTTCACTGGGGCGGCTTCAAGCTTGCCCCACACGACTGGCGGGATCCGGTACAGCGGTTTGTGAAGGCAGCAGCGCAGGAAAAACTGGATATTGTGGTACCGAAGATTGGGGAAAGGGTGAGCAGTGAGGCAAGGCCACCGGTTGTGGACTGGTGGGAGGATTATAACTGAGGATTGGACTCAATCCGACTTCTAATGGGTTAAATTCCAAATCTCTGATCATGCAAAATACAGCATTGGCGAAGGCTTTAAGGATAACCCTTGCTAACAGAGGTTCAGCAGCCATAGTCGATATGCGTTCCTGCCTGCTGTCATTTTATCATCAATCCTTTGTTATTCTCATTGGGTTCAATCAAATCCCACAAATTTCCATATAAGTCTTTGAATACTGCCACAGTTCCATATTCAAACTCAGCTGGTGGCCTTACAAAGCTTACTTCTCTGGCCGTCAATTTGTTATAATCTCTCCAAAAATCATCTGTGAAGAGAAAAAATCCAACTCGTCCTCCTGTTTGATTACCTATACTTTTTGTTTGCTGTTCATTCGCTGCCTTGGCAAGTAACAGGGAGCATTCTTTTGCTCCTGGTGATGCAACCATTACCCATCTTTTCTTTTCACTTATTCTCGTGTCCTCAAGCAATATGAAATCCAATTTTTGGGTATAAAATTCAATCGCGTCATCATAATCTTTCACAAGTAAAGCAATATGTGCTATTCTTTGAGTCATTTTTTTTCGTTCTAATTGCAGACTGCCGGGCAATACACACAAAGTACAACACAAGGTGGAAAACCTATTTTTTCGGGAAGCCCTTAGCCATCAGTATCCCCTTTAAGCGCTTTTACCAATCGTTAAAAAACTCCCGCCTCAATCAGTGCCGCAAAAGAGTCTTCCATCGTTTCCTGCATAGGCCGGTAAGTGACGCCCAGCTTCTCGCGGCTCTTGCTGTTGTCGGCGCGCCAGACGTGGTTGACGTTGTTGCGCAGGAACTTGCGGTCCAGAGATTTGTCCAGCAACGGACCGGCAAGGACCACCAGCCACTTGGGCAGGGCATTCTTAGGTACCGGATAGTCTTTGCCGTATTTGGGCTGTAAAGCCTGGGCTAATGCCAAAAAGTTAGTATTGTGCCCGCAGGTGATATGCCGGCCTTCTGCTTCCGGTCGGAAGCCAGCCTGAAAGTGGGCGTTGGCAACATCGCGTACGTCCACCAGGCCGATACCGACATTAGGCACACCGGTCTTAAGGGTACCATCGCCCAGTTGCTTGAGCAGGTTGAAGCTTTCGGAAGTGGTGGCTTTAGGATTGAGGGGCGGGCCCATCACCAGGCAGGGGTTGATGACCACGAGGTCCCAGCGGCTTTGCTTTTCGTTGATCTCCCAGGCGGCGCGCTCCGCCATGGTCTTGGAGTAGGAATAGGGCTGATACTCCAGGGAAGCGGTGGTGTTCCAGATGTCTTCCGTCAGCATGCCCTTTGGAGTATCTTTCACCTCGCTGGCATCGGTGTAGATGGAAGCGCAGCTGCTGGTGAGGACCACCCGCTTGACGGAGGCGGTTTTGTCGGCTTGCTCCAGCACGTTTTTTGTTCCCAGGACCGCAGGGTCTACAAGGTCTCTCTGCGCATCTTCAAAATTGGAGGTAAAGGGGGAAGCGGTGTGGTAAACGAGTTCACAGCCTTCCATGGCCTCGGCATAAGAACCGTCTTTCAGCAGATCGGCTTTGAAGTATTTGATGGAGCCTTTTGATGCGGCAGCAATCTGCTCCAGGTGAGCGATTTTTTCGGTTTTTGAAGGGTTCCTGACGGCAGCGTGGACTGTCAGGCCTGCTTCGAGGAGTTGCTTCACCAGCCATCCGGCTACGTATCCGGTTGCTCCGGTTACCATTACGGGTTTGCTTTGATCTATCATGGTCATTGAGTTTGAATTTTAATATTTGTATGGAATGGGCCGCAGCAGACTATTCTACCAATGGTTTTAGCACCTGGTGAACCGCTTACTACGGTAGAAATGATGCTTAATTTAACGAACGGAATTCCTGTGGTGTTTGTCCGGTCTTTGCTTTAAACAGGCGGCTGAAGTAGTGCGGGTAGTTAAAGCCCAGCTCATAGGCAATGCCGCTGATGGTATCCTGACTGTTGAGCAGGAGGTACTTGGCCTTTTCCACTACAAAGTCATTGATGTGGTCTTTGGCAGACCGGCCCGTCTCTTTTTTGAGCAAATCGCTGAGGTAGTCAGCGGACAGGTGGACCTCCCCGGCCAGGTTCTGCACTGTGGGTATGCCCTTTTTAATGAGCTGACCGGAGTCGAAATAGTCCTTTAACACCCGCTCAAAACGGGTCAGTAGGTCCTTGTTGGCAGTCGTCCGGGTATTGAACTGCCGGGCGTAGTAGCGGCGGCAGTAATTGAGCAACAGCTCGATATTGGAGACAATTACACTTTGGCTGTGATCGTCAATGCGCTGTTCGTACTCGTCTTTGATGTTATAGATACACTGCGTGATCGTAGCTTTCTCTGCATCCGACAGGTGCAGGGCTTCGTGTATCTCATAGGAGAAGAAGGTATACTGGTCAATTTTCTCACCGAGCCCCGTGGACCGGATCAGGTCGGGGTGAAAAAACAGCATCCAGCCCGCTTCATCCTCTGCCACTTCCCCGCTTACCGATACGACTTGCTGCGGAGCGGTGAAGACCAATGCGCCTTCCTCGAAATCGTAGTGGTTGCGCCCGTACTCTATACCGCAATCGGTTGTTTTTAACCAAACGGCGTAGAAGTTGGAGACTACGCGCACATTATGCATCTGGGCAGGCACCTGCAATTGCTGCGGGTCAAGCACGGTGATGAGCGGATGTTCTGGCTTACCACAGCCCAGCAGCTCGTGAAGCTGGGAGATGGATTCAATCTTTAGAATCGAGTCAGACATTTATTCCTGGTTTGCTTTATTGCAAAGGTGTGGACATTCCCGCTCAACGGCGCACACAATTTAGCGAATCGGCAACACATTTCCGGGAAATTGTTCCTCTGGCAACCAAGAGCAAACTGCAGGCATTTCTGGTGAGCATTACAACTGGAAAGCAGGAAATAACCATTGAGGCTGCCTCTATATCAAGAGACAGCCTCATCATCAGGTTTCAAAAGCCTAAAAAAACGTTATGCCAAATAGCAGGTTTAGAACTGTTTCCGGACAATTTTCAATACTTCCCGGTTACCATCTTCATGTTGCACTTCGAGATAGTACAGACCGGCAGCGAGGTAGACGTTGGCCCACCGGTGGTCTTTGGTTCCTTCCGGCAAGGTCACCTGACTAATCACCTGTCCCAAATCATTGCGGAGTATCGCATGAGCAGAGCCCTGAAGCGGCTGCTCAAAACGCAGGGTGAAGACGCCAAGTGTCGGGTTCGGGAAGACTTTAGCCTGGTAGCGCACACTTGAATCCTTACTTTGGCTACGGTTGCTTTCTATGCCTCCGGTCGGGGGTGCGAAGTTGTTCTCTACAGTGACAGTAGCAGTACAAGTGCTGCTATTGTCATTATCGTCAGTTACGGTGAGCGTAACAGTATTATCACCTACATCAGCAATACCAAAAGTAGTGATATCCAAAGCCAGCCCTGATACCCCACAGGCATCCGTGGAGCCATTTTCAATATCTGCAACGGTGATACTGGCCGAACCATTCATACCCAGCTGAATCGTCAGGTCCTGGCACTGGGCAACCGGGGCGATATTGTCCTCTACAGTAATATTGGCCGTACAGGAACTGCTATTGCCATTGACATCGGTGGCGGTGAGCGTGACGGTCGGAGCCCCTACATCGTCACAGCTAAACTCCGTTTTATCAAGACTTAGTGTAGCGATTTGGCATGCATCGTTGGAGCCGTTATTGACCTGTCCTGCGGTAAGGAAGCCTTCTCCAAATTCATCCAACTGAACGGTGAGGTCCTGGCACTGCGCCTGAGGGGCTATGTTGTCTGCCACCGTTACCGTTGAAGTGCAACTGCTGCTGTTGCCGTTGACGTCCGTGGCTGTTAACGTAACGCTCCGGATGCCCACATCACTGCAATCGAAGCTCGTCTGGCTCAGACTTAGGCTGGAAATACCACACACATCATCGGAACCGCCATCTATCTGGTCTGTGTTCAGGGCACCGTTGCCAAAGGCATCGAGCTGTACCGTAACGTCTTGGCAAAGCGCCTGTGGAGCTACATTGTCCACTACCGTGACCGTAGAAGTACAAGTGCTGCTGTTGCCATTAACGTCTGTCGCGGTCAGGGTAACGATCTGACTGCCCACATCCCCGCAATCGAAGCTCGTCTGGCTAAGGCTTAGGCTGGAAATATCGCATACATCGTTGGAACCGCCATCTATCTGGTCTGTGTTCAGGGTACCATTACCAAAGGCATCAAGCTGCACCGTCACATCTTCACACAGCGCCTGTGGAGCGATGTTGTCCACGACCGTTACGTTGGCTGTACAAGTGCTGCTGTTGCCGTTGACGTCCGTGGCTGTTAACGTAACGCTCCGGATGCCCACATCACTGCAATCAAAGCTCGTCTGGCTCAGACTCAGGCTGGAAATGCCACACGCATCACCTGAACTGCCATCTATCTGGTCTGTGTTCAGGGCACCGATACCAAAGGCATCGAGCTGTACCGTAACGTCTTGACAAAGCGCCTGTGGAGCTACATTGTCCACTACCGTGACCGTAGAAGTACAAATGCTGCTGTTGCCGTTGACGTCCGTGGCTGTTAACGTAACGCTCCGGATGCCCACATCATTACAACCAAAGCTCGTCTGGCTCAGACTTAGGCTGGAAATACCACACACATCATCGGAACCGCCATCTATCTGGTCTGTGTTCAGGGCACCGTTGCCAAAGGCATCGAGCTGTACCGTAACGTCTTGGCAAAGCGCCTGTGGAGCTACATTGTCCACTACCGTGACCGTAGAAGTACAAGTGCTGCTGTTGCCATTAACGTCTGTCGCGGTCAGGGTAACGATCTGACTGCCCACATCCCCGCAATCGAAGCTCGTCTGGCTAAGGCTTAGGCTGGAAATATCGCATACATCGTTGGAACCGCCATCTATCTGGTCTGTGTTCAGGGTACCATTACCAAAGGCATCAAGCTGCACCGTCACATCTTCACACAGCGCCTGTGGAGCGATGTTGTCCACGACCGTTACGTTGGCTGTACAAGTGCTGCTGTTGCCGTTGACGTCCGTGGCTGTTAACGTAACGCTCCGGATGCCCACATCACTGCAATCAAAGCTCGTCTGGCTCAGACTCAGGCTGGAAATGCCACACGCATCACCTGAACTGCCATCTATCTGGTCTGTGTTCAGGGCACCGATACCAAAGGCATCGAGCTGTACCGTAACGTCTTGACAAAGCGCCTGTGGAGCTACATTGTCCACTACCGTGACCGTAGAAGTACAAATGCTGCTGTTGCCGTTGACGTCCGTGGCTGTTAACGTAACGCTCCGGATGCCCACATCATTACAACCAAAGCTCGTCTGGCTCAGGCTTAGGCTGGAAATACCACACACATCATCGGAACCGCCATCTATCTGGTCTGTGTTCAGGGCACCGATGCCAAAGGCATCGAGCTGTACCGTAACGTCCTGGCAAAGCGCCTGTGGCGCAACATTGTCCACTACCGTGACCGTAGAAGTACAAGTGCTGCTGTTGCCATTAACGTCTGTTGCGGTCAGGGTAACGATCTGACTGCCCACATCTCCGCAATCGAAGCTCGTCTGGCTCAGGCTTAGGCTGGAAAGGTTGCACGGATCGCCGGAACCGCCATCGACCTGTTCGGCACTCAGGGCACCGTTACCAGAGGCATCGAGCTGTACCGTCACATCTTCACACAGCGCTTCCGGTGCGATGTTGTCTTCCACCGTGACCGTAGAAGTACAAGTGCTGCTGTTGCCATTAACGTCTGTTGCGGTCAGGGTAACGATCTGACTGCCCACATCTCCGCAATCGAAGCTCGTCTGGCTCAGGCTTAGGCTGGAAAGGTTGCACGGATCGCCGGAACCGCCATCGACCTGTTCGGCACTCAGGGCACCGTTACCAGAGGCATCGAGCTGTACCGTCACATCTTCACACAGCGCTTCCGGTGCGATGTTGTCTTCCACCGTGACCGTAGAAATACAAGTGCTGGTGTTGCCATTAACGTCTGTTGCGGTAAGCGTGACTGTATTTGTACCTACATCACCGCAATCAAAAGTGGTCTTATCCAGGCTGAGGCTGGCGAGCCCGCAAGGATCAATCTCGCCTTCGAATACCTGCCCCGGTGTAATACTTCCTGCACCGGAAGCGTCAAGTTGTACGGTCCGGTCTTCGCAGAGTGCCGCGGGAATCGTATTATCCTCCACCGAAACCGTAGCGGTACAGGTGCTGAGATTGCCATTGACATCCGTTACGGAAAGCGTGACCGTATTTTCACCCACATCACCACAATCAAATATTGTTTGATCAAGGGTCAGTTGGGAAATGCTACAGGCATCATGCGATCCATTACCAATTTGACCGGCAGTAATTGTAGCGTTTCCGGAGGCATTCAGCGCAACGGTGATGTCCTGGCAAAGCGCCTGAGGAGCAACGTTGTCCTCAACGGTTACCGTGGCGGTACAGGTGCTGCTGTTGCCGCTGTTATCGGTGACGGTAAGCACTACTGAATTGGCTCCCACATCAGTGCAGTCAAATTCGGATTGGTCGATTTCGACTCCGGCAATACTACAGGCATCATTGGAGCCAGCATTTACTTCAGTAGCAGACAAGCTAGCTATTCCAGCAGCATCCAACTGAACCGTCACATCCTGGCATAAGGCTTCAGGAGCCGTGTTGTCTACCACGGTGACTACGGCTATACAGGCACTCATGTTGCCACTGAAGTCCTCTACCGTCAGCAATACATTATTCGTACCAATATCCCCACAATCAAAGCTGGCAATATTTAGCCCTCGTTCTGCCAGGCCGCATGCATCAAAGGAGCCGTTATCAATCTGGTTTACGGAGATGAAGGCCATTCCACTTGCATCCAACTCAACGGTCAGGTTCTGGCAAACGGCTACAGGTGCGGTGTTGTCCTCAACCGTAACCTCGGCAGTGCACGTGCTGGTATTTCCGTTCTCGTCTTCTACGGTAAGGGTGACGCTTTGTCCATCTACATCACTGCAGTCCAGATTACTGATGTCCAGGCTCAGGCTCTCGATACCGCAGGCATCGTTGGAGCCATTGTCTACCTGATCAGCGGAAAGCATTACCATGCCTTCCGCATCCAAGTCCACGGTCACATCCTGGCAGAGCGCAACTGGTACTACGTTGTCTTCAATGGTTATACTAGACACACAGGTGCTTGTATTGCCGTTGGCATCAGTGACCAGCAACGGTACGGTTTGCACACCTACTTCCCCACAGCCGAATTCAATCACCGAGGGTAATTCGTCACCAAAGGCGAGACTAATACCGCAGGCATCTGCTGAACCGGCATCCAATTGTGCCGGAGTGAGAATGACCGCGCCGCCCGCATCCAACTGCAGGGTCAGATCCTGGCAGGAAGCTACGGGGGCGATGTTGTCTTCCACTGTGACCGCTGCCGTGCAGGTGCTCGTATTGCCATTCTCATCCTCTGCGGTAACCACTACCGTATTCTGACCAATATCCGCACAGTCGAACGCGCTGATATCCAGCGTAGTGCTTGCCAGGTCGCAGCCCTCAGATGGCGTGCCCACAATCTGGGCAGGCGTGATGCTTGCCAATCCATCGTTTTCCAGCTGTACGGTAATGTCCTGGCAGTCCAGGCTTGGTGCCGTATTGTCCTCAACGGTGACTGTTGCGGTGCAGGTGCTGGTGTTTCCGTGCTCATCTTCCACAGTAAGGGTGACTATTTGAGTACCAACATCAGCACAAGTGAAGGAAGTAATGTCAAGGCTCAGGGCATCAATTCCACAGGCATCATTGGATTCATCATCGATCTGAGCGGGCGTTAAGATAGCGCTGCCCAGTGCATTCAGTTCTACCGTTACATCCTGACACAGAGCTACAGGGTCTACATTGTCTTCAATTGTAATATTAGACACGCAGCTGCTGCTGTTGCCATTGGCATCAGTAACGACAAGCGGAATACTCTGTACGCCCACTTCGCCACAACCGAATTCAATCACTGAAGGAAGATCATCCCCGAAGGCGAAAGACAAGCCACAAGCGTCACTTGCCCCCCCATCTAATTGTGCCGGAGTGAGAATGACTGCGCCACCGGTATCCAGCTGTAGAGTCAGGTCCTGACAGGAAGCTACAGGCACGATATTGTCTTCCACTGTGACGATTGCGGTGCAAGAGCTTGTATTGCTGTTATCATCTGTTGCGGTTACCACTACCGTGTTCGGACCAACATCCGCACAGTCGAACGCGCTGATGTCCAGCGTAGTGCTTGCCAGCCCGCAGCCCTCGGATGGCGTGCCCACAATCTGTGCAGGCATAATGCTTGCCAATCCATCGTTATCCAGCTGTACGGTAATGTCCTGGCAGTCCAGGCTTGGTGCGGTATTGTCCTCAACGGTGACTGTTGCCGTGCAGGTGTTGGTATTGCCGTTGTTGTCTTCCACGGTCAGCGTGACTTCTTGGGAGCCAACATCCGCACAGTCGAAACTGCCGATATCTATGGCTACACTTGCCAGACCGCAAGCATCGCTGGAACCATTATTTACCTGAGCTGGCGTAAGGCTGGCATTGCCCAGAACATCTAACTCCACCGTCACATCCTGACAAAGCGCAACCGGCACCACGTCATCGATAATGGTGATATTCGAAATGCAGCTACTGCTGTTACTATTGTTGTCTGTAACCGTAAGGGTAGCTGCTTGCGTACCCACATCGCCGCAGCCAAAGGCGGTAACGTCAAGGCTTAAGACACCAATGCCACAAGCATCGTAGGAACCTGCGTCTACCTGGGCAGTGGTAAGTTCAGCCACGCCATCTTCGTCCAGCAGCAATACCACATCCTGACAAACAGCAGCCGGTGCTACAGTATCAGCAACGGTCACTACGGCACTGCATTGGCTGGAATTCCCTGCGTTGTCTTCTGCGGTAACAGTTACAGTCTGCGGACCAACAGCGCTGCAGTCAAATGTGGTCACATCCAGATTCACAGTAGCCAGCCCGCAGGCATCGCTAAGGGTGGTGGCCACCTGGGCCGCAGTAAGTTCAGCAGTACCATTGGCATCCAACTGCACCGTGATATCTTCGCAGATCAATTCCGGTGCTACCATATCCACCACCGTTGCGGTAAAGGTGCAGGTGCTGCTATTGCCGTTATAGTCCGTAGCAGAGATCGTAAGGGTATTCTCACCCAGATCACTGCAATCAAAGGTTCCAAAGTCCCAGGACCAGGATTCAATGCCACAGGCATCACTGGAGCCGTTGTCAACTTCCTCCTGCGTGATGATGGCAGTACCGGAGGCATCTAATTGCACCGTCACATCCTGGCACACCATATCAGGTCCGATGTTGTCTTCAATGGTTACCGTAGCCGCGCAGGTACTGGTATTTCCGCTATTGTCCTCCACAGTCAGGGTGAGGACCTGTTCGCCCACATCACCGCAACCAAAGATGGTGGTATCGGATGTAATGCTCAGGAGGACGCCCGGCAATCCGTTACCGGAACAAGCATCATTAGAGCCCGCATCAATTTGTTCCGGGAAGACTTCAGCTGCGCCATCATTATCCAATTCTATGGTAATGTCCTGGCATAAAGCCACCGGAGCAATATCATCGACAACGGTGACGATGGTTTCGCAGGTAGTGGTATTCCCACTTGGATCGGTAGCCGTCAGCAAGACCGGGTTAGGCCCTACATTCGTACAGTCGAATGCTGCTGTACTCAGAGACAACTGATCGTTCGGTATTGGATTACTACAGGCATCGGTTGCTGAAACCAGTACATCATCGATACTGATAGCCGCTGTGCCATTCTGATCCAAAGAAAGGGTTAGGCTTTCGCAATTCACCACTGGAGCGATGGTGTCGAGGACGGTGACCAAAGCCACACATTGGCCGGTATTTCCATAGACATCCTCGGCCGTGAGCGTCACTTCATTAGTGCCCACATCTGCACATCCAAAGGTGGTTTGATCTGCGCTCAGCGAGGCAAGACCACCAGGGCCATTACCGGATGGGCAGTTATCAGAAACGCCCCCATTGAGTGCTGCCAGGGTAGTGCTGCCGTTGCCGGAAGCATCCAGCCAAACCGTATCCGGCAGGCAGGTGACCACCGGTGCTTCATTGTCTGCTACAGTAATATCAAAAGTGCATACATCGGTATTGCCGTGGTAGTCGGTGGCGGTGTAAGCCAGCGTAGTCGTCCCAATCGGGAAAGTACTGCCCGAGCTCAACCCTGTGATATCGATTTGATTGATGTAAACCGTTGCGAGGGCATCCCAGGACAGGATAACCTTTCCGTGCCCGTAGTTGAGCCCTGTGACGTTATTTTGTGAAGTGCCGCTATTGAAAGAGCCGCCGCCGCCACCGGCACCGTACTGATCACCACCGCCGGCAGCACCGCCACCGGAGTAGCCGCCACCACCGCCACCGGGACCATAGCTTAAACCGCAGTTGTAACCACCGCCACCGCCACCGAAGCCGCCGTAGGCATCAATCGTTCCTCCAGACTGCCCGCCGAAGCCGCCGGTCTGATAAGAACGGCCGCCGGTAGAGGAACAATCGCCATTGGCGCCATCCGAAAAGAAGCCACCGCCGGCTCCGCTCATCTGTGTAGCGGTACCTGCTTCACCGCCGTTACCGGAATTACCACCGGCTCCTACCCCACCGGAAGCATTAATACCGGCAGAGCCAAATGGAGCAACTTGTCCGGGCGCGCCATCGTGGATGGTACCACAGCAGAACCCGGCACCGCCGCCACCGCCGCCAGCGATAATCAGCGGCATACCGGTATCGTGGTCTACCACAAAGGTGCCGCCGCCACCACCGTTGGATACGGCTGGTTTTTCTCCAACCAATACATCAATGACTTGCCCTGGCGTTACCACGAAAGTACCGCTCATGTAAGCCCCCAGACCACCAAATCCTACATTGGCGTCGCCGCCCTGTGCACCGTAGGCTTCAATCTTTAGGGAAGTCACCCCTTCGGGCACAACGAAAGTCTGAATCGTCCCGTTAAACTCCAGCGTATCGGAAGATACAGCTTCATCACAAACAAAAACAGCCTCGGGCAGATCGTAGGCCACTATGGCATCGCAAACACCGGGATCCGTATCTGTTGTGATGTCCCCGGGACAGATCGCTGTGGGCCCGTTGGCATCCTGAACGATGGCCATAGCGGTACAGGTGCTTGTATTGCCGTTGTTGTCCATGACCGTCAGGGTTACCGGATTAGGGCCAAAATCTTCGCAGCTAAGCGTTTCAATATTCAGTGAAAAACTACCAATGCCGCAGGCATCGGTGGAGCCATTATCAAAATCCTCAGGTACCAGCCCGTAGGCAACATCTGAGACTGGCTCTACCACAACATTTTGACATTGGGCAACGGGTGCGATGTTGTCCTCAACGGTAGCTACTGCTGTACAGGTGCTCAGGTTACCATTGATATCCGCAACGGTGAGTGTCACGGTATTCTGACCCACATCCTCACAATCAAATTGAGTCTGATTGAGGGAAATCCAGTCAACACCACAAACGTCGTTGGAGCCCGCATCAACCAGTGCCGGAGGCAGCACCCCTTCACCCGATGCGTTCAGCTGAACGGTAACGTTTTGGCAAAGCGCTTGTGGTGGGGTTTGGTCCTCCACCGTTACGGTAGCCGTGCAGGTGCCGCTATTCCCATTAACATCCGTTTGAGTGAGTGTAACGGTATTCTCACCGATATCAGCGCAATCGAAATCGCCGCGGTCAAGCGTCAGTGTTTCGGGCCCACAGGCATCAATAAAGCCGCTACTGACTTGTGCCGGTGTGACGCTGCCCAGCCCATCTGCATCCAGCGCAATCGTCACATCCTGGCATAGAGGCACGGGTGGGGTATTGTCTTCCACGGTGACGGTGGCACTGCAGAAACTGCTGTTGCCGTTCACATCGGTAACGGTAAGTACCACCAGGTTCTCGCCTACATTTTCGCAGTTAAATGTAGTGCTGCTCAGTACCATATCTTCAATGCCGCATGCATCGGTAGAACCAGCATTTATTTCATCCACAGTGAGGCTTCCCAATCCTGTACCAGACAGCACAACAGTTGCATTCTGGCAAAGCGCAGTGGGCGCTACATTATCTTCAACGGTCACCTGACTGGTACAACTGCTGCTGTTGCCATTAGCATCAGAGACCGTCAGAATGACGGTATTCGGACCAAGGTCATTACATCCGAAAGCGTCAATGTCGAGCAACAAGCTTTCAACACCACCCGGTACGGGCCCGTATGGGCAGGCATCTGAGGATCCGTTATCAATTTGAGCCGGCGAAAGGATGACCTCCCCGTTTTCATCCAATTGTGCGGTTATGTCAGCGCAGGAAGCAACCGGCGCGATATTGTCTTCTACCATGACCGTAGCATTGCAGGAACTGCTGTTCCCGTTCACATCGGTGAGCGTGAGGATGACCAGGTTAGGCCCTACATCATCGCAATCAAATGTAGTGATATTCAATCCCTGAGTAGCAATGCCACAAGCATCAATGGAGCCGGCATTGACTTGAGCCGGAGACAAAATGGCACCACCATCAGCATCCAGCTGAATGGTAGCATTTTGGCAAAGCGCGAGAGGGGCTTCAGTGTCTTCTACCGTGACGATAGCGGTGCAGGTGCTGCTGTTGCCGTTAGTATCCGTCGCTGTAAGGGTGACTTCATTTAGACCGGTGTCCGAGCAATCGAATGTAGTGACATCCAGGGAAAGCCCCGATAGCCCGCAGGCGTCTTCTGATCCATTATCGACCTGCGCGGGGGTAAGCGAGCCGCTGCCACCGGCATCCAGCTGTGCCGTCACATCCTGGCAAAGCGCCTGAGGCGGCACATTATCTTCCACAGTGACTACAGCGGTACAGGAACTGGCATTGCCATTAGCATCTACAACGGTAAGTGCTACGGTATTGGCACCGACATCCTCGCAGTAAAATGTAGTGATGTTCAATCCCTGAGTAGCAATGCCACAAGCATCATTAGAGCCCGCATCAATCTGAGCGGGTACAAGACTGGCGACACCATCTGCATTGAGTTGGATCGCAATGTCCTGGCAGAGGGCCTGCGGTACGATGTTGTCTTCCACAGTGACTGAGGCGGTACAGGTATTGCTGTTTCCGTTATTATCTATACCGATCAATGTTACTGTGTTGACCCCAACATCGCTGCAACCAAAGGTATGCTGGTCGAGGGCAAGGCTGGAAATAGTACAAGCGTCAGTTGATCCACCATCAATTTGATTCACGGTTATGCTACCGGCACCATCCGCATCAAGCTGTACCGTCAGATCGTTACACACCATCGTTGGAGGTACATTGTCTTCAACCGTCACAGTAGCCATACAGGTACTGCTGTTGCCGCTGGAGTCTGTTACCGTCAGGGCGACTTCATTTAAGCCTACATCTGTGCAGTCAAAACCTGTTAGATTGATGGAAAGGTTTTCTACGTTGCCCGGTACGGGCCCGTATGGGCAGGCATCATTGGAACCATCGTCCACCTGATTAGCGGTGAGAACTCCTAAGCCATCAGTATCCAATTGTACGGTTACGTCCTGGCAAAGTGCTATCGGTGCAACATTATCCTCTACTGTAATCAGGGCGGAGCAGGTACTGTGGTTACCGTAAATATCGGTAGCAGTCAGGGTAACGGCATTCGGCCCAATATCGGCACAATCAAAGGTTTCGGTATCTATCGTCAGATTGTCCAGACCACAGGCGTCACTAGAGCCATTATCCACCTGAGCGGCCGTGAGGCTTCCGGAGCCATTGGCATCCAATTGAACAGTCACGTCCTGGCACAAGGCTTCCGGGGCTACATTATCTTCTACAGTAACCGTTGAGGTACAGGTGCTGGCGTTCCCATTCACGTCTATGACAATTAGGGTGACCAGGTTAGGACCGATATCCGAACAGTCAAAGCTATCGTCACTAAGTACCAGGCTGGAAACGCCGCAAGCCCCGGCAGAGCCACCATCTACATCAGCAGGTGAAAGGCTAGCCGTGCCATCGGCGTCCAACTGTATGGTCACATCCTGGCAAAGGGCAGTCGGTACGATATTATCTTCTACAGTAATCTGGGCAGTGCAACTATCGGTATTTCCATTGACGTCACTGACCGTTAGGGTAACCGTTTGTGTACCCACATCGTTGCAATCGAAAGTATTCTGGTCCAGAACCAAACTTCCAATACCGCAGGCATCAGCTGATCCGGCGTCTATTTCTTCGGGGTCAAGCTGACCAGTACCTGAGCCATCGAGCTGTACCGTTACATCCTGACAAAGGGCTTGCGGTACCACGTTATCTTCCACAGTGACTACAGCGGTGCAGGTACTACTGTTACCGTTTACGTCTGTAGCTGTTAAGACCACGTTGTTTTGACCAACTGCATCGCAGCCGAAGGCCGTAATATCTAAAGAAAGGTTATCAAGACCACCCGGTGTAGAGCAGGCATCATTCGAGCCGTTGTCGATCTGGGTAGCAGTCAGGCTGGCATTACCGGTGGCGTCGAGTTGAACCGTAATACTCTGGCAAAGGGCTTGTGGTGCCACATTGTCTTCTACGGTGACGATAGCGGTGCAGGAACTGCTGTTGCCATGCGTGTCTGTTGCGGTCAGGGTTACAGGGTTCTCTCCCACGTCTTCACAACCAAAGGATTCGGTACTGAGTGAAAGCCCGGCGAGTCCACAGGCATCATTGGAACCATTGTCAACCTGTGCGGCGGTGAGCGTGGCGGTGCCGGAGTCATCCAGCTGTACCGTAACGTCCTGACACAGGGTAGTAGGTGTTAAATTGTCTTCAACGGTTACTTCTGCGTCACAGGAGCTGCTATTACCATTTACATCGGTAACGGTAAGGGTGACGGTCTGAATACCAATATCCCCACAACCAAATGAAGCCTGGCTAAGACTAAAGCCATCTAGCCCGCCCGGTACGGGCCCGTATGGGCAGGCGTCGGTTGAGCCACCATCTACCTGAGCAGCAGTGAGCGTCCCTACTCCATTGGCCGCTAACTGTACGGTCGCGTTCTGACAAATAGCTTCCGGGGCGACATTGTCTTCAACAGTGACGGTAGCGGTGCAGGAACTGCTATTGCCATTAACATCCGTTGCAGTGAGGAGGACTGCGTTATCCCCTATATAGGAGCAATCAAAAATCGCAATATTCAGGCTTAGGTTATCCAACACGCAGGCATCTGAGGAACCTCCGTCCACGGCAGCAGGAGTGATACCGCCTGTACCGTTTTCATCAAGCTGAACGGTGACTGGCTGGCACTGCACATCAGGTGCAATATTATCTTCTACGGTAACGAGTGCCGTACAGGTACTGCTGTTGCCATACTCATCTTCAGCCGTAAGGGCAACGGTTTGCGTACCCACCTGATCACAATCGAAGGCAGTGATGTCAAGGGAAAGGGATACCTCACCACAGACATCACCGGAGCCCGCATCGACTTCAGCGGGTGTCAGTGTGCCCAAACCATCGGCATCGAGCTGTACGGTAACATCCTGGCAAAGGGCTTGTGGAGCAATGTTATCCACTACAGTAGCCAGTGCGGAGCAGCTGCTCTCATTGCCACTGGGGTCCGTTACGGTTAGAAGGACCGGATTGGGCCCAATATCATCACAATCAAAATTAGTAACATCAATAGCCAACAGGTCTACGCTGCAATTATCTGTTGAACCGGCATCTACTTCAGCAGCCGTCAGGCTCCCCAGGCCATCCGCGTTCAACTGTACCGTCACGTCCTGGCAGCTGGCGATCGGATCTATGACATCCGTTACGGTGACGATGGCGGTGCAGGTATCGCTGTTGTTGTTTTCATCTTCCACAGTAAGGGTGACCAGGTTGGTACCCAGGTCCCCGCAATCAAACATATCCTGATCAAGCAGGAAGGGGCCTACCCCACCCGGTACGGGCCCGTATGGGCACGCATCGGTAGAAGCATTCTCCACATCGGCTGGCGGAAGCACGGCAAACCCGAGGGAATCCAGTTGTATGGAAACATCCTGGCAGCCGGCTACCGGTGGTACGTTATCTTCCACGGTTACGGTGGCGGTGCAATTACTGCTGTTGCCTGCCAGATCGGTGACCGTGAGCGTGACCGTATTGGTACCGACATTACCACAACCAAAGGTGGTTTCATCCAGTATTAGTGTATCCAGACAGGCATCACCCGAGCCGGCATCGATCTCCTCAGCGTCGAGGATCCCTACACCAAAAACATCAAGCTGTACCGTGGCGTCTTGACAGAGGGCCACCGGCATGATGTTATCTTCAATAGTAACTGTTGCAGTGCAGGTACTGACGTTACTGTTATTGTCCGTTACGGTAAGGGTTACCGTATTGGCACCTATATCTGTACAATCGAAAAGGGTCTGATCCAAAACAGTACTTGCGATCCCACAGAAGTCCAGAGAACTGGCGTTGAGGTCTGCCTGGCTCAGGGTCGCTTGCCCGGAGCCATCGAGTTGCAAGGTAGTGGATGCGCATTGTACCTGAGGTGCAATATTGTCTTGTACTGTGATGGTAGCGGTACAGCTATTCATGTTTCCATTCAGGTCCACTGCGGTTAGCGTGATGGTATGCTCACCAACATCCGCGCAATCAAAAGCGGTTTGGCCTATATATAAGGTGTCGAGGCCGCACGCATCACTGCTGCCTCCATCCACATCTGCCACACTGAGGGTGCCCTGCCCGTTGGCATTAAGCTGCACGGTGACAGCCTGACAGAGCACTTCGGGCACTACCGTGTCGGCTACGGTAACGATTGCGGTACAGGTTGCCGTATTCCCGTTGGTGTCCTCTGCAGTCAGGGTTACCGGATTAGCTCCAATAGAACCGCAGTCAAAATTTGTAATATCAAGTTCCAGGCTTGTTAGCCCACCCGGTACGGGCCCACCCGATACGGGCAAGGATGGGCAGGCATCTGAGGAGCCAGCATCTATGATTGAGGCAGTGATGCTTCCCAAGCCATCAGCATCCAACTGAACGGTTACGTCCTGACATAGCGCCTGTGGGGCAATGGTATCCGCTACGGTTACTGCAGCGGTACAGGTATTGAGGTTACCATTCTGGTCTTCAACGGTAAGGGTTACGGTATTTTGCCCCACGTCCGCACAGTTGAATGCAGTGGTGTCTGCGCTAAGGCTCAAAATTCCGCAAGCATCGGTTGAACCGTTATCGATATCTTCGGGTACAATACTTCCCAGCCCACCAGCGTCCAACTGAATGGTGATGTCCTGACAAACAGCGGCAGGCAGGACATTGTCTTCCACAATGACTTTAGCAATACAAGTATCGGTATTGCCGCCAACATCTTCCGCGGTTAGCGTCACAGGGTTTGTGCCGATATTGTCGCAATCGAAATCAGTTTCGGACAGGGAAAGACTAGCCAATCCGTTGGGGCAATCGTCAGTGGACCCTGCGTCCAGGTCATCTGTGGAAATTGTGACGAACCCATTCTCATCCAGCTGCACGGTAATATCCTGACATGCCGCAACCGGTGCAGAGGTATCGGCAACGGTAACGGTCCACGATCCCAGAGATACTTCAGGGCTGGTATTACAGGTACTATCGCTGGCGTAGCGCCGGAAGATAGTGGTTTGCGGCAGCTCATCCTCAGGTGTGTAGGTTGAATTATCAGCACCCGGGATAGCCGCTGTAAAGTTATCAGCGGAAGAACGCCAGGTGTAAGAAAGCTGTCCATCCCCACCCGTTGCCAGGAATTCATTTGGAATAGTGGATGGCGTGCCACCGGGGCAAATCGTTTCACCTTCGTCAGCGATCTGACCAGGATCAAAGGCGGGCAGTACGGTGACGGTCCATTCTCCAATGGCGGGAGTGGGGTCTGTACTGCAGGTCTCGTCTATAGCGTAGCGGCGGAAAGTGGTGGTTTGTGTCATGCCATCGCCCGGCGTATAGGTAAGGCCATCGGCCCCGGGTATTGGGCTGGAAAAGTTGTCTGCAGAGGAGCGCCAGGTGTAGGTGATTTGCCCATCCCCACCGGTAGCAGGAGCGGTACTTCCTATTTCCGAGGGCATACCTTCAAAACAAATAGTCTCCCCTTCATTAGCGAGGTGTCCCGGATGAAATTCGTCGAGTACGGTGACGGTCCATTCCCCATCTGATGGTGTAGGCGTGGTGCTGTAGGTCCCATCGTTGGCATAGCGACGGTAGGTGGTGGTTTGCGTCAGCCCGGCAGGCGGAATGAAGATCGGTGCGGTTGCGATAGGTATTGGATTCGTGAAGTTATCAGCGGAGGAACGCCAGGTGTAGCTGATGTTTTCATCCCCTCCACTCGCCAGGGTCACGTTGCCGATCATCATGGAAGGTGTACCACCGTAGCAGATGGTTTCCCCTCCGCTCACGATCACGCCCGGATCCAATGGGTATATACAAATATTCTCAAACCAGTATACTTCATCATCATAGTTGGCCGCGCCAAGCACATCCGGATCGCCGTCACCGTCCAGATCTACTGCGTATACCGAAATGGCACCATTGGCATTTCCATCAATAATGCTTTGCGGGGCAAATGTGCCGTCGCCCAGGTTTTCGTACCAGGCAATTTCGTCATCGTACTGAGAGGCAGACAGGACGTCAGGATCCCCATCGTTGTCCATATCCACCGCATAAACCGACAGCGCACCATTAGCGGCGAAGGAGATAATTTTCTGAGCAGAAAAAGTACCGCCCCCCAGGTTTTCGTACCAGGCGATTTTATCATCCTGAAAGGAGGCAGAGATCACATCCATGTGCCCGTCGAGGTTGATATCCGCCGCGTAGACGGATCGGGCCAGATTGGCTGAAGAAGTGATGACCTGCTTACTGCCAAAGGTACCGCTCCCCAGATTTTCATACCAGGCAATCTGATCGTCGAAACCAGAGGCGGTAAGTACGTCCATATCACCATCATTATCCAGGTCCGCAGCATAGGCATCGTAAGCACCATCTGCATCCGTTGCAATGATTTGCTCTCCGGAGAAAGCGCCGCCGCCCAGGTTCTCAAACCAGGCAATTTTGTCATCGAAAACCGAAGCCGAAAGAATGTCCAGATCGCCATCCCCGTCCAGGTCTGAAGCATTGACAGATATGGCGCCATTAGCGTTAGTAGTCAGGACTTGCTGTGGTCCAAAACTTCCACCCCCCAGATTTTCGTACCAGGCTACTTTATCATCATACCCGGAGGCAGAAAGGACATCCACATCGCCATCGCCATCCAGGTCAGCGGCATGTACAGAGAGCGTGCCGTTCATGATGGTGGAAATGACCTGCTGCGGGCCGAAGTTGCCGCCGCCAAGGTTTTCGTACCAGGCGATTTTGTTGTCGTTGAAGGAGGCTGAAAGCACATCCATATCGCCATCGCCGTCGAGGTCCTCAGCAAAGACCGCGTAAGCTCCATCGGCGAGACCGCCAGCGACAGGGGCACCCGAAAACGTGGGCTGCGGGCAGGGCTGCGCAAAAATAAGGATTGGGCTAACTAACACGAGAAAGGATGCCAGGCGCATACCTCTACTTGGTACCTTGGGTAGTAATTGTGTAAACATGTTTAACGTTTTCTCTGATCAGACCCTTTCCTAAGCGATAAGTGCCTGAAAATGAAATAAGCCCGTTCAGGTTCCCGGTACACGGGCATCCTGAGGACCAATTCAATAGTATGTTCCGAAAAGCAGGCAACACTAAGGTGTATAAGCTCCTTCGGTATGTTTGTTGAAAAATTTACGATCCAACCGAACGGATTAAAGGTTCGGCCTAAAGAACATGAATACCAAAATCCACCGGAAAAAAGAACGACTCTGCGGGGTGACACACAAACAGCACCCCACAGGCGTTGCGTAACGCGGTGGAAATCAGAAAAGGTATCAAGTTAAAGTATCAAGGTTCAGGCTATCACCGACTGCAGAAGGTTGAGTCCTGCCGCCGGCACAAGCGTAAAAGGTCAGAAGCGACCATAATCGGTTTACCGGTGATAAGGGCAATTCCAGTTGGAATCACCCACACTCAGCAAGGAAAGGAAAGCATAAAATATTCCGGTCTGCTGCCCGTCACCTTACCGGCATCGTGGCAACTCTGTAGGAATTTAGACTGATCAATTATAAGGATCAGTTCGGTTTTCATTGCTTTGGGGGCTTGCTTGCTGTATGTATGTTTGCTTGCATAAATTATTTGCGAACTTATTAAATATTTTTGGAATATCCTAGAATAGAATTCCAGTATTTATATATCGAGTAACAAATTTTCAGAACTTAAATATAGAAAACCTAGCATATCAAAGGCGAGATATTGCAGCTTATTCCTTCATTACAATGCTAAAGCTGGCTGTAAATAATGAATTATGTGGGCAATGTGCATTTACTTTTTTATTAAGTATTTCTCATGCACAGTCCCCACCGTTGCTACTAAATGGCAGACCGCTGAATTCGTAAATCCGCCGATTTATTTGGCATTTTGGAAAGCATTATGGTGTTGGTGAATATCTACTGCCCGCTCAGCCTGCTCCATATGCCGCTGATTGTGGTAAATGACCACCCGAAAGGTATCGCCCAGCCGAAGCCTGATCCATGAAGAAATAGAGATACTGGTCTTTGTCCGGGTAAGATCCACTGTTTTGGCCTGCTCCAGCAACCTCAGCAACTCCTGCTGCTGCTTCAGGAAAGTCGTAAGAACGGATTTATCCAGTTGACTGCCGACCGGGTCCATGGAAGAAAAAGTCTTCATTTTATTAAGCTTTGGTTTGGGCAGCAGGCTTTTGGCGAAGTAATTGCCGAGCCAGCCGGTCATCGACCTGTCCTTCCATGGTGAGGAACTGATTGCGGTCGAGTAAGATGGACTCATCCCAGTCCTGATGCTGACTGATGAGGTGGTGAAGGGTTTGGATGGGATGATTGGTCATTTCAGCCATTAAATTGAACACTCAATTTACCCTTAAAGCTAAGAAAATTGAAGCACCTATCAACTCAATGCTCTTCTACAACGAGACGCGTTCCAATCGACTGATAAAAAAAGCCCGGGACAATGCCCGAGCCTTATCATTTGGGTTTTTTAAGTCCTCCAACCTTTTGAAACGAGCCTATTACCGGACCAGCAGCAGTTTTTTGGTCTTAGGAGGCTGACCGGGTTCGAACAGCACCACTACGACGGCTGTATTTTGAGCACGCCATTCGGATACATTCAACATTTGTACCTGAACTCCATCCAGTCTATAACGGGCTAACTCCTGCCCCCAAAGGTTATATACGACAGCCTCGGTTCCTTCGGCCTGCCGGGAAAGCACCAGAGATGCCTCATCTCTGGCTGGGTTCGGGAAAATATCAAACTGTAGCTCACTTAGTTCGCGGCTTACCTGCTCCCAGTCAACGGGTGGCAGCCTATCGCCTGTCCGAAGCGCTGCACCCCCTCCCCCATCGAGCGAATTGGGCAAAGGCAGCGCTGCCCCAACTTC
>NZ_JPOS01000053.1 GCF_000759025.1 Phaeodactylibacter xiamenensis | reverse complement strand
GGACAACCTCTCCGCCACAATCGTAAGTTATCGTTATGTTTTCTGGTGTGGGGCAGGGGGCTACACAGTCATTTTCATACCACGCTATCTTATCATCATTTAATGAGGCCGATAATACATCCGCATCGCCATCACCGTCCAAATCCATGGCGTATACGGACCTGGCAGCACCATACGATAATATCGTTATGACCTGCTGCGCACCAAAATTGCCGCTGCCGTCATTCTCGTACCACGCTATCTTATTATCAAGCGAAGAGGCTGATAA
>NZ_JPOS01000052.1 GCF_000759025.1 Phaeodactylibacter xiamenensis | reverse complement strand
GTATCAACGCTGCTGAAGCTGGACTGACCGCCGTCGCAGATCGCCCGGACCCGCCATTCTATCTGTGCGGACCCCGGAAGCCCGGTCAGGGTTATCGATTCAGAGGTGGCTAAGGCATTAAGCACTATCCCTCCATTGACCCGATAGCGGACCAGGTACTCGATAGCCGGGCCCACGGCTGTCCAGGAGAGGTCTGCTGTGTTTGCAGTGATGTTGCTGGCCTGTAAATTAATGGGGCTCGTACACTCGTTAAAATCACAGACGCCATTATTGTCCTCATCAATGAGTGTCCCGGCACAATTGCAATTGGCATCGTAGCTATCGTTTTCTGTACAATCATCACCATCATCGCAGGCCTGCCCTTCAAGGGCATTGACCACCGCAACCATGGAGGTACAGCTGCTTTCCAGCCCATTGTCGTCAATCACCGTGAGCGTGACCGGCGTTGGCGCACCAATATCCGAGCAAGTAAAGGCAAACAGGTCAACTGATAACTGCGCAATCCCACAGTTATCAAAGGAACCGCTGTCCAAATCGGTAGCCGAAATAATGGCCGGCGAGGCGGACTCAGGATCTACTTCAAGCGTAAAGGAGGGTACGCAAACGGCATTCGGAGGCGTATTGTCGATCAAACTCACGCTCGAAACACAAGTTGAAAAGTTACCGCTCGCATCAGCCACCGTCAGGATGACCGTATTAAACCCAATATCCGAACAGGTCAACTGTGACGGGTTGGGTGTCAATGTAGCCACACCACAGTTATCAAGGGAGCCGCCATCCAGGCTGCTGCCATCCAGGGTAAGGGTCCCATCTGGCCCCAGGTCAGCCTCAATATCCTGGCATAATGCAAATGGTTTGGAGACATCCGTAATTTGCACATTAGTGGTACAGGCTGAGGTATTGCCGGAATTGTCCGTAACGGTCAGCTCCACTGTCTGCATGCCGAGGTCAGTGCAGGAGAATTCGGTCTGATCTATAGAAAGGTCAGCCACGGTACAGTTATCAAAGGAGCCTGCGTCCACCTCAGCGGCTGAAAGACTGGCCTGCCCGGAAGGGTCGAGCTCCAGGGCCAGCATAGGTTCGCAACTGGCGATTGGCGGCACCAGGTCTTCTACCGTAATCTCCGCCGTACAGATATCGGTATTATTGCTGCCATCCGTAACGGTCAGGGTGACGGTATTCACCCCGAGCTGACTGCAGTCGAAGCTGTTTTCGTCCAGCTGCAAGTCGACCGATACGCAGTTGTCCGTGGAATTGCTGCCAACTGCGGCCGCACTGAGAGTGGCTGCGCCCATTGTGTCTAGCTGTACGGTCACCGCCATACATACAGCCTCAGGCGCCATTAGATCTTGCACGGTTACGGTGGCGGTACAGGTATCGGTGTTATTGCTGCCATCGGTGGCGGTGAGCACAACCGTATTGGCCCCAATATGGCTACAGTCGAAATCGGCCTGGCTAAGCGATAAGTCTGGTGCACCACAATTATCAGTGGAGGCTCCACCGATCAAATCTGTCGTTATCATTGCCTGCCCTATGGAATCCAGGGCAACACTAATATCTGCGCATATGGCCTGCGGTGGCAGGTCATCGGTTACCGTCACGGTAGCCTGGCATGTATCCATATTATTACTGGCATCGGTCACCGTTAACGTGACGGTGTTGGTACCGATATCACCGCAATCGAAAGTACTCTGATTGAGCATCAGGCTCACCCCTGCACAGTTATCGGTAGAGCCGCCGTCCACATTATCAGCCATGATTGACGCGAATCCGGTACTATCCAGGCTGACGCTGAAGGGCTGACAGACGGCCACCGGCGAGATTACATCCTCTACCGTGATGGTCGCCGTACAGGTATCTTGATTGTTGCTGCCATCGCTTACGATCATATCCACAGCGTTTTCTCCCAGATGTGTGCAGTCGAAACTGCTTTGGCTAAGCGCCAGGTCCAGCGTACCGCAATTGTCCGACGAGCCACCGTCTACATTGAAGGATGGCAGGAAAGCTGTCCCATTTTCATCGAGTTGTACTGTAACATCTGTACACTCGGCCTGAGGCGGGAGCAGGTCTTCCACGGTCACCATTGCCATGCAGCTGCCGGAGCCGGAGTTGGGGCTGCCATCGCTGACAAAAAGGCTCACCGTTTGCTGCCCAAGGTCCCCACAGTCAAACTGATCTTGGCTGACTTCCAGGACCAGGCCCGCAGCCGGGGTACAATTATCGTAAGAGCCATTATTCACAGCTTCCGGGCTTAGCGTAGCCATGCCCGCAGCATCAAGCTGTACAGCGGCATCCTGACACTCCGCCACCGGCGCAGCATCATCCACTACCGTGACGGTAGCGGTACAATTACCCGATTCGGCATCCGGGCTGCCATCGCTGACCGTAAGCGTAACGGACTGCTCGCCCAGGTCATCGCAGCTAAAGGCCACCTGACTCGCCTCATAAGTGAAGCTCGTCGCGCAGTTATCGGTAGAGCCCCCATCGAGGCTATCAGCCACGAGCAGGGCCATCCCTGCCGAATCCAGCGCAATAGTGACATCTGCACAAACCGCCGTGGGTGCCATATTGTCGATAACGGACACAATCGCCATACAGGTACTCGTATCCCCATCTGTATCCACCACGGTCAGCTCAACCGGATTATCCTGCCCCTGATTGCTACAGTCAAAGTCGGTGACATCCAGCCACAGCCCCGCCAGCCCATCGAGGGCCATGGTACCGTCCTCGACCTGCGCTGGCGTAATAGAGACTGTGCCATCCGCGCCAAGGGCCACCGTTGGATTCGTACAGCCTGCAAACAAGCCGCCGCTGTACGTCGCGCGGGCCACCTCTGTGCCGCTGCAGACCAGTACGATCTCATCTTCCTCATCATCGAGGGTAATATCGCTGCCGTAGGCATAGTCGATGTGGACCCCCCCGTTGGTCAGGGTATCGGCGTTGTTGCCGAGGGTGATGGAGCCGCCGGCAGGGAGGAGGAGGGAGGTGGTGATGGAGTGGCTGTCGGTGCCATCGTCAAGGATGGTATAGCCATTCAGATCAACGACAGAGTCTGTAGGGTTGTAAACGGTAAACCACTCCCCGTTTTCGTCCAGCACCAAAGGGGGCGCAGATTGGATGGTGGTGATTTGCAGCGTGTTTTCAGAAAGGCAATTCTGGGTGGTAGTGCACTCATTCTCGTACCACGCTATCTTATCATCATTTGATGAGGCCGATAATACATCCGCGTCACCATCACCGTCCAAATCCATGGCGTATACGGACCTGGCAGCATCCGCTGATGTCGTTATGACCTGCTGCGCACCAAAATTGCCGCTGCCGTCATTCTCGTACCACGCTATCTTATCATCATTTAATGAGGCCGATAATACATCCGCGTCGCCATCACCGTCCAAATCCATGGCGTATACGGAACTGGCACCATCCGCTGATGTCGTTATGACCTGCTGCGCACCAAAATTGCCGCTGCCGTCATTCTCGTACCACGCTATCTTATCATCACTATATGAGGCCGATAATACATCCGCGTCGCCATCACCGTCCAAATCCATGGCGTATACGGACCTGGCAGCATCCGCTGATGTCGTTATGACCTGCTGCGCACCAAAATTGCCGCTGCCGTCATTCTCGTACCACGCTATCTTATCATCAAACGCAGAGGCTGATAATACATCCGCGTCGCCATCACCGTCCAAATCCATGGCGTATACCGAATAGGCACCATCCGCTGATGTCGTTATGACCTGCTGCGCACCAAAATTGCCGCTGCCGTCATTCTCGTACCACGCTATCTTATTATCAAGCGAAGAGGCTGATAATACATCCGCGTCGCCATCACCGTCCAAATCCATGGCGTATACGGACCTGGCAACATCCACTGATGTCGTTATGACCTGCTGCGCACCAAAATTACCGCTGCCGTCATTCTCGTACCACGCTATCTTATTATCACCATATGAGGCCGATAATAAATCCGCGTCGCCATCACCGTCCAAATCCATGGCGTATACGGACCAAGCACCATCCGCTGATGTCGTTATGACCTGCTGCGCACCAAAATTGCCGCTGCCGTCATTCTCGTACCACGCTATCTTATCATCATCTAATGAGGTCGATAATACATCCGCGTCGCCATCACCGTCCAAATCCATGGCGTATACGGACTTGGCAACATCCGCTGATGTCGTTATGGTATTGGACGTAAAGCCCGGATCAGCACAAGGCACAGCGCAGGGTGGGCAATTGCTGCCGCCGCAATCGACTCCCGTTTCATCCCCATTCTGAATACCGTCAGAACAATTTGGCGGTGCCCCATTCACCGTCACAGTCGCTAAGCAGCTATTTAAATTGCCGGCAGCATCCTCTGCGGTCAGTATGACCTGATTTTGCCCGATGTCCGCGCTGGAAAATTGGGTTATATCAAGGGTCAGGCCAGCCACTCCACAATTATCGGTGGAACCACCGTCTACATCCTGTGGAGAGACACTGGCCATACCCGAACCATCCAGGTCTATGCTTAAATCCTGACAAACTGCCGAGGGTAGCAAGTCATCAATGAGCGTTACAGCAGCCATACAGGTTCCTGATCCCGTTGCGGGGTTTCCATCTCCTACTTCCAGCTGCACCATCACCTCAGGTGCATCGCTACAAGTGAACTGGGATTGGTCAAGAGCGTAGTTTAGCACGGTTGCACAATCGTCTGTGGAGCCACCGTCTACATCCTGTGGGTTGATGGATGCCTGACCGGATGCATCAAAAAATACAGTGGTATTCGCACACAATGCATCGGGAGGGCTAGTGTCGGCTGTGTAGATCAACTCAGATGCAGTTACCGCATTCAGGCAGGCTACTTCTTCAACGCTTAAATCACATGGGCCCGCATCGGCTAATGCAATATTGACTTGATGTGTCATACCGGCCGGCGTACCTTCCAAATCAATAAATGTAACCGTCGCACCGGCAGGGACATTAAAGAAAGTCGTTGCCCCAACACTGATATTGTAGAATGCTCCGCAGTCGTCTGTTACGGTTACGTCGAAACCTCCAGCATCATTGCCCAGGCAG
>NZ_JPOS01000051.1 GCF_000759025.1 Phaeodactylibacter xiamenensis | reverse complement strand
CGCACACAATGCATCGGGAGGGCTAGTGTCGGCTGTGTAGATCAACTCAGATGCAGTTACCGCATTCAGGCAGGCTACTTCTTCAACGCTTAAATCACATGGGCCCGCATCGGCTAATGCAATATTGACTTGATGTGTCATACCGGCCGGCGTACCTTCCAAATCAATAAATGTAACCGTCGCACCGGCAGGGACATTAAAGAAAGTCGTTGCCCCAACACTGATATTGTAGAATGCTCCGCAGTCGTCTGTTACGGTTACGTCGAAACCTCCAGCATCATTGCCCAGGCAGTCCGGCTGAACCACATTGCTTATAATGATCTCCGGTAATGGATCTCTGATCTCTGTGCCGTCAATAACGCCTGTAGTGTTGGCCCCGCAGCTACTTGTAATGGTGTACTCATAATCTGTCCCTGGCTGAAGGGTGCCAGCAGGGATCGTTAATTCAGATGTAGTCAGGCCGGTATAACTGGTGAACTCCTGACCATTGGTATCCAGCACCACGGTATAGGATTGGACCAGCGTATCCGGGTCGGTAATGTCCCAATGCAGGACAACCTCTCCGCCACAATCGTAAGTTATCGTTATGTTTTCTGGTGTGGGGCAGGTTCCTACACAGTCATTTTCATACCACGCTATCTTATTATCATCATTA
>NZ_JPOS01000050.1 GCF_000759025.1 Phaeodactylibacter xiamenensis | reverse complement strand
CTATGGAATCCAGGGCAACACTAATATCTGCGCATATGGCCTGCGGTGGCAGGTCATCGGTTACCGTCACGGTAGCCTGGCATGTATCCATATTATTACTGGCATCGGTCACCGTTAACGTGACGGTGTTGGTACCGATATCACCGCAATCGAAAGTACTCTGATTGAGCATCAGGCTCACCCCTGCACAGTTATCGGTAGAGCCGCCGTCCACATTATCAGCCATGATTGACGCGAATCCGGTACTATCCAGGCTGACGCTGAAGGGCTGACAGACGGCCACCGGCGAGATTACATCCTCTACCGTGATGGTCGCCGTACAGGTATCTTGATTGTTGCTGCCATCGCTTACGATCATATCCACAGCGTTTTCTCCCAGATGTGTGCAGTCGAAACTGCTTTGGCTAAGCGCCAGGTCCAGCGTACCGCAATTGTCCGACGAGCCACCGTCTACATTGAAGGATGGCAGGAAAGCTGTCCCATTTTCATCGAGTTGTACTGTAACATCTGTACACTCGGCCTGAGGCGGGAGCAGGTCTTCCACGGTCACCATTGCCATGCAGCTGCCGGAGCCGGAGTTGGGGCTGCCATCGCTGACAAAAAGGCTCACCGTTTGCTGCCCAAGGTCCCCACAGTCAAACTGATCTTGGCTGACTTCCAGGACCAGGCCCGCAGCCGGGGTACAATTATCGTAAGAGCCATTATTCACAGCTTCCGGGCTTAGCGTAGCCATGCCCGCAGCATCAAGCTGTACAGCGGCATCCTGACACTCCGCCACCGGCGCAGCATCATCCACTACCGTGACGGTAGCGGTACAATTACCCGATTCGGCATCCGGGCTGCCATCGCTGACCGTAAGCGTAACGGACTGCTCGCCCAGGTCATCGCAGCTAAAGGCCACCTGACTCGCCTCATAAGTGAAGCTCGTCGCGCAGTTATCGGTAGAGCCCCCATCGAGGCTATCAGCCACGAGCAGGGCCATCCCTGCCGAATCCAGCGCAATAGTGACATCTGCACAAACCGCCGTGGGTGCCATATTGTCGATAACGGACACAATCGCCATACAGGTACTCGTATCCCCATCTGTATCCACCACGGTCAGCTCAACCGGATTATCCTGCCCCTGATTGCTACAGTCAAAGTCGGTGACATCCAGCCACAGCCCCGCCAGCCCATCGAGGGCCATGGTACCGTCCTCGACCTGCGCTGGCGTAATAGAGACTGTGCCATCCGCGCCAAGGGCCACCGTTGGATTCGTACAGCCTGCAAACAAGCCGCCGCTGTACGTCGCGCGGGCCACCTCTGTGCCGCTGCAGACCAGTACGATCTCATCTTCCTCATCATCGAGGGTAATATCGCTGCCGTAGGCATAGTCGATGTGGACCCCCCCGTTGGTCAGGGTATCGGCGTTGTTGCCGAGGGTGATGGAGCCGCCGGCAGGGAGGAGGAGGGAGGTGGTGATGGAGTGGCTGTCGGTGCCATCGTCAAGGATGGTATAGCCATTCAGATCAACGACAGAGTCTGTAGGGTTGTAAACGGTAAACCACTCCCCGTTTTCGTCCAGCACCAAAGGGGGCGCAGATTGGATGGTGGTGATTTGCAGCGTGTTTTCAGAAAGGCAATTCTGGGTGGTAGTGCACTCATTCTCGTACCACGCTATCTTATCATCATTTGATGAGGCCGATAATACATCCGCGTCACCATCACCGTCCAAATCCATGGCGTATACGGACCTGGCAGCATCCGCTGATGTCGTTATGACCTGCTGCGCACCAAAATTGCCGCTGCCGTCATTCTCGTACCACGCTATCTTATCATCATTTAATGAGGCCGATAATACATCCGCGTCGCCATCACCGTCCAAATCCATGGCGTATACGGAACTGGCACCATCCGCTGATGTCGTTATGACCTGCTGCGCACCAAAATTGCCGCTGCCGTCATTCTCGTACCACGCTATCTTATCATCAC
>NZ_JPOS01000049.1 GCF_000759025.1 Phaeodactylibacter xiamenensis | reverse complement strand
GAGGGTAGCAAGTCATCAATGAGCGTTACAGCAGCCATACAGGTTCCTGATCCCGTTGCGGGGTTTCCATCTCCTACTTCCAGCTGCACCATCACCTCAGGTGCATCGCTACAAGTGAACTGGGATTGGTCAAGAGCGTAGTTTAGCACGGTTGCACAATCGTCTGTGGAGCCACCGTCTACATCCTGTGGGTTGATGGATGCCTGACCGGATGCATCAAAAAATACAGTGGTATTCGCACACAATGCATCGGGAGGGCTAGTGTCGGCTGTGTAGATCAACTCAGATGCAGTTACCGCATTCAGGCAGGCTACTTCTTCAACGCTTAAATCACATGGGCCCGCATCGGCTAATGCAATATTGACTTGATGTGTCATACCGGCCGGCGTACCTTCCAAATCAATAAATGTAACCGTCGCACCGGCAGGGACATTAAAGAAAGTCGTTGCCCCAACACTGATATTGTAGAATGCTCCGCAGTCGTCTGTTACGGTTACGTCGAAACCTCCAGCATCATTGCCCAGGCAGTCCGGCTGAACCACATTGCTTATAATGATCTCCGGTAATGGATCTCTGATCTCTGTGCCGTCAATAACGCCTGTAGTGTTGGCCCCGCAGCTACTTGTAATGGTGTACTCATAATCTGTCCCTGGCTGAAGGGTACCGGCAGGGATCGTTAATTCAGATGTAGTAAGACCGGTATAACTGGTGAACTCCTGACCATTCGTATCCATTGTTACTGA
>NZ_JPOS01000048.1 GCF_000759025.1 Phaeodactylibacter xiamenensis | reverse complement strand
AACCACATTGCTTATAATGATCTCCGGTAATGGATCTCTGATCTCTGTGCCGTCAATAACGCCTGTAGTGTTGGCCCCGCAGCTACTTGTAATGGTGTACTCATAATCTGTCCCTGGCTGAAGGGTGCCAGCAGGGATCGTTAATTCAGATGTAGTCAGGCCGGTATAACTGGTGAACTCCTGACCATTGGTATCCAGCACCACGGTATAGGATTGGACCAGCGTATCCGGGTCGGTAATGTCCCAATGCAGGACAACCTCTCCGCCACAATCGTAAGTTATCGTTATGTTTTCTGGTGTGGGGCAGGGGGCTACACAGTCATTTTCATACCACGCTATCTTATCATCATTTAATGAGGCCGATAATACATCCGCATCGCCATCACCGTCCAAATCCATGGCGTATACGGACCTGGCAGCACCATACGATAATATCGTTATGACCTGCTGCGCACCAAAATTGCCGCTGCCGTCATTCTCGTACCACGCTATCTTATCATCATACGAAGAGGCCGATAATACATCCGCGTCGCCATCACCGTCCAAATCCATGGCGTATACGGACCTGGCACCATCCGCTGATGTCGTTATGACCTGCTGCGCACCAAAATTGCCGCTGCCGTCATTCTCGTACCACGCTATCTTATTATCAGAGGCTGATAATACATCCACATCGCCATCACCGTCCAAATCCATGGCGTATACGGAACTGGCACCATCCGCTGATGTCGTTATGACCTGCTGCGCACCAAAATTGCCGCTGCCGTCATTCTCGTACCACGCTATCTTATCATCAAGCGAAGAGGCTGATAATACATCCGCATCGCCATCACCGTCCAAATCCATGGCGTATACGGAACCGGCACCATCCGCTGATGTCGTTATGACCTGCTGCGCACCAAAATTGCCGCTGCCGTCATTCTCGTACCACGCTATCTTATCATCATTTAATGATGCCGATAATACATCCGCGTCGCCATCACCGTCCAAATCCATGGCGTATACGGAAGTGGCACCATCCGCTGATGTCGCTATGGTATTGGACGTAAAGCCCGGATCGGCACAAGGCACAGCACAAGGTATACAACTCCCTCCACAATCCACTCCCGTTTCATCCCCATTCTGAATACCGTCAGAACAATTTGGCGATGCCCCATTCACCGTCACAGTCGCTAAGCAGCTATTTAAATTGCCGGCAGCATCCTCTGCGGTCAGTATGACCTGATTTTGACCGATGTCCGCGCTGGAAAATTGGGTTATATCAAGGGT
>NZ_JPOS01000047.1 GCF_000759025.1 Phaeodactylibacter xiamenensis | reverse complement strand
TGACCTGATTTTGCCCGATGTCCGCGCTGGAAAATTGGGTTATATCAAGGGTCAAGCTAGCCACTCCACAATTATCGGTGGAACCACCGTCTACATCCTGTGGAGAGACACTGGCCATACCCGAACCATCCAGGTCTATGCTTAAATCCTGACAAACTGCCGAGGGTAGCAAGTCATCAATGAGCGTTACAGCAGCCATACAGGTTCCTGATCCCGTTGCGGGGTTTCCATCTCCTACTTCCAGCTGCACCATCACCTCAGGTGCATCGCTACAAGTGAACTGGGATTGGTCAAGAGCGTAGTTTAGCACGGTTGCACAATCGTCTGTGGAGCCACCGTCTACATCCTGTGGGTTGATGGATGCCTGACCGGATGCATCAAAAAATACAGTGGTATTCGCACACAATGCATCGGGAGGGCTAGTGTCGGCTGTGTAGATCAACTCAGATGCAGTTACCGCATTCAGGCAGGCTACTTCTTCAACGCTTAAATCACATGGGCCCGCATCGGCTAATGCAATATTGACTTGATGTGTCATACCGGTCGGCGTACCTTCCAAATCAATAAATGTAACCGTCGCACCGGCAGGGACATTAAAGAAAGTCGTTGCCCCAACACTGATATTGTAGAATGCTCCGCAGTCGTCTGTTACGGTTACGTCGAAACCTCCAGCATCATTGCCCTGGCAGTCCGGCTGAACCACATTGCTTATAATGATCTCCGGTAATGGATCTCTGATCTCTGTGCCGTCAATAACGCCTGTAGTGTTGGCCCCGCAGCTACTTGTAATGGTGTACTCATAATCTGTCCCTGGCTGAAGGGT
>NZ_JPOS01000046.1 GCF_000759025.1 Phaeodactylibacter xiamenensis | reverse complement strand
CCGAACCATCCAGATCTATGCTTAAATCCTGACAAACTGCCGAGGGTAGCAAGTCATCAATGAGCGTTACAGCAGCCATACAGGTTCCTGATCCCGTTGCGGGGTTTCCATCTCCTACTTCCAGCTGCACCATCACCTCAGGTGCATCGCTACAAGTGAACTGGGATTGGTCAAGAGCGTAGTTTAGCACGGTTGCACAATCGTCTGTGGAGCCACCGTCTACATCCTGTGGGTTGATGGATGCCTGACCGGATGCATCAAAAAATACAGTGGTATTCGCACACAATGCATCGGGAGGGCTAGTGTCGGCTGTGTAGATCAACTCAGATGCAGTTACCGCATTCAGGCAGGCTACTTCTTCAACGCTTAAATCACATGGGCCCGCATCGGCTAATGCAATATTGACTTGATGTGTCATACCGGCCGGCGTACCTTCCAAATCAATAAATGTAACCGTCGCACCGGCAGGGACATTAAAGAAAGTCGTTGCCCCAACACTGATATTG
>NZ_JPOS01000045.1 GCF_000759025.1 Phaeodactylibacter xiamenensis | reverse complement strand
TTGGCCCCGCAGCTACTTGTAATGGTGTACTCATAATCTGTCCCTGGCTGAAGGGTGCCAGCAGGGATCGTTAATTCAGATGTAGTCAGGCCGGTATAACTGGTGAACTCCTGACCATTGGTATCCAGCACCACGGTATAGGATTGGACCAGCGTATCCGGGTCGGTAATGTCCCAATGCAGGACAACCTCTCCGCCACAATCGTAAGTTATCGTTATGTTTTCTGGTGTGGGGCAGGT
>NZ_JPOS01000044.1 GCF_000759025.1 Phaeodactylibacter xiamenensis | reverse complement strand
GTAAACCACTCCCCGTTTTCGTCCAGCACCAAAGGGGGCGCAGATTGGATGGTGGTGATTTGCAGCGTGTTTTCAGAAAGGCAATTCTGGGTGGTAGTGCACTCATTCTCGTACCACGCTATCTTATCATCATTTGATGAGGCCGATAATACATCCGCGTCACCATCACCGTCCAAATCCATGGCGTATACGGACCTGGCAGCATCCGCTGATGTCGTTATGACCTGCTGCGCACCAAAATTGCCGCTGCCGTCATTCTCGTACCACGCTATCTTATCATCAAACGCAGAGGCTGATAATACATCCGCGTCGCCATCACCGTCCAAATCCATGGCGTATACCGAATAGGCACCATCCGCTGATGTCGTTATGACCTGCTGCGCACCAAAATTGCCGCTGCCGTCATTCTCGTACCACGCTATCTTATCATCACTATATGAGGCCGATAATACATCCGCGTCGCCATCACCGTCCAAATCCATGGCGTATACGGACCAAGCACCTTCCGCTGATGTCGTTATGACCTGCTGCGCACCAAAATTGCCGCTGCCATCATTCTCGTACCACGCTATCTTATAATCATTAAAAGAGGCCGATAATACATCCGCGTCGCCATCACCGTCCAAATCCATGGCGTATACGGACCAAGCACCATCCGCTGATGTCGTTATGGTATTGGACGTAAAGCCCGGATCGGCACAAGGCACAGCACAGGGTGGGCAATGGCTTCCGCCGCAGTCTACGCCGGTCTCATCGCCGTTTTGGATGCCGTCATTGCAGGTAGGCGTTACGGGGGTGCCGCAGGCGGTAGAGTTCAGCAGGCTGGCACGGGCGCCACCGGGCTCAAACAAAGCCCGCATACGGGCAGTCTGGCCTTGCGTGAAGAGGTTCATACAGCCATCATCGGA
>NZ_JPOS01000043.1 GCF_000759025.1 Phaeodactylibacter xiamenensis | reverse complement strand
AGAGGCTGATAATACATCCGCGTCGCCATCACCGTCCAAATCCATGGCGTATACGGACCTGGCACCATTCGCTGATGTCGTTATGACCTGCTGCGCACCAAAATTGCCGCTGCCGTCATTCTCGTACCACGCTATCTTATCATCAACCGAAGAGGCCGATAATACATCCGCGTCGCCATCACCGTCCAAATCCATGGCGTATACGGACCAAGCACCATCCGCTGATGTCGTTATGACCTGCTGCGCACCAAAATTGCCGCTGCCGTCATTCTCGTACCACGCTATCTTATCATCCCACGAAGAGGCCGATAATACATCCGCGTCGCCATCACCGTCCAAATCCATGGCGTATACGGACCAAGCACCTTCCGCTGATGTCGTTATGACCTGCTGCGCACCAAAATTGCCGCTGCCATCATTCTCGTACCACGCTATCTTATAATCATTAAAAGAGGCCGATAATACATCCGCGTCGCCATCACCGTCCAAATCCATGGCGTATACGGACCTGGCACTATTCGCTGATGTCGTTATGACCTGCTGCGCACCAAAATTGCCGCTGCCGTCATTCTCGTACCACGCTATCTTATCATCACTATATGAGGCCGATAATACATCCGCGTCGCCATCACCGTCCAAATCCATGGCGTATACGGACCAAGCACCATCCGCTGATGTCGTTATGGTATTGGACGTAAAGCCCGGATCGGCACAAGGCACAGCACAGGGTGGGCAATGGCTTCCGCCGCAGTCTACGCCGGTCTCATCGCCGTTTTGGATGCCGTCATTGCAGGTAGGCGTTACGGGGGTGCCGCAGGCGGTAGAGTTCAGCAGGCTGGCACGGGCGCCACCGGGCTCAAACAAAGCCCGCATACGGGCAGTCTGGCCTTGCGTGAAGAGGTTCATACAGCCATCATCGGAGTAGTCCATGTAGTTTTGGAACATGTCAGGAAGATCACCGGTACCTCCATTACAGGAGTTGCTA
>NZ_JPOS01000042.1 GCF_000759025.1 Phaeodactylibacter xiamenensis | reverse complement strand
ATAATACATCCGCGTCGCCATCACCGTCCAAATCCATGGCGTATACGGACCTGGCAACATCCACTGATGTCGTTATGACCTGCTGCGCACCAAAATTACCGCTGCCGTCATTCTCGTACCACGCTATCTTATTATCACCATATGAGGCCGATAATAAATCCGCGTCGCCATCACCGTCCAAATCCATGGCGTATACGGACCAAGCACCATCCGCTGATGTCGTTATGACCTGCTGCGCACCAAAATTGCCGCTGCCGTCATTCTCGTACCACGCTATCTTATCATCATCTAATGAGGTCGATAATACATCCGCGTCGCCATCACCGTCCAAATCCATGGCGTATACGGACTTGGCAACATCCGCTGATGTCGTTATGGTATTGGACGTAAAGCCCGGATCAGCACAAGGCACAGCGCAGGGTGGGCAATTGCTGCCGCCGCAATCGACTCCCGTTTCATCCCCATTCTGAATACCATCAGAACAATTTGGCGGTGCCCCATTCACCGTCACAGTCGCTAAGCAGCTATTTAAATTGCCGGCAGCATCCTCTGCGGTCAGTATGACCTGATTTTGCCCGATGTCCGCGCTGGAAAATTGGGTTATATCAAGGGTCAGGCCAGCCACTCCACAATTATCGGTGGAACCACCGTCTACATCCTGTGGAGAGACACTGGCCATACCCGAACCATCCAGGTCTATGCTTAAATCCTGACAAACCGCAGAGGGTAGCAAGTCATCAATGAGCGTTACAGCAGCCATACAGGTTCCTGATCCCGTTGCGGGGTTTCCATCTCCTACTTCCAGCTGCACCATCACCTCAGGTGCATCGCTACAAGTGAACTGGGATTGGTCAAGAGCGTAGTTTAGCACGGTTGCACAATCGTCTGTGGAGCCACCGTCTACATCCTGTGGGTTGATGGATGCCTGACCGGATGCATCAAAAAATACAGTGGTATTCGCACACAATGCATCGGGAGGGCTAGTGTCGGCTGTGTAGATCAACTCAGATGCAGTTACCGCATTCAGGCAGGCTACTTCTTCAACGCTTAAATCACATGGGCCCGCATCGGCTAATGCAATATTGACTTGATGTGTCATACCGGTCGGCGTACCTTCCAAATCAATAAATGTAACCGTCGCACCGGCAGGGACATTAAAGAAAGTCGTTGCCCCAACACTGATATTGTAGAATGCTCCGCAGTCGTCTGTTAGGGTTACGTCGAAACCTCCAGCATCATTGCCCTGGCAGTCCGGCTGAACCACATTGCTTATAATGATCTCCGGTAATGGATCTCTGATCTCTGTGCCGTCAATAACGCCTGTAGTGTTGGCCCCGCAGCTACTTGTAATGGTGTACTCATAATCTGTCCCTGGCTGAAGGGTACCGGCAGGGATCGTTAATTCAGATGTAGTAAGACCGGTATAACTGGTGAACTCCTGACCATTCGTATCCATTGTTACTGAATAGGATTGGACCAGCGTATCCGGGTCGGTAATGTCCCAATGCAGGACAACCTCTCCGCCACAATCGTAAGTTATCGTTATGTTTTCTGGTGTGGGGCAGGGGGCTACACAGTCATTTTCATACCACGCTATCTTATCATCATTTAATGAGGCCGATAATACATCCGCATCGCCATCACCGTCCAAATCCATGGCGTATACGGACCTGGCAGCACCATACGATAATATCGTTATGACCTGCTGCGCACCAAAATTGCCGCTGCCGTCATTCTCGTACCACGCTATCTTATTATCAAGCGAAGAGGCTGATAAAACGTCCGCATCGCCATCACCGTCCAAATCCATGGCGTATACGGACCTGGCACCTTCCACTGATGTCGTTATGACCTGCTGCGCACCAAAATTGCCGCTGCCGTCATTCTCGTACCACGCTATCTTATTATCAGAGGCTGATAATACATCCACGTCGCCATCACCGTCCAAATCCATGGCGTATACGGACCTGATACCATTCGCTGATGTCGTTATGACCTGCTGCGCACCAAAATTGCCGCTGCCGTCATTCTCGTACCACGCTATCTTATCATCAAGCGAAGAGGCTGATAATACATCCGCATCGCCATCACCGTCCAAATCCATGGCGTATACGGAACTGGCACCATCCGCTGATGTCGTTATGACCTGCTGCGCACCAAAATTGCCGCTGCCGTCATTCTCGTACCACGCTATCTTATCATCAAGCGAAGAGGCTGATAATACATCCGCATCGCCATCACCGTCCAAATCCATGGCGTATACGGAACCGGCACCATCCGCTGATGTCGTTATGACCTGCTGCGCACCAAAATTGCCGCTGCCGTCATTCTCGTACCACGCTATCTTATCATCAGTCGAAGAGGCTGATAAAACGTCCGCATCGCCATCACCGTCCAAATCCATGGCGTATACGGACCTGGCACTATTCGCTGATGTCGTTATGACCTGCTGCGCACCAAAATTGCCGCTGCCGTCATTCTCGTACCACGCTATCTTATCATCATACGAAGAGGCCGATAATACATCCGCGTCGCCATCACCGTCCAAATCCATGGCGTATACGGACCTGGCACCATCCGCTGATGTCGTTATGACCTGCTGCGCACCAAAATTGCCGCTGCCGTCATTCTCGTACCACGCTATATTATCATCAACCGAAGAGGCTGATAATACATCCGCGTCGCCATCACCGTCCAAATCCATGGCGTATACGGACCTGGCACCATTCGCTGATGTCGTTATGACCTGCTGCGCACCAAAATTGCCGCTGCCGTCATTCTCGTACCACGCTATCTTATCATCAACCGAAGAGGCCGATAATACATCCGCGTCGCCATCACCGTCCAAATCCATGGCGTATACGGACCAAGCACCATCCGCTGATGTCGTTATGACCTGCTGCGCACCAAAATTGCCGCTGCCGTCATTCTCGTACCACGCTATCTTATCATCCCACGAAGAGGCCGATAATACATCCGCGTCGCCATCACCGTCCAAATCCATGGCGTATACGGACCAAGCACCTTCCGCTGATGTCGTTATGACCTGCTGCGCACCAAAATTGCCGCTGCCATCATTCTCGTACCACGCTATCTTATAATCATTAAAAGAGGCCGATAATACATCCGCGTCGCCATCACCGTCCAAATCCATGGCGTATACGGACCTGGCACTATTCGCTGATGTCGTTATGACCTGCTGCGCACCAAAATTGCCGCTGCCGTCATTCTCGTACCACGCTATCTTATCATCACTATATGAGGCCGATAATACATCCGCGTCGCCATCACCGTCCAAATCCATGGCGTATACGGACCAAGCACCATCCGCTGATGTCGTTATGGTATTGGACGTAAAGCCCGGATCGGCACAAGGCACAGCACAGGGTGGGCAATGGCTTCCGCCGCAGTCTACGCCGGTCTCATCGCCGTTTTGGATGCCGTCATTGCAGGTAGGCGTTACGGGGGTGCCGCAGGCGGTAGAGTTCAGCAGGCTGGCACGGGCGCCACCGGGCTCAAACAAAGCCCGCATACGGGCAGTCTGGCCTTGCGTGAAGAGGTTCATACAGCCATCATCGGAGTAGTCCATGTAGTTTTGGAACATGTCAGGAAGATCACCGGTACCTCCAT
>NZ_JPOS01000041.1 GCF_000759025.1 Phaeodactylibacter xiamenensis | reverse complement strand
ATCCGCTGATGTCGTTATGACCTGCTGCGCACCAAAATTGCCGCTGCCGTCATTCTCGTACCACGCTATCTTATCATCATCTAATGAGGTCGATAATACATCCGCGTCGCCATCACCGTCCAAATCCATGGCGTATACGGACTTGGCAACATCCGCTGATGTCGTTATGGTATTGGACGTAAAGCCCGGATCAGCACAAGGCACAGCGCAGGGTGGGCAATTGCTGCCGCCGCAATCGACTCCCGTTTCATCCCCATTCTGAATACCATCAGAA
>NZ_JPOS01000040.1 GCF_000759025.1 Phaeodactylibacter xiamenensis | reverse complement strand
GATTTCTTTTAGCCGTTGTTCGCGTTCCGGGTCCATGGCGTATACCGAATAGGCACCATCCGCTGATGTCGTTATGACCTGCTGCGCACCAAAATTGCCGCTGCCGTCATTCTCGTACCACGCTATCTTATCATCATCTAATGAGGTCGATAATACATCCGCGTCGCCATCACCGTCCAAATCCATGGCGTATACGGACTTGGCAACATCCGCTGATGTCGTTATGGTATTGGACGTAAAGCCCGGATCAGCACAAGGCACAGCGCAGGGTGGGCAATTGCTGCCGCCGCAATCGACTCCCGTTTCATCCCCATTCTGAATACCATCAGAACAATTTGGCGGTGCCCCATTCACCGTCACAGTCGCTAAGCAGCTATTTAAATTGCCGGCAGCATCCTCTGCGGTCAGTATGACCTGATTTTGCCCGATGTCCGCGCTGGAAAATTGGGTTATATCAAGGGTCAAGCTAGCCACTCCACAATTATCGGTGGAACCACCGTCTACATCCTGTGGAGAGACACTGGCCATACCCGAACCATCCAGGTCTATGCTTAAATCCTGACAAACCGCAGAGGGTAGCAAGTCATCAATGAGCGTTACAGCAGCCATACAGGTTCCTGATCCCGTTGCGGGGTTTCCATCTCCTACTTCCAGCTGCACCATCACCTCAGGTGCATCGCTACAAGTGAACTGGGATTGGTCAAGAGCGTAGTTTAGCACGGTTGCACAATCGTCTGTGGAGCCACCGTCTACATCCTGTGGGTTGATGGATGCCTGACCGGATGCATCAAAAAATACAGTGGTATTCGCACACAATGCATCGGGAGGGCTAGTGTCGGCTGTGTAGATCAACTCAGATGCAGTTACCGCATTCAGGCAGGCTACTTCTTCAACGCTTAAATCACATGGGCCCGCATCGGCTAATGCAATATTGACTTGATGTGTCATACCGGTCGGCGTACCTTCCAAATCAATAAATGTAACCGTCGCACCGGCAGGGACATTAAAGAAAGTCGTTGCCCCAACACTGATATTGTAGAATGCTCCGCAGTCGTCTGTTAGGGTTACGTCGAAACCTCCAGCATCATTGCCCTGGCAGTCCGGCTGAACCACATTGCTTATAATGATCTCCGGTAATGGATCTCTGATCTCTGTGCCGTCAATAACGCCTGTAGTGTTGGCCCCGCAGCTACTTGTAATGGTGTACTCATAATCTGTCCCTGGCTGAAGGGTACCGGCAGGGATCGTTAATTCAGATGTAGTAAGACCGGTATAACTGGTGAACTCCTGACCATTCGTATCCATTGTTACTGAATAGGATTGGACCAGCGTATCCGGGTCGGTAATGTCCCAATGCAGGACAACCTCTCCGCCACAATCGTAAGTTATCGTTATGTTTTCTGGTGTGGGGCAGGGGGCTACACAGTCATTTTCATACCACGCTATCTTATCATCATTTAATGAGGCCGATAATACATCCGCATCGCCATCACCGTCCAAATCCATGGCGTATACGGACCTGGCAGCACCATACGATAATATCGTTATGACCTGCTGCGCACCAAAATTGCCGCTGCCGTCATTCTCGTACCACGCTATCTTATTATCAAGCGAAGAGGCTGATAAAACGTCCGCATCGCCATCACCGTCCAAATCCATGGCGTATACGGACCTGGCACCTTCCACTGATGTCGTTATGACCTGCTGCGCACCAAAATTGCCGCTGCCGTCATTCTCGTACCACGCTATCTTATTATCAGAGGCTGATAATACATCCACGTCGCCATCACCGTCCAAATCCATGGCGTATACGGACCTGATACCATTCGCTGATGTCGTTATGACCTGCTGCGCACCAAAATTGCCGCTGCCGTCATTCTCGTACCACGCTATCTTATCATCAAGCGAAGAGGCTGATAATACATCCGCATCGCCATCACCGTCCAAATCCATGGCGTATACGGAACTGGCACCATCCGCTGATGTCGTTATGACCTGCTGCGCACCAAAATTGCCGCTGCCGTCATTCTCGTACCACGCTATCTTATCATCAAGCGAAGAGGCTGATAATACATCCGCATCGCCATCACCGTCCAAATCCATGGCGTATACGGAACCGGCACCATCCGCTGATGTCGTTATGACCTGCTGCGCACCAAAATTGCCGCTGCCGTCATTCTCGTACCACGCTATCTTATCATCAGTCGAAGAGGCTGATAAAACGTCCGCATCGCCATCACCGTCCAAATCCATGGCGTATACGGACCTGGCACTATTCGCTGATGTCGTTATGACCTGCTGCGCACCAAAATTGCCGCTGCCGTCATTCTCGTACCACGCTATCTTATCATCATTTAATGATGCCGATAATACATCCGCGTCGCCATCACCGTCCAAATCCATGGCGTATACGGAAGTGGCACCATCCGCTGATGTCGCTATGGTATTGGACGTAAAGCCCGGATCGGCACAAGGCACAGCACAAGGTATACAACTCCCTCCACAATCCACTCCCGTTTCATCCCCATTCTGAATACCGTCAGAACAATTTGGCGATGCCCCATTCACCGTCACAGTCGCTAAGCAGCTATTTAAATTGCCGGCAGCATCCTCTGCGGTCAGTATGACCTGATTTTGACCGATGTCCGCGCTGGAAAATTGGGTTATATCAAGGGTCAAGCTAGCCACTCCACAATTATCGGTGGAACCACCGTCTACATCCTGTGGAGAGACACTGGCCATACCCGAACCATCCAGGTCTATGCTTAAATCCTGACAAACTGCCGAGGGTAGCAAGTCATCAATGAGCGTTACAGCAGCCATACAGGTTCCTGATCCCGTTGCGGGGTTTCCATCTCCTACTTCCAGCTGCACCATCACCTCAGGTGCATCGCTACAAGTGAACTGGGATTGGTCGATAGCGTAGTTTAGCACGGTTGCACAATCGTCTGTGGAGCCACCGTCTACATCCTGTGGGTTGATGGATGCCTGACCGGATGCATCAAAAAATACAGTGGTATTCGCACACAATGCATCGGGAGGGCTAGTGTCGGCTGTGTAGATCAACTCAGATGCAGTTACCGCATTCAGGCAGGCTACTTCTTCAACGCTTAAATCACATGGGCCCGCATCGGCTAATGCAATATTGACTTGATGTGTCATACCGGCCGGCGTACCTTCCAAATCAATAAATGTAACCGTCGCACCGGCAGGGACATTAAAGAAAGTCGTTGCCCCAACACTGATATTGTAGAATGCTCCGCAGTCGTCTGTTACGGTTACGTCGAAACCTCCAGCATCATTGCCCTGGCAGTCCGGCTGAACCACATTGCTTATAATGATCTCCGGTAATGGATCTCTGATCTCTGTGCCGTCAATAACGCCTGTAGTGTTGGCCCCGCAGCTACTTGTAATGGTGTACTCATAATCTGTCCCTGGCTGAAGGGTACCGGCAGGGATCGTTAATTCAGATGTAGTAAGACCGGTATAACTGGTGAACTCCTGACCATTCGTATCCATTGTTACTGAATAGGATTGGACCAGCGTATCCGGGTCGGTAATGTCCCAATGCAGGACAACCTCTCCGCCACAATCGTAAGTTATCGTTATGTTTTCTGGTGTGGGGCAGGTTCCTACACAGTCATTTTCATACCACGCTATCTTATTATCATCATTAGAGGCCGATAATACATCCGCATCGCCATCACCGTCCAAATCCATGGCGTATACGGACCTGGCAAAATCCGCTGATGTCGTTATGACCTGCTGCGCACCAAAATTGCCGCTGCCGTCATTCTCGTACCACGCTATCTTATCATCATACGAAGAGGCCGATAATACATCCGCGTCGCCATCACCGTCCAAATCCATGGCGTATACGGACCTGGCACCATCCGCTGATGTCGTTATGACCTGCTGCGCACCAAAATTGCCGCTGCCGTCATTCTCGTACCACGCTATATTATCATCAACCGAAGAGGCTGATAATACATCCGCGTCGCCATCACCGTCCAAATCCATGGCGTATACGGACCTGGCACCATTCGCTGATGTCGTTATGACCTGCTGCGCACCAAAATTGCCGCTGCCGTCATTCTCGTACCACGCTATCTTATCATCAACCGAAGAGGCCGATAATACATCCGCGTCGCCATCACCGTCCAAATCCATGGCGTATACGGACCAAGCACCATCCGCTGATGTCGTTATGACCTGCTGCGCACCAAAATTGCCGCTGCCGTCATTCTCGTACCACGCTATCTTATCATCCCACGAAGAGGCCGATAATACATCCGCGTCGCCATCACCGTCCAAATCCATGGCGTATACGGACCAAGCACCTTCCGCTGATGTCGTTATGACCTGCTGCGCACCAAAATTGCCGCTGCCATCATTCTCGTACCACGCTATCTTATAATCATTAAAAGAGGCCGATAATACATCCGCGTCGCCATCACCGTCCAAATCCATGGCGTATACGGACCTGGCACTATTCGCTGATGTCGTTATGACCTGCTGCGCACCAAAATTGCCGCTGCCGTCATTCTCGTACCACGCTATCTTATCATCACTATATGAGGCCGATAATACATCCGCGTCGCCATCACCGTCCAAATCCATGGCGTATACGGACCAAGCACCATCCGCTGATGTCGTTATGGTATTGGACGTAAAGCCCGGATCGGCACAAGGCACAGCACAGGGTGGGCAATGGCTTCCGCCGCAGTCTACGCCGGTCTCATCGCCGTTTTGGATGCCGTCATTGCAGGTAGGCGTTACGGGGGTGCCGCAGGCGGTAGAGTTCAGCAGGCTGGCACGGGCGCCACCGGGCTCAAACAAAGCCCGCATACGGGCAGTCTGGCCTTGCGTGAAGAGGTTCATACAGCCATCATCGGAGTAGTCCATGTAGTTTTGGAACATGTCAGGAAGATCACCGGTACCTCCATTACAGGAGTTGCTACCGGGGAAATTACAAGGTGAACCCGTGTAGTTTGGCCCGCCAGCCCGTGGCGTATCACTGACGAAGTCGTCGGCGTTGCAGTTGCCATCCCCCCAGATGTGGCGAAGATTGAGGTAGTGCCCCACCTCGTGCGTACCGGTCCGGCCCTTATCGAAAGGAGCGGTAGCGGTGCCAATATCCCCAAAGTATTGGTAATCAACAACCACTCCATCGGTACTGGCAGGGCCACCGGGGAACTGTGCGTAACCCAGAATGCCGCCGCTGATATCACAAACCCAAAAGTTCATGTAGTCACTTGCCGGCCAGGCGTCTTTCCCACCACTGGAGTTAAACTTCACCTCGTCATTAGTGCCGAAAGCAGTGACACTGGTTGGGGTGCGCGTAATGCCATCGGTTGGGTTTCCCTGCGGGTCAACGGTAGCCAGGCAAAACTCAATTTCTACATCGGCTGCGACGCCCTGAAATACAGAAGGCGTGTTGACC